>CAVSFJ010000014.1:0-45102 GCA_963727165.1 uncultured Alphaproteobacteria bacterium
GGCCGAGATGATGACCTGCTCGCCGGGGAGCGCGAAGCCTTCCTGGTAGGCGATGCGGCAGGCCTTCGCCACCATGTCGTCGATATTGCGCGGATCGTCGGTCAGCACGCAGTGCAGACCCCACACGATGGCGAGCTTGCGGCCCGTGGCGGGGATCGGCGTCAGCGCCAGGATCGGCTGCTGGGGCCGCTCGCGCGCGGCGCGCAAGGACGTTGCGCCCGATGCCGTGTAGCAGACGATCGCCGAGAGATTCAGGGTCTCGGCCACGGTGCGGGCTGCGGCCGAGATCGCGTCGGCGCCGGTTGCTTGCGGGTCGATGCGCTGGGCGTGGATGATGGCCGCGTAAAGGGGGTCGCGCTCCACCTCGACGGCGACGCGGTCCATGGTGGCGACGGCGTCCACGGGATATTTGCCGACGGCGGATTCCGCCGACAGCATGACCGCGTCGGCCCCTTCGAACACGGCCGTGGCAACGTCGGACACCTCGGCCCGGGTCGGCACCGGCGCGTAGATCATCGATTCCAGCATCTGGGTGGCGACCACGACAGGCTTGCCGGCGTTGCGCGCCGCGCGGCTGATCTGCTTCTGGAGGCCGGGAACCTTCTCGACCGGCATCTCCACACCGAGATCGCCGCGCGCCACCATGATGCCGTCGGCGAGTTCGATGATCTCCTTGAGATGATTGACCGCGGACGGCTTCTCGATCTTGGCCATGATGGAGGAGCGCCCGCGAGAGAGCTTGCGCGCCTCGGCGATGTCTTCGGGGCGCTGCACGAAGGAGAGCGCGATCCAGGAAACGCCCAAGGATGTGGCGGACTCGATGTCCGCACGGTCCTTGTCCGTCAGCGCGCTGAAGGGAAGCACGGTGTCTGGCAGGCTGATGCCCTTGCGGCTGCCGAGCAGTCCGGACGTCAGAACCTCGGCGTCGATCCTGACGTCGCTCGCCTCGACGACGCGCAGCTTGAGCTTGCCGTCATCGAGCAGGAGCGTGTGACCTTGCTCCACAGCCTCGAAGATCTCCGGGTGCGGGAGCTGCACGCGGCCCAGGCCGCCGATCGCCTCGCGGCGGACAAAGCTCAAGATGTCGCCTTCGGTCAGGCGCACGGTGCCCGAGTTCGATCTTGCCCACGCGCAGCTTCGGGCCTTGCAAGTCGACCAAGATGCCGATTGGCCGGGAGAACTCGGATTCGAGTTTGCGCACGATGCCGTGGATTTCACGCAACCCATCGTGCGTCGCGTGGCTCATATTCACACGGAACACGTCGGCGCCCGCCTCGAACAGGCGCCGCATCGTCTCTTCGTTGGTGGAGGCAGGACCGAGCGTGGCGACGATCTTGACCCGGCGATTTCGCCTCATTGGGACTTCGCTTCGGCCTCCGGATCGGTGAGGCGAACGGTCCAGTCCCGCTCCTCGCCGGTGTCGACCTCGAAGAATCCCGTGCGCTTGTGGCCGCGCTTTTCACAATCCGTGGTGTCGCGGATGGTGAAGGACTTGTCGTCGGTGCACATATAGAGCGGTCCGGCCCACTCACCGCCGCGATCGTAATCGACCGCGTGGATATAGTAGTAACGGCCGATCAAGACGCCCTTGAGCAGAGTCTCGCAGGTATGGGAGGCGATGTTCCACCATCCCTCGCTGGCCCAGCCTTCGGTGTCCTTGTAACCGATCGAGACGCCGACGCGGCTTGCCGTGGTGTTGCACAGCTTGAGGTCGGCATGAGCGGGCGTGACCCCGAGCATGCCCACGAAGCCGGCTGCCAGGAGCGCGCAAAGCCCCCAGCGGTGCCGGGGGGCGGTGCGGCGGATTTCCGCCGATTTGCGGGTCACGTTCGAAACAAGCATTTGTCTCTCAAGCCAAAAATCGCGGTTAAAGAACTCCGAAAGGTAGCATCGAATTGGTTGCATTTCTCTGACCGACCGGAGTCGATTATAAGGCCTGATGGGCCCTAGCAAAAACACGGCGGAAAATCGTGGGTAAATGCGTCGCAACCAGGGCTTTTTTTGACGTTTCGTTGTTGTCGCGCCGAGGCGCGCGGGGCAGTTAAGAGGGTGCGAGGACCGCTCGCGGGGAGTTGAGCCTGGACACACTTGTACAAGAAGATTTGGGCGAAAAGCCATACCGGACCATCGAAGGGGACGTGAGCCTCGGGCTCCTGATCCTCTGCGACCACGCCGAGAACAGGATTCCGCAAGCGTATGGGACGCTGGGGCTCAGGCCAGAGGATCTGCACCGGCATATCGCTTACGATCTCGGCGCTGAGGGCGTGGCTTCGGGGCTCGCCGAGTCGCTCGGCGCGCCAGCGGTCCTGAGCCGATTTTCCCGCCTCTTGATCGACCCGAACCGCGGCCTCGACGACCCGACGCTCATCATGCAGATCTCAGACGGGCTCGTGGTGCCAGGCAATGTGGGCTTGAGCGCTGCCGAGACCGAAGACCGTATCGAGCGCTTCTATCAGCCCTATCACGCGGCCATCGACCGGGCGATCGAGGCTGGGATCGCCGCCGGTAAGCCGCCGGCGATTTTGTCGGTGCATAGCTTCACGCAGGCCTGGAAGGGCGTGCCCCGGCCTTGGGCGGCGGGAATCCTGTGGGACAAGGACCCGCGTCTCGCGCTGCCGCTGCTCGATGGCCTACGCGCCATCCCCGGCGCCGAGGTGGGAGACAACGTGCCGTACTCGGGCCAGCTCAAGGGCGATACGCTCTACCGCCACGGGACCTCGCGCGGCCTCGCACACGCCCTGGTCGAGGTGCGGCAGGATCTGATTTTCGCCGCCGAAGGGCAGTGGGAATGGGCGCACCATCTCGCCCGTGTCGTCGGCGAGGTGCTCCGCTCGGCGCCCGGCTTGCACGAGATCGAGCATCATGGCTCCAACACCCGCCCGCATATCGGGTCCGCGAAAGGATGCGCACGTGGATGAGAAAACAAAGACCGAGCTCGAAGCCGCAGCTTTCCGCCGGCTAATCGAGCATTTGCAGCGAGCGCACCGACGTGCAGAACATCGATCTGATGGAGCTCGCCGGCTTCTGCCGCAACTGCCTCTCGACGTGGTATCTCGAGGCCGCCGACGAGCGCGGCATTCCACTCGGCAAGGACGAGGCGAAGGAGATCGTCTACGGCATGCCGTACGAGGAATGGAAGGCGAAGTTCCAAACCGAACGGTCGTGACGCGCGTCCGCACGCTGTAAAATATCATTAAAATCAAATAGTTATGCTTTGACCCTGAGGCTCTCGCGCAGGCTTGCGCAAGGCGGCTTTGGAAAAGCGGGATAAGCGCCTCGCCCGTCTTGCTGCGAGCGGCGATTCGGGACCAAGCTCGCCCTTCATCGAATCATCACAAACGCCCGAGGGTCCCACCGTGTCGCTTCAGTCATCAGCCAAAGATCAGCTTCGTACCATCGTGTCCCGCATCGAGCGGCTGGAGGAGGAGAAGGCCGCGCTGGCTGCGGATTTGCGCGAGGTCTATGCCGAGGCCAAGGGCAATGGTTTCGACGTCAAGGCGCTCCGGGCTGTGATCCGCTTGCGCAAGCAGGACGAGAACAAGCGGCGCGAGGAAGAGGCGGTGCTCACGACCTACCTCCACGCGCTCGGCATGGATGCGGCGGAGTCCGAGGCGGCGTAGGGAGCTAGCGGGTGTTCTCGGCGAGGCGCGTCGGCGCGGGCGCTTCCAGCTCAGCATAGAGGCTTCTCACCGCTTCGCCGGAGAAATGCTGGGCGCTCGCCAGCCCGCGATAGCCCGAGCTCTGACGCAGCTGGAAGTTCGTGGGCTGGTCCATGTCACCGAGCAGGTAGTCGATATTGTCCTGCTCGGGATGGGTCAGGGGCGCGACCGTCCGGCTATAGGCGACCGAGGTCTCGGTCATGAGGCTCGCGGTGTCGAAGGGCACGTAGCTCAGCTCGTCAGGATGGTCGTCGTCGACCTCAGGCGCACCGACAACTTGCGCGCTCTCATAGGACGGGACGGCGGGCCGACGGGGCTCGGGAAGAAGATTAGGCCGCGCAAACGGGAGACCGCCACCGGCGCTGGCATAGGCGAAGTGCGGGGCGGCAGCCTTCGCGTCGGCGGGCGCAAGTGCCATCGGCGCGGCGTGATTGGGTGTGTAGGAGGCGAGGATCGGCTGTGCCACTTCAGGCCCAGGCGCTTCGTGGTGCGGATTCGGCGTGGGCAGCGGCGCCCGCGGCGTGTTCATGGCCAACAGAGTGTGGTTCACGAGGCCCTTGGCCTGGGCCAGCTTGTAGTCCGCCGGCGTGATGCGCTTGCCGTCGCTCGGAATGTAATCGGTGTGGCCGCTGGGGAAGAGCGCGGCAAGTTGGAGCCGCGGCATGCGCGGCCACATGCGCACGCGGCCCGTGTCCACATGGACGAAGGGGACGCCGGAGGTGGGATAATAGCCCACGCCACCCACCTCTTGGATGAGGGCGGAGGCGCGCAACGTCTTCACGGACACATCGGGAAAGTGGATATCGCAGGCTTTGCCAAGCGAGTGCTGGCTATGCTTGGCCTGGCCACCGCCAGCCCTCCTGAGCTTATCGTTGGTGGCAACGCTGCGGTAGCCGGAGATCAGGTGGACGGGCTCTTTGGAGCCGAGCTCCTCATGCAGGGTCCAGACAAGGTCGATGACCTTGGGATCCATGTGGGTCTCTTTGTTGGCCCGCCAGTCCCGCATGAAATGGTTGAGCTTCTTGAGAGCCTCTTGGTCGTACTTACCGTCCCGCATGTAGGTGACGGTGATGCTCTCTTTTGTGTGGATCTCGTAGAGGGAGAGGGTCCGGCTCTCGCCCAAGGCGCTTGCTTTGGAGGCGATACCCACGCCGGCGACGACCAGCAGGAGTCCGGCGCTAAGCACGGCGCGACAGGCACTGCTCCCCCGAATGCGCATCCCCGACTTTCCGTAAACTTCCCTCGCCGGCGTTCGAAGACCGGCTTTCCCCGAGACGCCAGGCCCTCGGCCCTGCGGCGTCGGCGGCCAACCTTCCCGTGCTGGCCGTTAAGCAACAGTATTAGGTAAATTGCGGGAAAAACAAGGCAAACGCCTTAACCAGTTCCGCCCATGGTTAATAGGCTCTGAGCGGCGCGGAGAGCCTGGCGCGGGACCTTGGGCCCGATTCCCGCCGGTCGCGGGGGAATCGGGGTGCCGTTTCCTAGTTTACGGAGTCCTGCCGGGCATCGGCGAGGGTGTCATTCCGACGGCGCTGCGATAGGCCTGCCCGCTGCGCCGGGATCGACTGGGTCAGGATCTCGTCATCGGCCGGGGCGGCAAAATTGGCGCGGTGATCGAACAGCGCTGAGGCCATGCGGGCATCGTGGCCGTAGAGGTCCCGGAAGGTCTTGATCGAGCCGTCCTTGTTCACCCACAGGGTGAAGTAGGAGATGTAGACCGGGATCTTGCGATGGAGCGCGACCCGCTCGTCATAGCCGGTCTCGAAAGCGGACTCGGTGCGCGCCTCGCTCCAGTTCTGGTCGTGGCTCATGATGACCGCGGCCAGCTGATCCGGATTCTGCACGCGCATGCAACCATGGCTTTCGGCACGCACCTGCTTGGCAAACAGGAACTTCTGCGGCGTGTCGTGCATGTAGACATCGTGCTTGTTGGGGAACACGAACTTGACGCGGCCAAGCACGTTGCGGGGGCCCGGCGGCTGATAGAGGTGGAGGGTGCGGATATCGACCCGGCTCCAATCGATGGAGGCGGGATCGACTTCCTGGCCGTCGTATTTGATGCGCAGGTCGTGGCGCTGGAACACTGCGGTGTTCCAGCCGCCCCCGCCGAACCAACCGCCGGCCGGGCGCACCCACGGCCTGATCTCCTCGACCTTGATGGAGTTCGGAACGTTCCAGTACGGGCCGAACACGACCGACTGCATCTCGTCGGAGAAGACCGGGGTCTGCTTGCTGGGCTTGCCGACGACCACGCGCGTGGTGTGGACCACCTCGTCGTCCTTGTAGACCCGCAGCATGAACTCCGGGATGTTGACCATCACGTAGAACGAGCCGAGGTCATGGGGCAGCCAGCGCCAGCGCTCCATGTTGAGGAGGATGGCCTTGATCTGTGCCGGGCTGCCCATGTGGCGCAGGTTCGGCTGATTGAGCAGCCGCCGCGTGCCGGGGCCGACGACGCCGTCCGCCACCGTGTTGTGCTCGGCCTGGAACTTCTTCACGGCCTCAAGCACGTCCCCGTCGTAAAGGTTGGGGTTCTCCCCCGCGGGGATTTCGAGACGCGTCCTGAGCAGCGTGACTTGGGGATCCTCGCTGCCGAACCGGAGCAGCGGGCCATCAGGTATCTGAACCTCAGGCTTCTCTTCCTTAGCCTCTTGGGCGCCGCCCCCGCGCAACTCGATCAGCTTCTTGCGTAGCAGCTCGAACTGAGGCTGGTCGGGCTGGAAGCTGCGCAAATAGGCAGCGGGATCAGAGCGGAAGGAGATCGACTCGATCACCTCCAGAGGATCGGGAAGGGCGCGCGTCGGGTCGAGATTCTTAGAGATGCGCTGCGGATTGATCCGGCCGCCGCGGGCATCGTACGTGTAATCGAGCACGGCATGGCTGATCTTGATCTCGGCGTCGGCGAGCTCGTCGGTGGCGTTCGCGCTGTGGGCATCGAAGCTCGACAGGTTCGGCAGCGTGTAGTCGGACGCACGGAGCCCGTAGTCGTCGGCCTTTTTGATCTCGGCGACCACCGCCTTGCCGCGGTCGGTCAGGCCGTTCTCATCAACCCAGAGAAGCTTCTGATCGGGGACGGAGTAGTACTCGACGAGAGCGCCTTTCTCGTCCTTCTTGTGCTTGGTGGTGGCGGTGAATTTCGCAGAGAGTTGCGTCTGCACCGCGATCCGGACCGCCTCCGTCCGGCTGACCAGCGTACTCGGTGCATCGGGCTCGGCAGCAAATGCCGGCGCGCTGAGCGGCGCGGCCAGAAACAAGGTCAACGCAATACCGTAGATGGGCCTCATGATGTGCTCCCTCTGGCTGAATCCCCGGATTCAGCTAGCGCCCGGACGCTAGCCGGGCTCCCCGTTAGCTGGCCATACTACGCAGCCAATTAAAGGTCCCCGAACCCGCTTTTCTCCTCAGTGTGGCATTTATGCCAATCGTTTCGTTTGGTTATCACCCCGTGACCTCGGCTAGTTCGGTCTCGCTTCGAGCCCGATCTCGCGCATCTTCCGGTAGAGCGTCGACCGGCCGATGCCGAGCCGCTTGGCGATCTCCGTCATCCGGCCGCGATAGCGGCCGAAGGCGAGCCGGATCATGTCGGCTTCGACAGCTTCCAGTGAGCGGATATCGCCGGTGTCGCTCAGCGCCGGGATGCCGACGGAGTCCTTCCCGTTGCCGTTCGGCACGTGAATCGTGGCCGGCGCGTCGGCGGACTGGCCGAGCATGACCGGGCCCTCGATGCGTGGCGTCAGGTCTTTCGGTGCTGGGGCCGGCGGCACGGTGACCGCATAGCCTTCCACGTGGGCAGCGATCTGCGGGAACTCGTTCACCGTCAGCATGGGCGTGTCGGCCAGCACGACGGCGCGGAACACGGCGTTCTCGAGCTGGCGGATATTGCCGGGCCAGGAATAGCGCTTGAGCATGGCGGCCGCGTCGGCGTCGACGCCGTCGATGCGCTTGCCCTCTTCGGCGGCGAAGCGGGCCGTGAAGTGGCGCACGAGCTCCGGCACGTCCTCGAGCCGCTCGCGCAGAGGCGGCACCCAAATGGGGAAGACGTTCAGTCGGTAATAGAGGTCCTCGCGGAAGCGGCCGTCTTGGACCAGGGCGATCAGGTTCTGGTTGGTGGCCGAGATCAGCCGGAAGTCGACCTTGACCGGCTGCTTGGCGCCGACGGGATCGATCTCGCCCTCTTGCAGGGCGCGCAGCAGCTTCACCTGGGCATCAAGAGGCAGTTCGCCGATCTCGTCGAGGAACAGCGTGCCGCCATCGGCCTCGACGAACTTGCCCGTCCGCTTCTCCGACGCGCCGGTAAAGGAGCCCCTCTCATGACCGAAGAGGATGCTCTCGACCAGGTTCTCCGGGATCGCGCCGCAGTTGACGGTAACGAATGGCTTTGATTTGCGGGTGCTTTCACCCTGGATGGCGCGGGCGATGAGCTCCTTGCCGACGCCCGACTCGCCCTCGATGAGGACGGGGATGGCGGAATTGGCGGCGCGTTTGCCGAGCTCGATGACCCGCTGCATGGCCTCGCTGCCGGCGATGAGGTCGGCGAAGCCGAGATCGCCGTTAGCGGTGGCCTTCATGCGGGTAATCTCGCCGGCCAGCGCCTCGATCTTCAGCGCGTTCTTGATGGAGACCTCGAGCCGCTCGGGGCTGACCGGCTTCACCACGAAGTCGACGGCGCCGGCGCGCATGGCCGAGATGGCGGCATCGATGCTGCCGTTTGCGGTCTGCACGATGGCGGGCGGCTTGCGCGGCAAGGACCGCATGGCCGACAGCACCCCCATGCCGTCCGTGCCGGGCATGACGAGGTCGAGCAGGATGAGGCAGATATCGCCTGAGGTATCAGCCTTCAGCGCGGCAAGGGCGCTATCGCCGTTGTCGGCGGCTTCGACGTTGTAGCCGAACCGCTTGATGGTCTCTTCGAGAATTCGACGTTGTGCAGGGTCGTCATCGACGACCAGGACGCGCTTGGGCATGACGCAAAACTCACTAGTTACGCAAACACTAACGAAACAGAGGCACCGCTTAAGGCGAATACTTGGGCCTTAGCGGGCCCCTGCTGTGCCAAAACTGTGCAGTGGGAAGGTAAACATCTTCTTTATCGCGGTTCGATTTTGGTGAAGGTGTTGCCCGCGCGTTGTTCGAAATGGCCAGATAAGCGTCAGTTTGGGCCTTGCAGGCGCGCGCGAGCCTTCCCACACTAGGCGCTGGCCACCGCTAGCGAGGATCTTTGAGTCGATGTTGCCTTCCCTGAATAATCTGCTGCCGAAACCCGTTCATGCCGCGACCCATGCGGCCAAGAGCAAAGCAAAGCACGCCGAAGCGCCCACGCTCGGTGCGCTGCCGGAGTGGAACCTCGGCGACCTCTACGACGCTCCCGAATCACCGGCGCTGAAGAAGGACCTGGAGACGGCCGAGCAGGCGGCGGAGGCCATGCATGAGCGCTATGCCGGCAAGCTCGCTGGCCTGCTCGCGGACGGGGAGGGCGGTGCGGCGCTGGCGCAAGCCGTGCGCGAGTTCGAGGCGCTGAACGACGTGCTGGGCCGCGTCGTCTCTTATGCCAGCCTGCTCTATTCCGCGGATACGGCCGATCCGAAGCGGCAGAAGTTCTACGGCGACATCCAGGAGAAGATCACCGCGATCTCGTCGAAGCTCCTGTTCTTCCCGCTTGAGCTCAACCGGCTCGACGACGCCGCGCTTGAGAAGGCGATGACGGGCGCGGAGCTCGGCCACTACCGTCCGTGGCTCGAGGATCTGCGCAAAGAGAAGCCGTACCAGCTGGACGACAAGCTCGAGCAGCTGTTCCACGAAAAGGCGGTGACCGCGCGAGGTGCCTGGGACCGCCTGTTCAACGAGACGATGACGTCGCTCCGCTTCAAGATCGACGGCGAGAAGCTCAGTCTCGAACCCACCCTCAACCTGCTCCTCGATCCGAACGAGAAGAAGCGCAAAGAGGCCGCCGAGGCCTTGGGCAAAGTGTTCAAGGACAATGTGCGGCTGTTCACCCTGATCACCAACACGCTGGCCAAGGACAAGGAGATCTCCGACCGCTGGCGTGGCTTCGAGGATGTCGCCGATAGCCGCCATCTCGCCAACCGGGTCGAGCGGGAGGTGGTGGACGCGCTGGTCGCGGCCGTGCGCGACGCCTATCCGCGGCTGTCGCACCGCTACTACGCCATGAAGGCGAAGTGGCTGGGCAAGAAGAAGCTTATGTACTGGGACCGCAACGCGCCGTTGCCGGAAGAGCCCAAGCAGGTGATCGGCTGGGACGATGCGCGTGAGACCGTGCTCACAGCCTATGGCGACTTCTCACCGCGCATGGCCGACATCGCCGGGCGCTTCTTCGCCGAGCGCTGGATCGATGCGCCGGTGAGGGAAGGGAAGGCGCAAGGCGCTTTCTCCCATCCCACGGTGCCGAGCGCGCACCCCTACATCATGCTCAACTATCAAGGTAAGCCGCGGGACGTGATGACCCTCGCGCACGAGCTCGGGCACGGCGTGCACCAGGTGCTCGCCAACGTGCAAGGCCCGCTGATGGCGCCGACGCCGCTGACGCTGGCGGAGACGGCGAGCGTGTTCGGCGAGATGCTGACCTTTCGCAAGCTGCTCGATCAGGCGCCGACCAAGCGCGAGCGCAAAGCGCTGCTCGCGGCCAAGGTGGAGGACATGCTCAACACCGTGGTGCGCCAGATCGCCTTCTACACGTTCGAGCGCAACGTCCATATCGAGCGGCGCGCGGGCGAGCTGACCTCAGAGCGGCTCGGCGAGATCTGGCTCGACGTGCAACGCGAGAGCCTGGGCCCCGCGATCGAGCTGAAGCCGGAGTATGAGAGCTTCTGGTGCTACATCCCGCACTTCATCCACGCGCCGTTCTACGTCTACGCCTATGCGTTCGGCGATTGCCTGGTGAATTCGCTCTATGCCGTCTACGAGAAGGCGGAGACAGGGTTTCGCCGAGCGCTATCTCGATATGCTCGCGGCCGGCGGCACCAAGCACCACAAGGAGCTTCTTGGCGCCGTTCGGGCTTGATGCCTCGGAGCCGCATTTCTGGTCCATGGGGCTCAAGGTGATCGAAGGCTTGATCGACGAGCTCGAAGCCATGGACGAGACGAAGGTCTAGGCCATGGAGCAGGTGTCGCTGGTCCCGATTCTCGTCTGGGTCGCGGCACTTGTGTGTTGGGGCATCGCCGTATGGTGGGGCCCGCGGCCGATCATGCCGGCCTATCGTCGTCGACCGGCTGCTGCGCTACCTGTTCATCTTCCCGCTTGGGATGCGCGAGCCTGTGGGCCTTTGTCGGCCACGTGTTCTTTCCGCTGCGGGCGGCAGAGGCGATCGGTTGGGAGCCGAGCCCGTTTCAGTTCGAGGTCGGCTACGCCAATCTGGGCTTGGGGCTGGCGAGCCTCTACGCCGCCTATACGGGGTTTTATGCCCGCGTCGCGGTGGCCACAGCCGCATCGTGCTTTCTCGTGGGCGCCGGCATCGGGCATGTGCACGACATCGTCGCCTACGGCAACCTGACGCCCGGCAATGCCGGACCGATCCTTGTCACCGACTTCCTCACGCCCATGGCGGTGTTGGCGTTGCTCCTCGTGGCGGCGCGGCGCCCGCGGCCGAAATCGCCCGACACGCTTGCGCTCGAAGCGGAGCTCGAGGTCGCGCGGCGTGCCATGCGCTCCTATCGGGACGCGCTCGACAAATTCGTCAAGGAGTGAGCGTCGGGTCTATTTCATAAGCGCGATGTCGGCGACCACCGGCCGGTGATCGGAGCCGAGATAAGGGCCGACCGTCGTGCCGAGCGAGGAGAAATGGCGCGAGGCGAACACGTTGTCGATGGGCACGAACGGCAGAAGGCGCGTGTGCCGCCAGCGCATAGGCCAGGTGGGATAGAACGAATTGAAGCGGTGAAGCCCGGTGACTGCAGTGAAGCCCTTCAGCTTGACCGTCCACGGCGTCATGTTGAAATCGCCGGCCAAGATCAGCGGCCTGGGCTGGCTCAGCACGAACTGGGTCAGCGTCCGGATGTCGCCCTGCTGGAGGTCCGGGTAGAACGGCCGCGCAAGGTGGACGCCGGCAAGCTCAACCGCCTTGCCGTTCACGTCGAGTTTGACCCAGCGGATGATCAGCGACATCCATGGTGGCTCGCCGGCGCGGTCGATGCGGCCGTCGGCGAGGATCGGATATTTGGACAAGATGACGAGGCCGTTGTCGCCGACGCGATAGCGGTAATGCTTGCCGAGCAAGGCGAGCAGCTCCTTGTGAATATCGCGGACCTCTTGGAGGACGACGACGTCGGCGTCGGTGCGATCCACGTAGTCGGTGATGGCCTTTGTGTGCTCGTTCCCGCCCCAGAGATTGAAGGTGGCGACGCGCAAGAACCGTGCGGCATCTGCCGGTGCCTCGGGGGCGCGGCCGGAGAGTCCCGTGATCAGCAGCACGAGGATGACAGCGAGCAGGATAGAGGCAGCGCCGATCAGGCCGCGGGCGCGCGTGGCGAAGGCGAGCGCGAGGAGCGCCAACACGCCGGCGCCAAGGAAGGGCAGGCCGTCGTTGACGATATCGAGCGCGGGATACCAATTGGCGAGCACGCCGAGCACGGTGAGCCCGGCGCCGAAAACCAGACCCGCTGCGACAATCACTCTCAGGGCTTTCGACATGGAATTGGCGGGTCTTTGACTGCAAATGCGGCAAGGGATGGGCGGGGGCCGAGAAGGGCCCCTATATGAGGGAAGACTTGCCCGTGCGTGAAACCCTTTTTGTCGCCGCATGACCGAACCGCCATCCGACAGCGAAAAGAATCGCTTCAGCGCCCGCGCCGTGCGCTATGGCCGGGTCGGCGCCAATGTGGGCGGGGTCGCCGCGCGCATCGCCGGGCGTCGCCTGTTCGGCCTCGATCCCGGTGACAAGGACGCCGCGTCGCTTGCCGCCGCCCTTGGCGGGCTCAAAGGCCCGATCATGAAGGTGGCGCAGCTTCTCGCCACCATTCCCGAGGCGCTGCCGGCCGAATACGCCGCCGAGCTCGGTCAGCTGCAAAGCCACGCTCCGCCTATGGGAAGGGCGTTCGTGCGCCGGCGCATGGCGGCGGAGCTCGGTCCCGATTGGGAGACGAAGTTCGCAAGCTTCGATCACGAGGCCGCGGCGTCCGCGTCGCTCGGCCAGGTGCATCGCGCCATGTCCCACGACGGGCGGGTGCTGGCGGTCAAGCTGCAATATCCGGACATGCAGTCGGCGGTCGAAGCCGATCTTGTCCAGCTTGGCGTCCTGTTCTCCATCCATCGGCGCATGCGTCCCGCGGTCGAGACATCGGAGATGCTGAAAGAGATCGCGGCGCGTTTGCGCGAGGAGCTCGACTACGAGCTCGAGGCCAAGCACACGCGGCTTTACGGGATCATCTTCGAGAACGATCCCATGATCCGCGTGCCGGAGGTTTTGACCGAGCTGTCGACGCGGCGGCTGCTGACCATGACCTGGCTCGAGGGCCGGCGGCTGCTCGACTACACGGATCGCCCCCTCGAGGAGCGCAATCAAATCGCGCGGGCCATGTTCCGCGCGTGGTGGTTCCCGTTCAGCCATTACGGGGTGATCCACGGCGACCCGCATCTGGGCAATTACACCGTATTCGAAGATCAGGACGGCAAGGCGGCGGGCATCAACCTGCTCGACTATGGCTGCATGCGCACCTTCGCCCCGAAGTTCATTCAAGGCGTGATCGATCTCTATCACGGGCTGTTGCACAACGACCGGTCGCTCGTCGTGCATGCCTATGAGACGTGGGGCTTCAGCGGGCTCTCCAACGAGCTGATCGACATTCTCAATATCTGGGCGCATTTCATCTACGGCCCGATGCTCGAAGACCGGGTGCGCACCATTGCCGAGCACACGCGGCCCGGCGCCTATGGCCGTCAAGAGGCGTTCAAAGTGCATGAGGGCTTGCGCGAGAAGGGGCCGGTGACGGTGCCGCGCGAGTTCGTCTTCATGGACCGGGCGGCGATCGGGCTCGGCGGCGTGTTCCTGCGCCTCGACGCCAAGCTCAACTATCACCGGCTGTTCAATGAGGCGATCGCAGGCGCCGATCTGGCCGACGTGACCCGGCGCCAACACGATGCTTTTGTTAAAGCGGGCGTACCGTTACCGGAGGGATCCGCCTAACAAGGGTTGTGATCGAGGCCCACTTCGCCGAGGATTTCGAAAATCTCGCGAATCTCTCGAGAGGAGGGGCTGACGATGGATTGGCTGATCAACGACGCATTGCCGGTGCTGGCGCGGATCTTCATCGTCTGGATTTTTCCGTTCAGCACGCTCGACAAGATCATCAATTGGGACAACGCGGTAAAGCAGGCGACGTCGAGCTGGCTTCCCGGCGGCGCGGTGCTCCTGATCCTCGCCATGATCGTGGAGGTCTGTACGCCGCCGATGATCGTGTTCGACTTCTATGCCGGGATCGCGGCGTTCATTCTGGCGGGCTATTGCGCCGTCACGGCGATCGTCTACCACAATTTCTGGGCCTATCCGCGCTTCTGGAAGCCTGACAGCGAGGGCTATCCGCATATCTGGGACTTCTTCAAGAACTTTGGGCTCGTCGGCGGGTTGATCTACGTCATGTATGCGGCCGGCTTCATCCAGGCGGTCGGCGGCGACATCGAGAAGGCGGCTTCCCTGACGCAGCCGGTCGTCGCCATGATCGGGAGCCAGTGAGCGTGAACCCGGAGCACCCGAAGGTCCCCTATTGGCATCTATGGACGGACGACGAGGGAGCGACGCATCAGACGCGCTGTGAGCTGACCGGGTTCGAAATGCAAAGCATGGGGGGCAAGGCCGAGCCCCAGTGGAACGACCATCTGCTCTCCGGCGAGAACAGTCTTCTGTTCGCCATCCTACCGGTCGGCTGGGTCGGCGACTGGCACGAGAACCCGAAGCCGCAATGGATCTCGGTGTTGTCGGGGCGTTGGTTCGTAGAGTTGACGGACGGCACCCGAGTGGAGATGGGTCCCGGCGATCTCGCCTTCGGCGGCGATCAGAACGCCAAGCCGGACGAGGGCGGCCGGGTCGGCCATCGCTCGGGCACGGTGGGCGATGAGCCCTGCTCGCTCATGATTTTGCAGCTCGATCCCAGCAAATGGTCCGGCGCCGAGCCCGGCGCCTTCAAGTAGGGGGTCGTGAGCGCCTAGGCAATTCGCCGCTTGTGCTTGTTTGCGTACATCCGCTGATCGGCCGTCTTGTAGAGGGTTCCTGGCGACAGGCCGTCCTCGGGCCACCGGGCAAAGCCGAAGCTCGCGCTCATGCTTGGAGTTCGGTCGTCCTCTGCGCAGCTTTGCTCCACGAGACATCCCGCGAATTCATGCTGCAAACGCCGGGTCGAGACGTCGTCGACTGAGTTCGCAAGCACGACGGCGAACTCGTCGCCGCCAACACGGGCCACCATGCCGTGTTGCTCGAAGACATTGGTCAAGCATTTCGCGACTGATCTTATGGCGCAGTCACCAATGGCATGGCCAAACCGATCGTTGATCAGCTTGAGGTTGTTCATGTCGATGAGCAAGAGGCCAACTGGCTGTGCGCCGTTCCTCGGCCGAGCTGACTGCGAAATCGAGTTGCGCATCAAAGAACGCCCTGTTCGGCAGCTTGGTAAGCGGATCGCGTTGCAGCGCGCTCACATCGACATGCATGGCCATCGCGTGGCGCGCATCTCCCCGATAGATCGGGGAGATCAAGACCTGGTACCAGTGGTAGCGGCCATCAAAGGGACAGGAGTAAGTGGTTACGAATAGGTCCGATGTTCCATCCAACACCTTCCTCAAGCCGTCAGCGACCTCAGAGGCTTCGTCGCAACCGCGCGCAACCGCCGCCTGGCATTCGTCCAAGTAGTTCCACGGTTTGGCCGAATCGAGACCGCCATGGCCAGCGGTCTCGTTCCACTTCTTGTTGGTATACTCAATTGCACCGGAGGGCTTGATCACGGCAACCTCGGTGGCAAATGCGTCGGCAAGGTCGATCTCGGAGAGCATTGTCTCTATCCAAAGCACTTGCTGTTAGCGGACAAGGGTTGAAAGTTCTTTGATATTTCGTTTCAGCTTTGCCTAGACTTGCATAATAAATATTGTTTTTTTTAAACGCAGTGGAGGAAGCAAATGGCGGTAACCCAACTCCTCAGGGTGAGCATCACAGTCGCCGACCTGGCGGGGACGGCCGCCTTCTATCGCGACGCGCTGGGGCTCGAGGTCGGGCCCGAACAGCAATTGGGGGATCCGGCCTGGAACCGTCTGCTCGGGCTTGATGAGGGCACGACGGCCCGCGCCGTGGACGTCGCGATAGGGCAGAAAATCCTGAAACTGGTGGCCTTCGATCCATCCGGTGCGCCTTATCCTGCGGAGCGCGCCTCGAACGACCAATGGTTCGAGCATGTGGCACTCGTCACCGGTGACATCACCGCGGTGTGGGAGAGGCTGATGCGCGCCTCGCCGGAGGTCATCACCAAAGGCGCGCCGGTAATTCTGCCGCCGAATACAGGCGGCGTCACGGCCTTCAAGTTTCGCGATCCCGAAGGCCATCCGCTCGAGCTGATCTTCTTCCCCGCCGGCGTCGGGGACCCGCTCTGGCACCAAGGAACGAGCCCCGGCATTCGCGGCTACGACCACACGGCGATCTCCGTGATGGATGTGGATCGGAGCATCGCCTTCTATGAGGGCCTCCTCGGCTTTCACATTGCTGGGCGATCGCTCAACCAGGGCCCGGAGCAGGACCTGCTCGACGGGCTCGAAGGCTGCGAGGTCGACGTGGTGGCGCTACAGCCGGCCGCGGTGCCGACGCCCCATGTGGAGCTTCTGCACTATCGGATGCCGCAGGGACGCACGGCGCCCAAACCGGTGATGGCCAACGACGTCGCCGCCGCGCGCCAGGTCCACGCGGTGGACGATCTCTTCGCGCTGGTGAGGGGGCTCGAGGCGGCGGACGCGCCTTTCGTGTCGCCGGGCATCGTGACCCTCAAGAATGGGGGAAAAGCCGCCGCGGTCCGCGACCCCGACGGGCACGTGATCGTGCTCATGGAGAAATAGGGGCGCCAAGGCGCCCTTTGGGCCGTCTGGCGGCAATTATTGCGGGATGCCCCGGATTTTGCTATCTCGCGGGGCGCGCGAAGTCGCAGTCAAACAAGGAATGACCGGGGGGTAGTTGGAATGCATATCAATCCCAAAGAAGGCCATCCAGACATGGATTACGCCGAGCACCTGGGCACGTACAACTTGTTCTGCAAGTTGACGCTGTGGACGGTGCTCATCGTGGCGGCGATCGTGGCGGCTATGGGCTACTTCCTGACGTAAGCCCGCTTGCGCTCTCGGTAGACTTCCCCTTAGCTCACCTAAAGCGAAGCAATAACCCACGCAGGCGATTGGCCGCGTAGCGGCCAGTGCGTCGGCTGACGGAGCCCACGATGATTGCGATTGGCGTGCCCGCCGAAGGCAAGGACGAGCCGCGGATCGGGCTTACTCCCGAAACGGTCAAGAAGCTCGTCAAGGCCGGGGCCAAGGTCACCGTTCGCTCGGGCGCCGGCTTGCGGTCCCATTTCTCCGATCAGGAATACACGGACGCGGGCGCTGCAATCGCCAAGAGCGACGCGGACGCAGTGGCCGATGCCGATGTGGTGTTCACCGTGCGGCGTCCCCCGCTTGCGCTCGCCAAGGCCATGAAGAAGGGCGCGGCGCTGATCGGCATGCTCGATCCTTTCTCCGACGCAGAAGGCCTCGACGCCCTCGCCAAGACGGGCGTCTCGCTGTTCGCCATGGAGCTCATGCCGCGCATCACCCGCGCGCAGAGCATGGACGTGCTGTCGTCGCAATCGAACCTCGCCGGCTACAAAGCCGTGGTCGACGCATCCGCTGCGTTCGAGCGGGCGCTGCCGATGATGATGACGGCGGCGGGCACCGTGCCTGCGGCGCGGGTGTTCATCATGGGTGTCGGCGTTGCCGGGCTTCAGGCGATTGCCACCGCGCGGCGGCTCGGCGCCATCGTCACCGCGACCGACGTGCGCCCTGCCGTCAAGGAGCAGGTTGCTTCGCTCGGCGCCAAGTTCGTCGCCGTGGAGGACGAGGAGTTCAAACAGGCGGAGACGGCGGGCGGCTACGCCAAGGAGATGTCCGACGAATACAAGAAGAAGCAGGCGGCACTCATCGCCGACCACGTCAAGAACCAGGACATTGTCATCACCACGGCGCTGATCCCCGGACGGCCTGCGCCGAAGCTCATCTCCAAAGCGATGATCGAGAGCATGAAGCCCGGCTCCGTCATCGTCGATCTGGCCGCCGAGCGCGGCGGCAATACCGAGCTCACCAAGCCCGGCGAGATCGCCGAGCACAAGGGCGTGCGCATTTTCGGCCTGCTCAATCTGCCTGGCCAGGTGCCGGTCAACGCGTCGAGCCTTTATGCGCGGAACCTGCAGGCGTTCATCGAGCCTTTCATCGACAAGGAAAAGAAGACCCTCGCCATCGATTGGGACGACGAGCTTGCGAAGGGCACGGCAATCGCCCGCGACGGCGCCATCGTCAATGCGATGGTCGCCGAGCGTCTCGGCGCCAAGGCTGGCGGCGCGGCAAAGGCCGATCCCAAGCCGGCCCGGGCCACGCGGGCGCCGACCAAGACCGCGCCGGCGAAGTCTGCGGCCAACGGCAAGGCGAAAGCTCCAGCCAAGCGGAACGGCGTCAAGCGCCAGCCCAAGGGAGGCAAGACACCATGACGAGACGGACCCTATACGCGGGCCTCGTCCTCCTCGCGCTGGCCATGCTGGCCGACGCGGTGTGGGCCAGCGGCGCCTATGCTGCGGAGGCGGCCGCGCCCGAAGGCGGCCACGACTTCATCTCGCAATTCTCGATCTTCGTGCTCGCCGTGTTCGTCGGCTACTACGTGGTGTGGAGCGTGACGCCGGCGCTGCATACGCCGCTGATGTCGGTGACGAACGCCATCTCCTCGGTGATCGTGGTCGGCGCACTGCTCGCCGTCTCCGTGGAAGCGGCCGACGCGGTCGCCTCGTCCGGTCATATCGTTGCCAAGCTGCTCGGCCTCGCCGCCTTGATCCTGGCGAGCGTCAACATCTTCGGCGGCTTCCTCGTCACCCAACGCATGCTCGCCATGTACCGGCGCAAGGATCGCTGAGATGTCGGCTGGTCTCGTCTCGCTGCTCTACCTCGTCGCTGGCGTCCTGTTCATCCTGGCGCTGCGCGGGCTGTCCTCGCCCGAGACCTCGCGTCGCGGCAACTATATGGGCATGGTCGGCATGGCCATCGCCGTCGGCACCACGCTCGCCGTGGCGCGCCCCGAGACGCCGCTCTCTTGGGCGCTGATCGTCGGTGGCATCGCCGTCGGCGGCGGTATCGGCGCATTCATCGCGCGGCGCATCGCCATGACGGCAATGCCCGAGCTCGTCGCCGCGTTCCACTCGCTGGTGGGTCTTGCGGCCGTGCTCGTGGCGGCCGCGGCGTTCTACGCGCCGGAAGCGTTCGGCATCGGTGTGCCGGGCAATATTCATGTCCAGAGCCTGATCGAGATGTCGCTCGGTGTCGCCATCGGCGCCATCACCTTCACCGGCTCCATCATCGCGTTCTTGAAGCTCTCGGGCCGCATGTCGGGCAAGCCGATCATGTTGCCCGCGCGTCATCTCATCAATATCGCGCTCGCCGTCGCGCTCGTCGTCTGCATCGTCATGTTCTGCCAGGTGCAGACGCCTGTCTATTTCTGGGTGATTGCCGGGCTGTCGCTTCTCCTCGGGGTGCTCATCATCATCCCTATCGGTGGCGCCGACATGCCGGTCGTCATCTCGATGCTGAACTCGTACTCGGGCTGGGCGGCCGCCGGCATCGGCTTCACGCTCGGCAACACGGCGCTGATCGTCACCGGTGCGCTGGTCGGCTCGTCGGGCGCGATTCTGTCCTACATCATGTGCAAGGGCATGAACCGCTCCTTCATCAGCGTGATCCTCGGTGGCTTCGGCGGCGAGGTGGCGGGCCCGGCCGGCGGTGGCGAGCAGAAGCCGGTCAAGCTCGGCTCGGCCGAGGATGCGGCCTTCCTGATGAAGAACGCCAGCAAGGTCATCATCGTGCCGGGCTACGGCATGGCGGTGGCGCAGGCGCAGCATGCGTTGCGCGAAATGGCCGACGGACTGAAAGACGCGGGCGTCGAGGTGAAATATGCCATTCACCCGGTGGCCGGCCGCATGCCGGGTCACATGAACGTGCTGCTGGCCGAGGCGAACGTGCCTTATGACGAGGTGTTCGAACTCGAGGATATCAACTCAGAATTCCCGCAGACCGACGTGGTCTATGTGATCGGCGCCAACGACGTGGTGAACCCGTCGGCGGAGGACGATCCGTCTTCGCCGATCTACGGGATGCCGGTGCTCGAAGTGTGGAAGGCGGGGACGGTCTTGTTTAACAAACGGTCCCTGGCGTCTGGCTATGCCGGCATCGACAATCCGGTGTTTTATCGGGACAACACCATGATGGTGCTCGGCGACGCCAAGAAGATGACGGAAGAAATCGCCAAGGCCCTGTAAGCCGCCAGCAAACGTGCGGCTTGGTTAACGATCTCAAAGATAACGAAGAATCGTCAAGATCGGGCTGAGAATCGCCTAACTCCGGCTCAAATCGACCGCTAGAGCCGCTACCGTCTCATGCCCCTCGGCATGAGCGATGCATTGAAATCGCTCGGCTGCCTCCGCACTTAATAAGCGGTTCATCGGGTTGGGCTTTCTGCCGGAAAGATCATGGCTTCAGCTTGGACGGCGGGTGCCGAATGCCACTTGTGGTAGCTGCGGCGCCGTTCAAGTGCCATTCATCCCGGTGAAGTAGAGTGGTTTCAGGCTGACAACGATAAAATCATGAGAGGCGTTGCCTAATCCATGCTGAACCTATTCCTGTCGCTCGTCGGCATTTTCGCGCTTTTTTGCATCGTCGCGCGCTTGCTGCACCGCTATTTCGTGTACATGCCGAATCCCACGCGGGTTGCGCCCAAGGATGCGGGTCTCACCGGTACCGAAGAGATCGTGTTCAAGGCAGCCGACGGGACGCGGCTCATCGCGTGGTACCGGCCGGCACAGCCCGGAAAGCCGACGCTCCTCTATTTCCCAGGGAACAGCGGCAACGCCGCCGACCGCGCCGGGAAGATTAAGGCGATCGGCGCGGACGGCTATGGCGTGTTCATGCTCAACTACCGGCGCTTTGGCGGCTCGGGCGGACGCCCGACCGAGAAGCGGATCGCCGCCGACGCCGTCAGCGCCTACGACTGTCTGCGCGGGCTTGGCGTCGCGCCCCACGACATCGTCGTTTATGGCGAGTCGCTCGGCACGGCTGTTGCCACGCGGCTTTGTCTGCAGCGCGAGGCCCAGGCCCTCGTCCTTGAAGCGCCCCTCACCTCGGTCGTGGACGTAGGCCGTTTGATGTGGCCGCTCCTTCCGCTGCAATACATCATGGTCGACCAGTACCGCACCATCGATCGCATCGGTCAGGTCAACGTGCCGTTGTTCATCATCCATGGCGGCCGGGACAACGTGATTCCTCTCGACCACGCGCGCCGCCTGCTCCATGCGGCCCACGAGCCGAAGACGCTCAGCGTCGTGGCGCGGGCGGGTCATAACGATCTCTTCGAGCAGGGCGCTTGGGGCAGAGTGCGCGACTTCCTGGTGAGCCTCGCGCCGGAGCCGGTGGTGGCGAGAGGTGGCGAAGAGAAGGACGTTGCTCGCGCCGGACGGCCTGTGGAGTTCGTCGCCGCGGCGGCCGCCAACCGGTAGCCACACGCAACAAAGCCGGGAACGAGGTTCCCGGCTAGAGCACCCTAAATCTGGAAAATCAGCGCCTAGCGGCGGCCGCGTGGCTTGGGACCGGTGCCCGACTCACGCTGCGCCTTCTTGCGGGCGAGCTTGCGCGCGCGGCGGATGGCCTCGGCCTTCTCGCGGGCACGCTTCTCGGAGGGCTTCTCGTAATAATTACGGAGCTTCATCTCGCGGAAGATGCCTTCGCGCTGCATTTTCTTCTTCAGCGCCCGAAGGGCCTGATCGACATTGTTATCGCGAACGACGACTTGCACGCGTCTCAGATCTCCGATTGGCCGTTGGTTTTGGGATTGGAGCGGGGGCCAAACATGACCCTGGCCAGAACGGCCTGGGTCCCGCATCCGGGGCTGATCTAGCAAAACCGCCGCGGATTGTCCAGGGCAGGCGTGAGAAGTCTCAGTCCGAGGTCTTCGGGAACAATCGGGTCACATGGCCCATCTTGCGGCCGGGGCGGGCTTCGGCCTTGCCGTAGAGATGGACGGCCATGCCGGGCTCGGCGGCCAGTGTGGGCCAGTCGTCCACGTCCGCGCCGATCAGATTGGTCATCACGGCGTCGCTGTGGCGGGCGACGTCGCCGAGCGGCCAGCCGCAAATCGCCCGCACATGGTTCTCGAACTGGCTGATCAGGCAGGCGTCAATGGTCCAGTGCCCGGAATTGTGCACACGCGGCGCGAACTCGTTGACGATCAGGTGGGGTGTCTCGCTCTCGCGTTCGAACATTTCCACGCAGATCACGCCGACATGACCGAGCGCCTCGGCGATCTTGCCCGCGATGTTGCGGGCCTCGAACACGATCGACTCGGAAATGCGGGCCGGCACGCGGCTGGTGGCGAGGATACCGCCCTGATGGACGTTCTCCACGACGTCGTAGAATTGCACCGTGCCGTCCTGTCCGCGCACGGCGATCACCGACACCTCGCGCTCGAACCGCACCACCCCTTCGAGCACGGACGGCACGCCGCCGATCGTCTCCCAGGCGCTTTCGGCTTCGGCTTCGGTGTGGATCAGGACTTGGCCTTTGCCGTCATAGCCGAAGCGCCGTGTCTTCAGGAGGGCAGGGGCCTTCACGCGCGCCAGCCCCGCCCGAAGCTCGTCCAAGCTGGCGACTGCCGCGTAAGGCGCTACGGCGATGCCGAGCGCATTGACGAAGTCCTTCTCGGCAAGCCTGTCTTGCGCCACGGCAAAGGACTTGGCCGAGGGAAAGACCGGCGCGGCACGCCCTGCGACCTCGAGCGCCGTCGCCGGCACGTTCTCGAATTCGCAGGTGATCACATCGACATTGGCGGCAAAGCCCGCAAGCGACGTCTGGTCGTCATAGCTGCCGATGGCGGATTGCGCGGCGACGTCGAAGGCGGGGGCGTTTGGCTCATCGCTATAGATGTGGGTCTTCAGGCCAAGCCGGCTTGCCGCGACGGCGAGCATGCGACCGAGCTGGCCGCCACCGAGAACGCCGATCGTGCTGCCAGGGGGCAGGGTCAGCTCAGGCATTATCTTCAACGGTCTCGGATACGGATTCGGTTTGCGTTGCACGCCAGGCGGCGAGCCGTGCGGCAAGGCCCGCATCGCCGAGCGCGAGGATGCCGGCGGCGAGCAGCCCGGCATTGGTGGCGCCGGCTTGGCCGATGGCGAGCGTGCCGACGGGCACGCCGGCAGGCATCTGGGCGATGGATAAGAGGCTGTCGAGCCCTTTCAGAGTGCGGCTCTCGACCGGCACGCCAAGCACGGGAAGCTCCGTCATAGAGGCCGTCATGCCGGGCAGATGCGCCGCACCGCCAGCGCCGGCGATGATGACCTTGAGACCCCGGTCGCGGGCGGTCGAGGCATAGTCATAGAGGCGCTTCGGGGTGCGGTGGGCGGAGACGACCTTCGTCTCGTACGGGATTTTCAGCGCTTCGAGCACGTCGGCCGCCGCTTTCAGGGTCGGCCAGTCCGAGCGGCTTCCCATGATGATGCCGACGGCTGGATTCGCATCGCTCATGCTTTCGCTCATGGGAAGATTGGGGCCGAACGGCCCGTCCGCGGAAAGCGCGCGATTATAGGGGCGGGGCCTTGCTTGGCAAGGCGAGACTGGCGCTTATCCCGCTTGCGGCCGGGGCCGAATCCGGGTGCCCTTGGGCCCATCAGTCCTTTCTCGCGAAGGGAGATCAGATGCCCCAGAGTCCGCCCGCCGCCCCACCGAGCAGCACGTTGATGCGGCTCTATCTCTTGTTGTTCGTTTTCTTGGTGGTGCCGATCGCCCTCAGCTATGGGGTTGCGCCGGCAATGACGCTACCGCAGGCCTTGGACATCACCGTCTCCGGGACGGACCTGACCCACATCTTCCGCGCTTTGATGTGCCTTTATCTCGGTGCTGCCGCGTTCTGGGCCATCGCTGCGTTTCGGCCCGCCTGGCAACGCATTGCGGTCATCTGGGCGATCTTCTTCGCCTTCTCGCTCGCGGTCGGCCGGGTGATCAGCCTCGTGGTCGACGGGCGCCCGAGCCTGTTGCTGATCGTCTATCTCTGCTTGGAAATCTTCGGGGGTTTGCTGGGCCTTGCCGTGCTCGCCGCCGTCGATCGACAGCTCAAGCAATGATGTCGGGGAGAAGCTGATCCTCGATCCGGGAAATCTCGTCCTTTAGGAAAAGCTTCTTCTTCTTGAGGCGCTTGAGCTGAAGTGCGTCGGCACGGCCAGATTCCTCCAGCGCGTTGATGGCGCCATCCAGGTCGCGATGTTCCTGTTTGAGCCTCGCCAACATCGCCCGAAGCTCGCGAATTTCCTCGCTATCCATCGGGCGCTCCCGCTCCTCTGCCTCTCGGGACAGTGAATTATCATGATGAACCGAAGGCGGCGCAAGGGTTTGACCCTCTCGGCCGCCAGGGCGGTGGAAACTTGCGCGCGATGCCGCAGGCAAGCGGCAAGCATTAGACAAGTCGGCACCGGTTTGACAGAATGAATCTCGGAGACAATAGACATTGGAGGTTCGATATGGCGCTAGACGCACACCTCGTGGAATTGTCTGAGAGGCACCGCGCCTTGGATCGCAAGATCGAAGAAGAGCAAGGAAGGCCAACGGCCGATACGCTCAAAATCGCGGAATTGAAGCGTCAAAAACTGCGTCTGAAGGATGAACTGGAACGGCTCAGGCACGAGCCGCGTCACTAGAACCGCCGTGGCCTCGTAGAGGCCGGGAGTCTTAGGGGAATTGTTTGGGCGCCTGGTCGTGCCGGGCGCAAGAGAAGCCGTTTATGGCCGCGTATGAGAGGTTGGAAGCCTCTCCGCGGCCATTATTTCATGGCTCTTTCAATTCGTATGAGGGGGTGCTGCGCCATGCACGGTTGGGCACGAGCGAAGATGTTGTCGATGGTGCTGTTGGCGGTGGGGCTGTCGTCCCCTGCCATGGCGGTCGAGAAGGACCTGACCGACAAGGGGAGGGCGCTCGTCAAGAAGGACTGCTCCCGCTGTCATGCCACGGGGACTGAGGGGTTCAGCCCCAATCCGGAAGCGCCGCCTTTCCGCACGCTCTCCAGCAAGTACCCCGTCGAGGATCTCGCGGAGTCGCTCGCCGAGGGCATCGTCTCGGGCCACCCGGAGATGCCGATCTTCGTCTTCAGTCCCCATGACGTCGACGCCATCATCGACTACCTGCAATCGATCCAAGAAAAGCCGGGCGGAACGGACGAAACGCCGGAGGCCGCGCCCGGAGAGACTCCTGAGGAGTAGGCGTCTTCGCCTTCAAGCGTCGGCGGCGCCTTCCGGCCACATCAGCCAGTCGCGGGCCTCGGCAATCTCGTCGGGGGCGAAATGCTCGACCTGGCAATCGATGAAGGGCGAGACCAGGCTCGACCACAGATTGTGAATCTCGGGATTGGCCACCACAGCGATGCGGTTGAAATCCTTGAGATGCCGCAGGCTGAACTTGACGTCATGCCATAGCGCCGCGGCGTCCATGCCCTCGAAATCCCCGATCACCTCGAGCACGCGCACTTGGCCGTGGCGCTTGATGAAGGCTTCGAGCTGGTTCGCGACCTTGTCGAACTCCTCGGTCGAGACGCGGCCGCTCAGGCTGATCTCGACCGCCTGGGCGTTGTCGTGTTCCTTGTAGGAGAGCATGGAGGATGGACGCGATTCGCTTGATGCTTGGGCGCGTGCATCTTAGCCTTCGATGCGAAGCCCTGCCTAGCGTTCGCGCGCGGCCATGCCGCAGGCCGAGAAGCCGCCGCACTTAGTCGTTGTGTCACTTTTGCTTTTTGCGACCGGCCAGCGGCAGGGCGTCGTGGTTCACGGGAAATTAAGCTTAACGAGGCCGTAATGCGGGGGTAAGACACGCTGTTGCCGCCTTTTCCCCGCCTAATGGCGAGGAAAATCGGGAGAGTTGCGATCAAGAAGCTGATCTTTTCTCTTGTGGTCGTCTGCACCATCGCCCTGGGCGCGGTGTGGATGATCTTGAGCCCGGCGCCCATCGCCAAGTCGACAGGGGACAAGCCGGCCAAGCGCGCGCTCGCCTATGAGCAGGCGATTGCGGATGTGCATCATGACGAGACCAGCACCGACGGCGCTGCCGAAAAGAAGGCGGAGATCCCGCCGTTCAAGACGGTGACGAGCGCGCCGCAGGCAGACACCGCGACGCCGGACAACGGCAACGACCCCGACGCCATTCAGGACCTCTCCTCCGACACGGAGGACACGGCTTCACAGGACATGGCCTCGCTGCCCGATGAGAGCGCGGATGCGCAAGACGGGTCGGGCAACAGCCAGTCTTCGCAGGACATGGCCGCCCTGCCGAATGGGCAGGCTGCACCTTATGACGGCGTGCCGCCGTTGCCGGGCGAACAGGGCGCCGGTTCCGGGCAATATGGTACGGACGGCGCCGAGCAGTGGGGCGACGAACGCGGCCCGCCGAACGCTTACGGTCCGCAGCCGCAATACGACGCTTACGGCCGCCCGCTGCGGCGTCCGCCGCCGCGCGATCCTTACGGGCCGCCTCCCGGGGATCCTTACGGTCAGCCCGCCCAAGGCGATCCTTACGGTCAAGGCGATCCTTATGGCGCGCAGCAAGCCGATCAGGGGACCGGTGAGGAGTGGGTCGAGGTGATGGTTTCCGGTGCGGCGATGCGTGCCACCGCGTCCGACGATGCACCGATGCTGTTCGCCTTCCCCTATGGCCGC
Organism: uncultured Alphaproteobacteria bacterium; assembly: GCA_963727165.1. Taxonomy (GTDB): domain Bacteria; phylum Pseudomonadota; class Alphaproteobacteria; order Rhizobiales; family Methyloligellaceae; genus Methyloceanibacter. Next base: position 26,607 of record CAVSFJ010000014.1, read on the forward strand.
AATCTCAAAGTCGTGTCGCGCTATGAGGGCTGGGTCGAGGTGGCCGACCCCAAGAGCGGCGCGACGGGATGGATGCAGGCGGGCATGTTGGGGCCGGCCCGCGCCAATCGTGACCCCTACGGGCAGAACGAAGCCTATTACGACGGTCCGCCCCGCAGACCGCGTGACTGGCTTCGCCGCGGCGCCAATGAGTTTTCCAACATGCTGAACCGCGCGTTCGGCGGCGGCGGTTACTGATCGCCGCGCGGCGCCTCAGCCTTTTCGTTTCACCCCGATCGACACGACGAGCAATGCGCACGGCACCTCACCCGGGTTCCCCCAGGCGTGGCGCGAACCGGTCTGGATGAGCGTGTCGCCGGCCTTGAGGGGCGTCGTCTCGCCACTGTCGAGCTTCAGAATGCACTCCCCGCTGACGACATAGAGCAGGTCGACGGTGTCGGTCGCGTGCCAGCCCGGATGCTTCGGGTCCATGACGTCCATGAGGCCTGGCAGGAGCCTCTCCGTCTCGGCCAGCGCTTGGGCCTTGTCGAGCCCGGCGGGCGGTTCTGTTCCGTCAGGCGGCAGCGTGATGAGCTCGAAGCGGTAGCCGCCATCTGGCGGAAACCAGGTGCTGTACGGCGGCTCGGCGCCGTCATTGGGGAGGCTCGGCATGCTGTCGGCGCCCCAGAAGCTATAGAAGAAGGCGCCGGGCATCAGAGGACTCTCGACTGGCGCCACCGTCCCGTCGCTCACGATGACGGCTTTGCCATCCGGCCCCTGTCCCGTCGCCACGCGGCGGACGGGCGAGCCCTTGCCGGTATTGTTCGTCATATCCTGGGGTCTCCCTCGCTCTATTGCGTGCACAATTGCATATTTGCGCCCCCAGATTAGCGCCGCATTCAGCGCAGCCAGTCGGCGCGTCTAGCCTCCCGGCTTCGCCGGTACAGGCTTGACGTGCCATAGGCTCGGCCAGTTTTTGCCGGTGACGACGAGCGTGCCCTCGTCCTTGTTATGGGCGATACCGTTCAGGACGTAGGGATAGACGAGCTTCTCAGGGTCCGGGTCCAGGCCGTTGAGGTCGAGCCAGCCGGTGACGTTGCCCGTCTCGGCGGAGAAGCGCACGATGTAGTTGGTCTTCCACACATTGGCGTAGATCTCGCCGTCGACGTACTCGAGCTCGTTGAGAAAGCCGACCTCGCTGAAGGAATCGGTGACGACGATGTAGCGCTCGATGGCAAAGGTCTTTGGATTGAGAAACAGGATCGCGGCCGAGCCATTCGACATGATGAGGCTCTTGCCGTCTGTGGTGAGCCCCCAGCCTTGGCCCGGATAGCGGAACGTGCCTGTCAGCTCCAGCGTGTCGTCACGGTAGATAAAGCCGAAGGTTGAGAGGTAGGTCAGCCGGTAGACATGATCGCCGAGGGCCGTCGCGCCTTCGCCGAAATAGCGGACGTCGAGGTCGCTCTCGCACAGCACCTCGCCGGTTTCGATGTCCGACTTCTTGAGCCGCGATCTTCCGAACTCGCCGGTCGCCTCGTAGAGATAGCCCTTATGACGGAAGAGGCCCTCGGTGTAGTCGCCCGTGTCGTGCGGCAATGTCCTGACGATCTCATAGGTGTGCACAGGCACGCTGATCTGCTCGTAGACACGATTATGGTCGACGTCAGGCGCTTGCCCGCTGGGCAGGCTGGCGAAGGCGGACTCGGTGACGGGGTGGGGTGTTGTCATGCGGGGATCGTCAGCAGGCGAGGCTTTCGGGAGTTAAGCCCGCTGTAGGCGGGGATGACAAGGGAGGGCGGTATCCCCTTGAGGAACCAATTGCCGCGGGTGTAGTTTTAACCATGGACGGAGGGCCGCCGATGAGGACATCGGTATGGCCAGGAATTTGTCGTCCTTATGGCTCTTTGGCGCCATCCTCTACGCCGCGGGCACGCTTCTGTTCGTCCAGCCGTTTGGGGCTGGGACGAAATCCGGCTCGCTCATCATTCCCATCAACGAAACCATCGAAGCGAAGCAACCGCCCGCCGGTGACGCGCGGGCAGCGCTTCCGCCCTTGCCGCGGCCGGAGATCGGCCACTTCCGGCTTGGTCAATTGGTTCAAGTTGCGCGCTACACAGCTGTCCTTCGTGACATACCGGGCTCAGGCCACGTATTGGCAGGCTCTCCTGTCGGGGAGCCGTTCAGGGTGATTGCACTCAACGGCGATTTCGCGCGCGTCCAGGACCTCGGCAGCGGGCAGTTCGGTTGGATGCGGAAAACCGACCTCAGCTCCTATACGGACGGCTACCGGCCGCGCCGCGTGACGTTGGCGCCACAAGTGGTGGCCGCAATGTCTGCCGTGACCCAATCACACGCGGCCGAGCAGAAAGTCGCGGCAGCCGCGCCGGCGAAACCTGTCCCTGCGTTGCAGCGCCGCCCATACGCGCTTGGACCGGTGCCCACCGAGACCCAAGATGCGGACAAGCCCGAACCGCGCCAGCCCGTGCGTGTCGCGCTGGACGACAGCTTGGCGTCCATCATGCAGCGCGCATTTGGCGGCGCGCACTAGCGCGGGCGTGATTTTCGCGAGGCGCAGGCGATGCGGTAGGCCTCGCGCGCCCATTGAACGAGCTCGTCGGGCTCCTCCAAGAGCCGCGGTGGCGCCTCCCAATAGGACATGGCGACCGGCGTCTTGCCAGCCCGGCGATAGGTGAAGGGGCTCATGCCTTCGGCCGCGAAGGCGCGAGCCGAACTCTCGTCGGCCTTCAGATAAAGCACGTCGTTTGCCAGGAGCGCGAACATCACCCCGTCGGCATAGATTCCGGCACCGCCGAACATGTTGCGGGTGGTGACTGGCCCGAAGCCGGCCAGCTGATCTGTGATGAAGTCCTTGAAGCCTTCGCTCGCGGCCATGGCGCCAGGCAGTTACGCCGGCGGCGAGGCACTCTCCGGGAGGCGCTCTTCGATCTCCGCGTGATCGGCCGCTTTGTCGTGGCCGTTACCGCCATGTCCGTTGCTCGCGTGGCCGTTCTTGCCATTGCCGTTGGTCTTCACCGTCAGGCCGGGCCGACCGTTGCCTTTCGGCTTGGCGCCGGCGACGCGCAGCTCGCGCTCCACGGCGACGCGGGCCGCCTCGTTTTGGGTGTAGAGCTCCATATGCTCGGCGTCTTCGTCGACCACGGCCGTCAGCGCGGCGTCCGTGTAGCTCTCGGAGAGCGGGTCAGCCTCGATCTTCTTGACGATGCGCTTGAGCGCGCGCCAGCTGATGGCGAGCTTGATGGCTTTGCGTGCGACTTCGGCAGCGTAGCGCCGGTAAAACACGAGGGGGTTTTCGATCGGCAGGCCGGAGCGGCGGTCCCGCCGGTGCTTGATACGGAAAATGCCCCATTGCAGGGGATGCAGATCTTCCACCGGCACGGCGTTGGAGAACCAGAACAGCACCGGCATCAGCGAGCGGATGTTGACGCCGCAGGCATAGGCCCGGCGCAGCACCGTTTCCAGATGCTCCTCGGTATAGAAGATGCTCCAGGCCGTGAGATAGGCCTCCCGCCACTCCTCATTCGTCATCTTGGGGTGGCCGGTGACGACATGCTCAAGATCGTATTTGTTCATGTCGGGGTCCATCCAGACCCCCTTCTCGGCGAGCACTTTGTGATCCTCGGAGCCCGGCAGCGGCGTCAGCATGAAGAACTCGAGCATATCGAGCGGCAGCTCGTGCTTGATGATCTCAAGGTCGTGGCGGATCGATTCCGGCGTGTCGTTGGGGAAGCCGAGAATGTAGCCGGCGAAAGTCATGATGCCGTAGCGCTTCCACTCGAGCAGCATCTTGCGGTACTCGGTGATCTTGTTCTGGCGCTTCTTGGCGGCGAGCAGGTTGGCGGGGTTGATATTCTCAAGCCCGATGAACACGCGGGTGACGCCTGCACGCTTCGATTTCTCGATGAAGTTCGGGATCCGGTGGCACAGCGTATCGACCTGGATCATGAAGCGGATGTCCATGCCATCCTCTTCGCGCAGCTTGATGATGCGGTCGTAGATCGCTTCCCAATCCTTGTTGCGGGCGAAATTGTCGTCGGTGATGAAGAAGCGATTGATGCCCTCGGCGTAGTTCTTGCGCAGAATGTACTCGACGCTGTCCGGCGTGCGATAGCGTGACTTGCGCCCTTGCACGTTGATGATGGTGCAGAACGAGCATTGGAACGGACAGCCGCGGCCGGCATCGAAGCTGGTCACGTTGCCGACCGTGCGCTCGACAAAATCCTTCGGCAGGAAAGGCGGCGAGGGCACGTTGGCGAGACACGGCAGCTGCTTCATATGGTTATAGAGCGGCTTCAGCTCGCCGCGCGCGGCGTCGCGGATCACATCGTCCATGTGCTCCTCGGCTTCGCCGGCGAAGATGGAAATGCCGAGCGCCTGTGCTGCCTTGATGTCCTCAGGGACCTCGGGAAGCATCGATAGGCAGCCTGAGACATGGAAGCCGCCGATCATCACCTGGACGTCTGCGGCGCGGAACTGTCGCGCGATATCGACCGCGCGGGGAAACTCGTTCGACTGCACGCCGACGATGCCGACCATCCCCAGACCGCCATTCTCCTCGATACGGTGGATGATCTCTTTCGTCTTCACGCGTGCATTGGTCTCGTCAATGGCCAGCACGTCGACGGGTAGATCGGGGCCGAGGACGTTTCTGTCTGCGGCGCCTTGCGCCAGGCTGTGGACGGCGGCGAGCGAGTTCGACGGCATGGTCGAGCGCATCCACTGCACGACGTAGCCGTCCCTGTCGTAGTGAGACGGTTTGATCAGGATGAATTGGAATCGCGGGCTATTCGTCCGTGTTCGCTCGGTCATCCCTCAATCCCATAAGGAGGCCTCGTCCCGCGCATCGTCGCGGGAGCTACGCCATACTGGCTTGCCGCCTTGAAATGAACGCGTCCGGAGGCCGCGTCCTTACCCCCTGTTGGCGCCCGAAAGGCCTAACCGCTGGGCCATTGTTGCAGTGCGCCATAAGTCGCTGGGTCCACTGAACCACATAATGGGACAGCGGTCCAACAAATAGGGGGCGGCCAAAAAGCCTGAAAAACCGCTGCTTTGCCAAATATGCGGGGCTTTTGGGGCGGGGTGACGTCAGGGTGCCGCCGGACTAAGACGACCGCGGCCTGAGCGAGGGCCAGAGCGAGCGCCGTTTGCCGGAAACGATGTCCCAGGCCACGTTGATCTGCTTCAGCCGGCGCTCGCGCAAGCGCCGATCCTCTTCATCAAGCGCGTGGTCGGGGTGCAGGGCGCGGCGGAGCCGCGTCACAGTGGTCTTCATCGTGTCCCCGCTGGCTTCAGGATCGACGCCGAGAACATCGAGCGCTTCGCTCATCGTCGCCGGTAGCCAGTCCTCGTCCCATAAACGCAGACGGGTCCCGGGATTGTCTTCTTGCTGGTGATCTGTGGCTCTCCCGCCCTCCGAATTGGCTGTGCGGGTGAGCGCGCCTCGTGTGGCGTGCCCATGCCACAAGTGCGCGATCGCAAGGGGCATGGTCTGCATCCTGCGCTGCCACAGAAGAATTGTGGTGGAGAGAGCGAGAAGGGCGGCAAGCGTCAGGGCAAAGACCATCGTCGCGTCACGCCACAGTGAGCCAGAGGTGGCACCGGATTTCGGGAGCGAACCCGTCACCTCGCCGCTTCCAGAGTTTATTTCGATCTGCAGGGCCTGGTACTTGGCGGGCTCCGCTGACTTTTTCTCGTCCGGCGAGGTCTTGCCGGCGGCATCCGCTTTGCCGGGCGACACGGACGGCGCCGCGACCGGCTTGGAGGGTGGCTCAATCTCGGCGGTCTGAGCCGGCGCCGTCACATCCGGCTTCGGGGTCGGAAGGGCAATCTGTGCGGGCGCGGCTTTTGTCTGCTTGAAGCTGGCGACCATCATGGGGTTGGGCGCGTAGCCGGGCGGGAAGCGGATCGCCGGGCCTCTACGGGCCTGATAGGGCCTTGCCCCAGGCGGCGCTTCGCCGACGCGTGCGGGTTCACCATTTGAGCGAGCCACAAGCATCGGCGTCATGGCGGTCACGACGGATTGCCAGCTCGTTCGTACGCCGCCGCAATCGAGATCGAAGCGATGAATGAACCAGTTTTGGCAGCGCCTCGGGTCGAAGGGGGAGCAGGTGGTCAGCCGCTTCCGCTGCCGGTGCCCGTAGATTTGGTAGGTCTGCGGCGCACTTGGCGCGAGCAAGACCTTCCCGCCTTCGACCCGACAGGCGAAGGGCATCACCAGCTGCTCCTCGGCCATCGCCGGGCCGGTCAATGCGGCGCTAAGGACGACGCCGAAGAGAAGTCTCTTGATATTTGCGCGCAATCCAAAATCCCCGATCGCGGACTCGTGAAACCGACTCTTCGCAAGATCGTGGCGGCCATGTGATGAAAATTGGCCGAAATGCCTCATTGGACCCCGATTTCCCGGCGCCGATGCTGAACGCAAAACCTTTCCCGGAGCTAAAGACTCAGGGGTCAGGTCTCGGCTTGCGGCGTCTGGGCTTCGAAGGCGGCAATGTCCTTGGCCAGGAAATAGTTCAGCATGGTGCGGATCGTGGCGATCACAGCCAATTTCCAGATGTCTTGCCAAGTGGGCGCGACGGCCGTGCGCAGAATGTCGGCGGCCAGCGCGAATTCGAGGGCCAGCAGAATCCAGGTGGCGAACTTCAGCCAAATTTCGCGGCCGCGGAACTCGTCGGCGGTCCCGGTGAAGACGGCAGCGAGGACACCCCAAAGCGCCTGAACGCCGCCGATGATCACGACGACGACGGCGCCCACCTCGATGACGAGGGCGACATAGCTGGCGACGACGTTGAAGAGCTCCTCGAGCGGAATGATCCCGTCCCCCTTTCAGCTGCGCTCAGATTAAGCCGATTCGGGACGGGCCGGAATTGCAAGGGCAGGACTTCTTGCAGGCTCGGGGAGTGCACCCAATCTATTGTGTTGCCGAGCAAATGGGAGGAGGCGTGATGCGACCGATCGTTCTTGCCGTCATCGCCGGGCTCGCGGTGGCCCTCGCCGGCGCCCCAAGCGCCGATGCGGCCAAACGCGTCAAGAAGCAGAAGGCCACGCCGCAGCCGGTCGGAAAGACCTGCCCCAATGCGTGGTACTACTACAAGGGCAAATGCATTCCGTACGGACGCAGCTGGTACGGCGCGCCGAGCTATCTCTATCACTACGGTCCGAACGGCCGGTTCTTCCGCCACCACGGCGGCGGTCACCGCTAGATCCGGCTGCCGATCTAGAGCTTAGAGCTCGCCGGTGAGGAACTGGCCGCGGCCGAGCCCGAAAGACCAATCCTCGTCCGAATTCTCGACGATGGATACCACCACGTCCGACGGCGCGATGCCGCAGGAGCGCTCGAGTTCCTCGCAGAGGAGCTTGTAGAAGGCTTGCTTCTGCTTCTTCTTGCGTGGGCGCGAGGTGACTTGCAGGAACACCACCTTGTTCGTGCGCGGGATGCCGAGCCCCGTATCCTCGATGATCATGCGCGAGGCGGGGTGCTCGTGGACGATCTGGTAGCGGTCGCGCTCCGGTACTTTGAAGGCGGCGAGCATGGCGCGGTGAGCGGCGTCGAGGAGCGTTTGCATCTCCTCGTCGCTGCGGCCTTCGATCAGATCAAAACGCAGAAGTGGCATGAAATCCTCCGGAGACTTGGACGCCTGTCGTGTTCGCGGCCCGCTCATGGGTTCGTGATCGGCGGGAACCCATTCTTAGCATAGCCGGTTTTAGAGTTGTCTTGTTGGCGGGGCATTGCCCGCGCTCAACCCTTAAGGCGCTGAGCGCGTCAACCGAGAGAAGGACTCATTCGTGCGACGCTTATTCCTCTTTGCCATTCCGCTGCTCGCTGCTCTCGGCGTGATGGCCAGCACCGCACCTTCCGCTAAGGCCGACTGGTATTGCGGCCCTGGATGGTTTCTCTATCACGGCCGCTGTGTCCCGTATGGCTACTATTACGGCCCCGGGATCTCCTTCGGGTGGGGGCCGACCTATCACCACCACCACCATCATTATGGCGGCAGGTACTACCACCATGGTGGCCACAAGCACGGACACCATCACGGCCATGGCCACGGTAAGCACGGCAGGCACGGGCATGGCCACAAACATGCGCATCACGGCGGCAAGCACGGCCACGGCCACGGACATGGCCACGGTCATGGACACGGCCATGGCGGCAAGAAAGGGTAGAAGGCCCTAAACGCCCTTCGCCAATTCGCGCAGCTTGAATTTTTGGATCTTGCCGGTGGAGGTCTTGGGCAGGTCGACGAACACCACGTGGCGCGGACATTTGAAGTGGGCGAGGTGATCGCGGCACCAGCCGATGACGTCCGCTTCGGAAAGCGTCGCACCGTTGCGCAGCTCGACGAAGGCGCACGGCGTCTCGCCCCATTTCGGGTCGGGCTTGGCCACCACGGCGGCGCTCAGCACGTCCGGGTGCTTGTACAGCACGTCCTCAACCTCGATCGAGGAGATGTTCTCGCCGCCTGAGATGATGATGTCCTTGGAGCGGTCTTTGAGCTGGATATAGCCGTCAGGGTGCATGACGCCGAGATCGCCGGAATGGAACCAACCGCCGGCAAACGCGTCGTCCGTGGCTTTTGCGTTCTTGAGATAGCCCTTCATGACGATATTGCCGCGGAACATCACCTCGCCGATGGTCTCGCCGTCGGCGGGCGTCTTCTCCATGGTTTCCGGGTCCATGACGGTGAGGTCCTCAAGCGCGTGATAGCGCACGCCTTGGCGGATGCGCTTGGCGAGGCGCTCCTCGGGCGGGAGCTCGTCCCAGGCGGCGTGCCACTCGTTCAGCGTCGCCGGGCCGTAGGTCTCGGTCAGCCCGTAGAGATGGGTCAGCTCGAAGCCCTCCGCGTCCATCCTGGCCAGCACGGCAGCGGGCGGCGGGGCCGCCGCGTGGTTGAAGGCGACCCGCTGCTCGAAGGTGCGCTTTTCCTCTGGCGCCGCATTGAGCAGTGCGGCCATGACGAACGGGGCGCCGGAGAGATGCGTGACGCGGTGGTCGGCGATGGCGTCGTACATGGGCTTGGCGCGCACCGCGCGCAGGCACACATGGGTGCCGGCGACGAGCGACAACGACCAGGGAAAGCACCAGCCGTTGCAATGGAACATCGGCAGAGTCCACAGATAGACCGGATGCTGGCCCATGCCGGTGGCGATGGTGTTGGCGTAGCACATCATCGCCGCGCCACGGTGGTGGTAGACCACGCCTTTCGGGTTGCCTGTCGTGCCGCTGGTATAGTTGAGCGACACCGCGTTCCATTCGTCGGACGGCATGTCCCAGGCGAAGCCGGGATCGCCCCCGGCCACGAACGCCTCGTAATCGAGATCGCCTAAGCGTTCACCGTCGACGCCGTATTGCGTGTCGCGATAGTCGATAAGGATCGGTTCGACCTCACTAACGGCAAGCGCCCGTTTGAGCACCGGCGCGAACTCGGTGTCGCAGATCACGAGCTTGCTCTCGGCATGGTCGAGCATGAAGGCGATCGCGCTCGCGTCGAGGCGCGTGTTGATGGAATGGAGCACGGCGCCGGTCATGGGCACGGCGTAATGGGCCTCGAGCATGGCCGGTGAGTTGGCGAGCATCACCGAGACGGTATCGCCTTTGCCGATGCCGCGGGCGGCAAGCGCCGAGGCGAGCTGGCGTGCCCGGGCGTAGAACGTGCGGTAGGAGATCTGCGCGCTGCCGTTGATGATGGCGACGTGGTCGGGATGAACGCTTGCTGCGCGCTCAAGAAAGATGAGCGGCGTTAGCGGCTGGTAGTTCGCTGCGTTCTTGTCGAGGCCAGTCTCATAGGGGTTGGCCATGAACTATGCCTTGAGCCCTTCGGGCGCGCGTTTCGTCACAGCGCACCCTAGCCAAGGCGCCAGCCCTTAATCAATTGCTGTTCCGCGGGACTTGCCGATTTGTCCGCGGCGCGCGCGCAAAAGCCCGCTTAGCGGTGGGCGTAATAGGCGAGCGCGACAGCGAAGGCGCTGAAGGCGATCACTACTAATGCGAGATAGGCAATGTCGATCTGGCTCATGATAGCTCCCCCCTTGATTTGAGCAATTTCGGGGGAAAGCTTGCGCACGAGGCCTTATGCAACCTTGATTGAGGTCAAAGACTGCTCATGCTGCCCGCGCTCGGTAGGCATGCGGGCCCGCGCGGGACGCTTCTCATAAGCCTTTGTCGAATTTACGCGATCGGCCCCCGCGCTACTCCGAGGGCGTGTCCCCGGGGGAGGACTCCGCCTCGGGCGTATCGTCGCGCTTGAGGTCCTTCAGCTTGGCGAAGACGGAATCGGCGTCGGGCGCCTCCTCCACCTGTTCGGGCGCGGCCATGGCGTCGCGGGCCTCTTGGGCGAGCGCTGCCGCCATGGGCTCTTCGGCCTCCACGGGCACTTCGGCCTCGGGCGCCGGTTCGCTCGTGCCAATGGTCTCCTCGGTGGGCAGCAGCGTGCCGGCCTTGGCCGCGTCGCCGCCGGCCTTCTTGCGCTCACGCTCGAGCCGCGCCGCTGCCCGCTTCACGGCGTTGTCGAGGTCGATCTGCGAGCACAGGCCGAGCGTCACCGGGTCCTGCGCCTGAAGGTTCGGGGAGTTCCAATGGGTCCGCTCGCGGATGGCGATGATCGTCGGCTTGGTGGTGCCGACCAGCCGCATGATCTGGCTGTCCTTGAGCTCCGGGTGATTGCGCAACAGCCACAGAATCGCGTTCGGCCGGTCTTGGCGGCGCGACACCGGCGTATAGCGGGGGCCGCGCTTGGTCTTGACCTCGGGCACCTCGACCTTGGGCTCCAGGAGCACCAACCGGTGCTTGGGATCTTCCTCGGCGATGTGGATCTCCTCGCGGGAGAGTTGGCCGCGACGAAATGGGGTCCATGCCCTTGATGCCATGGGCCACGTCGCCATCGGCGATGCCCTTCACCTCGAGCACGTGCAGGCCGCAGAATTCGGCGATCTGCTCGAAGGTGAGGGAGGTGTTGTCGACGAGCCAGACGGCCGTCGCTTTGGGCATCAATGGGGTACGGGTCATGATCGTCTCGAACCTTGCTTAAAGGGGTAGCGCCGTCTCTCTCGCCCCCTCAGGCGAAAGAGCCAAACGAACCAATTGAGGGGATTACGCCCTATATAGGGGCTGATGATCCCTTAAGCAATTGCTTCTCGGAGGCCCTTCTCAGGCGGTTTTGAGGACGATCTTGCCGATATGGGCGGGGTCGTCGATGCGCCTATGGGCGTCGGCTGCCTCGCTCAGCTTGAAGGTCGAGTCGATGACCGGCTTGAACTTGCCCTCGGCGATGAGCGGCCAGACCTTCTCCTCGATGGCTTCGGCCATGCGCGCTTTGGTCTCCGGCGGTTGCGCGCGCAGCGTCGAGCCGGTCAGCGTCAGGCGCCGCATCATCAGCCGCATCAGGTCGATCTCGACCTTGGAGCCTTTGAGAAAGGCGATTTGCACGATGCGGCCTTCGAGCGCCGCGGCCCGCAAGTTGCGCTCTATGTAATCGCCGCCAACCATGTCGAGGATGACGTCGGCGCCGTGCTTCTCGGTCACCTCGCGCACCACCTCGACGAAATCCTCCTCCAGGTAATTGATGGCGCGGACGGCGCCGAGCGCCTCGCAGGCTTTCGCTTTTTCCGTGCTGCCGACCGTGACGATGACCTTGGCGCCGAAGGCCGTGGCGAGCTGGATGGCGGTGGTGCCGATGCCGCTGGCGCCGCCATGAACGAGCAGCCAGTCGCCTGGCTGAAGGCGTCCGCGCTCGAACACGTTGTGCCACACGGTGAACACCGTCTCCGGCAGGCCGGCGGCTTCCACCGCGCTCAAGCCGTCGGGTGCTGCAAGCGTGGTGGCCTCGGGCGCCACGGCGAACTCCGCGTAACCGCCGCCATTGACGAGCGCGCAGACGAAATCGCCCTCGTTGAAGCGCGTGACGTTCTCGCCGACGGCGATGACGGGGCCCGCCACTTCGAGGCCGAGGAGATCAGAAGCGCCTTTCGGCGGTGGATAGAGACCTTGGCGCTGGAGCACGTCCGGCCGGTTCACGCCGGCGGCCTCGACGACGATCAGCACCTCGTCAGGGCCCGGCAGCGGCACCGGCCGCTCCCCCGGCACCAGCACTTCGGGGCCGCCGCCCGCGCGGGCTTCGATGACAGTCATAGTCTGTGGCAGCATCAGTCCCTCATTCTCTTTTGTCATGCCCGCGAAGGCGGGCATCCAGTAACCAGTAACCTTCAATGATCGAGAGAGCGGTGGTTACTGGATTGCCCGGTCAAGCCGGGCAATGACAGATAAATGGATTAAGGCCGGATTGCCACGATGCTAGGATGCGGCCATGGATTTGGACGATCTCACACCGAAGAAACCCAAAGGCCACGAGCTCGGCCAGGACCTGAGCAAGCATTCTGTCCGCGAGCTCGAGGCGCTCATTGCCACGCTCAAAGCGGAGATCGCGCGGGTGGAAGAGGCGCTCGCGGCCAAGCAATCCTCGAAAAGTGCCGCAGAAGCCGCATTTAAGCGCTGATTACCTCCGCTCACCGTTCCTTTAGGTAAATCGCCCCTTAGTATTAACTCGTTATTAGGACTTCGCGGGTAGGTTCATCGTTATCCAGTCCTCTGGATCTGAGTGGCCTGTTCCACTCTGTTTGACGCCTCCCTGTTAACTTCCTGAGCCGCCACTTGGCGGCTCTTTTTTTGCCTGAATTTTCGGCTTTAACCTTGGTTACCAGAAGGCGACGACAGCGCCTTCCTATGGCATAGTATGCCGCCGGCTCAGGGGTGACGGAGTGGGGCGATGGCGGGGAAATCAAAGAACGACGATTATGACGGCGTGACCGTCTCGTTCGGCGCGAAATTCGCGCGCTCGGACCAGTTCAAGACCGTGTTCCGCGAGGGCATGGCGCTGGTCGAGGCGGCTGCCGCCTATCTCGACGGCGACGGGCGTAAAGAGGCCCGCAAGCTCCGCCCGCCCCATTCGCTGGCTTACGCGACGGAGAGCATGCGGCTCACCACACGGTTAATGCAGCTTGCCTCGTGGCTCTTGATCCGCCGTGCTGTGAGCGAAGGGGAGTTGACCCCCGAGCAGGCGGTCGAGGAGCAGCGCAAGATCAAGCTGCCGGTGACGGGGACCGACCAGCCGAGCCGCGATCTGAGCGCGCTGCCGGAGCGCCTGCGCGACCTCATCGCGCAGAGCATCAAGCTTCAGGAGCGGGTGGTCCGCCTCGATCAGATGCTCGATTGCAACCAGCCGGCGCCGGCGGGCGAAGTCAATCACCCGCTGAGCTCGCACCTGTCACGGTTACGGGAAGCGTTCGGCCCTGAGGCCGAATAGGCCGGCTATTTCAGGAAGCCTTCGTACTTCTTCTTGAAGCGGCTCAGACGACCGCCGCGGTCGATCAGATGCTGCCCGCCGCCGGTCCACGCCGGGTGGGTCTTGGAGTCGATGTCGAGCTTCAGCGTGTCGCCCTCGGCCCCGTAGGTCGAATAGGTGACGAACTCGGTTCCGTCGGTCATCACCACCTTGATCTGGTGGTAGTCCGGGTGAATGTCCTTCTTCATGGCGTTTGCCTTGCAAATCCGCGGGGTTTTCGTTGAGCGGAGCCTATACTGGAACTTGCGGGGCCGCACAAGCCTGCGCCGGAAAGGCGCGGCCCAGACCCTTTCCGCGAGCGGCTCGGGACCTTAAAGTCGGCCCACTGAAAGTTCTAGCTGGGCATTTCTTGTGGAAGTCGTAACCCCGAAGTCCGATAGCCAGGAGCGGCAGGACTCTGCCTTGGAGGAATCCTCGGAGGAGAAGCGCAAGCGGGTCTCGCTTCGCCCGCTGGTGGCGTTCAAGCCTTATCTTCTCCGCCACAAAGGGATGCTCGTGACCGCGTTCGTGGCGCTGGTCGTCGCGGCGGGCGCCACGCTGGCTGTGCCGCTTGCCATGCGGCGCATGATCGATCTCGGCTTCTCCGGGATCGATCCGGACCTGATCGACACGTATTTCGCCACGCTGATCGTGGTCGGCCTCGTGCTCGCGGTGTCGAGCGCCGTCCGCTTCTATTGCGTGAACTGGCTCGGCGAGCGCGTGGTTGCCGACGTCCGGAGCGACGTGTTCCGCCATCTCACGGGCTTGAGCCCCGCCTTCTACGAGGTGTCCCATTCCGGCGAGGTGATGTCGCGGCTGACCGCCGATACGACGCAGGTCAAAGCCGCCGCCAGCACGGCGATCTCGCAAGCCATCCGCAACACGCTGCTCGTCGTCGGCGCCGTGGTCATGATGGTGGTGACGAGCCCCAAGCTGTCGCTCGCCGTGCTCATTGCTATTCCGATCATCGTGCTGCCGCTGGTGGCCTATGGCCGCTCGGTCAGGACGCTGTCACGGCGTGCGCAAGATACGCTGGCGCAAGCCTCGGCCTATGCGAGCGAGAGCCTCGGCCAAGTGAGGGTGCTGCAAGCCTTCACCAATGAAGACATGGCGGCGGCGCGATTCAGAGAGGCGGTGGACCGGTCGTTCGATGCCGCCAATGCGCGGTCGAAGGCGCGGGCCGGGTTGACGGCGATCGCCATCTTCCTCGTCTTCGCAAGTGTCGTCGGCGTGCTGTGGTACGGCGCCCAGGACGTGCTGTCCGGCGCCATGACCGGCGGAACGCTCGGCCAGTTCGTGCTCTATGCGGTGTTCGCCGCCGCGTCGGTCGGCAGCCTCAGCGAAGTGTGGGGCGAGGTGGCGCAAGCCGCGGGCGCGGCGGAGCGGCTCGGCGAGTTGCTCGGGGTGCAGTCCGAGATCAAATCGCCTGCGAACCCGAAGGCGCTGCCCGAACCGCCGCGCGGCGAGATCGCCTTCCGCGACGTCTCCTTCACCTATCCTTCGCGGCGCGAGACGAGCGCGCTCGACGATGTGAGCTTTGCCGTGAAGCCTGGCGAGCGCGTGGCGCTGGTCGGCCCCTCGGGCGCCGGCAAGACCACGGTCTTCGCGCTTCTGCTCAGATTCTACGATGCCGTGGCCGGGCGGGTCGAGGTGGACGGCGTCGCGGTCAACGAAGCGGACCTCAATGCGCTTCGGTCGCGCTTCGCCGTGGTGCCGCAAGAGACAGCGCTGTTCGCCGACACCGTCGCCGCCAATATCGCCTATGGGGCGGACGGCGCCAGCCGGCGCGAGATCGAGGACGCGGCGAAGGCGGCGTTCGCGCATGAGTTCATCGCAGACTTGCCGCAAGGCTACGACACCATGCTGGGCGAGGGCGGCGTTCTGCTCTCGGCCGGACAGCGTCAGCGCATCGCCATTGCGCGCGCCGTGTTGCGCAATGCGCCGATCCTCCTGCTCGACGAGGCGACGAGCGCGCTCGACGCCACGAGCGAGACCTTGGTGCAGAAGGCGCTCGACAAGGTGATGGAGGGGCGCACGACGCTCGTCATCGCACATCGGCTTTCGACCGTGGTCGGCGCCGACCGCATCCTGGTGTTCGATCACGGGCACCTGGTCGAAGAGGGGACGCATCAGGCGCTGATCCGCAAAGGCGGCGTCTATGCGCGGCTCGCCGAGCTTCAGTTCGCGCCTGACGCCGCGGAGTAGCCTAGCGCTCGGTCAGCTTGAGCTCGATGCGGCGATTCTTGGCGAGCGCCGCCTCGCTGGTGCCGGTATCGATGGGCTGGAACTCGCCGAAGCCTGCCGCCACGAGATGCTCAGGCGCGATGCCTTGGCTCATGAGATAGCGCACCACGGAGATGGCGCGGGCGCTCGACAGCTCCCAGTTCGACGGGAACTCGGCCGTCGAGATCGGCCTGATGTCGGTGTGACCGTCGACGCGCATCACCCAGGGAATGTCGGGTGGGATCTTGCCTTGGACGTCCTTGAGCGCCGCGGCGAGCTTGTCGAGCTGGGGCAGGGCATTGGGCTTCAACTCCGCCGAGCCGGGGTCGAACAGCACGTCGGAGGGGAATACGAAGCGGTCGCCGACGATCCGGAAATCCTCACGCCCGCCGAGGGCCTCCCTTAATTTACCAAAGAAATCAGAGCGGTAGCGGGCGAGTTCCTGGACCTTCTTGGCGAGGGCCACGTTCAGGCGCTGGCCGAGATCAGAGATCTTCTGCTGGCTTTCCTTGTCCTTCGCCTCCGAGGCTTCCAGCGCCTCGTTCAGCGAGGCGAGCTGAAGCCGCAGC
Source organism: uncultured Alphaproteobacteria bacterium (assembly GCA_963727165.1). Lineage (GTDB taxonomy): Bacteria > Pseudomonadota > Alphaproteobacteria > Rhizobiales > Methyloligellaceae > Methyloceanibacter. The sequence continues at coordinate 42,712 of CAVSFJ010000014.1, forward strand.
GCGGCGAGCTGCTGGTTCAGAAGCTCGACCTTGGCCAGCGCGTCATTGGTGATCTTCTTCTGCTCGTCGAGCCTGGTGCCGAGCGCCGAGGCGCGCGCTTCCGCGCTCTCTGTCGCGCCGCCCGCGGTGCCGAGAAGACCGGTGAGCCGCTGGTTTTCCTTTTCCTTGCCCGCGAGCGTGGCCTGGAGCGCCGAGAGTTCGTCCTCGGCGTTCGCCTTCTTGGAGCGCTCGAGCGCCAGAAGCTCGGTCAGCTCGGAGAGCTGGCGGTTGAGGCGCGACAGCATGGTGTCCTTGCCGCTCGCCGCCTGGGTGATGATGTAGTTGGTGATCATGAACAGAGACATGAGGAAGATCACCACCAGCAGCAATGTGGACAGCATGTCCACGAAGCCCGGCCAGTAATTGGGGGCGTATTGACGGCGCCGCCCGCGGGCGAGGGCCATGGCTAGCTCCCCTCGCTCGCCGGCACTTTGGTTTTGCCGGTGATCTGGCGGAGCACGGTGGCCAGCTCATGCTGCTGCTGGGCCTGCTCGTCGGCCCATTCGCGCACGACCTTCTGCTCCGCGCGCATTTGGCGGATGAGCTTGTCGACGCCTTGGGCGAGGTCCTTCACCGCGTCGCCCGTGTTGTCGTTCAAAATGCGCATCTCGACCTTCTCGTTGAGGTCGGACAGGGAGCGCTGCATGTCGATAAGCGCGAAGCGTAGTTGCGGCGACACGTCCTTGGCACCCTCGTCAGCCGATTGCAGCTCGGTGATGTTGGAGAGCCAATCTTCGAGCTCGTTGTAGAAGCGGCTTTGGGCGTGACCCGCCTGCAGGTCCAGGAAGCCGAGGATCAGCGAGCCCGAGAGGCCGAACAGCGAGCTGGAGAAGGCGATGCCCATGCCGCCCAGCGGACCCTCGAGCCCTTCTTTCAGCTGATCGAAGATCATGACGTTTTCGCTGCCGGACGTATCGAGCGCGCCGATCGTGGCGCCGACGGAGCTCACGGTTTGCAGCAAGCCCCAGAACGTGCCGAGCAGACCGAGAAACACGAGGAGCCCGACGAGATAGCGCGTGGTCTCGCGCTGCTCATCGAGGCGCGAGGCGACGGAGTCCAGCAGGGTGCGCGTGGAGCCGGTCGCGAGCGACAGATGCCCGGTGCGGTCGCGCAGCATGGTGGCCATGGGCAAGAGCAGCACGGGTTGCTTTTCGACGGCGAGGCCCGGATCGGAGATGCGGAAATTGTTGACCCACTGGATCTCCGGGTAGAGTCGCAAGACTTGGCGGAAGGCATAGACGATGCCGACCAGCAGCACGCCGATGATGAGCCCGTTCAGGCCGGGATTGGCCATGAAACTGTGCCGAAGCTGCGCGGTCTGGCCGTCGAGGATGATGGCGAGCAGAGCCGCGAGGATCAGGAAGAGAGACATGCGCCAGAGAAAGACCTGGGGGCGCGTAAGCTTCGTCTTGTACTGCTTTGGTGCCATGTCGTGCCGTTGCCGAGTGATGCGGGCTCGTGCGTGAGATTAGCGGAATAGTTTGACGGGCAAAACGGCAACCTCAGGGCGGATGCTGTCATGATTGCCCGTTGCAGTCTTCAGTGGAGGCTTGCCCCTGCAAGCGGTCTATTTGGCTGCTGCCGCTTTCGTCGCCGGGCCTGTCGCGGCGCTGCCTGCGCCCGCAGCCTTCAAAAGTTTCAAGAGCTTGGCGTGAATGGTCTCGTTGCCGGCAACGATGCTGCCGTCTTCCAGCATGCGGTCCTTGCCCGCGCTGTCGGACACATAAGCGCCTGCCTCGCGCAAGATGACGATGCCGGCGGCGACATCCCAGGCGTGAAGACCATGCTCCCAGAAGCCGTCGAAGCGCCCTGCAGCCGTCCAGGCGAGATCGAGCGCGGCCGCTCCCATGCGCCGGACGCCGGCCGATACCCCCATGACCGCGCGCAGCTCTTTGAGGAACCGCTCGTGGTTCGGGAAGCCCGAATGGGGAATGCCGGTCGCGATCACCGCTGCCGCAAGCTCGGCGCGGGCGGCGACCCTGATGCGCTTGTCGTTGAGGAAGGCGCCCTTGCCCTTCTCCGCCGTGAAGGTCTCATGGTTCGCCGGGTTATAGACGAGCCCGGCGACGAGCTCGCCGTCGCGCTCGAGCGCGATGGAGATGGCGAAGACGGGGATGCCGTGCAGGAAGTTGGTGGTGCCGTCGAGGGGATCGACGATCCAACGATGGGTGGGGTCGGCGCCTTTGACCTCGCCGCGCTCCTCCATGAGGAAGCCGTAGCCGGGACGCGCCCGGGAGAGTTCGGCGAAGACGATCTCCTCGGCGCGATGATCGGCGGCGCTGACGAAATTCCCGGGACCCTTCAGCGACACTTGAAGCTGCTCCACCTCGCCGAAATCGCGCGCGAGGCTGC
>CAVSFJ010000015.1:0-44918 GCA_963727165.1 uncultured Alphaproteobacteria bacterium
TCGCCGGCGACGATCTCGTAGCGGTCGCCACCGCCGAGGGGCCGCACCACGAGCGGCTGCACAAGGCCACGCTCGCGGATCGACGCGGCAAGCTCATCGAGCTGGGCTTCGGAGAAGTCGCGCCGCGGGTTGAACCGGCTCGCCTTGAGGGATGACAGCGGGACCGTACGCTGGTCCTCGGCAAGGCCTGCGACCTCATCGGCGCCTTCGCCGATGAGCGACGCCAAGCTCCGCCCCAACCGTTTCTTCTGTGCGCTGACCGCCATCTCTTATCTCCAAGCTTGGGCCGCGAACGGCCGATCCTCCCTTACGCCGCCCGGATCCGCCGCTCGCGCTCGATAACCTCGGAGGCGAGCTGGATATAGGCTTGGCTGCCGGTGCATTTGTAATCGTAGAGCAGCACCGGCTTGCCGTGAGACGGCGACTCCGCGACGCGCACATTGCGCGGAATGACCGTCGTGTAGACCTTCTCGCCCAGCACCGCCCGCACGTCCTCCACCACCTGGTCGGAGAGGCTGGTGCGCTGGTCGTACATGGTGAGCACGACCCCGTGGATCTGGAGCTTCGGGTTGAGGCGCACCCTGATCTCCTCGACCGTGCTCAGGAGCTGGGCGAGGCCTTCCAGGGCGAAGAACTCGCATTGCAGCGGCACGAGCACGGCGTCGGCGGCGGCAAGCGCATTGATCGTGAGGAGATTGAGCGACGGCGGGCAGTCGATGAGAACGTAAGTGGTCGCCGTCTCCGGGTCCTCGCTCGCCGTCAGTGCGGCGAGGCAGTCCCGCAAGCGGTAATGCTTGCCGCTGGCGTTCGCCGCCTCGCGCTCGAAGGACATGAGGTCGATGGTGGCGGGTACGATGGAGAGCCGCGGCACGTGGGTGGCGACCTTCGCCTCCATGATGGTGGCCTGTCCCGTCAAGACATCGAAGGTCGAGCGCTCGCGGTGCTCGATGCCGAGCCCTGTCGAGGCGTTGCCTTGGGGGTCGAGGTCGATGATCAGCACCCGCTCGCCGACGGCGGCCAGCGCCGTACCGAGATTGATGGCGGTGGTGGTCTTGCCGACGCCGCCCTTCTGGTTGGCAAGCGCAAGCACCCGTGTGCGGTGGCGGCTCATGCCGGTCTCTCGCGGAGACCGGTGACCTCGACGATGTGGGAGTCTTTGGCAGTCACGCTGGGATGAAGGCGGACGTCGAAGTCCCACCCTGGCCTTGCGGCCTCGATCTCTGCCTCTGCCTCGCGACCTTTCAGGAACAGCCCCCTGGTTCCTTCCCCGAAGAACGGCTTAGCGAGCTCAAAAAGACGCGGGAGCGGCGCAAGCGCGCGGGCGCTGACCACGTCCGGTCTTAGGCTTTGAGCCCTTTCGGCAAGCTCTTCAATACGCATGGCGTGGATGTCCACAGGGGCCTTCACGGCGCGAACGACCTCGGCGAGAAACGCGCATTTCTTGCGGTTGGATTCGACGAGGTGCATGCGGAAGTCCGGTATTCCTGTTTGCAGGAGGGCGACGACGAGCCCGGGAAACCCTGCCCCTGACCCCAGATCCAGCCAGAGTCGCGCGTCTGGCGCAAGGTTACGCAGTTGGGCCGAGTCGGCAAAGTGCCGCGACCAGAGGTCCTCGAGGGTCGAGGGGCCGACGAGATTGGTGGTCTTCTGCCAATGGCCGAGCAGCTCGCCGTAGCGCGTCAGCCCCAGGATTGTTTCACGTGGAACTTTAAAGGCTTCGGCGAACGATTCAGGACCGTCGATGAGGGCGAGTCCGTTACGACTCGCAGTCATGCGCTTTTCGCCGCTGCGCCCTTCTTGAGATGGGCCAGCAGCAGCATCAGGGCCGCCGGCGTCATGCCATCGAGGCGCGCCGCCTGGCCGAGGCTCGCCGGCTTGTGGCGCTCGAGCTTCTGGCGGATCTCGTTGGAGAGCCCGGGGAGCGCGCCGAAGGCAAAGCCGTCAGGAATGGTGACGGCCTCGTCCTTGCGGAAGGCGGCAATGTCCATCTCCTGGCGGGCGACGTAGACGGCATAGCGCGCGTCCGTCGCAAGCTGCGCGGCTATCGCCTGATCGAGGTTTCCGATCGCCGGCCAGATCCGGGCAAGGCGCGGGAGATCGATCTCCGGATAGCTCAGGAGATCGAAGGCGCTCCGCTTGCGGCCATCGCGATTGATGGCGAGCCCATGCTTCGCCGCCTCGTCCGGCGTGAGCGACAGACTTCGCAGGAGGCTTTCGCCCGCTTCGAGCTGTTTCGCCTTGGCGGCGAAGGCGGCGCGTCGCGGCGCGCCCACGCAACCAGCAGCGATCCCAAGGGACGTGAGCCGCTGGTCGGCATTGTCGGCCCTGAGCATCAGCCGATACTCGGCCCTCGAAGTGAACATGCGGTACGGCTCGGTGACGCCGCGGGTGACGAGATCGTCGATCATCACGCCGAGATAGCCGTCCGCACGCGTCACGCCGAACCGATCCTTCGCACCGGACGCTGCGAGCGCGGCGTTGACGCCGGCCACGAGCCCCTGGCCCGCCGCCTCCTCGTAGCCCGTGGTGCCGTTGATCTGGCCGGCCAGGAACAGTCGCGCGACGGCCTTGGTCTCCAGGCTCGGAGAGAGCTCGCGCGGGTCCACATAGTCGTACTCGATGGCGTAGCCCGGCCGCTTCACGTGCGCCGTCTCCAGCCCCGGGATGGTCTTGAGGAAGGCGTGCTGCACGTCCTCGGGCAGCGAGGTCGAGATGCCGTTGGGATAGACGGTGTCGTCGTCGAGGCCTTCCGGCTCCAGGAAGATCTGATGGCTGCCGCGCTCCTTGAAGCGGACCACCTTGTCCTCGATGGACGGGCAGTAGCGCGGGCCAACGCTGTCGATGGCGCCGGAATACATGGGCGCGCGGGCGAGGTTGCCCGCGATGATGGCGTGGGTCGCCTCGTTCGTATGGGTGATGTGGCAGGGCACCTGGGGCGTGGTGATCGCCGCGGTCAGGAACGAGAAGGGCACGGGCGGATCGTCGCCGGGCTGCACCTGGAGACGCTCCCAGTCGATCGTCTTGCCGTCGAGGCGGGGCGGGGTGCCGGTCTTGAGGCGGCCCATGCGCAGCCCCAGGCCGTAGAGCCGCTCGAGAGGCCAAGCGCCGGGGCTTCGCCCATGCGGCCCGCCGGGATCTTGGTCTCGCCGATATGGATGAGGCCGCGCAGGAAGGTGCCCGTGGTCAGCACAACGGCGCCGGCGGCGAAGCGGCGGCCGTCAGCCGTCAGGACGCCGGTCACGCGGTCGCCGTCGACGGTGAGGTCCTCGACCGCGGCCTCGATCACCTCGAGGTTGGGGGTGGCCGAAATCGCCGCCTGCATGGCCTCGCGGTAGAGCTTGCGGTCGGCCTGGGCGCGGGGGCCCTGCACAGCCGGCCCCTTGGACTTGTTGAGGACCCGGAACTGGATGCCGGCAGCGATCGGCCACGCGGCCCATGAGGCCGTCCAGGGCGTCGATCTCGCGCACGAGATGGCCTTTGCCGAGGCCGCCGATGGCGGGGTTGCAGGACATCTCGCCGATGGTGGCGAAGCGGTGGGTGAGAAGCGCGGTCTTGGCGCCCATGCGCGCGGACGCAGCGGCCGCCTCGCAGCCCGCGTGGCCGCCGCCGATGACGATGACGTCGAAGGTCTTGGTCAGGTCCTCGCCCATGGCCGGTAAGTAGTCGGTCCGGCGCGCCCCGTCAAAGCACTGAGGCGCCACTGTTTCACGTGAATCAAATTGGGGCGCGCGGCTACTTGCCGATGCAGAACTCGGCGAAGATGGCGCCCAGCACCTCCTCCACGTCGATCAGGCCGGTGAGGCGCCCCAAATGGCGGGCGGCGATGCGGAGCTCCTCGGCTTCGAGCTCCGGCGAGAGATCATGGTTAACGAAACGTTGCAAAGCGTCCCGCGTTGAGACGAGCTCCTGCCGGTGGCGGGTGCGGGTGATGGCAGCGGCCTGGCCGGCGCCTGCCATCTCCGACGCGGCGATGTCTTGAAGGCGGGCGACGAGCGCATCGAGCCCCGCGCCCGTCTTGGCCGAAATGGCGATGCCGTCGAACCCCGCCGGCGCCGCGGCACGGTCGATCTTGTTCAAGACCGGAACGACATGTCGCGAGCCGCGTCCGGCATGTTCAACGTCGCGCTCGACAGGTTCGAACCCCCGCACCGACCGTTCGACTGTCGGGCGGAACCGTCCATTGCGGCGCCGTGGCATCGATCACCCACACGACGAGGTCGGCATCCTCGGCGCGGGCCAGCGCGCGGCGGACCCCTTCCGCCTCCACTTGGCCTGTCCCCTCCCGTATCCCCGCGGTATCCGCCAGGATCACCGGCAAGCCGCCGAGATCGAGATGGACCTCGATGACGTCGCGGGTGGTGCCCGCCTCCTCCGACACGATGGCGACGTCGCGCTTGGCGAGCGCATTCATCAGCGACGACTTGCCGGCATTGGGCGGGCCGGCGATGACGATGCGAAGTCCGTCGCGCAGACGCTCGCCGCTGCGGTCGGCGAGATGCTTATCGATTGCCGCGAGCAGCGGCACGACGATGGCGTTCGCCTTGGCGCTGACATCCGCCGCGACATCGGCCTCGTCGGCGAAGTCGAGCCCCGCCTCCATCAAGGCTTGCGCCTTGAGGAGCTCGGCGCGCCAGCTTTCATAGAGACGCCGCAGCGATCCTTCGGACTGCGCCAGCGCCTGGCGCCGCTGCGCCTCGGTCTCGGCGGCGATGAGATCCGCAAGCCCTTCCACCTCGGTCAGATCGAGCTTGCCGTTCTCGAAGGCGCGGCGGGCGAACTCGCCGGGCTCGGCCAGCCGCGTGCCGTCGAGCGCCAGCACCGCCTCGACCAGCGCCGCCACCACGGCGCGGCTGCCGTGGACCTGCAGCTCGGCCATGTCCTCGCCGGTGAAACTTCGCGGTGCCGGAAACCACAGCACCAGGCCGCGGTCGATCACGGGTGCGCCGATGTCGCGCAAGGACGCGTGGCGCGCCTCCGGCACGCCGCCGCACAGCGCCTCGAGCACGGCGCGGGTCTTCGGTCCCGAGATGCGGATCACGGCGACGGCCGACGGCCCAGCTCCGCTCGCCGGCGCGACGATGGTGTCGGCATCCACAGGTGCGCGGTTCGGTCCCTTCAGCTCGTCAGCCACTTGTCGCTCCATTCGGTTATCCTAGGCGCGAGGCGCGCCGGATCGGAAGGACCATGGACGACAAACCAGGCAACCAGCTCGGGGCCGAGACGAGCCCCTACCTCCTGCAGCACAAGCACAACCCCGTCCATTGGCGCCCCTGGGGGCCTGCGGCTCTGAAAGAGGCCAAGGACGCGGACAAGCCCATCCTGCTCTCGGTCGGCTACGCCGCCTGCCATTGGTGCCACGTCATGGCGCATGAGAGCTTCGAGGACGAGGCGACCGCGGCGGTGATGAACGACCTGTTCGTCAACATCAAGGTCGACCGCGAGGAGCGCCCCGACGTGGACGCGATCTACATGAACGCGCTGCATCAGATCGGCGAGCATGGCGGCTGGCCGCTCACCATGTTCCTCACGCCGGACGCCGAGCCGTTCTGGGGCGGCACCTACTTCCCCAAAGAGGAACGCTACGGACGTCCCGCTTTCGTCAGTGTACTGAATACTGTGGCGCGCGTTTATCGCGAGGAGCCCGACAAGGTCCGCAACAACGCCGACGCCATCACCGCGCGGCTCAAGCCGTCGTCAAGCACAAGGCGCGGGCGCGCAGCTCAACGACATGACGCTCGAGCAATCTCGCGCGGCGCTTTCTCGCCGCGGTCGATCCCGAGCAAGGCGGCATGCGCGGCGCGCCGAAATTTCCGCAAACGCAGTTCTTCGACTTCTTGTGGCGCGCGAGCCTTGCGCTACGGAAACACGAACCCACGCGAGGCGGTGAACATCACGCTCACCCATATCGCGCAAGGCGGCATCTACGATCATCTCGGCGGCGGCTTCTCGCGCTACAGCGTGGACGAGCGCTGGCTCGTGCCGCATTTCGAGAAGATGCTCTACGACAACGCGCTGCTCGTCGACATGATGACCGAGGCATGGCGCGAGGAGAAGACGCCGCTCTACGCACAACGCATCGAAGAAACGATCGGTTGGCTGTTGCGCGAGATGGTGACGGACGGCGGCGCCTTCGCCGCGTCGCTCGATGCGGACTCGGAAGGCGAGGAGGGCAAGTTCTATGTGTGGTCGCTCGCCGAGATTCGATAGATGTTCTGGGTACGGACGATGCAGAGCTGTTCGCGCAAGTCTACGACGTCACCGAGGACGGCAATTTCGAAGGCCACAATATTCTCAATCGCCTGAACGCGATCGAATTGCGCGACGACGACACCGAAGCGCGGCTCGCTGCGATGCGCGCGAAACTCTTCGAGCGCCGCAGTGGCGCGCGTGCGTCCCGGCTTCGACGACAAGGTCCTCGCCGATTGGAACGGACTGATGATCGCCGCGCTCGCCAATGCGGCCTCGGCCTTCGATAGACCCGACTGGCGCGCCGCCGCCGAGACGGCGTTCGATTTCGTCTCTACACGGATGACATCGGAGGGGCGCCTGTTCCATGCCTATCGCGCCGGCGAGGCGAAGGCGCCGGCCACGGCGAGCGACTACGCCAACATGATCAAGGCTGCGCTTGCACTCGCCAACGCGGAGAACAATCCCGAGTATGTGGAGCAGGCCTGCACGTGGACGCACATTCTCGATGAGCATTACTGGGCCGACGATCTCGGCGGCTACTATCTCGCCGCCGACGACACCGACGATCTCATCGTGCGCCCGTTGAGCGGTCTCGACGACGCCGCGCCCAACGCCAACGCGGTGATGGTGTCGAACCTCGTTCAACTCACGCTGTGGACGGGCGAGGAGCGTTACGCCAAACGCGCCGACGACATCTTGCGCGGCTTCGGCGCCGGCATCGCCGCAAACCCCGTGGCGCATTCCGGATTGCTCGGCGCCGCGCTCGATACGTTGGCGCCGGCGCTCGTCGTTCTGATTCTGCCGAAGGACGGCGACGCGAGCGCGATGCGCGCGAGCCTACGCGACGTGTCGTTGCCGAACGTCGTGGTGCAGGAGATCTGGCACGACGAGACGCTGCCGTCGTCGTCACCGGCGCACGGCAAGACGGCGGTCGACGGCAAGCCGACGGCCTATGTGTGCCTCGGGCCGCAATGCTCGCTGCCGGTGACCGACCCTGAGAAGCTCGTCGAGACCATCAAGACCGCGCGCCAGGTGACGGTGACTTAGCGCCATAATCTAGTCGTCATTGCCCGGCTTGACCGGGCAATCCAGTAACCACCAAGGTCCGCAAATGCAGGACCGCGTCTATCACGTCTACATCCTTGCAGAGTCGAATTGGGGGCACGCTCTACGTCGGCGTGACCGGCGATCTCGTCCGCCGCGTCTACCAGCACAGACAGAAAATTATGGAGGGCTTCACCGCGAAATACGGCGTGTCGCGCCTGGTCTATTTCGAGCCCTACGCCGAAGTCAGTGCCGCAATTCGCCGCGAGAAACAGCTGAAGCGATGGAATCGCGCATGGAAAGTTCGGCTGATCGAAGAGAACAACCCCAACTGGGATGACCTCTATCCCTCAATCGCCTGCGCCTGAGTTTACTGGATGCCCGCCTTCGCGGGCATGACACCTGAGAGCGATCAGGCTTGCCGGCCAACGCATATCCTCCTTTTTTGGCGGTTTTCCGCGGTTTTCTCGGCGCCGGATTTTGCCTGGTAGCGGATCGCGCTAGGATGCATCCTCTTGAGGGACTTCACGGTTCTGGCCGGGACGAGATGTCGCGCGAACCCGCCGCAGGCGCGCGCACGTTCTCCGGCTATGAACCGCCGGTCACGGGTTTCTCTCGAGGGATGGTCTCGATGAGCGTCCTGCGCAGCTTCGCGCGTTATCTCTACGTGCCGACCATGATGGTCGGGTTCAACGCGCTCGCGATCTACTCTCGTCGCCTCCGGCTCCCGCTATGTGTGGATCGGTCTCGTGATCCTCGCGGCCATCGGCTTGTCGTTCGCCATGGAACGCGTGCTGCCTTACGAGGATGCGTGGAACGACGCCCATGGCGATGCGGCCAAGGATCTCGCCCACGGCATCGTCTACGAGATCGCCAATCTCTTCACGCTTCTTCTGTTCCTCATCATCAGCGCGATGCTTCTGCCGGAATGGAGCCTCTGGCCAAGCACGCTCCCGATCGCCGTGCAGTTCCTGCTCGCCGTGGTCTTCGTCGATTGCACCATGACGCATCGTGCATTATTTCAGCCATCGCGTGGACTGGATGTGGCGGCTGCACGCGGTGCATCACGGGGTGCATCGCCTTTACGGCTTCAACGGATTCATCCGCCATCCGCTGCATCAAGCGCTCGACATCGTCTCCGGCACGCTGCCGCTCATCCTGATCGGGCTGCCGGTCGATGTGGTCGTGCTGCTCGGCGTGGCCATCGCCATACAGCTCATCGTGCAGCACTCGAACGTCGACTACGCGCTCGGGCCGTTCCAGTCGGTCCTCGCCATCGGTGCGGCGCACAGGCTGCATCACGTGAACTGGGCGGGCGAAGGCGATGTGAATTTCGGCCTGTTCTTCACCGTATGGGACCGGCTGCTCGGCACGTACCTGGCTCCGCACGAGCGCAAGCCGCGCGTCGGCGATATCGGCATCCAGGATTGTCCGCATTACCCGCAAGACTACGCCACGCAGCTCAGGGCGCCGTTCGATCCGGACGGGTTCTGCCCGAAGATGTCAGAGGACGGCGCGGTCTCGCAGGCCAGCCAACAGGCCAGGTAGTCAGCTCGCGCAGGCGAGGGCGCGCGCCGGCCTACGTGTTCATCGAGTCGAAGAACTCGGCGTTGTTCTTGGTCTGCTTCAGCTTGTCGATCAGGAACTCGATGGCATCCATGGTGCCCATGGGGTTCAGGATGCGGCGGAGCACGTACATCTTCTTGAGCTGATCGCCGGGAACCAGAAGCTCCTCTTTACGCGTGCCGGAGCGCGCGATGTCGATGGCCGGGAACACGCGCTTGTCGGCAACCTTGCGGTCGAGCACGATCTCCGCGTTACCGGTGCCCTTGAACTCCTCGAAGATCACCTCGTCCATGCGGCTGCCCGTGTCGATGAGCGCCGTGGCGATGATGGTGAGCGAGCCGCCTTCCTCGATGTTGCGGGCGGCGCCGAAGAAACGCTTCGGGCGTTGCAGCGCGTTGGCGTCCACGCCACCGGTCAGCACCTTGCCGGACGACGGCACCACGGTGTTGTAGGCGCGGCCGAGGCGCGTGATCGAATCGAGCAGGATGACCACGTCGCGGCCATGCTCGACCAGGCGCTTCGCCTTCTCGATGACCATCTCGGCGACCTGCACGTGACGCGACGGCGGGCTCGTCGAAGGTCGAGGACACGACCTCGCCGTTCACCGAGCGCTGCATGTCGGTCACCTCCTCGGGCCGCTCGTCGATCAGGAGCACGATCAGATAGCACTCCGGATGGTTGGCGGTGACGGCGTGGGCGATGTTCTGGAGGATGACGGTCTTACCGGTGCGCGGCTGCGCCACGATGAGGCCGCGCTGGCCCTTGCCGATGGGCGCGACGATGTCGATGACGCGGCCCGTATGGTTCTTCTTGGTCGGGTCGTCGGTCTCCATCTCGAGCCACTCATCGGGATAGAGCGGCGTGAGATTGTCGAAATGGATCTTGTGGCGCTGCTTCTCGGGGTCCTCGAAATTGATGGTGTTGACCTTGAGAAGCGCGAAGTACCGCTCGCCCTCTTTGGGGCTGCGGATCTGGCCTTCGACGGTGTCGCCAGTGCGCAGACCGAATCGGCGGATCTGCGACGGCGAGACGTAGATGTCGTCAGGGCCAGCGAGATAGTTCGAGTCGGGCGACCGCAAGAAGCCGAAGCCGTCTTGCAGCACCTCGACCACGCCCGTGCCGGTGATGTCCACCTCGCGGGCGGCGAGTTGTTTCAGAATCGCGAACATGAGCTCCTGCTTGCGCATGGCGCTCGCGTTCTCGACTTCGACCTCCTCGGCGAAGCTCAAGAGCTCCGTCGGCGACTTGGTCTTCAAATCTTGCAGCTTCATTTCCTGCATGCGCTGCTACTCCAAACGGAAAAGGGTGAATCTGAGAATTTTCGAATCTCGCGCGGCGTGCGCGATATCGTCGAAGGGGGTGGGGTATGCCTTGGCGGGACGGCGGCGTGCAACGCCTGCTCCAGTCCGAGTGACCCGATCTTTTTTGGGAGAAAGGCCGGATCGCGACAGCGCCCCGGAATGGATGCGACTCGTCTTATAGCAGACCCTCAGCGGGATGCGGAAAGAGATTTGAACTCCTCTCTAGAACGGGCGGACAACCACCAGAATGACGATCAAGATCATCAGGACGGTGGGGACCTCGTTAACGATGCGGTAGAAACGCGGGCTCCGCGTGTTTCGATCCGCCGCGAAGTCCTTGGTCCACTTGGCGAGCAGGCCACTGAAGCCTGACAGCACGACGACCAGCAGCAATTTGGCGTGGAACCAGCCGTCCTTCGACCAGTCGATCAGAGGCGAAAACGCCAGAATGAGGCCAAAGATCCACGTTGCCACCATGGCCGGCGTGGTGATGTAGCGCAGCAGCCGCCGCTCCATCACCTTGAAGGTCTCGGATTGCTCGGAGCCCGTCTTGCTCATCGCGTGATAGACGAACAGGCGCGGCAGATAGAGCAGCCCCGCCATCCAGGCGATCACGGCGATGATGTGGAAGGCCTTGATATAGGCAAGAAACATGGAAATGCCAGGGGTGGGGTCAAGCGGCGCCGGCCTTTACCAGGCTGACCAGCCGCTCGACGTTTTCGATGGGCGTCTCCGGCAGGATGCCATGGCCGAGGTTGAAGATGAAAGGGCCTTGGCCAAGGGTCTCCAGGATCGTTTTGACGCGGGTCTCGAGCGCAGGCCCGCCCACGGCAAGGAGCACAGGATCGAGATTGCCTTGCACGGGGAGGCGGCTTTGCAGCCGCTCGCGGATCCACGCCACGGGGAGGCTCGTGTCGCAGCCAATGGCGTCCACGCCAGCTTCTTGCAGCGTAGCGCTCGGCCAGCGGCCCTGCCGCCCCGTGGAAACCCAATGATCGGCACGTCCGGGCTTTGCGCCTTCACCCGGTCGACGATGGCCTTGGTGGGAGCGATACACCAGCGGGCAAAACCGTCCTCAGGCAGGCTCCCGGCCCAGCTATCGAAAATCTGGAGCACGCGGCAGCCGGCCTTCACCTGATCTAGCAGATAGCGCGCGGAGGCCTCCACAAGGATATCGATCAGACGCTGGAAGGTCTCGGGCTCGCGATAGGCCAGCGCCCGGGCCCCAGCCTGGTCCTTGCTGCCGCTCCCTTCGACCATATAGGTCGCCACGGTCCATGGCGCCCCGCAGAACCCGATCAGCGGCACGTCTTTCGGCAGCTCGGCGACCACCCGCGCCACGGTCTCGTAGACCGGAGCCAGGCGTTCCCTCGCTCCCGTCTCGTCCAGCTTGGCGATGGCGGCCGCGTCACGCACCGGCTCAAGCTTTGGGCCTTCCCCTTCCACGAATTGGACCTTCTGACCGAGCGCATAAGGCACGATGAGGATGTCCGAGAAGACGATTGCCGCATCGAAGGGAAAGCGCCGCAAAGGCTGGAGCGTCACTTCGGCCGCGAGCTCGGGCGTTAGGCAGAGGTCGAGGAAAGACGGCACCTTCGCCCGTACCTCCCGGTACTCGGGCAGATAGCGTCCGGCCTGACGCATCAGCCACATAGGTGGTGGCACGCCGGCTTGGCCGTCGAGGGCTCGCAGCAGCGCGCTCTGTGAGGAAGGGGTCGCGGACATAGGCCTCTCTAAAACACTAATAGAGAGAATCTCTAAAAGGGTTTCTGTTGTTTTTATTGGCCCGTGGATAGCGGACATTCACACTCATCACCAGTCTGTCGACAGGGCGCTTGGGCACCTATCTGACAGTTTGACGATAAAGCGCCGCCGCTGTGGCTCGATTGCCTTAAGAAGCTTGCTAAGTTGCGAGGCCATATGGCTTTCCATGCCGCAGGTAGGGCTGGATGTTGCTGGGATGGCTTGTGGGCATCTCCCCTTTAGAGCTGGGGATCAAAAAGGGTATTGTGGCCGTCACTGGAAAAGCCGTCATGTTTTCGACACAGGCGAATCTGTGAAGAACTCGGCGGGCAAGTTTCGGGTCAGCGGGGACGGATCAAACGGCGGCGATGTTGCCCCGTTAACCCCAGCCGGTTATCCAAAGGTCGTACATGGATTTCCAACAGCGCACGTTTCACCTGCACATGGTCTCCGACGCGACCGGCGAGACGCTCGTCACGCTCGCTAAGGCCGTGCGCGTGCAGTACGCGCAAGTGCGCGCCATCGAGCATTTGCATCCTCTGGTGCGTAGCCGCCGCGAGCTCGACCGTGTGTTGAAGGACGTGGAGGCTGCGCCGGGGATCGTGCTCTACACGTTGTTCAATCGCGAGCTTGCCGATGCCCTGGAGCAGTCCTGCAAGCAGCTCAACGTGCCGTGCGTCGCGCCACTGAAGCACGTGCTGCAGGTGTTCGAATCCTATCTCGGCATGGCGTCGACGCCGACTGTCGGCGGCCAGCACGTGCTCGATGCGGACTATTTCCGCCGCATCGAAGCCATGAACTTCTCCATGGTCCATGACGACGGCCATCTGCCGGACAATCTCAACGACGCGGACATCATTCTGCTCGGCATCAGCCGGACGTCGAAAACGCCGACATCCATCTATCTCGCCAATCGCGGCTTCAAGACCGCCAACGTGCCCCTCGTGCCCGGCATGGCGCTGCCGCCGCAGCTCGAGCAAAAGACCAAGGCCTTCGTGGTGGCGCTGGTGGCGAGCCCTGAGCGCATCGCCCAAGTGCGCCAGAACCGCGTCATCGAGCAGGCCCATGGGCATTTAGAGGAATATGTGGACCGGGATGCGATCGCCGCGGAGATCGCCCAGACGCGGCAGCTCTGCGCGCGCCATGGCTGGCCGATCATCGACGTGACCCGCCGGTCCATCGAGGAGACGGCCGCCGCCATCATCCGCCTCTATCACGACCGCGAAGCACCGGCGCTCGAAGCATGACGGGGTTTCTGCAATCGGGCCGCCCGCCGCTGATCCTCGCATCGACCAGCAAGACGCGGGCGCGGCTCTTGGAATCGGCGGGGCTTGCCTTCATCTGCGAGGCGCCGGGCCTCGACGAGGCCGCGATGCGCCAAGCGGTGAGCGGTGAGCGGGCGCTCGATCCCCACGACGTGGCCGAGGTGCTGGCCCGGGCCAAGGCGGAAGCGGTGAGCGAGCTTGCCCAGGGCGCCTACGTCATCGGCGCCGATCAGGTGCTCGCTTTCGAGAACCAGATCGTCTCGAAGCCCGCCGACATGGCGGCCGCGCGCAAGCAGCTGCTCGACCTCAACGGCAAGACGCATCAGCTCCACACCTCCGTTGCCGTCGCCACCGGCGGCGAGACCAAGTGGGCGCAGACGGACGTGACCACGCTCACGATGCGGAAGCTCACGCCGGAATTCATCGGCCATTACCTCGCCGCTGCGGGCGACGCCGTGCTCGCCTCCGTCGGCGCCTATCAGATCGAATCCATCGGGATTCAGCTCTTCGAAAACATCGAAGGCGATTTCTTCTCCATCCTCGGCCTGCCGCTTCTGCCGCTCCTCGATACGCTTCGGCGCGAGGGCGTGATCGAGGGTTGAGATGATCCGCGCCTGCGTCATCGGCTGGCCGGTGGAGCATTCGCGCTCGCCCCTCATCCACCGCTATTGGCTCGAGCAATACGGGATCGACGGCGCCTACGAGAAGGAGGCGGTGCGGCCTGAGGACTTTGCCGCGTTCGTGAACGCGCTGGCGGAACACGGCTATGTGGGGGCCAATGTGACCTTGCCGCATAAGGAGGCCGCGCTGCGCTTGGCGCGCACCGCCGACGAGGCGGCCATCGCCATCGGCGCGGCGAACACGTTGTGGCTCGACGCGGACGGGAGCTTGCACGCAAGCAACACCGACGCATACGGCTTCATGACCAATCTCGATACCGAGTCGCCGCAATGGAACGAGGGGCTCGGGGCGGCGATGGTGCTCGGCGCCGGCGGTGCGGCCCGCGCCATCCTCTACGGCCTCATCGAGGCGACCGACGCCAAGATCTTCCTCGCCAACCGCACGCAGAAACGGGCGGAAGAACTGGCCCACGTCTTTGGGCCGCGGGTCGAGGTCATCGGCTGGGAGAAGCGGAATGAGGCCTTGGCGACTTGCGGGCTCCTCGTCAACACGACGAGCCTCGGCATGACCGGCCAGGCGCCCCTCGACATCGACCTTGCCGCTCTGCCTCGGGACGCGGCCGTCGCCGACATCGTCTACAACCCGCTTCTCACGCCGCTTCTCGTGGCGGCGGCGAAGCGCGGTAACGCAACCGTCGATGGGCTCGGCATGTTGCTGCATCAGGCGGTGCCGGGCTTCGAGCGCTGGTTCGGCGTGCGGCCTGAAGTGACGCCCGCGCTCAGAGCCCATGTGGTGGCAAGTTTGGAGGGAGGCTGATGCTGGTCATCGGGCTCACCGGCGGCATGGGCATGGGCAAGAGCTCGGCGGCCGCGCATTTCCGGGCCCGCGGCATCGCCGTGTTCGACGCCGACGCTTACGTGCATCAGCTCTATGAAGGCGCGGCGGTGCCGGCGATCGCGGCGGCTTTTCCCGGGGTCGTGCGCGAGGGCCGGGTGGACCGCACGCTGCTCGCCAAAGAGGTGGCGGGCGCCCCGGAGCGCCTGCGCGCGCTCGAGGCCATCGTGCATCCCATGGTGGTCAAGGCCGAGATCGATTTCCTGCGCGAACAAGAAGCGCAGGGCGCCAAGCTCGCGGTGCTGGAGATCCCGCTTCTGTTCGAGACCGGCGCCGAGAGCCGTACCGACGTCACCATTGCGCTCAGCGCGTCTGAGATAGTGCAGCGCGAGCGCGTGCTGGCGCGTCCCGGCATGACGGAGGAAAAGTTCGAGGCCTTGCGCGCGCGGCAGCATTCCGACGCGGAACGGCGCGCCGCCGCCGACTACGTGGTCGACAGCGGAACCTCGTTGGAAAACATGTATGAGCAACTCGATCGCCTGATCGAATCGTTGCAAACTCGTGACGGCGAGGTCATGGAGCGGTTGCGCCACTGGCGGCCGAACTAGGGCCAAGAAGGCCGTCATCACCCGCGAAGGCGGGTGATCCAGTAACCACCGTCGTCCGAAGTCGGCCAATGCCTTGGCTACTGGATTGCCCGGTCAAGCCGGGCAATGACAAGTGGGAGTCGCCTTTTGCGCGAGATCATTCTCGATACGGAGACGACGGGGCTCGATCCCTTCGACGGTCACCGCATTGTCGAGATCGGCTGCGTCGAGCTGGTCAACAGCATCGCCACGGGCCGCACCTGGCACTGCTACCTGAACCCCGAGCGCGACGTGCCGCACCAGGCTTTCGAGGTGCACGGCCTTTCCACGGAGTTCCTGTTGGACAAGCCGCGCTTCGGCGACCGCGCCGAGGAGCTGCTTCAATTCATCGAAGGCGCCATGCTCGTGATGCATAACGCCGCGTTCGATTTCGGTTTTCTCAATGCCGAGCTCGAGCGCGTGGCGCGGCCGCTGCTCAGGTGGGACCGCGTGGTCGACACGCTGGCGCTCGCCCGGCGGCGCCATCCCGGCTCGCCCGCCAATCTCGATGCGCTCTGCCGCCGCTACGGTATCGATCTCACCGGGCGCGAGAAGCATGGCGCACTGCTCGACTGCCATCTGCTCGCCGGTGTCTATGTGGAGCTGGTCGGCGGCCATCAGGCCCGACTCGAATTCGCCACCAACGGCGCGCAAGCCGCGATGCTGCAGGCGAACGAGGAGGCGGTACGACCGCGGCCCGCACCGCTCAAGCCCCGCATCAGCGCGGATGAGCGCGACGCCCACCAGGCCTTCGTCTCGACGCTTGGCTCAGACGCGCTGTGGCTGCGCTACGAGCGCGACTAACAGCTCGCTGCTAGTTCGGCTGGGTCGGCGCGGGCTGTTGGCCCTGCGCCAGGTTCTGGGCGAAGAGCCTGCCGAAATCGATGGGATCGAGCATCAGCGGCGGGAAGCCGCCGTCGCGGACCACGTCGGCCAATACGCGGCGCACGAAGGGGAACAGGATCGTCGGGCAGTTGACGAACAGCACCGGCTGCAGCACGTCCTCGGGGATGTTGTGCAGGCGGAAGAGCCCGCCATAGGCGAGCTCGACATTGTAGATGACGCCGGCGTCGCTCTTGGCGTGGGCCTCGAAGTTCAGCACGACCTCATAGATATCTTCGCCGCGCGGACCTGCATTGACGTTGACGCCCACTTTCAGCTCCGGGTTGTCGCCGGGCCCTTGCAAGGTCTGCGGCGCGCCTGGGCTCTCGAATGACAAATCCTTGACGTACTGAGCGACGACGGCGAGCTGGGCATCTGCGCCGGTGCTTGCGCCCGCCGATTGTGACGCGGCCTCTCCCGCTGGCGCCGCCTCGGGCGCGGGTCCATCGCCATTCGTCTTGTTCGTCTGGTTGTCTTTCTTGGCCATGGAAATCCCCTCCGCGCGGCTTAACTTCGCGCTGGCTAGCACGGGACGATGGGGGCTGCAATTCGCCTGGCAAGCCAAGAGTGGCCGTAGCTTGAGCCTAAATTAAGTGCAAAGGCGTTTAGGGTTGGCTTCGCAACAGGGAATGCCGTAAGTTGGGCCCGAAATGCTGCGGTTGGGCAGAAATTTTTCTGCCTGCGGCATAGGGCTCCCGCTGGCAAATCTCTAGGCGCGCAACAATATTCACCCCTAGAGTGTTCCGCATTCCAGAGGCGGGTGGCAGCAAGGCATGAGTGAAGCTTTCGATATCTATACGCTACTGTTCTTAGTGCTCGCGGTCGTGATCTTCATCCGGCTGCGTAGTGTGCTAGGACGTCGCACGGGCAATGAGCGGCCGCCTTACGATCCCTATGCGCGCCCCGACGCCAAGCAGGCCGGTACGCCGGAAGGGACCGTGGTGGCGCTGCCTCAAGGGCGCTCCAGCCAGGCACCGGTCGAGATGGCGGGGCCATCGCCCGAGGACATCGAGGAGCGGCTCGAGCGCTACGCGGCCAAGGACAGCCCACTCGGCAAGTCGCTCACCGCGCTGATCAAGTCCGATCCCAGCTTCGATCCCGGAGAGTTCCTCGACGGCGCCAAGATGGCCTACGAGATGATCGTGGCGGCGTTTGCCGAGGGCGACGAAAAGACACTGAGGCAGCTTCTCGGCAGGGACGTGCTGGACGGCTTCGAGCGCGCCATCGCCGAGCGCGAGGAGCGCGGCGAGACGCTGCAATCGACGCTGGTCGGCATCGACAAGGCCGACCTCATCGAGGCCGAGGTCAAGGACAAGCAGGCCTATGTCACGGTGAAGTTCGTGAGCGAGCTGATCTCGGTGACGCGCGATTCCGACGGCGAGGTGATCGAGGGCGATCCCAAGAAGGTCCGCGAGGTCACCGACATCTGGACGTTCTGCCGCGAGGTCGCTTCGCGGAACCCGAACTGGAAGCTCGTCGCCACCGAGGCGGCCAACTAGCTTTCTCCCTACTCGGCGTGTCGTCACCCGCGAAGGCGGGCTGATCTAGTAACCATCGTGTTCGGTTGCTTTCGCGCACAGGGAGTTACTGGATTGCCCGGTCGAG
Source organism: uncultured Alphaproteobacteria bacterium (assembly GCA_963727165.1). Lineage (GTDB taxonomy): Bacteria > Pseudomonadota > Alphaproteobacteria > Rhizobiales > Methyloligellaceae > Methyloceanibacter. Next base: position 17,677 of record CAVSFJ010000015.1, read on the forward strand.
CTGGGCAATGTACAGTGTTCTTGGGTTGGGCAACCACGCAGTCAGAACTCGTACCTGTCGCGTTCGCGGAGCTCGATGGCTGGGCCGACGACGACCATGCGGCGGCGTTTCGCGCGTATTTGAACTCATGTCAGCAAAGCGGCCCAGCGGCGACGCGGCTTGCGCTGCGGCGCTCGCGCTCGGGGAGACTGTGGACCGTGATGCGGCGCGTGACTTCTTCGAGCGGCATTTTCAACCTCATGCGAGCGACGGCGGCACGCCCGGCTTCGTCACTGGCTATTACGAGCCGGAGGTGAACGGTGCGCGGACGCGCGACGCGCAAGTTCTGCGTTCCTGTCTACGGACGCCCTGACGATCTCGTCACGCTCGCAAGCCGAGACGGAGCGGGCGCGCTTCAACGACCGCATCACCGGCTTCCGCGAAACGGACGGTGGGCGCGTGCCGTATTACACGCGCGCGGAGATCGAGGCGGCGCGCTTCAGGGCCGCGGGCTCGAACTGCTCTACCTCGATGACTGGATCGAGCTGTTCTACATGCAGGTGCAAGGGCTCAGGGCTCGTGCATCTCAACGATGGCACAAGGGTTCGGCTGACCTATGCGGGCAAGAACGGTCACCCGTACACGTCGATCGGCAAGGTTCTCATCGAACGCGGCGAGATGATCGCCCGGCGACATCGACATGGACAAGGTCAAGGCATGGCTGCGCGCCGATCAGATGCGCGGGCGCAGCGCTCATGCAGGAGAACACGTCCTATGTCTTCTTCCGCGAACTCGACGCGGAGCAAGGGCGCGACGGGCCGCTGGGGGCGGAGGGCGTCGTGCTCACGCCGGGCCGCAGCCTCGCCGTCGATACCGAGTACACGGCGCTCGGCACGCCGGTGTTCGTCGCGGCGCCGGACCTGGAAACGCCGGAGGGGCGCGCCTTCCGGCGGCTGATGATCGGCCAGGACGTAGGCTCGGCGATCCGGGGCCCCGAGCGCGGCGACATTTTCTGGGGCACGGGGCGAGCCGCCGGCGCCATCGCCGGGCGCACGCGCCACGCGGCCAGGCTTCACCGTGTTGCTGCCGAAGCGTTTAAGACGTTTCGCGCTAGGATCGGCCCATGGGCAAGCGCGACAGCGACAAGCCGGATTCGGACATCGAGGAGGATGCCGCGCTGTGGGCGCGGGTCGACGCAGACCGCGACGCCGCTCAAGAAGAAGAACCGCGTGACCCAGGTGGCCACGCCGCGGAAGCCCGCGCCAGTCCCCTAAAGCAAAGCCGAGTGCGAAGGCCGAAGCCAAATCTGTGGAAGCGCCAAAGCCCCCACGGCCCAGCCATGCGCCGCATACCGGGCTCGACCGGCAGACGGCGCGAAAGCTCGAGAAGGGCGCGCTCGCGGTGGAGGCGCGGCTCGACCTCCACGGCATGCGCCAGCGCGACGCGCATGTGGCGTTGCGCAAGTTCCTGAAATGGGCGCAAAGCAAGGACTACCGCCACGTGCTGGTCATCACCGGCAAGGGGTCGGCGCGCGAGGAGCGCACCAGCTTCTACGAGGAGGAGGCGCGCGGCGTGCTGCGCCAAGCGGTGCCGCATTGGCTCAGCCACGGCGACCTCGCGCCGCTGATCGTCAGCTTCTCGGAAGCGCCGCGGCGGCTCGGCGGCGAAGGCGCGCTCTATGTGCGGCTTGCGGAAGCTGCGGCCGAAGTAGACGTGCGGCGCTAAAGAATAAACTTGGAGAGGTCGGCGTTCTTGGCGAGGTCGCCGATGTGCTCGCGCACGTAGGCCGCGTCGATCGTCGACGGTCTCACCGTGCTTGTCGGCGGCCTCGAAGGAAATCTCGTCGAGGATGCGCTCCATCACCGTCATCAGGCGCCGCGCGCCGATATTCTCGACGGAGGTGTTCACCTCGACGGCGATGTCGGCGATGGCCTCGATGGCGTCGTCGGTGAATTCAAGCTCGACGCCCTTCGGTCTTCATCAGCGCCACATACTGATTGATGAGGCAGGCCTTGGGCTCGGTGAGGATGCGGCGGAAGTCCTCGCGGGTCAGCGCGCGCAACTCGACGCGGATCGGCAAACGGCCTTGCAGCTCCGGCAGCAGGTCGGACGGCTTGGCGATGTGGAACGCGCCCGAGGCGATGAACAGAATGTGGTCGGTCTTCACCGGCCCGTATTTGGTGCCGACCGTGGTGCCCTCGATCAGGGGCAAGAGATCGCGCTGCACGCCTTCGCGGGACACGTCGGCGCCGGCGCGCTCCGAGCGCGCGCAGATCTTGTCGATCTCGTCGAGAAACACGATGCCGTCGTTCTCGACGTTCTTGATCGCTTCCTGGATGATCATGTCGTCGTCGATCAGCTTGTCGGACTCCTCGGCCATGAGGATGTCGAACGAGTCCTTCACGGTGACGGTGCGCGGCTTGGTGCGCTGGCCGCCGAAGGCTTTGCCCAGCATGTCGGAGAGATTGATCATGCCGACCTGGCTGCCGGGCATGCCGGGAATCTCGAAGGACGGCATGGACGGCGTGTCGGCGACCTGGATCTCGATCTCCTTGTCGTTCAGCTCGTTTTCGCGCAGGCGCTTGCGGAAGGCCTCGCGGGTGGAGAGGGCGGCACCGGCGCCGACCAGCGCGTCGATCACGCGCTCCTCGGCATTCAGCTGCGCCTTGGCTTCCACCTCCTTGCGCTTGACGTCGCGCACGAGGCCAATGCCCGCTTCCAGAAGATCGCGGATGATCTGATCGACGTCGCGGCCGACATAGCCGACCTCGGTGAACTTGGTGGCCTCGACCTTGATGAAGGGCGCGCCCGCGAGCTTGGCGAGACGGCGCGAGATCTCCGTCTTGCCGACGCCGGTCGGGCCGATCATCAGGATGTTCTTCGGCAGAACCTCCTCGCGCATGTCGCCTTCGAGCTGCTGCCGGCGCCAGCGGTTGCGCAGCGCAATGGCGACGGCGCGCTTGGCGTCCTTCTGGCCGATGATGTGGCGGTCGAGCTCGGAAACGATCTCGCGGGGCGAAAAAGATGTCATGAACTGTCTACTCGCTAAACTCGCTACTTTGTCGCGTCGAGGCTTTCGACGGTCACCTCGTCATTGGTGTAAACGCAAATCTTGGCAGCAATGGCCATGGCTTTGCGGGCGATCGCTTCCGCATCGAGGTCGGTGTCGAGCAGCGCCCGGGCCGCAGCCAGCGCAAAGGAGCCGCCGGAGCCGATGCCCATGACCGCGTCGTCCGGCTCGAGCACGTCGCCAGTGCCGGTGAGCACCAGGCTCTCGTCCGGGTCGGCGACGATCATCATGGCTTCGAGCCGGCGCAGGTACCGGTCGGTGCGCCAGTCCTTGGCCAGCTCGACGCAAGCGCGCTTCAGCTGATCGGGGAAGCGCTCAAGCTTGGTCTCGAGCCGCTCGAACAGGGTGAAGGCGTCCGCCGTGGAGCCGGCGAAGCCCGCGATGACGTTGCCTGAGCCGACCCGGCGCACTTTGCGCGCCGAGCCCTTGATGATGGTCTGGCCGAGGCTGACCTGGCCGTCGCCGGCGACGACGACCTTGCCGCCCTTGCGGACAGTCAGAATCGTGGTGCCGTGCCAGGTCTCGGAGGAGGCGGGGGATGGGGACATACTGCGTTGCGATATCGGCGCCGCAGCGCCGTTCGTCAAGCGCAGGCCGGCAAACGGGCTAACGCAGCGTGACCGATTTCCGGCCTATTCCGGGCCGTTAGCGAACCAGGAGCCGACCGGGGGCAGCTTGACTGCGACAACACGCCACCGGAACCCGGTCAGCTCCATGATTGCCGTCAGGGTCGGCGAATCGGGCTTTTCCGGGTCCTTCAGGTCGAAAGTGAACGTGGTCGGGCCCGAGAAGAAGGCGTAGGTCACGAAGGGGGCGAAGGATTTGTCGTTCCGCTGGTGCTCCACCACGATGTCGCTGTTCAGGATCGCTTCGGGCGTGACCATGCTGTCCACGGCGCTGTCCACCAGGTCGGGGGCAAACAGCCCTGCCAGAGCCTGCCCGAAAGCCCCGAGAATCGGCCGTTTTTCGGCCAATTCGTCGGCCTTGCCGAGGACCTGGCCCTGTACTTCGGCCTTTTAGATCCGCCCGCACCTCGGGAAGTCCACCAGGCGGGTCAGAGCCGCCTGGTCGTTGGTGAGCAGCGCCCGGTCGAGCCGATAGAGGGTGAGATAGGGGTAGCCGATATAGGCGACGATCAGGATGAAGAGGAGCAGAATCACTCTGCGCATGGGCGGTCCCTCTATTGGAGCGGTTGGGAATAGCACTGCCGCATGACGCGGCGTATAAGCGCGAGCGAGAAGAAGCGAATTGCTAACAGCCTGTAGGCTATGCTGGCAGACATGCAGAAGCGAAGCAAATCAACGGATTCCCGGACGGCGACGGTCAAGCGCCGCACCAAGGAGACCAAGATCAGCGCCACCGTCGATCTCGACGGGACCGGCGCTTATGACGTCTCCACGGGTGTGGGCTTCCTCGACCACATGATCGAGCAGCTGGCGCGGCACTCGCTCATCGATATCGCGCTCAAGGCCGAGGGCGACCTGCATATCGATCAGCATCACACGACCGAGGATTCGGGCATCGTGCTCGGCCAGGCCTTCGCCGAGGCGCTGGGCGACAAGGCGGGCATCACCCGCTACGGCGCCTGCTACCTCCCCATGGACGAGACGCTGACCCGCGTGGCGCTCGACGTCTCCGGGCGGCCGTATCTCGTGTGGAAGGTGGACTTCACGCGCTCGAAGATCGGGGAGATGGACACCGAGCTGTTCCGCGAGTGGTTCCAGGCCTTCGCCCAGCACGCGGGGATCACGCTGCACGTGGAGAATCTCTACGGCGAGAATAGTCACCACATCGCCGAGACCTGCTATAAGGCGCTCGCCCGGGCGCTTCGCCAGGCGATCGCCATCGATCCACGGCAGAGCGGACGGGTGCCCTCCACCAAGGGCCAGCTCTAGAAAAGGCTTGAGCCCGCGCGGCCGGCCAAGCAGCGTGACGTGAAGTGACTGTCTATACCGTTTATGAGCCGCCGGGCGACGACGAGGCCGATGTCACCGCGCGCGCCGACAAGATCGCCTTCGTCAAGGACGGGTTCTCTTGGCTCGCGCTCCTCGTGCCGGTGCTGTGGCTGATCTTTCAGCGCATGTGGCTCGAGCTGATCGCGTTCCTCGTGGTGGTCGGCTGTGTGTCATGGGCGTTCGGGACCGAGGACCCGGGCCGGCAGCTCGCGGGCTGGGTGGCGATCGGCATCCAGGTGCTGTTCGCCTTCGAGGCTAACGATCTGCGCGGCTGGGCGCTGCGGCGGCGCGGCTATCAGTTCGCCGGTGTCGCCTCGGGCCGCGACCGCTACGCGGCGGAGCGGTCGTTCTTCGAAGGCTGGCTGCCGCAGCAGCGGCGCCCTGCGCCTCTCGTTCCACCGGCGCAGAAGGGGGCGGCGCCGAAAGGCGGCCAAGCCGTCGCGGGGCGGCGAGGGCGACGAAGTCATCGGGCTCTTTCCGCAGGCTTGAGAGAGATGCACGTCGCCATCATCGATTACGGCTCGGGCAATCTCCACTCCGCCGCCAAGGCCTTCGAGCGCGCGGCGCGGGAGGAAGGCTCAAAGCTCGCCATCAAGGTCACCGCAGCGCCGGAGGACGTGGCTGAGCGCCGAACGCATCGTGCTGCCGGGCGTCGGCGCGTTCGCCGATTGCAAGGCGGGGCTCGCCGCCATTCCCGGGATGATCGAGGCCCTCGAGGAGGCGGTGCAGGAGAAGGGCAAGCCCTTTCTCGGCATCTGCGTCGGCTTGCAGCTCATGGCGGCCCGCGGGCTCGAGCATGGGGTCACGCCGGGGCTCGGCTGGATCGACGGCGAGGTGCGCGCCATCGAGCCGAGCGATCCCATCGCTCAAGATCCCGCATATGGGCTGGAACACGCTGCGGCTTCAGCGCGAGCATGCGCTGCTCGACGGCATTCCCGACCGGCGACGATGGCCTGCACGCCTATTTCGTGCACTCCTATCATCTCGTGCCGGAAGACGCGGGCGACCTCGTCGCCACCACCGACTATGGTGGGGACGTGACGGCGTTCGTCGCGCGCGGCAACATGGCGGGCAGCCAGTTCCACCCGGAGAAGAGCCAGAAACTGGGACTGGCGCTGATCGCCAATTTCCTCAAATGGCAGCCGTGAGAGAGATTTGACTGCATGATCCTGTTTCCCGCTATCGATCTGAAAGACGGACAATGCGTGCGCCTGGTCCAGGGCGAGATGGACCAGGCGACGGTGTTCAACGCCGACCCGGCGGCGCAAGCGAAAGCCTTCGAGGAGCAAGGCTTCGAGTGGCTGCACGTGGTCGATCTCAACGGCGCGTTCGAGGGCAAGCCCGTCAACGGCGCGGCGGTCGAGGCGATCTTCGCGGCCACGCATCTTCCCATTCAACTCGGCGGCGGCATCCGCGACCTGGACACCATCACGAACTGGCTCGACAAGGGCATCGACCGGGTGATCCTCGGCACGGCGGCGGTGCGCAATCCGGATCTCGTGCGCGAGGCGGCGCACGATTTCCCCGGCTGCATCGCCGTCGGGATCGATGCGCGCGACGGCAAGGTCGCCATCGAAGGCTGGGCGGAGACGAGCGAGATGACGGCGCTCGATCTCGCGCGCCGCTTCGAAGACGCGGGTGTCGCCGCCATCATCCACACCGACATCGCGCGCGACGGCGTGCTCGAAGGTCTCAATCTCGATGCGACCCTGGCGATTGCCGAGGCCGTCGCGATCCCCGTCATCGCCAGCGGCGGGCTTGCCGATGTCGACGACATCAGGCGGCTGCTCGATCCGCGCTACGCAAAGCTCGACGGCGCGATTGCCGGCCGCGCGCTCTATGACGGGCGCCTCGATGCGAAAGAGGCGCTGGCGCTGATCGTCGCGCGCTACGGCCATCACGGTGCGACGGGCCAGTACTGAGCCATGCTGAAAGTTCGGGTCATACCTTGCCTCGACGTGAAGGAGGGGCGCGTCGTCAAAGGCGTGAACTTCGTCGATCTGCGCGACGCCGGCGATCCCGTCGAGGCGGCGACCGCCTATGACGAGGCCGGCGCGGACGAGTTGTGCTTCCTCGACATCACCGCGAGCCACGAGAAGCGCGGCACGATCCTCGACGTGGTCGCGCGCACGGCGGAGCGCTGCTTCATGCCGCTCACCGTGGGCGGCGGCGTGCGCAACACGGACGACGTCCGCGCGCTGCTCGAAGCCGGCGCCGACAAAGTGTCGATCAACACCGCGGTGGTAGAGGATCGCGACCTCGTGCGCCGGGCGGCGGAGAAGTTCGGCGCGCAGTGCATCGTCGTTGCCATCGACGCCAAGCGCGTCGGCACGAACGGTGCGGCACCCCGCTTCGAGATCTTCACCCATGGCGGCCGCGAGCCGACCGGGCATCGAGGCGGTCGGCTATGCGCAGGAAGTGGTAGCGCTCGGCGCCGGCGAAATCCTGCTGACCTCGATGGACCGGGACGGCACGCGGGCCGGTTTCGACATCGAGCTGACGCGGGCCATCGCCGACGCGGTAACGGTGCCGGTGATCGCATCGCGGCGGCGTCGGCACGCTCGACCATCTGGTGGAGGGGGTGCGGGAGGGGCATGCCTCGGCCGTGCTCGCCGCCTCGATCTTCCATTACGGGGAGCACACGATCGGCGAAGCCAAGCGGTTCATGGCCGCGGCGGGCCTGCCCATGCGTCTCGACCCGTGAGGCCCCGTGATGCCCGGCAAACAGGCAGACTGCCCTCTATTCCCTTAGGATTACCGGCGGGCCCCTATTCCCACGCCTCCCCGCCACAGTGTATGAGCCAGGGCATGAGCAACGATGCATTGAACAAGCTTGCCGCGATCATCAAGGCTCGGCGCAACGCAACGCTTGAGGATTCCTACACCAAGCGGCTGCTCGCCGAGCCAATCAAGCCGGCCAAGAAGGTCGGCGAAGAGGGGGTCGAGGTGGCGATTGCCGCGATCGCCCAGGACAAGCCCGCGCTGATCGCCGAGACCGCGGATCTGCTCTACCACCTGCTCGTGCTCCTTGAGTCCCGGGACGTCACCCTCGACGAGGTCTGTGACGAGCTGGAGCGGCGCATGGGCGAGACCGAAAGCAAGAAGCGAAAGGCCGCCTCGGTCTGACGAGACCGGGTGCCGGGCGCTTGCCATGAACCCGCGACCGACCGTTGCGTTCTCGCCTTACGCGATCTATTCGCGCGCGGAATGGGCGCGGCTGCGGGCCGACACGCCGATGACGCTCAACGAGGCGGACCTCGAGAATCTCTCGGGTCTGACCGAGCGGGTCTCCACCGAAGAAGTGGTCGACATCTATTTGCCGCTGAGCCGTCTGCTCAATCTCTACGTCGAGGCCTCGCAAGGTCTGCACGGCGAGACCGAGAACTTCCTGCGCAAGGGCAATCACAAGATGCCGTTCATCATCGGCCTTGCGGGAAGCGTGGCCGCGGGAAAAAGCACGACGGCGCGCGTGCTCCAGGCGCTGCTCGCGCGCTGGCGAAGCCACCCGCGCGTGGAGCTCGTGCCCACCGATGGCTTTCTCTTTCCCAACGCCGTGCTCGAAACGCGCGGATTGATGGTCCGAAAAGGCTTTCCCGAGAGCTACGACCTGGCGCGGCTCCTCAACTTCCTAGCCGACGTGAAGTCGGGCAAGGCGCGGGTCGAGGCGCCCGTCTACTCGCATCTCGTCTATGACGTGTTGTCCGACCAGACGCTGACAGTCGAACGTCCCGACATCGTCATCGTCGAAGGGTTGAACGTGCTTCAGCCGGCGAAGCTGCCGAAGGACGGCGAGGTGATCCCGTTCGTCTCGGATTTCTTCGACTTCTCGATCTATATCGACGCGGCCGAAGCGCTGGTGGAGGATTGGTACGTTGAGCGGTTCTTGCGCCTGCGGCAGACCGCGTTCCGCGATCCGGCGTCGTATTTCCACCGCTATGCGACCCTCTCGGAGGAAGAGGCGCGCGAAACCGGGCTGTCGATCTGGCGATCGATCAACCTCGTCAATCTGAAAGAGAACATCCTGCCCACGCGCCAGCGCGCGGATCTCATCCTGCGCAAGGGCGCAAACCACGCCGTGGAGAGCGTGGCGCTGAGAAAACTCTGAGAAAGGGGCTAGTACCCGGCGCCTGTGTAGAGCTGCTGCGAGCCGAGGCCGATATTGAACCGCAGCATGGTGCGGGTGGCAAAGACGTCCTCGTCATCGATCCGCGTCGGGGTTGCTCCGCCGCCATAGTGCATCACGGGAACCGAGGAGATGTACTCGTAGTCGGTCCACAGAGACAGGCTGGTGCGCGGGCTGAGTTGCTTGCGGGTCTCGAGTGACACCGTGCCGATAAAGGCGAAGTCGTCGCTCGACTTGGAAAGGCTGCTGTTGAAGGCTCCGGACGCGAAGCGGCCGGTGTAGTCGGTATTGGCGTTATAGAAGCCGGCCGTCGCATTGACGAACGTGCGCAAGCCGAGGCGGTCGTAGAAGCCACCGACGTTCTTGATGCCAGGAATGAAGCCGAAGCTGTACTCACCGCCGAAGCCGATGTAGCCGCCGGTATAGGTGGTATCGAGCGATTCCTTGTAGGTGAAGACGGTGCCGGTCGCACTGTGGAGCTTGTTGTCCTGGTCGATGCCACGAACATCGAAGCCGACGATGAAATAGTCGTTGCGGTAAATTTCGGGCTTCACTTCGGTCGGCGCGCCGGTGCCGAACTTCAACTCGGCTTGGGTGCCCCAGTAATCGGCGTCGCGCTTCGTCTTGGTGTTGAGGCGTCGTGCTGATGAACGTCCTGGCGCCGGTCGGGTCGATCACAAGGCAATTAGGCTGGCCCGTGCACCCTTTCCCATCAGTGTCCTCAAGGCTCGACCAGAAGCCTTTGACGGCAGCCGCTCACGCGGAAGCCACCCCAATAGCCAAATGCCGTCTCGATGCCGCCGCCGGTCGCCCCGCCAAAGTCCAGCCAGTCGCCGGAGGAGTTTTTCTGCCGATGGACCGAGGTCCCCTTCTGCACGGCGGTGAAATGGATGTCGGGAAGGGACAGGAATTGGACGCCGCCGCCCGCCCAGATCGTGGTGCCGCCGGATGTCGCCGAGTTGCAAATCCTGCGCCGCGGCAGGTTGCGCCAAGGCCGCCGCCCCGAGAAGGGTCGCCGCAAACAGGTACAAGGATTTCCGCATATGGCCCCCGAAGCGCTTTCTGCGCCCTGTGGAAAACATAGCAGGCGAATCACCTGCGAAGTGATCTATCTCTAACGGTCACAATACGATTTTGCCCTTGCGTGGCCGATCGGCAACAGCCTCGGCGAGGCCGATTTTCGCCCCTTAATCCAAGAGGCCGTGGTCCTTGGCGAGCTTGATCAGGCTGGTCTCGGGCCGGGCGCCGACATGGGAAATGACCTCCGCCGCGGCCAGGCTGCCGAGCCGGCCGCAGGCCTCCAGGGGCATGCCTTGGGTCATCCCAAAGAGGAAACCGGCGGCATAGAGGTCGCCCGCGCCGGTCGCATCCACCACCTTGGATACGGGATCGGCGGCGACCTCGACCGACTCGCCGGCGCCCACGATCACGGAGCCCGCTTCGGAGCGGGTCAAAACCGCCAACTCGCAGTCCTGAAGGGCGGCGTCGGCGGCCTCGTCGAAGGAATTCACCTCGTAAAGGGTGGTGATCTCCTTCTCGTTGGCGAAGACGATATCGGCGTCTTCCTTGACCAATTTGCGAAAATCGGCCCGGTGGCGGTCGACGCAGAACGGGTCCGAGAGGGTGAGCGCCACCTTGGCGCCGGCGGCCTTGGCGAGCTGGGCCGCCTCGCGGAAGGCCGCCTTAGCCTCGTCCTTATCGAACAGATAGCCCTCGAGATAGACGATTTTCGCCGCGCCGATCATGTCGGCATCGATGTCGCCGGGGGTGAAATCGACGCTCGCGCCGAGAAACGTGTTCATGGTGCGTTCGCCGTCCGGCGTCACCAGGATGAGGCAGCGTGCGGTCGGCGCGCCGTCTGTGGCCGGCTCGGTGGTGTAGGCGATGCCGAGCGAACGGATGTCGTGGCGGAAAATGCCGCCGAACTGGTCGGCGGCGACGCGGCCGATGAAGCCGCATTTGGCGCCGAGCGAGGCGAGGCCGGCGATGGAGTTGGCGACCGACCCGCCGGAGCGCTCGATGGCCGGGCCCATGGCCTCGTAAAGGCGCCCTGCCTCGTCTGCATCGATCAAGCGCATGAAGCCCTTGTCGAGGTCGTGCTTGGTGAGAAAGCCCTCGTCGCAGCGAGCAATGATGTCGACGATGGCGTTGCCGATGCCGACCACGTCGTAGGTTTTTTCAGCCATTTGGTCGTGGGTCCCCGTTCTTCCTTCTGGGTGTTTCACTTGGCCCGGCGCTGGCGTCGCGCGTCTGCGCCACTATATTCCCGGTGCCGAAAGCTCAAGGACAACGTTCATGCTCGCCGCCGCAGGTCAAGCCTTCGAAGAGCTGTTCACGCCGCCATTTCGCGCGGTGATGGTGAAATGCGTCGGTTTCACCCTCGCGCTCCTCGCCGCGCTGATCGTCGCGGCGGAGTGGTCGTTCAGTCATTTCGTGGTGTGGCCCGACTGGATCGAGACCACGATCGAGTGGCTGGGCGGGCTGACGCTCGTCGCTGCGTCGATCTTCCTGATCCCCGCGGTGACTTCGCTGATCGCCGGGCTTTATCTCGACGATATCGCCGCCACGGTGGAGCGCACCAGCTTCCCGCACGACCCGCCAGGGCGCGAGCTGCCGGCGATGCGCGCGGCGTGGCTTGCGGTGAAGTTTTTCTTCGTCGTGCTCCTGGTGAACGTGGTCGCGCTCTTCCTGCTGCTCATTCCCGGCGTGAACTTGATCGCGTTCTATGTGGGCAACGGGTACTTGCTCGGACGGGAGTATTTCGAGCTCGCCGCCATGCGCCATATGAGTCTGGCGGAGGCGAAGCGCATGCGCAAAGCGAACCGGCTGACGGTGCTGCTGTGCGGGCTCATCATCGCCGGCGTCGCTTCGGTGCCGATCCTGAACCTCGTGACGCCGCTCTTCGCCACGGGCTTCATGGTGCGCATGTTCAAGCGGCTCGCGGCGAAGTCAGGCCTGCGTCTGGCGGCGCAACCGGTCGCTTGATCCAAATTTCGTTATGAAACGTAGTGGGTTAGTCGGCCGACAGGACTCTGAGCCGACCGGCGCCGCGACGGCGCCAATGGCCGCGCCTGCGGCTGCGCCAACCGGACCGCCAAGTAAGAGACCAGTCCCGCCGCCGACGGCGGCCCCACTCACGACCTTCTGCGTGGTCGTGCACCCCATCATCGCGGCCGCGATGGCGGCCAGAGCCAAGAAGGCTGGTACGCGTCTCACTACTTCCCCCCAACCGCACTCGCGGGTCCCGGAGGGATGATGGTTGAAAACCACTAACGGAAGGTTGAGGTCGGCCGCGGGCAAAGGCCGCCGACTTGGCCCGTCAGGACGCGGTGACCGGCGCGGGCGTCTTCGGCTTGAACAGGCAGATGTCGTCGATGATGCAGCGCCAGCATTCAGGCTTGCGCGCCTTGCACACATAGCGGCCGTGCAGGATCAGCCAGTGATGGGCGTTGTGCTTGTAACGCTCCGGCACGACCCGGTTCAGGGTCTCCTCGACTTTGAGCGGCGTCTTGCCGGGGGCGAGACCGGTGCGGTTCGCCACGCGAAACGCGTGGGTGTCGATGCCGATGGTGGGCTGGCCGAAGGCGACGTTGAGCACGACATTCGCGGTCTTGCGGCCGACGCCCGGCAAGGTCTCGAGCATCTCGCGGGTGTTCGGCACTTGGCCGCCATGCTCCTCGATGAGCTTCTTGCAGAGTGCGACGAGGTTCTTCGCCTTGTTGCGGTAGAGCCCGATGGTCTTGATCTTGTCGGTGACGCCCTTCTCGCCCAGCGCGACGATCTTCTCCGGCGTGTCGGCGACCCTGAACAGATCGGGCGTGGCGCGGTTGACCGAGGCGTCGGTCGCTTGCGCCGACAGCACCACGGCGACGAGCAGGGTGAACGGATCCTTGTAGTGAAGCTCGGTCTTGGGGTCCGGGATTCTCGGCGTGGAATCGCCGAAAAATCTCGTCGATCTGGGCCTGCGTCAGCCGCGACCCAGGCGCTTTCTTGCCGCCTCGCGGCGTTTTTGCCGCTTTGGCGCGTTTGGATTGAACCGTCACGGATCTTGTTTACCGCCAGAAGTGTATTTAGCTTTCCTGCTATGACAGAGCCGCCCCTTCCCCCTCAAGGGCTTTCGGCCCAAGGGCCGAGCCAAGACCCCGCGCAATTCAGCGCCGTGCTGACGCCCCACCGCTCACTCGGGCCCAAGGGCTTCATGGTGCTCATGTGCGCGATCAGCGCGGTCTCGTTCAGCACCGGGCTCTTGTTCTACCTGATCGGCGCGTGGCCGGTGGTGGGCTTCATGGGCCTCGACGTGCTTCTCGTCTATGTCGCCTTCAAGCTCAATTTCCGGGCGCTTCGCGTCTACGAGACGGTGGACTTGAACTCCGAGGCGCTGACGGTGACGCGGGTGGCGCCGAACGGCCGCTCGCAGTCCTGGAGCTTCAATCCGTATTGGGTGCGGCTCAGCCTCAATGAGCGGGTCGGCCGCACGTCGGAGCTCTCGCTTGCCAGCCACGGGAAGCGGCTCGTGTTCGGAAGCTTCCTCACCGATCCGGAGCGCGAGGACTTCGCCGCGGCGCTCACCTCGGCGCTGCGTGACGCGCGCAACGCGAGCCCGGCCTAAGCGGCGAGGTCGCGCTTCTCCGCTACGCTGCCATCGGCATTGAGGCGATAGATCACCGGCGAGGCGGTGGCGAGCGAATACTCCTTCACCTCCTCCGGCGTGAGCTTGTCGAGCTCCATGATGAGCGAGCGAAGCGAGTTGCCGTGGGCGACGAGGATCACGTTCTTGCCCTCTTGCAGCTCCGGCACGACCCATCTGTCGAAGAACGGGCAGACGCGCGCGGCGGTGTCCTTCAGCGATTCGCCGCCAGGCGGCGCGATGTCGTAGGAGCGCTGCCAGATTTGCACCTGCTCGTCGCCGAAGCGCTTGCGCGCCTCTTCCTTGTTGATGCCGACGAGCTGGCCGTAGTCGCGCTCATTCAGCGCAGCGGCCTTGATGGTGGGGAGCTTCCCTTGGCCGAGCTCGTCCAGAATGATGTCGAGGGTGTTATGGGCGCGCCTGAGCGTCGAGGTGAAGGCGCTGTCGAAATGCAGGCCCTCTTCTTTCAGGAGGGCGCCGGCGCGGTGCGCCTCGGTGACGCCTTCCTCGCTCAAGCCGACGTCCTTCCAGCCGGTGAACATATTGAGCCGGTTCCACTCGCTCTGGCCATGGCGGACCAGCACGAGGACGTTCTCGGGTTTTCCGGGTTTGTCGCTTGCCTTTTGGAGCATGTCGCTTGGAAGGCGCCCTGTCATTGTTCGTGCGGCGCCCGGCGGGCCCCGAGGGGGCCTTGGGCGCACCAGCCAGTATAGGAGAGGAAGGTTAAAGCGGGCGCCACCATCGCCTCTCTTTTGGGCCACTTTCCGGCAGTGCGGACACAGGTTTTAGGCGGTTGTCCATGGTTTTGCCAATGGTGAAGCGTCAGATATCAACGAGCACATTACAGGCCAAGCACGTCAGCCATGGAATAGAGGCCAGGGGGCTTTCCCCGGGCCCAGAGGGCGGCCCTCACGGCGCCACGGGCGAAAATCCCCCGGTCGGAGGCGATATGGGCGAGCTCGATGCGCTCGCCGGGCCCGGCGAAAATCACCCGGTGCTCGCCGACCACGTCGCCGCCGCGCAGCGCGGCAAAGCCGATATCGCCCTGCCGCCGCGGGCCGGTGTCCCCGTCGCGGGTCCTGACGCTCTTCTCGGCCAGCGACACGTCCCGCCCCTTGGCGGCCGCGGCGCCAAGCATGAGCGAGGTGCCCGAGGGCGCGTCGCGCTTGTGGCGGTGGTGCATCTCCAGGATCTCGATGTCGAACTCGGGCCCCAGCGTCTCGGCCACGCGGGCGGTCAGCGCAGCAAGCAGGTTCACGCCCATGCTCATGTTGCCGGCCTTGACGATGGTGGCATGACGCGCGGCGGCTTCGAGCTTGGCGAGGTCGTCGTCGGTGAAGCCCGTGGTGCCGATGACATGGACGATGCGGGCCTGCGCCGCGAGCCCGGCAAAGGCGACTGTGGCGGCAGGCGACGTGAAGTCGAGGACGCCATCAACATGGGCGAAAAGCTCAGGCGGATCGTCGGTGATGACCACGTCGAGGGGGTCGAGGCCGGCCACGGCGCCGATATCCTGGCCGACCGCGGGCGACCCCTTGGTCTCTAGCCCGCCTGCGACGACGCAGCCCGGCGTGTCCACGAGGGCACGGGTCAACGCCTGGCCCATGCGCCCGGCGGCGCCCAGCACGGCGATTCTCATGTCACTCATAGCGAACCGGCCACCTTTGATGCGATGGAGCCTGGGCCGTGATAGAAAGGCGCTCCAAGGCTCCCCCCGAGCCCTTCTATGACGCCGAAGGGCCAGTCACAAGTCCCGCGGCTGGCAAAACGGCGATCTGATCTGAGTCAAAAGGCCCAGCAAAAGGCCATGGCGAAATCGTCACACCTCCTTCTCGCCGTGATCTTTGCCGTGCCATTCCTGAGCTTCGGGGCTGCGGCGGCGGAGGAGATTTCGAGCGTCTACACGACGCTCAAGCCCAAGGCCTGCCGGGACGTGACGCCCATCGAGGCGCGGGAATATGGCAGCGCCTTTACTTGCAAAGGCTATGACGGCATCGACGTGCGCGTGGCCGAAAGCGATTTGCGCATGTTCGTGTCCTACGGGCCTGACGCCGCGGCTCAGACCGCAGCCACGCAGACTCTGCCGCAGTTCAACACGATCGGCGATACCCTGGAATGGCGGCTTGCGGATGGGAAACCGTTCGCTACGATTCTCCGCTTCCACTGGGATTCCGACAACGGGCAAGGCTCCACCCTCGTCGTCACCAAGCTCGGCAAGACGGATGCTTGCCACGTTGCCTATGTAACGGCGACGGGGAACCCGAACGCCAATATCCTGGCGCGGAAGGTGGCCGACACTCAGGCTCGCGGCTTCGACTGCGCGAACGAGCGTATTCATCGATACGACGCCGCCGGTAGCCGGACCGACTAGGCGACGAGGGGGCAGGGCGGAGCGGCGTGTCGCTTTGCTCGTCCTCGACGACCTCCGTCTTCGGGCCGGCCGTAGTAATAGCCCTGCACCTGGTCGCAGCCCCATTTCTTGAGCATGGCGGCCTGGCCCTCGGTCTCGACACCTTCGGCGGTGATGGTCACGTGCAGCGACTGGCCCAGGCCGACAATGCTCGACACGATGGCGCTTGTCTGCGGGCTCGAGCCGAGCGTGTCGATGAAGGAGCGGTCGATCTTGATCTTCTTGACCGGGAAGCGGGTGAGGTAGGAGAGGCTCGAATAGCCGGTGCCGAAATCGTCCATGGCGATGGAGACGCCGAGCTGGTCGAGCTTGGTCAGCGTCTCGATGACGGATTCGGTGTTCTGCAAGATGATGCCTTCGGTGATCTCCAGCTCCAGCCGGTCGGGCTCGAGCCCGGTCTCGGCCAGGACGCGGCGCACGAGCCCATAGACGTCCTGGGTCTTGAACTGGGCGGGTGACAGGTTGACGGCAAGCTTGGTGTCGAGCGGCCAGGTGGTGGCGTAGGAGCAGGCCGTCTTGAGGATCCATTCGCCGAGCGGGACGATGAGGCCCGTCTCCTCGGCGATGGGGATGAAGGTCGTGGGCGGGACCTCGCCTTCGGACGGGTGCCACCAGCGCACCAGCGCCTCGTAGCCCGTGAGCTTGCCGCTCTCGAGACCGAACTGGGGCTGATAGTCGAGATAAAGCTGGTTCTTGCGCAGGGCGTTCCGGAGATCGTTCTCCAGGCGCCGGCGTTTCTGGAGGGCGGCGTCCATGGCCGGCTCGAAGAAGCGGAACGTGTTGCGGCCGTCCTCCTTGGCGCGATAGAGCGCGAGGTCGGCGTTCTTCAGCAGCACGTCGATGCGGCTCGTTCTCGACGGGGCCGATGGCGATGCCGACGCTGGCCGAGGTCGTGACCTCGTGACCGTTCACCTGGTATCCGGCGCCGAGCGCGGTGCAGACGCGCCGGGCAAGACGCATGGCGTCCTCGGGCGTGTCGATCTCCTCGGCGACGATGGCGAACTCGTCGCCGCCGAGCCGGCCGACGAGATCGACATCGCGGGTATTCTCCTTCAGGCGCGCGGAGACTTCCTCAAGCAGCGCGTCGCCCGTGGCGTGGCCGAGCGTGTCGTTGACGTCCTTGAAGCGATCGAGGTCGAGGCAGAGCACCGCCATGAGGTTGCCGTGGCGCTTGGCGCGGGCCACCGCACGTTCCAGATACTGGTTGAACTGCACGCGGTTGGGCAGGCCGGTCAGCGAATCGTGCATGGCGAGGAAGCGGATCTTGTCCTCGGCCAGCCAGCGCTCGCGGATGCGCCGCGAGGCGATCGCCGCCGGCACGGAGAAGCCCATGACGATCAGAAGGCTGGTGGTCAGGGTAACGACCGTGAGCGCCAGATTGGTGAGCGAGGCGGCCGCCGTCTGGTCAACGGTGAAGGCGTAGACGCGGGCGAGCTTGCCGCCCTCCATGACCGGGACCAGCGCAAGGCTGACATCCCCCTTGTCGGGGAGGTCGGCAAGCTCGACACGACCCTCGCTTGTCGCTCGGGCGAGCGCGCTCTTGACGTCGCTCTGGCGAAGTGCGGCGCCGAGCGCCTCGGGCGAGAGATTGCCGCCGACGGCGAGCGCGGTCCCTTCGGGCGTCAGGACGGCGAAGCCATCGAGGCGGCTGACGAACTCGCCGCTTGTCTCGTCGATATTGCTCAGCAACCAGCCGCGGGTGAGCCGGTCGAGACCGTCGATCAGGCCAAATCCATCTGCGCGGAAACTCGGCTTGGCCGGAAGCGTGATCTTCGCGCCGTCGGCGCTCTCGGCGAGATTGCGAAGCCCCGCTTCATTCAGCACATGCACGTCTTCGTCGAGCACGCGCTCCGGCGTGCCGGGCTGGCGCAGACGGTCGTCGATTTCGCGAGTCCAGGTCAGCGCGGCTTCGCGGGCATCACGGCCAAGGACGTAATTGATCGTGGATCGGCCGGACAAAACGCCGGCAACGACGGTGAATAGACCCAGGACCACCAGACCGGCCATTATCCACCGATCCCGAGAACCGACTTCTGCCATTTGCGTGAATTCCCATAGCCCGCGCCAGAAGGTTGCAACATAGGGAAAGGTCGTTAAGACGCGCCCAATGGTTGCGGTAAATGAGACGTAAAGAGCGCTAGGCCCAAGCGAAGGCGACCTTGCGTAAGGACGTCTCGCCGAAGGTCTCGGCCCCTTCCGCCATGGGCTTGCCGCCTTGCTGAATATAGAAGCCGCACGCCGCCTCGTTGTCGGCAAGTGCCCAAACCAGAAGGCCTCTCAGCCTCATCTCGCCGAGCCGGGTGCGCGCGGCATCGAACAGTCTCTCGCCGAAGCCGAGGCCTTGATAGGTCGGGTGGAGGTAGAGCTCGAAGATCTCGCCTTGGTAAGGCACGCGCGACAACCGGCAGCGGCCAAACGTCACATAACCCGCCGCCTCGCCACCGAAGTCGAGCACCAAGAGTGGTGGCCGCTTGCGCAGCGTGGCTTCCCACCAGCGCAAACCCCGGCGGGCGATCATGCGTTCCAGCGAAAGGTGCGGGATGATGCCCTGATAGGCGCCCCGCCATGCTTCCTCATACGCTGACGCCAGGGCGGGTGCGTCCTTTGGCCGTGCCGGCCGAACCTGAACGACATCGACGGACATGATGAGAGCCTAGCGCAGGAATGAGGCGCTGGGCAAAGGGGTCGTCGCCGTTATCCCACCTAACCTGACGGCAAAGGCGGGCCGGAGAAAACCGACCCGCCTCTTGCCGACGACGACGATATCCCCGCCGCCGACATATCTTGCGCACGTTGTGCGCTTCCGGCGGGATGACTAAGCAACGTCCTCGGTGAGACGCTGACGCTCGGCCTTCTTGCGGTCGTTGGGATCGAGGTGTCGTTTGCGCAGGCGAATCGACTTCGGCGTCACCTCAACCAGCTCGTCGTCATCGATATAGGCAAGCGCGCGTTCGAGCACCATGCGGATCGGCGGCGTGAGACGCACCGCCTCGTCCTTCGACGTGGTGCGGATGTTGGTGAGCTTCTTGCCCTTGAGCACGTTCACCTCGAGATCGTTGCCGCGGGTGTGCTCGCCGACGATCATGCCGCGATAAACGCGGGTGCCGGGATCGATCATCATCGGCCCGCGGTCCTCGAGATTCCACAGCGCGTACCCCACAGCCTCGCCCTGGTCGGTGGAGATGAGCACGCCGTTACGCCGCCCTTGGATCGGGCCTTTATGCGGCGCGTAGCCGTGGAACAGGCGGTTCATGATGCCGGTGCCGCGCGTGTCGGTGAGAAGCTCGCCCTGATAGCCGATCAGCCCCCGCGTCGGCGCATGGAATACGAGACGCTGGCGGCCGCCGCCGGACGGCTTCATCTCGATGAGATCGGCCTTGCGCTCTGACAGTTTCTGCACCACGGCGCCGGAATGCTCCTCGTCGAGATCGATGACCACTTCTTCGATGGGCTCGGCCAACTGGCCGTTCGGCCCTCGCGTCAGCAGAACTTTTGGCCGTGACACGCTGAGCTCGAAGCCTTCGCGGCGCATGGTCTCGATGAGAATGCCGAGCTGGAGCTCGCCGCGGCCGGCGACCTCCATGGAGTCGCGCTCGTCGGACTCGGTGATTTTCAGAGCGACATTGCCTTCGGCCTCGCGCAGCAGCCGGTCGCGGATCATGCGGCCCGTAACCTTGGAGCCTTCGGTGCCGGCGAGCGGCGAATCGTTGACCCTGAAGGTCATGGAAAGCGTCGGCGGATCGATGGGTTGCGCCGGCAGAGGGGCCTCGACCTCGGGCGCACAGATCGTGTGGGCGACCGTCGCGTTCGGGAGACCGGCGAGCGAGACGATGTCGCCCGCGGTTGCCTCGTCGACGCCGACGCGCTCGAGCCCGCGGAAGGCGAGCACCTTCGACACACGGCCCTGCTCGACAAGGCGGCCTTCGTGATCGAGGACCTTCACCATGTCGTTCGGCTTGATGACGCCCGAGGTGATGCGCCCCGTAACGACGCGGCCGAGATAAGGGTTCGCTTCGAGGATGGTGCCAAGCAGGCGGAACGGACCCTCCTCGATGACGGGCGGCGGCACATGGCGCAGCACGAGCTCGAACAGGGGCCGCATGCCCTGGTCCTTCGGGCCTTCAGGGCTTTGCGCCATCCAGCCTTCCTTGGCCGAGCCATAGAGGATGGGGAAGTCGAGCTGCTCCTCGCTCGCGTCGAGCGCGGCGAAGAGATCGAACACCTCGTTCAGCACGTCGTCGGGCCGCGCATCGGGGCGGTCGACCTTGTTGATGACGACGATGGGCTTGAGCCCCATCTTCAGCGCCTTCGACACCACGAACTTGGTCTGCGGCAGCGGACCTTCAGCGGCGTCCACCAACACCAGGGCGCCGTCCACCATGTTGAGGATGCGCTCGACCTCGCCGCCGAAATCGGCGTGGCCCGGCGTGTCGACGATGTTGATGCGGGTCTCGTCCCAGACGATCGAGGTGGCCTTGGCGAGGATGGTGATGCCGCGCTCGCGCTCCAGGTCGTTGGAGTCCATGGCGCGCTCGTCCACGCGCTGGTTGTCGCGAAACGAGCCGGACTGCTGGAGCAGCCGGTCGACCAGCGTCGTCTTCCCATGGTCGACATGGGCAATGATGGCGATGTTACGAAGCTTCATGCTGTGAGGTGTCTTTCGGCCGCTGGGCGGCTGTTGTTGCGGCGCAATATAGTGATTTCCCGTTCAACCGCAATGACAAGGCGTGGCGACGGGCGTAGGGCCGCTAGCGGGGGGTATTGCCCCAGGGGCCGGTTTCGGCCTCGCCTTCGGGCCTCGCCGAATGGACCATCATCATCTCGCCGAGATTCTCCACGGTGAGAAGGCCGACGAGTTTTCCGGACGCGTCGGTGACGCCCAAGGCGGGATAGCCCTTCTGCATCAGCGAGCGGAGCGCCGTGTCGAGCTTGGCGCGCGCCGGCACGGTGGGGATGTCCCCTTGCATCACCTCCAGCACGGGCGCCTCGGGCCCGCGCTCCTTGAGCGCCTTGATCATGGCGTCACGGGTGAGCACGCCGCGTAAGCGGCCGGTGCCGTCGACGATGGGAAACTCCGTCTGCGTGGTGCGGATCAGTGCATCGGCGGCGTCGCTAACAGTGGCTGACGTGGGCAAGGATTCGAACGCGGTGATCATCGCATCGGACACGAGCGTGCCTTGGGCAACGGCCCGCATCTGGGCTTGCGTCGCTTCGCCGGAAGCGGCGAGGAAGATGAAGACGGCGATGATGATGAGCATCGGATTGTAGAACAGGCCGAGCACGCCGAAGAGAACGGCGAAGCCCTGGCCGATGGCGGCGGCCATCTCGGTGGCGCGGGCGTTGCCCATGCGCATGGCGAGAATGGCGCGAAGCACGCGCCCGCCGTCCATGGGGAAGGCCGGGATCATGTTGAACAGGACGAGGATGATGTTGGCGCCCGCGACTCTGACGGCAAGCGACACGGCCGGGTCCTCGAGCCTGGCGAGATTGTCGGGATCGAGACGTGGCCACAGGAACAGGAGCAGCACGCCGGCGATGGCCACGTTCACCGCAGGGCCCGCCACCGCCACGATCAGCTCCTCGGACGGCTTGTCGGGCATGCGCTCCATGCTGGCGATGCCGCCGAACGGCCATAGGGTCACGTCGCGGGTAGTCACACCATAACGGCGCGCGGCGAAGACGTGGCCGAGCTCATGCAGCAGCACGCAGAGGAAGAGGAGCACGATGAAGAGCGTGCCTTGCCATGCCGCTTCGGCGCCGCCTTGGCGGTAATAGATCGTGCCAAGCCAGACGAGAAACAGGAGAAACGTGATGTGGATGCGGATCGCCGTACCGGCGATCGAGCCCACATTCAGGGACCAGCGCATGCGAAAGGGCCGTTGGTTGAGGGTGGTGTCCTCCACCATATAGGCATTGGAGCGCCCTTAGAGAAGCAAGGCCGCGCGCGTGCAATGCGGGGCACGCTGGCCACCGGCGCAACTCAGCGTTGATTTCTAAGGAGAATTGTTCACCAAAATCATGAGTTTATGCGGCTTCGAGGGACAGATTCCGCCAGTGTGGGGACTTCTCTCAGAAGCAAGGGGGGCGAGCGTTCCATGACCCAGGACGAGCAGGCACAGGTCGACCGAATTTGGCAGGTCATCGAGAAGGCAGGTGTCTGCATGATGGCGGCTCAATTCGCCGACGGCTTGCGGGTGCGGCCGATGGTGACGCTGCCTACGCGGGACGAGAACGCAGTCCTGTGTCTCACCGACAGGCGCGGGCTGAAGGACGACGACATTGAGATCTCGCCCGAGGTCTATCTGACCTTCGTCTATCCCAACGAGAACGTCTATCTCGCGGTTACCGGCGAAGCCTTCGTCAGCATGGACCCGGAGGAGGCGCGAGAGCCGTGGACGCATAAAGAGGAAGCGTGGTGGAGCGGACCCGAAGACCCCAATCTCCTGGTGATGCGTGTGGAGCTGTGGCGCGCGGAGATGTGGGATAGCCCGGTCAACTGCCCCGTCGCCGACTTCCAGTTCGCCAAGGCGCGGCTGTTCGGCACCAAGGCCAATCTCGGCGACACGCGCAAGGTGACCCTCGAGCTGTTCTAAGAGATGCCGGGCGACGCGGTGATCATGCCGGAGGAAGAGTAGAAAGCGCGTCCGCGGCGAGCATCCGCGTCAGCTCGCCCGCGCCCATGGGCTCAGGCAGCTTGGTGGCTTGACCCGACCAAAGCGGTGAGAAGTCGTTCGAGCCTTCGGCTTCCGCCTTGGCGCGGAGCGGGGCGATCGCAGGGCGACCGCGCGGGAAGGAAGGCGCCGCAGCGTTCATGGGACCCTGCTCGCGCATGAAGCGGTTCATGACGCCGCGCGCCGGGCGGCCCGTCAGCACGTTGGTGATGGCGGTCTCGCGGTCCGGGTCGGCAAGCGCGGCCCTGTGCAGAGGTGGCGTGTAGGCCTCCGGACATTGCAGATAGGCGGTGCCGATCTGCACGGCGGAGGCGCCGAGCGCAAAGGCCGCGGCGATGGCGCGGCCGTCGGCAATGCCGCCCGCGGCGATCACCGGGACGTCGGCAAATTCGCAGATGCCGCGCACCAGGGCAAAGGTTCCGACCTGGGTCGTCACGTCGGTCTCGAGAAACATGCCGCGATGACCCCCGGCTTCGGCGCCTTGCGCAATGATGACGTCGACGCCCCGGTCGAGGAGATGCTTGGCTTCGCGGAGCGACGTCGCCGAGCAGAGGATGGTGCAGCCGACCTTCTTCACGCGCGCGAGCAGCGGCGCCGGCGGCAAGCCGAAATGGAAGCTCACGATGTTCGGGGCGGAGATCCTCGACGACCTGGCAAGTCTCCTCGCCGAAGGGCGGATGGCCGGTGGGAAGCGGCAAAGGCGGCGGCGCGACGCCGAGCTCTGCGAAGTAAGGCGCGAGGTGTTCCAGCCACGCCCGATCCTTGTCCGGGTTTTCGGGCGCCTCCTTGATGGCAGAAGAAATTGAGATGGACGGGCTTCCCTGGCTGCGTTCTGAACGTGGCGACGTCGTCGCGGATCTTGTCGGGATTGAGTGATGCGCAAGGCAGAGATCCGAGGCCGCCCGCCTTCGCCACCTCGATCGCCATCTCGACGCCGGTGGAGTTGGCCATGGGCGCCTGGACGATCGGCAACTCGATGCCGAACAGATCAAGCAGGCGGGTATCGGGCCAAGCCATGGGGCAGTCTCTCCAACGCGAGCCGCGGATGATGCCCGATCAGGATGAAGCGGCGCTAGTTCAGTGGAACGTTGAGCCAGACCTTGCCGGTGACGGCGTCGTAGTCCGAGCCGATGCCGTCATAGGCGGCGGTGCCGCGGACCGACCAACCTCGCGGCAGATAGACCAGCGCGCCGCCTTCGAGCCGGCCGGTGAAGTCGTCCGGCGAGAAGTACGTGTTGTTCACGAGCAGCGTGTTCTGGTCGAAGTTCCACACGCCGTAGAGCGCGAGTTGCGGCTCGATCACGGCGCCGCCGTCGAGCAGCCAGCGATAGGCGAACTCGGGCCCGAACTCGACCTGGCCGAGAGAGACGTCTTGGCCGTTGATGCGGACGCCGAGGGAATCGGTGTAGCCGTCCTGGTTCTCCTCGCCGTATTTCACCTCGACTTTGGGCGTGAGCCGCCAATTGCCCGAGTACCAATTTCCGGTGAGGCGCGCCGTGGTCAGCCAGCGGTCGGTGTTGAAGCTATCGGTGTAGGTGCCGAACGGGCTGACGCTGTTGTCCGAGGTTCCCCAGGCGGCGCGCCAATCGAAGAACAGATGCTCGTCGAGCCGGCCGCTGATGTAAGGCCCGACCATCCAGCCATTGCCGTCGGTCTTGCTGCCGTCCGCCTTGGTGTTCTCCTTGGTCCAGTCGAACTGGCCGAGGACGCCGACCAGCCAATTCTTGGTCAGCGAATAGTCGGCACCGACATAGAGGATGTCGAAGTCGCCACTCGCATTGGCGTTGCCGCCGTCCTCGTCGTAGCTGGAGAAGTGGCCTTCGGTCCAGATGTCGATGCCTTTGTAAGGCGCCGGCCCCGGTCTCTCGTAGAGCGCGGCGCTGCCGAGCGTCATGGCCTTGTTGTCGAGCGCCTTGTTGTCGGCGCTCGCCACCGCTTGCCGTATCTGGCTGAGGCTCGTGGAGAAGGAGATGTTGTTGCCGGTCTCCGACGCGGCAACGTCAAAGGGCGAGCCGTTGCCGCCGGATCCGCTGCCCCACAGCGAGCCCGGGAAGCGGCGGATAAAGCGCGGGCGGTCCGGCTCGTCGTCGAGGAGCATGGTCAGCCGATGATGCAGGAAGCGCTCTATGACCGCATTGGTCTGCTTGCGTGGATCGGTATTGGTGAAGGTGCAAGTGATGTTCTCGCCGGCATCAAGATCGATGACCGCCGTCGCAGACGAGATGTTGACGCTGGTGCCGCCGTCGGGATCGTTGCAGGTGATGTCGGTCAGGGCGAAGTAGGCATTGTTCTGAAGCTCTCTCACGGTGTAGCTGCCTGGCGGTAGTGAGATAGGGCCGGTGCTTGCCGTGCCTCCCGTGGTCAACGAGACGGCGAGGGCCGGCGTCGGCGACGTGAAGGTGAAAGTGCCTGAGCCGCCGATGGCCTTCTTGACGAGGGTGATGCTGCTTTGAACGGGCGACTGATAGGTGATGGTGGCCTTCGCCGTCACGTCCGGATAGCACGCACTGCCCGTCGCAGGAGGGAATGCCGGAGGCAGTCGCCGTGTTCGTGACGCTGCCCGCGCTGACGTCGGCTGGCGTAATCGTATAGCTGCCGGTGCAGGTGAGAGTGGAGCCTTAGGGTAACGATCCCGAAGTTCGGACAGCTGACAGTTGCGACCTTATCGTCGGTGATCGTGGTGCTGCCGATCGGCACGTTCCCAGTGTTGGTGATCAAATAGCTGTACTTAATGACTTGTCCGGCCGCGGAATAGGTCGTCGGGTTGGCCGTCTTCGTGAGTGTCCAGGATGGCAGCTCTTGCGCCGCCGCCGGGCTTAGCGGCGCGAAAGCTAGCGAGATCAGAAGGGCGCCAAAAAAGGCGATCAGGGCATCGAATGCTATACGGCGCCGGCGCATACTGGCGCCGGCCCCGCCTGAGGCCGTCCCTTTGCAACCTCTGTCCAACGCCCCGCGCAGGCCGTTGACCGGCCCGTCCCCTAAGCCCTTGAGTTGCAAATAGCAAATCGCGCATGCTCCGGATTCAGGGCACAGAGGATCCGGCTGACGAATGCCAGAACGACTGTTGCACGTTTGCCACGAATGGGAGGTAAGGACGCGCTTCTACAACCGACGCTTGCCCAGGAGGCGCAAGCGCAGGGCGTTGAGCTTGATGAAGCCTTCGGCGTCCTTCTGGTCGTAGGCGCCGGCGTCGTCCTCGAAGGTGACGATTTCGCTGGAATAGAGCGATTTTTCGCTCTTGCGGCCGATGACGATGACGTTGCCCTTGTAGAGCTTGAGGGTGACCTCGCCTTCCACGTTCTCCTGGCTCTTGTCGACGAGCGCTTGCAGCATCTCGCGCTCCGGCGAGAACCAGAAGCCGTAATAGACGAGCTCCGCGTAGCGCGGCATCAGCGAGTCTTTCAGATGCATCGCCTCGCGGTCGAGGGTGAGCGACTCCATGGCCCGGTGCGCGGCATAGAGGATCGTGCCGCCCGGCGTCTCGTAGACGCCGCGCGACTTCATGCCGACGAAGCGGTTCTCGACGAGATCGACGCGGCCGATGCCGTTATCGCGGCCGAGCTCGTTGAGCTTGGTCAGCAGCGTCGCCGGCGACATCGCCTTGCCGTCGATGGAGACCGGGTCGCCCTTCTTGAAGCCGATGGTGATGATGGTCGGCTTGTCGGGCGCGTCCTCGGGCGCGATGGTGCGCTGATAGACGTAAGGCGGCGGCTCGGCGTTCGGGTCCTCCAGCACTTTCCCTTCCGACGAGGAGTGCAGCAGGTTCGCGTCCACCGAGAACGGCGCCTCGCCGCGCTTGTCCTTGGCCACGGGGATCTGGTGCTTCTCGGCGAATTCGATGAGGTCGCTGCGGGAGGCGAAATCCCACTCGCGCCAGGGGGCGACGACCTTGATGTCGGGGTTCAGCGCATAATAGGCGAGCTCGAAGCGCACCTGATCATTGCCCTTGCCGGTGGCGCCGTGGCGCGACCGCGTCGGCGCCCGTCTCCTTGGCGATCTCGATCTGGCGCTTGGCGATGAGCGGCCGGGCGATGGAGGTGCCGAGCAGATAGACGCCCTCATAGAGCGCGTTCGCCCGGAACATCGGGAACACGTAGTCGCGCACGAACTCCTCGCGCAGATCCTCGACGAAGATCTCCTTGATGCCGAGCAGCTCCGCCTTCTTGCGCGCCGGCTCCAGCTCCTCGCCCTGGCCGAGATCGGCGGTGAAGGTCACGACCTCGCAAGAATAGGTCTCTTGCAGCCATTTGAGGATGATCGAGGTGTCGAGCCCGCCGGAATAGGCAAGCACCACCTTCTTGATGTCGGTCGTCATGGGAAGCGGCCTCGCGGGCCCAGAAGGCTAGACGGTTGAGATTTCGCCGCGACTATAGGCAGGCGATGGGCTTGTGCAAGTGCTGTCGAAGC
>CAVSFJ010000016.1:0-29350 GCA_963727165.1 uncultured Alphaproteobacteria bacterium
GGTGCCGCAGATCAGAAACTCGCGCCTTCTTCGAGCGGGTCGTGGGTGACGAGGCCCAAGACCTCGTTGGAGGCTCGGCCGCCGAGCGACATGCCGCGCATGATGCCCGGCACCACGGCGACATCGTAGAGCTCGCCGATGGCGCCATCGATGCGGAACCAGTGAGCACGCCCCCGTCTCGAGGTCGATCACCTGCACCCCGCACCACGGCTCGGAATCCGCCTCGGCCAGCTTCTTGTCGAGCGCCAGCCCTTCGAAGCGCTCGTAGCGCGGCTTGGAGAGCCCGACCAGGGCGTACTTGCCGTGGAAGCCAAGGCCCCGCACGAAGCCCGGACAGAAGGCGACCACATGGAACTTGGAGTCCGCCGCCTTGGGCGCCGGCTCGACCCAGCCAAGCTCGCCCGTGCCTGAATTCAGCACCCACAATTTGCCGTTATACATGCGGGGCGAATGCGGCATGGACAGACCGCCGATGACGATCTCGCCGGTTGCCACGTCGATAATAATGCCGCCGTCGAAGCGGCGGTCGCGCCAGCCGTCGATGGTGTCGGACTTGCTCACGGCCGTGACGTAGCGCGGCACGCCGTCCTCCATGGCGAGGCCGTTTAGATGGCAACGGTCCTCCCTGATGATCTTGGAGACAAAAGGCGGTTTCCAGATCGGCGTGAAGCTGTGGCGCGGCGACGGCGTCGCGAGGCAGTTGTAGACGGTGTTGACGAAGATGATGCGTCCGTCCTTGAGCTGTCCGACATCGTGGGCGTCGAGCTCGCCGGTGACATAAAGCTCGCGCGGCACGTAGCACGTGTCGAACACATTGTTGACCTCCTGGTCCGGCTCCAGAACGTTCTTGAACTTGATGATCTGGAACAGGGTGGCCAGCAGCAACGTGTCCTTGTCAGGCACGCAGATGCCCATGGCCTTGCGGAAGAAGCGCTCATCAACCAGGAGACCGCCGTCCTTGTTCTGCCCAAGCAGGTAGAACTTGCCCGACTGATAGGAGGAGATGGCAAGGCCGATCCTGTTCGTGCCGAGGAAGCCGGAGAAGCCCGGTGACATCGAATATTTGACCTGCTGCTCGGGCTGAGCCGCCTCGCCCGCCGCCTCGTTGGGCGCCTGCTCTGGCGTCTGCTCCGGCTTCTCCTCGCTCAAGGCCGATTGCGGCTCCTCGCTGTGCTGGGCCATTCAGTCCCCCAATTGATCCGAGGGCACCTTAGCAGCCTCCGCCCTCTTCACCAGTGCCGTGAAGGGGCTGAGTCACAGGCTGTTCTGGGGGCTCTAGTGGGTCGTGGCGCGAGCGATGCCGTGCTGGGCGACCGTCATGACCGCCTCCAGATCAGGCGGGGCGCCGGCCACACGATTGCGGCCGCCTGCCTTGGCGTTGTAGAGCGCCGCATCCGCGCGCGCGAGAAGCTGATCGACCGTATCGTCGGGCTTGGCTTCGCCGACGCCGACGCTCCAGGTGAGCCTGATCTGTCCCTTGCCGGTGTCGAACGGCCGCGAGGCCAGCCGGCGTCGCAAGTTTTCGGCAATCTCGATGGCCTCGGGCATTGTGCGCCGCTCGAGAAGCAGTGCGAACTCATCGCCGCCGAGGCGCCCGGTGACGGCCTCGTCAAAACGTGCGGCCTGCGCGCAAGCGCGGATCGCCTCGTCGCCGGCGTCGTGGCCATAGGAGTCGTTGATCTGCTTGAAGTTGTCGATGTCGAGGAGAATGGCGGACAGGCAGCCGTCGGGAGCCGTCCGCGCGCGCGCCTCGGTTGCCTGCTCGAAGAAGCCGCGGCGGTTGCACAGGCCCGGTCAGCGGATCGGTGGTGGCAAGGCGAAGCAGCTCGCGCTGCATCGAGGCAATGCGCTCGGCGGCGCGCAGGCGGGCAAAAAGCTCTTCGGCCAAAGGCGGCTTGCCGATGAAGTCGTCGGCGCCGGAATCCAGCGCCTCGACCAGGTTCCGCTGATCGTATTGGGACGACATCATCAGCACGTAGATCGGACGCTTGCAGGTCGCGAGCAACCTCGCCTCCCAGCAGAGCTCGAGACCGGTCATGTGAGTGAGCTCGGCGGATGTGATCAGCGCATCGATGCGAAGGTCGATCTTGATCTGCTGGAGCGCCTCGCGCTCGTCGGCGAAGGGCACCACGTCATGGCCGCGCGCTTCAAGCATGCGGCTGACGATCAACCGCGTGGTACGGCTCGGATCGACTAGCGCTATGCGCATTCGCAGATTGCTCCCCCGTGGTACAACCAATGCCGTAGTAAAATCCCCTTAAAGTTGAATTAAGCGCGTGTCAGGGGCGGCTGACATTTGTCTGCGGCGCCAAGCAGTGTCGCTCGCTACACTTTCGCTCACACTGATAGTCTTGCATCGAGTCGACGTCGCTAAGTGTCGGTGCATAGAGGACAATTCTTCCGTGTACGTTCGCGACCGTGGCGGCGAGCGTTTCCTCCGTCGACCAGGGCACGCCTTCGAACGGGACAAGTTGCCGCACAGATCTCTTCAAGCCCACGAGCCAATAACCGCCGTCGGTAGCAGGCCCGAACACAGCGTCGGCGTTCCCGAGCAAGTCAAATGCACGTGCGATATGCGCTGGGCGGACGGCGGGAATATCGCTGCCGACGATGACGACGGGACCAGGCGGCATACGAATCGAACAGGGACTGCATGCGCTGCCCGAGATCGCCCTCCCCTTGCGGAGATGCGCGTGAGCTTCGGCGGCGACGGCCAGCATGACGCCGTCACCGACGTGTCGGGGGTCACCGCGAGATAGGTGCGCCAGCGCGGATCGGCGCCGAGACGCATGACCGTGTTGGCGAGCGTGGTGCGGTAGAAGCGGAGCGCCGCGACGTCGCCGATCTCGCGCGCAAGGCGGCGCTTCACGCGGCCGGCGACAGGGCGCTTGGCCATGATGACGAGGTGCTGAGCCGAAGAGATGCGGCGCGGGCGGCCCCGATGCGGCCTAGCCATAGAGGCGCGCGAGCACCCGCGGCGGCACGCGAAGAAAGTAGAGCAGCATGAGGCCGAGATTGCGGAAACCCCGCAACAGATAGCCTTCGTTCTGATAGCGCTTGGCGCTCGTCACGGCACGCGACTTCAGCCCGACGAGCTCGCGCCGTTTGAGACGGCGGACGAGATCGACGTCCTCCATGAGGGGGATCGAGCGGAAGCCGCCAAGCCGGTCGTAAAGCGCGCGCGAGATGAGAAGTCCTTGATCGCCATACGGGAGCGCGAAGAGAAAACAGCGCAAAGCGACAAACCCTTCCACTAGGCGCGGCATGAACCCATCGTCGTCGAGCGAGAATTGGAAATAGGCGGCGGCCGGCCGGCGGCGCCCACTCTCCACGCGATCGATGAAGCTTTCCGCCTCCTCGGCCCAGCCGGGCTCAAGCACCGTGTCGGCGTGCAGAAAAAGCAGCCAGTCCCCCCGCGCGAGCGCCGCGCCGGCATCGAGCTGGGTGCCGCGCCCGCGCGGCGCCACCACAAGATGCGTGCCGGCGGCATCGGCAATCGCGCAGGTGTCGTCGATCGAGCCACCATCGGCGATGATGGCCTCCTGGACCACGCCCTCCACCACCGCCGGCACCAGGGGCGCCAGCGTGTGGACCAATCCGGGCCCGGCATTAAATGTGGGGATGACCACCGAAATCATGGGCGGACTATAGCGTTTGGCCGCCTTGCGGCAATCGTCACATGGCGATAACCCTGATTATGTTCTTGCTTTGTTCCCGCTCCGAAACTATATAGACCGCATGACCGTGGCCCTTCGAAAGTCCCGCGATTCGGATAGCTTCCCGCACGAGGCGGGGGGCGTCGCCTTCGGCCGCAGGCACGGCCGCGGCGCCCAGACCAACCGCTCGGGGCGCTTCGAGCCTCTTTGCTATGAGCCGGCGGACGACGGCTGGGACTCGCTCGGCGAGCTCGACGCGCTTGCGACCGAAGTGCAAGAGGTGCCGGCACGGCGCATCATCACCAAGAATCAATCGCCCGATATCGGCTTCGACCGCTCGATCAATCCCTATCGGGGCTGCGAGCACGGCTGCATCTACTGTTTCGCGCGGCCGACCCACGCCTTTCTCGGGCTGTCCCCCGGACTCGACTTCGAGACGAAGCTGTTTGCCAAGACCAATGCCGCGCAGGCGCTGGAGCGCGAGCTTGCCGAGCCGAATTATCGGCCGCGCATGATCGCCATCGGCACCAATACCGATCCCTATCAGCCGATCGAGCGTCGCTACCGCATCATGCGGCGCATCCTCGAAACTTTAAGCGCCACCAACCACCCGGTCGGCATCGTCACCAAGTCGGCGCTGGTGTTGCGGGATCTCGATATCTTGCAGT
Organism: uncultured Alphaproteobacteria bacterium; assembly: GCA_963727165.1. Lineage (GTDB taxonomy): Bacteria > Pseudomonadota > Alphaproteobacteria > Rhizobiales > Methyloligellaceae > Methyloceanibacter. The sequence goes on from CAVSFJ010000016.1 coordinate 4,325, forward strand.
CGATGGCGAAACGCGGGCTGGTCAAAGTGGCGCTGTCGGTGACGACGCTCGACCACAAGCTGGCGCGCGCCATGGAGCCGCGCGCCAGCACGCCCGGGAAGCGGCTGGAGACGTTGGAGACGCTCAGCGCCGCCGGCGTGCCGACTTCCGTTATGTGCGCGCCGGTGATTCCAGGCCTCAACGACGCGGAGATGGAGCGCATCTTGGAGCGCGCCGCCACGGCCGGCGTTGCGGAAGCGGGCTATGTGCTGTTGCGGTTGCCGCTCGAGATCGGCGATCTCTTCGTGGAGTGGCTCCGGGCCAATTGCCCCGACCGCGCCAACCGCGTGCTGTCGCTGATGCGCCAGACCCGCGGCGGCAAGCTCTACGAGGCCAAATGGAGCGAGCGCATGGAAGGCGACGGGCCTTATGCGTGGATGATCGGGCGGCGGTTCGAGATGGCCGCCGAACGGCTCGGCTTGAACACGGGCAAGGTCGAGCTTCGTACGGACCTCTTCACGCCCCCTGCCCGTCCAGGCCAGCAACTCCGGCTGTTTTAGCCGCTTTTTCCACAACTCTCAGGGCCTCCAGGCCTGAGGACGTTGCAAAGGGCGCGGGTTTTAAGGGAAAGTCCCGGTCATGGGACTCCCCGCCGAAAAAATCGTCCAAGCGCCGAGCCTGCCGACCTTCGACTTCGAGGCGGAGATGATGGACCTGCACGGCCTGCCGGTCGCCGGCATCGACGAGGCGGGCCGCGGGCCGTGGGCCGGGCCTGTCGTGGTCGCGGCGGTGATTCTCAATCCGGACCGCATCCCCGAGGGCATCAACGATTCCAAGATGCTGACGCCCGAGGCCCGGGAAGATTTGTACGACCAGATCATGGCCACGGCTTGCGTCTCCGTCGCCATCGGTCCGGTGAAGCGGATCGACCGCATCAATATCTTGCAAGCGAGCATGTGGGGCATGCGCGCCGCGTTCCGCGGCCTGCAAGTGCCGAAGGCCGCGGCGTTGATCGACGGCAACATGGTGCCGAAGCGCTTTCCCGGCAAAGCGCGCGCCATCGTCGCCGGCGACGCGCTGTCACTGTCGGTGGGCGCCGCGTCCATCATCGCCAAGGTCACCCGCGACCGCATCATGGTGAAGCTCGCCAAGCGCTATCGCCGCTATGGCTGGGAGAGCAACAAAGGCTACGGCACGCCCGAGCATGCCCGCGCGGTAAAGAAGCACGGCGTGTGCACGCACCATCGCAAATCCTTCGCCCCCATAGAGCGGGCCGCCCGCATCCTCGCGAACCGCGGCGAAGGTATGGAGATCGTCGACGACTAGTAACTGGAAGGCTCGTACTTGCCGACCCAGTCGGCGATGCGGCCCGCGATCTCGTCGGCGCCAGGCTCAAGCAAGAGCATATGCCCGTGGCCTTCGAGTTCCCAGAACGCGGCTTGCGGATAGCCGATAGCCGTCTCGCGCGCGGTCTCCAGCGACACGATGTGGTCTTCGGTGCCTGACAAGCACAGCACCGGGCAGTGCACCGCGCGCGTGTCGAGGCCTGTCGCGCCGCTTTGATCGAACATCCAGAAGAACGTCTCGAACAGGGCACGGCCTGACTCAGGTCCGAACTGATCGAACACGCGCTGCTGCTCGTCCTTGGCCAGACGGTTGAGCGTGTAAAGGCAAGCGAGATCGAAATTCGGATCGATGGCGCGGGTCTTGAAGTCGCCGATCGTCATCAGATCCTGACAAAGCTGCTTCTCGGCGTCGGTCGGCGGCAGGATGCCGGCGCGCGGCGCCGGGCTCACCAGGACAAGCTTCAAGGCGAGGTCGTCCGCCGCGAGTTGCTGCGCCAGGATCGCCCCCATGGAATGACCGAGCACGATCGGCTTCGACGGCAGCGTCTCCAGAAAGGCCGCCATCTGCGCCCGATAGTCGGCCATGCCCACGGCAGCCAAGGTGCCCTTTCCCGTCGCCTTGTCGGCGCCGTGGCCGATCAAGTCCGGCGCGTGGCAGGTGAAGCCCCTGTCCTCGAAGACCTTGCGGAACTCATCGAAGCACCAGCCGCCGCAATTGGCCCCGTGCACCATAACGATGTCTTTGCCCATGGGCGCCCCTTTCCATCTCTCTTACCCTTGCCCGCGCGGGTTAAGCCCACCTTTACCGTCGTCCGCCAGCATGTGCCGTCCGCCATCCAAATGGCGGCGCGTTCAGTATTGCGTACATAAGAGTGGTGGCATGGGTGTGGGGGACACCGGGGGAGCGCGTCTCCCCCGTAATAAGATCATTGTCGGCGATTGCATCGAGGAGCTGTCGCGGCTGCCGGAAGGATCCGTCGATCTCGCCTTTGCCGACCCGCCTTACAATCTTCAGCTCGCCGGTGAGCTCTACCGGCCCAATAACAGCCGCGTCGATGCGGTCGACGACGATTGGGACAAGTTCTCGAGCTTCGCCGCCTATGACGCGTTCACCCGCGACTGGCTCGCCGCGTGCCGCCGCGTGCTGAAGCCAAATGGCAGCCTGTGGGTGATCGGCAGCTATCACAACATCTTCCGCGTCGGCACCATCCTCCAAGATCTGGGCTTTTGGGTGCTGAACGACGTGATCTGGCGGAAGACGAACCCAATGCCGAATTTCAGAGGGCGCCGCTTCACCAACGCGCATGAGACGATGATCTGGGCGTCGACGGGACCGAAGGCGCGCTACACGTTCAACTACGAGTCCATGAAGGCGTTGAACGAAGATCTGCAGATGCGCTCCGACTGGCTGCTGCCGATCTGCTCCGGCTCCGAGCGGCTGAAGCAGGACGGTCGCAAGACCCATCCCACGCAAAAGCCCGAAGCGCTGCTGCAGCGCGTGATCCTGGCGTCGAGCCACGTGGGCGACGTGGTGCTCGATCCGTTCATGGGCTCTGGCACGACGGCCGTTGCCGCCAAGCGGCTGGGGCGCAACTTCGTCGGCATCGAGCGCGAAGAGACCTACGCCGAGGCCGCGCGCGAACGGCTCAAAGGCTTGAAGCCGCTCGACCCCGCCTCGCTGCAAGTCGCCAAAGGCAAACGCGCCGAGGCGCGCGTTCCGTTCGGCGCGCTGGTCGAGCTCGGCCTGCTGTCGCCGGGGACGGCGCTTTACGATCCCGCCGCCCGCCACGAGGCGAAGGTCCGCGCCGACGGCTCGATCGCCTGCGCCGGCGCGCAAGGCTCGATCCACAAGATCGGCGCCCATGTGCAAGGGGCGATGGCCTGCAACGGCTGGACCTTCTGGCACTACGAGGCGGATGGCGCGCTCAAGCCGATCGACGATTTGCGCGCGGCCGCGCGGGCGAAGCTCTCTCTCCAGTCCTAGTCCTGCTCTTTGCGGGAAGCGCGTGCGCGATCACTTTGCGCATGAGGCTCGGCAGCGCCGCGCCGGCAAGGTCGCGGGTGTGAATCCACAGGCACCGCTCAGGCTCTGCGGCTTCCGTGAGCGCCACATCCGCGCCGACCTCGGCGCGATAAACGGCAAGCTCGAGATGAAAATGGGTGAAGGTGTGCTCGACGAGCCCCGGAACCTCGTCCCAGGCCACCTTGACCGGCGCATGATCCGCAACCGCCTTGCCGTTCGGCGCGGCCTCCTCCCATGGCGTCGATCGGCGTCTCCAACATGCCGCCGAGGAGCCCTTTGAGTGGGCGCTCGCGTAACAGCACCGCGCCGTCTCGGCGAAGCGCGACGAAGGCCGCGCCGCGGCGCGTGGGCCGCTCGCCCTTCTCTTCTTTATAGGGGAGCTGCTCGGCGATCCCTTCGGCAAGCCCACGGCAACGGGGGCGGAGCGGACAGAGCCCGCAAGCCGGGCGGCGCGGCGTGCAGATCGTGGCGCCCAAGTCCATCATGGCTTGGGCGTAGTCGCCGGCGCCGGTCTCGGGCGTAAGACCTTCGGCAAGCGCCTTGATCTCCGCCTTGGCGGCAGGCAGCGGCGTCTCCACCGCAAAGAGCCGCGCGATCACACGCTCGATATTGCCGTCGACCGGCGCAGCGCGCACCCCGAAGGCGATGGAAGCGATGGCCGCCGCCGTATAGCCACCAACGCCGGGAAGCTTACGCAACTCCGCTTCGGTCTCAGGGAAGTGGCCGCCGTGCTCATCCGCCACGACGCGGGCGCAGGCATGGAGGTTGCGGGCGCGGGCGTAATAGCCGAGCCCGGCCCAGGCGGCGAGCACCTCGCCGAGCTCGGCGCGGGCGAGCGCCTTCACGCCGGGCCAGCGGCGGAGGAAATCGGCATAGCGGGGCAGCACTGCCTTGACCGTGGTCTGCTGCAGCATGATCTCGCTGAGCCAGACTTTATATGGGTCTTGCCGCACGCCTGGCGGAGCCCGCCACGGCAGCGCGCGGGCCTCGCGGCCGTACCAGGCGAGCAGTGCCTCGGCGACCGATCCTCGGTCATCTTCTGCGGTGTGCGTTTTCTGCATAAGTCCCTATTCGGGCCGCCTCAGCTCCTGCCCATGGTGTAGACTCGCGCAAGCTGAAGGCAAGGGGAGCGCCGCCGCTCTCCACTGCCGGTGAGAGGGTCATGGTCCAGCGAAAGCGAAAGTTCGGCGCACGCGCCATCGGCAGTTACCTGGCAAAGGCGCTCGATCCCGCCGCGCGGGCTCGCGGCTTCGCCACCACCGCCCTTCTCAGCGACTGGCCGGCCATTGTCGGCCGGGACCTCGCCCAGTTCACCATGCCCGACCGGGTGGTGTGGCCGCGGCGCCGCGACGAGGCCGAGGCGGAACCCGCACAGCGCGGCCATCGCGCCGCGGGCGCGGTGCTGGTGCTCAGGATCGAAGGGCCGCGAGCCATCGAGGTGCAGCATCGGTCGGGCCAAATCCTGGACCGGGTCAATGCCTATTTCGGCTACCGCGCGGTGACCGAAATGCGTTTCCTGCAAGCGCCGATCGCCCACGCAGCCAAGCGCGAGAGGCCCCGAAAAGCGCCACTAATCGCCTATTCCCTGCCAAAAGAGGCGGGCATCGAGGACGAGGGCTTGGCCCGCGCACTGTCCCGTCTTGGGGCCGGCGTGAAGACGCGGGTCACAAGAGGTTGAGAGGTTGCGGCTTTCTCGCTATTGCCCGATGCGGGTCGATCAACGATTGTAGGCCCGCCATGCTCCCAAGGGGCACGATCTGACAGCAGCAGGTGGAGTAGCGACCGTGGCGAAGACTGATAAAAAACCGACCGAAGAAACCGACGACGCCTCCGGCGGGAAGAGCAAGACGGGGCTCTACATCATCGGCGCGGTGGTGATTGCCCTGCTCATCGTCGGCGGGTTCTATCTCAGGGGCAGCGGGAAACCGGACCCCAACGCACCGAAACAAGATCCGGACATGGCCGAGCTGATGAAGGGCGGTCCGCTTCCGGACATCCCGCTCGGCAATGCAAACGCGCCATACACTGTCATCGAATACGCCTCGATGACCTGCCCACACTGCGCGCATTTCCAAAACGAGGTCTATCCAGACTTCAAGAAGAAATACATCGACACCGGGAAGGTCAAATTCATCTTCCGCGAGTTTCCGTTGGACGGGCTTGCGGTCGCAGCCTCGATGCTCGCCCGTTGCGCCGGCCCGGACCGCTTCTATCCGATGATCCATGGCCTATTCGAGACGCAAGAGACCTGGGCGGTACCCGGCGAGGCGGGCAAGGAAAAGCTGGCGCTGATCGCCAAGCAGGCCGGCTTCTCGCAAGAGGCTTTCGACAAATGCCTCGCTGACAAGAAGCTGTTCGACAAGATCGTGGAGGAGCGGCGCCAGGCAAATGAGGACTTCGGCGTCGATTCCACGCCCAGCTTCTTCGTCAACGGCAAGCGCTTGGGCGGCGGCCATGAGATGAGTGATTTCGATGCCGCGCTCGGGGGCGGAAAGACCAAGGATACGTCGCCGCCGAGCGGTTAGGTCGCGGGATGATCCCTGCCAGAGCAGTTACCGTCGTTCTCATTGCCGCCACGCTCGGCCTGTCGGCTTGCGGCGGCGCGGCCAGCACCGCCCCGGACCCGGCGGCACAGGCGCTCGCCTTCAGGCAAGAATTGCTGCAGCCGGGGCCGCTGGGCGAGCGTGAATACGGCAACCCCAACGCGCCCGTGACGATCATCGAATACGCCTCGCTGACCTGCCCCCATTGCCGCAACTACCACGCCAAGGTGTTCCCCAAGGTGAAGCGGGCCTATATCGACACGGGCAAGGTCCACTACATCATCCGGGAATTCCCCATCGGGCACACGGCGGGGAAGGCCGCGATCGTCACCAGATGCGTGCCCAAGAACAAATATCTGCCCCTGGTGACGGCTTTCCTGGCCCGCCAGCCCGAATGGGTGAGCCAGGAGGTCCGCCCGGATGCCATTTATAAAGTGGCCAAATCCAGCGGAATCAGCCGGGCGGAATTTGACAAATGCCTATCGAATCAAGCCATTATCGATGGATTGACGGAGGTGAAGCAGCGGGGGCGCAAATATGGCGTGATCGGCACGCCCACCCTGTTCATCAACGGAAAGAAGATCCAAGGCGAGGTCAGCTTCGAAGAGGTGAAGGCCCTCATTGCGCCCCAAGCCTCTTGACCCTGGGCCGGTTGCGAACCAAGTCGAATCGCTGCCAAGTTCACGTTCCGTTAAGTTCGCGTAAACCTTTACGCGTCGCTACTTCCATTTGAGGATCGCCCGTTGCAGATCACCAAACTCCGCCTTCTCGGATTCAAGTCGTTCGTCGAGCCCACCGAACTCCTGGTCGAGCCCGGCCTTACGGGCGTCGTCGGCCCGAATGGCTGCGGCAAGTCCAACCTGCTCGAGGCGCTGCGCTGGGCCATGGGCGAGACCTCGTATAAGAGCATGCGGGGCACGGCCATGGAGGACGTGATCTTCGCAGGCTCGCAGGACCGGCCGGCCCGCAACCTGGCCGAGGTCACGCTGTTCATCGACAACAGCGCACGCAAGGCGCCCGCCGAGTTCAACGACGCCGATATCCTGGAAGTGACGCGGCGGATCGAGCGCGAGGCGGGCTCCGCCTACAAGGTCAACGGCAAGGACGCGCGCGCCCGCGACATCCGCCTCCTGTTCGAGGACGCCTCGACCGGCGCGCGGTCGCCGGCGCTGGTGCGCCAGGGGCGCATCGGCGAGATCGTCAACGCGCCGCCGCAAGAACGCCGCCGCGTGCTCGAGGACGCCGCGGGCATCGCCGGCTTGCATAGCCGCCGCCACGAGGCGGAGCTCAGGCTCAAAGCCACGGAAGCCAATCTCGCGCGGCTCGCCGATTTGATCGGCCAGATCAGCTCGCAATTGCAGGCGATTCGCCGCCAGGCCCGCCAGGCCCAGCGCTACCGGGGGCTCTCCGGCAAGATCCACGAGACGGAAGCCTTGCAGCATCACCTGCAATGGACTGCCGCTTGCGCCCAGGTGGAGCATGACGAGGCCGCCTTCCAAGACGCCCTCTCGGCTGTCGCGGAGGAGACCAGGGCCGAGGGCGAGGCGCTGCGCCAGCAGGCGGAGGCCGCCGAGAAGCTTCAGCCGTTGCGCGACGAGGAGGCGCAGCGCGCCGCGGTATTGCACCGCTTGAGCGTGGAGCGCGATGCTCTGGAGCGCGAAGAGGCCCGCGCCAAAGCACGCCAGGCCGAGCTCGAGACGCGCCTGGCGCAAGCCTCGCGCGACCTCGCCCGCGAGGAAGAGCACATCGCCGAAGCCGACGGCATGTTGCGCGGGCTTGACGAAGAAGGCCGCAAGCTCGAGGCCGCGAGCTCCCGTGACACCGAAGAGCCGGCGCTCCGCGAAGCCGCAGCCAAGGCGGCAGCGGCACTCGCCGCGGCCGAGAGCGCGCTCCGCCAAACCACTACCGAGCTTGCCGAGGCCAAGGCCGAGCGTGGCCGCCTCGACGGCGAGAAGACCAGGCTCGCCACGCGCATGGCGCAGCTTGAAAGCCAAGCAGGCGAGATCGAGCAGGAACTCGCCAAGTTCGAGGCCGAAAGCGGCGGCGAGGTGAAGCTCGCGGAGCTTCGCGCCGAGGCCGCGCGGCTTGTGGCGCTCGTGCAAGAAACCGAGACCGCGCTGGCAACTGCGGAAGCGGACGAGGAGAAGGCCCGCGCCGAAGAGACGCAAGCCCGCCAGCTCGCGGCTTCCGCCAAGCTTGCGCGCCAGGAGATCGAGACCGAGCTCGCCACGCTGATCAAGCTGCTCGCGCCGGCCCATGACTGGGCGCCCATCGTCGATCAGGTGAAGGTCGAAGGCGGCTACGAGCAGGCGCTCGGCGCGGCGCTGGGCGACGATCTCGATGCCGCGGTCGAAGAGACCGCGCCGGCCCATTGGCGGAAGGTCGCCGAGGGCGCCGGCGATCCGGCCCTGCCCGAGGGGGCAACGCCCTTGAGCCAATTCGTGCGCGCACCTGAGGCGCTGGCGCGCCGTCTCGCCCAGATCGGCGTGGTCGATGCAGGCCAAGGCCATGACATGCAAGGCCTCTTGAAGCCGGGACAACGTCTCGTCTCCAAAGGCGGCGATCTGTGGCGTTGGGACGGCTACAGCGTCAAGTCCGGCACCGAGACCGCCGCGGGGGCCCGTCTCGTGGAGCGGAGCCGGCTCGAAGCGCTGAAGGCGAAGAAGGCGGACGCCGTGACAGACGAAGCTTCGGCCGAGACCGCGCTCACGCAAGCAGCCGCCAAGGCCGAGACGGCCGCGCAAACCATCAAGACGCTCCGCCAGAAGGCCAAGGACACGCATGCCGAGCTCGATCGCGCCCGCGATGCAATCGCCGGCCACGAGCACGAGGCGCAAGCCACCAGCAAGCAGCTCGGTGCGCTCGCCGAAGCGCTGACCCGGACCAAAGCGGCGCTGGACGAAGCCAAGGAGCAGACGATGCGCACCGAGGAGGCGCTGCTCGCACTTTCCTCGCTCGCAAACCTCGAAGCCGCGCTCGAGGCGGCGCAGGCTGAGGCCGGGGCCACCCGGTCCAACGCGGCCCGCACCGAAGCCAATCTCGAAGGCTTCGAACGCGAAGTGCGCTTGCGGCAAGAACGCATCGAAGCAATCCATGCCGAGCAAGATCTTTGGCAGAAGCGCATCACCAATGCGCGCGAGCAGATCGAGACGCTGCGGGCGCGTAAAGAGGAGACGAGCGCCGATCTCGAAGCGCTGGCCAATCTCCCGGCCGAGATCGAGGAGCGGCGCAGCAAGCTGATGGACGCCATCACCGAGGCGGAGCGCGAGCGGGCCAAGGCCGCCGACGATCTCGCGGTGGCCGAGACAGCGTTGAAAGCGCAAGAGAAGTCGCTACGCGCGGTGCAGGAGAAGCTGGCGGAAGCGCGCGAAGGCAAAGCCCGCAGCGAAGCGCGGCTCGAGGCCGCCCGTGAGCGCCGCAGCGAGATGGCGCACACCATCCGCGAGCAGCTCGACTGCGCGCCCGAGGAGTGCCTGGCCAAGGCCAATCTGAAGCCGGGCGCCGAGATCCCGGCTCTCGAAGAGGTCGAGGCGCGTCTCGCCAAGCACAAAGCCGACCGCGAGCGGCTGGGCGGCGTCAATCTCCGGGCCGAGGAAGAAGAGGTCGAGCTTTCCACCCAGCTCGAGGACATGGAGCGCGAGAAGGCCGACGTTGAGCAGGCCATCGCGCGCTTGCGTCAAGGCATCTCCAATCTGAACCGCGAAGGCCGCAAGCGCCTGCTGGAGGCTTTCGAGACGGTCAACGGCCATTTCGGCCATCTGTTCAAGACCCTGTTCGGCGGGGGCTCGGCCGAGCTCAAGCTCGTCGATTCCGACGATCCTTTGGAATCCGGGCTCGAGATTCTCGCCTGCCCGCCGGGCAAGCGGCCGCAATCGCTGACCTTGCTGTCAGGCGGCGAGAAGGCGCTGACCGCCATGGCGCTGATCTTCGCCGTGTTCCTCACCAATCCCTCGCCGATCTGCGTGCTGGACGAGGTGGACGCCCCGCTCGACGATGCCAATGTCGAGCGCTTCTGCCGGCTGATGGAGGAGATGGCACGCGAAACCGATACGCGGTTCCTGATCATCACCCACCACCCGCTGACCATGGCGCGCATGGGCCGGCTGTTCGGCGTCACCATGTCGGAGCGCGGCGTGAGCCAACTCGTGTCGGTGGATCTGGAGACGGCCGAGCAGCTCCGCGACGCCAGCTAGGAACACCCACTTTCACGAGGCTTTCAGGGGCGTCCCTGCGGCGCCTTGACTTCCTTGACAGGGCCAAATCCCCCACTAAAGTGCGCCACGCTTGAGGACCAGCCGGTCCCTAGGGCTCTCCCGGAAATTGAGCAGTGCCAATGGCCGGAGCCGAAAATGAGTCCGGACGCCCGCAAAGCGGCCGAGACACACGAACTATTCGGCAGCGGCTCGACGCTCTCGAGGGGAAGCTCGCTACGGCCCAAGGCCGGCGCGGGACCCCGGCGCCCGAGGAGCCCGAAGGCCGCGGCAAGGCCATGGGCCAGGCTCTCAAGCTCGCGACCGAGATGGTCGCGGGGGTAGCTGTTGGGGGGTTCATCGGCTGGGCGCTTGACCGGCTGTTCGGCACGGCGCCGTTCCTGATGGTGGTGTTCCTGTTTTTGGGGGCGGCCGCCGGAATCATGAACGTGGTACGCACGGCCAAATCCATGCAGGGCGAACCAATGCCTGGCGAGCACCTGCGCCGCAACGTGACTGACGATGACGACGATTAGGGGCGTTTAAAGTGATCGGGCTAGCAATTGCCGCAGCAGAAGTCGCAGGCGGAGCCGTGCCGGGGGCCGGCGAAGAGGGTCCTCACCTGCCCGATCCCATGCACCAATTCGAGATCAAGCGGATCTTTCCGTTTGAGGTCTTCGGGTTCGACGCCTCTTTCACCAATTCCGCCCTGTTCATGGTGATCGCGGCTACGATCATCACCCTTTTCACGCTGTTGGCCATGCGCCGCGGGGCACTCGTTCCCGGCCGGCTGCAATCCATGGCCGAGATCTCCTATGAGTTCGTGGCCAGCATGGTGCGCGACAATGTGGGCACCGAGGGGATGAAGTATTTCCCCTTCGTCTTCACCCTGTTCATGTTCGTGCTGGCGCTGAACGTGCTGGGCCTGGTGCCCTACTCGTTCACGGTGACGAGCCACATCATCGTTACCTTCGCCCTCGCCGCCTTCATCTTCATCGGCGTGACGCTGATCGGCTTTTGGAAGCACGGCATTAAGTTCCTGAAGTTCTTCGTGCCGTCCGGCGTGCCCTTCGTCCTCTTGCCGCTGCTGGTGGTCATCGAGGTGATCTCCTATCTCACGCGGCCGATCAGCCTGTCGGTTCGTCTGTTCGCCAACATGATGGCCGGACACACCATGCTGAAAGTGTTCGGTGCGTTCGTCGTGGCGATGGGCCTGCTCGGCGGCTGGGCGGCGCTGGCCTTCATGGTCGCCTTCACCGGGCTCGAGCTTCTGGTGGCGTTCCTTCAGGCCTATGTGTTCGCCATTCTGACCTGCATCTACCTCAACGACGCGCTCCATATGCACTGAGCCGTACCTTCATCCTCATGTTTTGAATTTCAGCCTTGGGAGAAAATCGATGGACGCAGAAGCAGCAAAACTGATCGGCGCAGGCCTTGCCTCGATCGCCCTCGTCGGTGCCGGTGTCGGTATCGGCATCATCTTCGGCAACTATCTGCAAGGGGCGCTTCGCAACCCCTCTGCCGCACCGACGCAGTTCGCCAACCTCCTCCTGGGCTTCGCCCTGGCCGAGGCGACCGGCCTGTTCGGCCTCGTGGTGGCACTGATCATCCTGTTCGTGTTCTAGGCTTGAGCCTTTAGGCTCTGCTCTCAAGGAGCGCGACCATGCCGCAACTCAATCCGCTCGATTGGGCGCCTCAGATCATCTGGCTCGTCCTCACCTTCGGCGTTCTCTATCTGCTGATGGTGTGGGTGGCGCTGCCGCGCATCGGCGGCGTGATCGAAAGGCGCGCGGCCCATATCTCTGGCGACCTCTCTGCCGCCGACAAGTTCCGGCGCGAGACCGAAGAGGCCATCGCCGCCTACGAGCAGGCTCTGGCCGAGGCGAAGCAGAAGGCGCATGCCATCATCGAAGAGGGCCGCACCAAGCTGAAAGCCGAGACCGATGCCGAGCGGGCGAAGCTCGACAAAGAGCTCGCCGCGCGAAGCGAGGAAGCCGATAAGCGCATCGCCAAGGCCAAGGCCTCGGCCATGAAAGAGGTGAACGCGGTCGCGGTCGACGTCGCCTCCGACATCGTGCGCCAGCTGATCGGCACGGCGCCCGCCAAAGGCGACATCGAGAAGGCCGTGGAAGCGGCACGGAAGGCGTAAAACCATGGAAGTCCTGTCGTCACCGGAATTCTGGGTCGCCGTCTCCTTCTTCCTGTTCCTTGGGGTCGTATTCTATTTCGGCGTGCACAAGAAGGCCGGCGCCGCGCTCGATGCCCGCGCCGCGGCCATCGCCAAGGAAATCGAAGAGGCGAAGCATCTGCGCGAGGAGGCGGAGGCGGTTCTCGCCGACTACCGCGAGAAAGCGGGCAATGCCCCCAAGGAGGCGGAAGCCATCGTGGCGCTTGCCACCAAGGAGGCCGAGGCGCTTGCCGCGGAGACCTCCCGCTCCATGAAGGAGCATTTCGAGAGGCGCATGCAGCTCGCCGAGGACAAGATCGCCCGCGCGGAAGCCGAGGCCGTGCAAGAAGTGCGGGCCGCGGCCGCCGACGCCGCCGTCACCGCGGCACAGATGGTGATCTCCGCGAAGCTCACGCCCGAGACGGCCGACAAGCTCGTCAAGCAGGGCATCGACGCGCTGAAGTCCAAGCTGAACTAAGCGTCCGCTATTCCGCTTAGCGGACCGGAGGATTGCAGTGAGGCGTCTTGCGCGTTGGCGAGGTTGAGGGCGGCCAGGAGCGTAAGCCCAGCCGCGGCGGCAACGCCGAGAAGATGATGCAGCCTCACCTCAGTACCTCACGCAGTTCCTTGAAGGCCACGACACGCTCGGCACCCGGCGCCTCTTTCCAGGCTCCGCCACCGGCCAAGATGAGCTTGGCGCCGGCATCCGCCGCGACTTGCATCAGCTCCGTCTGATAGCGCGCGACGGCGGCTTTCGAGCTCGCCGGTGATGCAGCCACCACCAGAAGGTTTGGCTTGAGCGTGGTCACGAGGGAGTGGAGTTCGTCCGCGGGAGGACCCTCGCCGATCCATACCGGGCGACGTCCGGCCTCGGCAAGCACGAGTTCGGCAAGCGTCAGCCCCAAGGTATGGCGTTCGTACTCGACAGTAAGCAGCACCGCGCTGGGGGCGCCGTCGCCAACCCGCATCTCGCTCAAGCATTCTGCGGCGGCGCGGCGCAAGGCCTCGGTCGCGGCGTGCTCCTCGAAAATCCGGCAGTCGCCGGCCTCCCAGCGCCGGCCGATCTCGGCGATCGCCGCGGCAACCTCGTCGGCCGTGTCGGCCCAGTTGCCCGTCTTTTGCCTCGACGCGATCAGGGCCGCCTTCACCTTCGCGGGATCGCCCGCCATTAGCACGTCGCACCATTCCGCGAGAAGGCCGCTCAGCTCCACCGGGCGGCTCGCGGCGATGAGGCGGCGAAGCTCCGTCACGTAGATGCGGCGATGTCCGCCCGGCGTGCGCTCGGCGTGAAGCACGCCGCTATCGACCCATCGCTGGATCGTCGCAGGTGCCACGCCGAGCCGTCGCGCCGCCTCTCCTGCCGAAACCATCTGATCGCTCATCGTCACTCCTCGTCGTAAAGCTCAGGCTGCGTCCTCCAGAACTTGAGCTTTTTGGGCCATTCCGGCCACTTCAGCCGCCTGATCAAATCTTGTCTGAATGATATGAGCGATTTTTGTAGTTGTAAATCGATTATTTCAGTGCCATGTTGCCGTCGTCAACCCTCCCTGCGCCCGCAAAGCTGTCCCCCCAGCCAGGCGCGGAGACAGGCCTCGGAGCTTCCCCCGGGCTCCGGGGCCTTCCTCTCGCCGCATGGGCTCGCGCCTCGCGGGGCGGGTCACCCAGTGAGTGAAAAGGAGCAAGCAATGTCGTTCAGAATTCCAAATCTCGTCGTAGCCGTTTTGGCCTTGGCCGTGCTTGGCCTCACCGTCGGCAGCACGATTGCCCGTGCCGCCGAGAAGGACATCGTCGACACGGCGGTGTCCGCCGGACAGTTCAAGACCCTGGCCAGCGCGCTGGATGCGGCTGGGCTCGTCGAGACCCTAAAGGGCGATGGACCGTTCACCGTCTTCGCCCCGACCGACGAGGCCTTCGCCAAGTTGCCGGCCGGCACGCTCGAGAACCTGCTGAAGCCAGAGAACAAGGATCAGCTCGTGGCGATCCTCACCTACCACGTGGTCCCCGGAAAGGTGGAGGCGGCGGATGTCGTGAAGCTCAATGAAGCCAAGACCGTGAACGGCAAGATGATCGACATCATGGTCAAGGGCGACACGGCGATGGTGAACGATGCCAAAGTCACCAAGGCCGACATCGCTGCATCGAACGGTGTCATCCACGTCATCGACACGGTGATCCTTCCGCCGAAGAGCTAGCAAGACGCGAAACGAAGTGCGGGTTCCGCTTCGGCGGGACTCGCATTCGTCCGGCGTCTGACGTCCTCATGGAGAATGCGATGAAACCCTTGAACCTGACTACGCTCATCCTGCTGATCGTCGGCGGTTTGAATTGGGGTCTCGTTGGCCTCTTCGACTTCGATCTGGTGGCCGCGCTTTTTGGTGCGGGCTCCCTCTTGTCGCGCATCGTCTACGTCCTGGTCGGCGCTTCAGCGCTTTGGCAGCTGATCCCGCTGTTCGAGGCGTTCAGGCGTGGCGAAGCGTCCGCTCTGCGCGGGCATTAGTACCCGTCGGCCTGGGGCCCCGCTGCGATCGCCTTCCCTAGGAAAGCAGCGGGGCTTCTTGGCGTCCCCGCTATTTCACCACCGCGATGATGGGCCCGTACCCGCCATGCGCCGGCGGGTCGTCACGTCCAGCTCGGGCGCGTAGAGGCCCGGCGCCCAGCCTCCATCCAGGAACAGCGCGTTGTCGCAGTGGAGGCGATCGCGAAAGAACCGGGCGAACTCGTAGAAGCTCACCGGCACCCGGCTGATGACGAAATAGACCTCGGTGGGGCTTGCCACGCCCACGCCGTCGCGCGGCTTCAGGTCCTTCGAATTGACGATGAAGGCCGGATGGATCTTGCCGCCGATCACCAGCATCGGCCCCGACTGGGTGGCGAACTTCGCTTCCGGCCGTTTGGCGAGAAAGCGCTCCGTCACCAGGATGCCGGCGCCAGCCTTACCGAGATAGAAGACACCGTTCGGCTTCTTGTAGAAATTCGGGACGCGGCTCGGCGGGCCTTTGACGGTCGTCGTATTGGCTTTGGCAAGCTGCTTGCCATTCTCGATATGGAGCCCGACCGGGCTGAGGTCGCTGCTCGTACATGCCGCCATTCATGGCGAATTGGAGCGACCGGCCCTCCCCTTCGAGCTCCGCGGCGAGCGCATCGAAGGTGCGGTAGGGGCGCCCGTCGCGGCCCTTCCAGACGATGCGGAGATCGTCTTTCGTGGGGTCGAAGCGGCACACGACATAGGCGGCGCCGCTGAAGCTCTCGTTGCGGCAAGGCTCGGCGAGAGCCGCGTCCGGCGCCGCGGCTCCGGCCAGCAGCATGATGGCCAGGCCGAGAAGAAGCAGCGTGGCGCGCATCGGCGGTCGTTGAGCTTGCTGGCGCAAGAAGGCCCCGTCCCTAGCCTATTTGAGGGCGACGAAGATCTTGTAGTCCTCGAGCCGCGTGCCGACTTGGACCGGGAAGGCGATCTCACGCACCATGGAGAAATAGCCGACCGAGTTCCCCGCCGGGACCGTGGTCGTGACCTTCATCTTGTCGGTGGCGAGCGTCCGCTTGTCGGCGCCCGCGGCGCGAATGCTGACCGGCATGGTCACCACGCCCGGCTTGCCCTTGGGGCCCAGCAGCACGCGGCCGGCGAAGCCGTATTTGACGACGACGCGGCCACCAAAGAACTGGCATTCGCGCGAGAGCTTGGTGAGCTCGCCGCGATTGACCACCGACAGCGCGTCGCCGTCATGGCCGGGCGCATAGATGGTGCGCAAGCGGTCATTGGGCCAAGCCACCACTTGCGGGCAATTGAGGCTCTCGCCGTTGGCGGGATCCTTCGTCGTGGACGCGCCCATCTCAGGCAGCTTGTCGTCGGCGTTGAGCGATGAGGAGGCGGTATTGTCGGTGCCGGCTCCAAAGGGACTGGAGAGCTTCGGCACCGCGCAGCCGGCGATCAGGACCGGGCTCACGAGCACAGCGCCAACCCCGAAGGCGCGCAGCCATGGAAGAACGTCGATACGCCTCAACTCACCCCGTCCTCGGCTTGACATGCCAGGCATCCCCGCCTGATATGCCCGGGCTCGACCCGAAAGTTATTGAAATGTCGCGAGCTTCCCGACCTTCGGTGGACGCCAAACTATCCGCCCCGGGGTAGCCCGACAAGGCCAGACTTGAGCCCTTTGCGGCCCGGAAAGAGCCGTTTGAGGAGCGCCGATGACCGGCATGGACCACGCCAATGGGCGGCAAAGCGACCGTCCTCCCTTGACCATCTATCTCGCCTCGCCGCGAGGATTCTGCGCTGGCGTCGACCGGGCGATCCAGATCGTCGAGCTCGCGCTCGAGAAATACGGCGCTCCGGTCTATGTCCGCCACGCCATCGTCCACAACCGCTACGTGGTGGACACGCTGAAGGCGAAGGGCGCCATTTTCGTGGAGGAATTGGACGAAATCCCGGAAACCGACGCCCCGATCGTGTTTTCCGCCCATGGGGTGCCCAAGACCGTGCCGGAGCTTGCGCGAAACCGCCGTATGTTCGTTCTGGACGCCACCTGCCCCCTGGTCTCCAAGGTGCATATCGAGGCGGAACGGCTCCACGGCACCGGCGCCGAGGTCCTGCTGATCGGGCACGCGGGGCATCCGGAAGTGATCGGCACCACGGGCCAGCTCCCGCCAGGCGCCGTACATCTGATCGAGACCGTCGACGACGCTCATGCCTTCACGCCCAAGGATCCCGAAAAGCTCGCCGTGATCACCCAGACCACGCTTTCGGTGGACGACACCAAAGAGATCCTCGACGCGCTCAAGGCGCGCTTTCCGGCGCTCGCCGTGCCGCGCAAGGACGATATTTGCTATGCCACGACGAACCGCCAGGACGCGGTGAAGCGAATCGCGCCAAACTGCGACCGCATGATCGTGGTCGGCTCGCCCAACAGCTCGAACTCGCTCCGCCTCGTGGAAGTGGCCGAGCGGGCCGGTTGTCCTTACGCCCTCCTCCTAGAGCGCGCCTCCGAGATCGACTGGAGCGTGTTCGACGGCATTCGCCGGCTCGGGGTCACGGCGGGGGCCTCGGCGCCAGAGGTGCTGGTGGACAGCATCATCGACGCATTTCGCGAGCGGTTCGACGTGTCCGTCGAGACCGTGACCACGGCGGAAGAAAGCATCGCCTTCAAGCTCCCACGCGAGCTCAGAGACATGCCGGCGGTTTAGATGGCGGTCTATACGGATGTCTCTGACGAGGAGCTCGAAGCCTTCATCGAAAGCTATGCGATCGGCGCGCTGACCTCGTTCAAGGGCATCGCCGAAGGCGTCGAGAACTCGAACTATCTCGTCCATACCGAGGCCGGGCCTTACATCCTCACGCTTTACGAGAAGCGGGTGCAGCCGGAGGATCTCCCCTATTTCCTCGCGCTCATGGAGCATCTCGCCGCGCGCGGGATATCCTGTCCGCTGCCTGTCCACGACCGCGAGGGACGCACGCTGAAGGAGCTGGCGGGGCGCCCTGCCGCGCTGATCAGCTTCCTGGAAGGCTTGTGGGTGCGGCGGCCGGGGATCGAGCATTGCGCCGGTCTCGGCCAGGCGCTGGCGAAGTTTCACCTTGCCGGCCTCGATTTTCCCATGCAGCGCGAGAACGATCTGTCGCTGCCGGGATGGCAGGCGCTCTATGACGACGTGAAGGCGAGCGCCGATGGGGTCATCCCGGGACTTAAGGACGTGATCGCGCAGGAGCTTGCCTATCTCGGGGACAATTGGGCGTCGGACCTGCCGAGCGGCGTGATCCATGCCGATCTCTTTCCCGACAACGTGTTCTTTCTCGACGACAAGGTGTCGGGCCTGATCGACTTCTATTTCGCCTGCAACGACATGCTCGCATACGACGTCGCGGTGTGTCTCAACGCCTGGTGCTTCGAGCCAGACGCAAGCTTCAACGTCACCAAGGCGCGGGCCATGCTTCAGGCCTACGAGGCGAGAGCGCCCGCTGACCGAGGCGGAACTGGCGGCTTGCCTTTGCTGGCGCGCGGGGCGGCGCTGCGCTTCCTGCTGACGCGCACCTACGACTTTCTGAACACGGACGCGAACGCGCTGGTGAAGACCAAGGACCCGAACGAGTACTTGCGCAAGCTCCGCTTCCACCAGCGGGTCACCTCCTACCGAGACTACGGGCTCGGAGAGCATTGAGCATGGCCGAGCGCCCCAAGGTGGTCATCCATACCGACGGCGCCTGCTCCGGCAATCCGGGGCCCGGCGGCTGGGGGGCGATCCTGGAGTCGGGGGCGCACCGCAAGGAGATCAAAGGCGGCGAGGCCATGACCACCAACAACCGCATGGAGCTCACCGCCGCCATCGAGGCGCTCGAGGCGCTCAAAGGGCCGTCAGACGTCGATCTCTACACCGACTCCAACTATTTGCGCGGCGGCATCACGAGCTGGATCAAAGGCTGGAAGAGGAACGGCTGGCGTACCGCCGACAAGAAGCCGGTGAAGAACGTCGAATTGTGGCAGCGGCTGGAAGAGGCTGAGGCGCGCCACACGGTGCGTTGGCACTGGGTCAAGGGCCATGTGGGCCATGACGACAACGAGCGGGCCGACGAGCTCGCGCGCGAGGGCATGGCGCCGTTCCAAGGCGGGCGCCGCTCCGCCACGTGAGTCGTCATTGCCCGGCTTGACCGGGCAATCCAGTAACCCCTGCGGTCTGATCCAACGAAGCTCGGTGGTTACTGGATGCCCGCCTACGCGGGCATGACAAGACTTAGATCTCTGCCAGCATGCTCTCAGCGGTCGAGACCTCGGCGACGCCGGGCGAGTCCTCGGTGTGCAACACCTTCACCACGCCGTCGTCGACCAACATGGCGTAGCGCTTGGAGCGGGTGCCGAGCCCGATGCCGCTGCCGTCGAAATCCATGCCGATCTTGTTGGTGAACTCGGCATTGCCGTCGGACAGGAACAGCACCTTTCCCTTGCCGCCGCTCATCTCAGCCCAGGCCCCGAGCACGAAGGGATCGTTGACGGCGACACAAGCCACCGTGTCGATACCCTTGTTCTTGAAGGCGTCGGCGTTGTCGATGAAGCCAGGCAGATGCTTCAGGTGGCAGGTCGGGGTGAAGGCACCGGGGACGGCGAACAGCACGACCTTCTTACCGGCAAACACGTCCTTGGTAGACAGGCTCTCGATGCCTTCGTCGTCCATGACCCTGAACGTGGCTTCCGGCAGGCTGTCGCCTTTGGCGATGGTCATGCGGCTCCTCCTCGATCTTCATGCGTTTTCGCGGGCACCATATCGGCTTCGCCGTATCCGGCCAAGCTCGCGCCCGGTGCTACTTCGCCGTCCAGGTGGTCTCGGTGGAGCCTTCGTCGGAGACGAGAACGATCCTCAGCGGCTTGCCCTTGATGGCGGCGGCCTCATCCGGCGAGTAGAACGTCACGGAGAAGCGCTGCTTGCCGTCCTCAAGCGGTCCGAGCGCTTGGGGCACCGGCACGGCGATCTCGGGGTTGTCGATGAAGAGATCGGTTCCCGATGCGCCCTTCGGAAAGAGCGCCTCGATCTCGAGACCGGGCTTCGCGCCATCGAGATTGGCTGTGACGCTCGCAATCCGCGGCAGGGCGTCCTTCTGCTTTGGCTGCGGCACATGATCGAGCGCGGTCTGGATGAGCGCCTCGTCGCCCTTGCCGAGATCAGGCGGCAACACGACATCGAGCGACGCGGAATTGGGAATGCATAGATCCTTGCATAGCCCGTACTGGAAGGTCAGCGCGAGTTCGACCGGCTCGCCGGCGTGCTCCGGCGTGATCTTGACCGGGAAGACGACCTCGCCCTTGTAGCCGATGGCCGTGCCGTTTGCGTCGGCGAAGCGGTGGGGCGCCGGGTAGAGCACTTCGGCGCTTTTCAGATTCTTCGAGCCCGACCAATCGAAACTGGGCGGCACGCCGGAATCGCCGGGGTTTCGCCAGTAGGTCTTCCAGCCAGGCGCCATGCGAAGCTGGATGGCGGCGTAAGGCGCGGCGCTCCCGTTCCGGTTGAGCATGCCACTGACGAGCCGCACCTTGGAATCGGTTTGGCTGGCCCAAGGTGATTCGCCCACAGGCGCGGCGAAGGCCCCGCCAGAAGCGATGCCCAGGAAAACACCAATTGCCAAGGCGGTGGGCAACGATGCGGCGCGGCGCGCCAAGAAACTCGTTCCGATCATGACATCCAGTTCGTGCAATGGCTGAACATAAGGCGGCAAATCTAGCGGCGCCAACGGACCGGCGCGACCTCCAGCGGCTCAACAAGCGTCACTCTTTTGTGAGCCCGATGCGGCGAGAATGGCACGGCCTGCCTTAATTCACCCTTGCCTCTTCCTTCGGGGAGGAACTGGAGTAGCATGGGTGCATGGCAAGCCGCACCCACGCTTCAGAGGAGGAAGGCTATCTCGATGGCCAACTCCTTATCGCCATGCCGGCGATGGGCGATCCGCGCTTTTCCCGCTCGGTGATCTATCTGTGCGCGCACTCGTCGGAGGGCGCCATGGGCATCATCATCAATCAGCGGGCACCCAATATCAGCTTCACCGAGCTTCTCGAGCAGCTCAACATCGTGCCGTCGGAAGACCGCATCTCACTGCCCCCGAGCTTGACCGCCATGGCGGTGCATCTCGGCGGACCGGTGGAGACGGGCCGCGGCTTCGTGCTGCACAGCGCCGACTACTTCAAGGCGGAGAGCACGCTCCCCATCGACGAAAGCGTTTGTCTTACGGCGACCATCGACATCTTGCGCGACATCGCCAAGGGAAGCGGTCCCCACAAGGCGCTGCTTGCGCTCGGCTATGCGGGCTGGGCACCGGGTCAGCTGGAGAACGAGATTCAGTCCAATGGCTGGCTCAACTGCCCCGCCGATCCGGAACTGATCTTCGATCCCGAGGTCGACCGGAAATACACGCGTGCGCTCGGCAGTCTCGGGATAGACCCGATCCGGCTCGTCAACGACTCAGGTCACGCCTGACGTCGCAGTGCTCGGACCGGGCAGCGCCGGCAACGCCGACTGGCTCGGCGCCTCAACCTCAAGACCAGACGGAGTTTGCGGCTCGGCCGGTGCGCGGGCGCGCTCGCGTTGCTTGCGCTTGCGATGGCTGGCCAAGGCCGCGAGCAAGGCGGCGACGTCCTTCGCCGACATCGGCTCGCCGTAATAATAGCCTTGGCCGAACTCGCAGCCGATCGAGCGCAAGTAGCTCGCATCGGCTTGGGTCTCGACCCCCTCGGCTACGACCTCCTTGCCGAGCTCATGCGCGAGCGCGATCACCGAGCGCAGGATGAGCGGCGTCTGCCCGTTGAGCGAACTGTCGTGAACGAGCGAGCGGTCCACCTTGATGACGTCGAAGGGGAAGCGGTGCAGATAGCTCAGCGAGCTGTAGCCCGTGCCGAAATCATCGAGGGCAAGCCCGGCGCCGAAGGTCTTGAGCCAAGTGAGAATCTCGACGGCGCGCTCAGGGTTCTCCATCACCAGCGACTCGGTGATCTCAAGCTTCAGGGTTCCCCTCGGCACCGACTCGCGGGCAAGCATCAGCCTGATCTCCTGCACCATGTCCTGGCGGAAGAGCTGGCGGCTCGACACGTTCACGCTGACGAAGAGAGGATCGCGGTCGCGGGGCAGGACTTTGTGCCAGCTCGCCGCCTCCTCCAGCGCCTTGCCTAACACGTAACTGCCGAGATCGACGATCAGCCCGGATTCCTCGGCGAGCGGAATGAAGTCCTCAGGCGCAAGCCGGCCACGGGTCGGATGGTCCCAGCGCACCAGCGCCTCAAAGCCCGCCAGCTGGTTCGACGCGAGCCGCGTAATCGGCTGATAAGAACACGGAAATCTGGTGCCGATCGAGCGCCATGCGGAGCTCGCTTTCGAGCGGCAGGCGGCTTTCGTCCTCGGCCCGCATGGACGGGTTGAAGATCTCGATCCGGTCGGCGCCGCCGCGCTTCGCCCGCAGCATGGCAATCTCACCGTCGCGCAGCATGTCCTGCGCGGTGACTTGCGAGCCATCGTGGACGACGATGCCGATGGACGCGGTGAGGATGATCTCCTTGGCGCTGATCTTCATGGGCGTGCGCAGCGCGCGCCTGACGCGCTCGGCGAGCGTCGCCACGTGGTGCGGGTCGCTGTCGGAGATCAACAGGATGGCGAATTGATCGCCACCAAGCCGCGCGAGCGTATCTTGCGGGTTGAGATGCCGCCCGAGACGGCGACCGAGCGTCAGAAGCATCGAGTCGCCGATGACGAGGCCGAAGCTCTTGTTGACGTTCTTGAAGCGGTCGATGTCGATGAAGATGACGGTTGGACGGTGCGATTGGCCTTCAGCGGCGCGGGTGATGGCGCCTTGTAGCCGGTCCATGAAGAGCTCGCGGTTCGGCAGCCCCGTCAGGCTGTCATGCACCGCATCGTGCACCAGTCGCTCTTGGGAGCGCTTGAGGCTGGTCACGTCACGCATCAGCCCGACGCAACGCAGGAGCCGCACATTATCGTTCGGCGCGGCATGCGCCCGAAGGTCGTACCAAAGATAGGTGCCGTCGTGGCGGCGCAAGCGGAAATCGAGCGCGAGGTCCCCGCCATGCTTCTCCTGGAGCGACCACAGCATGAGACGGAAGCGCTCACGGTCGGACGCATGCATGTGCTGGAGAAACTCCTCGACGGACACGTTGAGCGCGCCAGGGTCGAGCCCGAGTTCCATCTCGACCTCGGTCGCCACGGTGATGAGGTCGCGGCCTGCGTGCCATTGGAAAATGTGGGTGCCAGAGCCATCGACGGCGAGCGATTTCATCTGCACCTGACTCGGCGGCCCCAGGCTGACGGTGCCACCGCCGGTGCGGAAGGCGAACTGGGTAACGGTGAAACCAAGCAACACGACGATGAGCACGAGGCCGGCAACGAGGCCGGAGACGACGATCTCGCCGGAGAGCTTGCCGAGCACGATCATCGAGGCGCCGAAGCAGCCAGACGATGAGCAGCATCCAACTCGGGATCAGCGACATGGCGCGGTCCTGGCCGCGCAGCGCGAAATAGGCGATGAGGCCGGTGCCGACGCCGGCGATCAGCACGGCCGACGAGCGCGCCAGGCCTGAGGCGGTTTGCGGGTCGATGATAGCGACAACGATCAGAGCGAACTGAGCGGCAATCCAAACCCAGAAGATGGTCCTGATCCACACATGCCATAGGCCGATGCGCAGGAAGGTGTAGAGAAACAGCACGAGGCTTGCGGCGAGCCCGGCTTCCGCGGCAGCGCGATAGAGCGCCGTACGGTCGGGCCCCACGGGGAACAGCTTGTTCCAGAAGCCGAAGTCGACGCAGAAATAGATGAGCGCGGCCCAGGCGACGAGCGCAGTGGCAGGGAAGATGGCGCGATGATTGGCGGCGAAGATCGCGGTGAGGAAGATGGCAAGCAGCCCGGTAATGCCGAGCAGCACGCCATTGAACAACATGCGATCCTGCTGCTTCGCTTGATAGGAATTGGGATCCCATAATGTGAGCCGCGGCACGGTCGACGAGGCAAGCTCCGCCGCGAAGGTCACAGTCTGCCCCGGCTCGAGATTGAGCCGGAACATGTCGGCGCGATCGCTCTTCAGCGGCTCAGGCCGGAAGCCGAGCGAGGGGGTGATCGCGGTGATACGGGGCGCGTCGAGCTCGGGACGAAGCACGCGGGAATTGGCCAGCGTGTAGCGCGGCGCTACCAGCCAGCGCACGATCTGCTTGTCCGTTGGGTTCGACAGAGCAAAGACGAGCCAACCGGGATTGGTGCCAGGCGTCGAGGCCTGCACCGCCATACGGCCGATATAGCCGTCCGGTCCGGGTGCCGTCTCAATCTGAAGCCGGTCGCCACGGCCTTCGTAGAGCTCGCCCTTGGAGGTGATGTCGATTCTGGACTGATGGGGATCGACGGGGATCGCCTCGATGGCGTAAGCGAGCCGCGGCAGCAGGACGAGGCATGCGAGCAGGACGGCGCAGGCAAGCGTGGGCAGCCATTCCTGGCGTCGCTGCCAGGCGCGGGCCGCTTCAGCGCTTGCCGAGGCGTTCCTTTCCGCCATGCTTCCCCCGTTCTCGAAACGCTGCCGACTTAGACGCGTGGATCGGAGTCAAGCAGCGCGTAGAGCAGGTGATCCTGCCACACGCCGTTGATCCGCAAATAACGGCGCGCCAGGCCTTCGCGCTTGAAACCTGTCTTCTCCAGGAGACGCATCGAAGCTGTGTTGGTCGGCAGACAAGCCGCCTCCAGCCGATGCAGCTCAAGGGATTCGAATACGAAAGGCACGACGGCGCGGACGGCCGCCGTCATGTAACCTTGCTGGGCATATTTGGCGCCGACCCAGTAGCCGAGCGTGCAAGACTGGGTGACGCCACGGCGCACGTTGCACAGGGTCAGCCCGCCGACCAGCTCGCCGGTCGCGGCCGCGTGGATGAAGAGCGCGTAGCCCACGTCCTCGCGCAGATCACGCAGATAGTGGCGCACGCGCCGCCGAAAGGAGGCGCGAGACAGCTCGTCAGCCGCCCATAGCGGCTCCCACGGCATCAGAAAATCGCGGCTCGAGGCTCGGAGCTCGGCCCAAGCAGGATAGTCGGACATCTGCGGGGTCCGCAGCATGACGCGCTCGGACTCGATGACCGGCCCAAAGTCGCTCGGGGAGGCAGCTCGCAACAACGCCATCGACTAGCACCCTCTTCAGGCGGCCTTGCTCGCCGGAACGGTGAATTTTCCCGCCACAGCTTCGAATCTTGCAACATTAGCAATGGGGCCGACCGTGGCAAGGCTGAGCGGCGAGACGAGAACGCGCTCAACCATGGATTGCAGATCGGC
>CAVSFJ010000017.1:0-68991 GCA_963727165.1 uncultured Alphaproteobacteria bacterium
CGTTTTGCCATCACCCCTCCGGACCCTCACGACCGCCGTTCCGCATTTCGGCGGCGTACAAGCCTCTTGTTGGGCGGATGGGAGCCCTCAGTCGAGGGCTCCGCGCCAGTTTAGGTTAAGCCGACTTCTTGCTGTCGTCGTCTTTGACTTCCTCAAAGTCGACATCGACCACTTTCTCGTCAGGGCCGCCGCCGGCTTCCGCCGACGGGCCGGCCTCAGCCGGCGCCACCCTGACTCGCGTTATACATCGCCTCGCCGAGCTTCATGGAGGCTTGCGCCACCGCATCGACCTTCTGCTTGATGGCCTCTGCGTCCTCGCCCTCGGCGGCGGTCTTGAGCTCGGCAACGGCTGCCTCGACCGCAGCCTTGTCCTCGGCCGAGACCTTGTCGCCGAAGTCCGCGAGCATCTTGTCCGTCGAGTGCACCAGCGCCTCGGCTTGGTTGCGGACTTCCACCAGCTCGCGGCGCTTCTTGTCTTCCTCGGCGTGGCTCTCGGCTTCCTGGACCATGCGGTCGATATCGGCGTCGGTCAATCCGCCAGACGCCTGGATGCGGATCGACTGTTCCTTGCCGGTCGCCTTGTCGGTCGCCGACACGTTGACGATGCCGTTGGCGTCGATGTCGAAGGTCACCTCGATCTGCGGCACGCCGCGCGGCGCCGGCGGAATGCCGACGAGATCGAACTGGCCAAGCAGCTTGTTGTCGGCCGCCATCTCGCGCTCGCCCTGGAAGACGCGGATGGTCACCGCGTTCTGATTGTCTTCCGCGGTCGAGAACACCTGGCTCTTCTTGGTGGGGATCGTCGTGTTGCGGTCGATCAGCCGCGTGAACACGCCGCCCAAAGTCTCGATGCCGAGCGACAGCGGCGTCACGTCGAGCAGCAGCACGTCCTTGACGTCGCCTTGCAGCACGCCGGCCTGGATGGCGGCGCCGATGGCGACCACCTCGTCCGGGTTCACGCCCTTATGCGGCTCCTTGCCGAAGAAGGTCTTCACCGTCTCGACGACTTTCGGCATGCGCGTCATGCCGCCGACGAGGATCACCTCGTTGATCTCGCCGGGCTTGAGGCCGGCGTCCTTCAGCGCCGCCTGGCACGGGGCGATGGTCTTCTGGATCAGATCGTCGACCAGGCTCTCGAGCTTCGCGCGCGTGAGCTTCATGGTCAGGTGCTTCGGACCTGACGCGTCGGCGGTGATGAAGGGGAGGTTGATTTCGGTCTGCTGGGTCGAGGACAGCTCGATCTTCGCCTTCTCGGCGGCCTCTTTCAGGCGCTGCAGCGCCAGCTTGTCGCTGCGCAGGTCGATGCCGTTCTCTTTCTTGAACTCGTCGGCGAGGTAGTCGACAAGATCCGCATGTCGAAGTCTTCACCGCCGAGGAACGTGTCGCCGTTGGTCGACTTCACCTCGAACACGCCGTCGCCGATCTCGAGGATCGAGATGTCGAACGTGCCGCCGCCGAGATCGTAGACGGCGATCGTCTGACCCTCCTTCTTCTCCAGGCCATAGGCGAGCGCGGCCGCGGTCGGCTCGTTGATGATGCGCAGAACCTCGAGGCCCGCAATCTTGCCCGCGTCCTTGGTCGCCTGACGCTGTGCATCGTTGAAGTAGGCCGGCACGGTGATGACCGCCTGCTCGATCTTCTCGCCGAGATGCGATTCGGCCGTCTCCTTCATTTTCTGCAGGATGTAGGCGGAGATCTGCGACGGCGAGTATTTCTTGCCGTGGGACTCGACCCAGGCGTCGCCGTTGTCGGCCTTCACCAGCTTGTAGGGAACCAGCTTTTGATCCTTGGCGACCGTGGGGTCGTCCCAGCGGCGGCCGATCAGGCGCTTGATGGCGAATAACGTATTCTCGGGATTGGTGACGGCTTGCCGTTTGGCTGGCAGCCCGACC
Source organism: uncultured Alphaproteobacteria bacterium (assembly GCA_963727165.1). Lineage (GTDB taxonomy): Bacteria > Pseudomonadota > Alphaproteobacteria > Rhizobiales > Methyloligellaceae > Methyloceanibacter. Next base: position 1,893 of record CAVSFJ010000017.1, read on the forward strand.
AGCACCTCGCCATCGTCGGTGAAGGCCACCATGGATGGCGTCGTGCGCATGCCCTCAGCATTCTCGATAACCTTCGGGTTTTTTCCCTCCATGACCGCGACACAGGAGTTGGTCGTGCCGAGATCGATTCCGATCACTTTCGCCATTGCGAGCCTCTCTTTCTGGCAAACCGTCCGGGCCCTGAAGCGGCACCCGGGATCATCTCACGCGCCTCGCATCTCATGGGCGCGGGGCCGGTCCCCAATGTTTCGCCGTCCCTGCCGAACAGACTCCGGCGGGGCTCCGCGGTTATATAGGTGGCAACCCTATGGCCCGCAAGGAGAAGCGGGGTATCCGCGCGGTTCCGAATTTGCGGTTTCACGATACGCGCTTCCACGCTCCGATGAGGATTGGGGTCAGGCAGTAGTAGCGCCCATCCGCGGCAGCCTCGGCCATGTCCTGCTTGAAGGCCTCGGCGCGCGCATGGTCCGCAAGACCAAGATCGACAGCTGAAGCGAAAAGTCCTTGGTAAACGCCGATTAGCATTGCCGCCATGTCACTGAGCGGAATGTATTTCACCTCGGCCAGCGTGCCGTCTGGGACGCCGATACCGGCCGCCTCGAACTGGGCGGGGAGCTGCCGCCCGGCCCGCAAATTGCGGCCATGGCCCCTGAACACGCCCTCGAACAGGCGGTTGAACTCACCCATGGCCGGGCAGAGCGGCTCGATGGCGATGGCGCCGAAATCGAACTCCTGCGCCGCGAGGACGCCGCCGGGCTTGGTCCAGGCGAGCATTTTCTCCAAGACCGCCACCGGGTCCTGCATGTGCATGAGGAAAAGGCGGCAATAGGTGAGGTCGAAGGGCGCGCCGGGCAGGGTCTCCATCTCCAGTGCATTCCCCTCGACAAGCGCGAATTCGGCGCCGCCTTCGGTTTTCAGGTCGGCCAGCGCCTGCGCTCCGAGCTTGCCGTCGATCTCAAGCCCTGTGACCTTGCCGTCCGGGCCGACGCGGTCCGCCATCAGCCGCATCACCGACCCGGTGCCCGAGCCCACGTCGAGGCAGGACATGCCGGGCTTCAGCCCGAGCTTGTCGAGAAAGGTCTCGGTCGCGCTCTGCCACATCGCCGCCTGATTGCGCAGGCGCAGATATTCCTCCGCGTCGCGGGCGTGGACATAGCCGTCCGGATTGATGGTCTGTCCCTCTCCCATGGGGCTCCTTGTCTGCCGCCGATCGCGCTATAGGACGACAAACGTAAGACAGCATCGAAGCGGAACAAAGACGGCGTGCCATATTATCCGCAAGGACTCGACGCCCGCGCCCAAGCCGCCCTTCTCGGCGCGATCCGGCAAATCATCGCCGAAGCGCCGCTCTACACCCCACCATGCCCCGCTCCGGCAACCCGATGTCGGTGCGCATGACCAATGCCGGCCCGCTCGGCTGGGTCACCGACAAGGAACGCGGCTACCGCTATCAGGCCACCCACCCCGAAACGGGGAAGCCGTGGCCCGCGATCCCGCAAATGCTGCTCGACCTGTGGAGGGAACTGGCGGACTACCCGCATCCGCCGGAAGCCTGCCTCATCAACTATTATGCGGGCGCCGCCAAGATGGGGCTGCACCAGGACCGGGACGAGGAGGATTTCGCCGCGCCCGTGCTGTCCGTCTCGCTCGGCGATACCGGCATCTTCCGCGTCGGCGGCAAGACCCGCAAAAAGTCCGACGCAGAAATTCGAGCTGAAATCAGGCGACGTGTTCGTGCTCGGCGGCGAAGAGCGGCTCGAGCTTTCACGGCATCGACCGCATCCTGCCCGGCACCTCCGAGCTTCTCGAAGAAGGCGGCCGCTTCAACCTCACGCTGCGCCGGGTGACGAAGCCGACGTGATGCGGGTTTAACTTAAACCTAGTCGCCGCCTTGGGGGATGTCGTCGTTGGCCGGGCCGCCGGGGCCGAAGCCGTTGCCGCCCTGCTCAGGCTTCTTTTGCGGTGGCTTGCTTGGCGCCGCCTTTGGACACGGCCACCAACGCCGGGCGCAGCACGCGATCGCCGATCGTGTAGCCCGCCTGCATGACATCGACCACGGTCCCTTCGGGCACCTCGGTCGTCGGCACCTCGTACATGGCCTGCTGCTGGTTCGGATCGAAGCGCTGGCCGAGCGGCTCGATGCGGGTCACGCCGTGGCGCTCCAGCATGTTGAGCAGCTCCCGCTCGGTGAGCTCGACCCCTTCGAGGAAGCTCTTGAGGGCGGGGTCTTGCGCTGCCGCTTCTGCCGGCACGTGCTCGATGGCCCGCTTCAAGTTGTCGCCGATGGTGAGCACGTCGCGGGCGAAGTTGGAGATGGCATAGCGCGCCGTGTCCGACTTCTCGCGCTCGGTGCGCTGGCGCAAATTCTCCATGTCGGCCATGGTGCGCAACAGCCTGTCGCGCATGTCGGCGTTCTCGCTGAGCAGCGCCTCGAGATCGGTCGTGACCTCGGCTTCGGTGTCTTGGCGTTCGGCCTTCGCGGAGGGGGCAGGCTGCGCCTGATCCTCGTTGGCCTCACGTGGATCGTTCTTGTCGTCGGGCATGGTTCGCTCGGCGATTGGGGTTGAACAGGGAAACTCGGGGTATCAACCGGGAGCCCAAAAAAATCAAGGGACAACGCTCTGGGATCTGGCGTGCAAGGATCAAGGGACGAGCCGCCCGAGTAACCTTGCCGTGTAGTCAACCATGGGGATGATACGCGCGTAGTTGAGCCGCGTCGGGCCGATGACGCCGAGCACGCCGACGATTCGCTGCTCCGAATCTTCGAACGGCGACACGATCAGCGCCGAGCCTGATAGCGAGAACAGCTTGTTCTCCGAGCCGATGAAGATGCGCACGCCCTCGGCGCGCTCGGCCAGACCCAAGAGCTGAATGAGATCCTTCTTGGCGTCGAGGTCCTCGAACAGGAGCCGCACGCGCTCCAGGTCCTCCATCGCGCGCACGTCCTCCAGAAGATGCGCCCGGCCGCACACGATCAGGCTCTGGCGGTCGTCGCCGTCGCCCGACCAGGTGGCGAGCCCGTCGGTCACGACGCGCGCCGTCAGTTCGTCGAGCTGCGCGCGGCGCGCCTCGATTTCCGCCTCGATGCGGCTGCGCGCATCGGCGAGCGTCAGCCCGCCGATCCGCGCGTTGATGTAGTTCGTCGCCTCGTTGAGCGAGGAGAGCGGCAGGCCTTCGGGCAGGGTGACAATGCGGTTCTCGACGTCGCCGTCCTCGCCGACCAGCACCGCGAGCGCCTTGCCTTGCCCCAGATTGACGAACTCGACCTGGCGCAGCGTCTTGCTCTGCTTCTCGGCCAGCACCACGCCGGCGCAGCGCGATAGTCCCGACAGCATCTCGCCGGCTTCGGAGAGGAAGTCGTCGACCCCGCGGCGCCGGCCGCCGGCGACCATGCGCGTCTCGATCTGGTTGCGCTCGGCTTCGGTGATGTCGCCGATCTCGAGCAGGCCGTCGACGAACAGGCGCAAGCCCGTCTGTGTCGGAAGCCGCCCGGCGCTCGTATGCGGCGCGTAGATGAGGCCGAGGCTCTCGAGGTCGGACATGACGTTGCGCACCGAGGCGGGCGAAAGCGTCATCGGCAGCGCCCGGCTCAAATTGCGCGAGCCGACCGGCTCGCCGGTCTCCAGATATGTCTCGACGATGCGCTTGAAGATCTCGCGCGAACGCTCGTTGAGCTGGCGCAAGTTCACCGCGGCCTCGGCCGCGAGCCGCGCGCCTTTGACGTCGTTGTGACCCATGTGGGAAATCTAAGGAGCGCCCGGAGCCCCGTCAAACAGGCAGAAAAGCCTAGTTAAGGGGGCCGAAGTCCGGCGCGATGGGAGCGGCAAGCTCGTCCGGCGTGCCGAAATGGGCAAAGTAGCGGGTATTGATCGCCTCGATCGGCATGATGATGAGGACGTCGGTCGTGCCGAACTGGTGGTCAATGACCGCGCCGTCGCCGACATAGGCGCCGACCCTGAGATAGCCCTTGATCAAGGGGGGCAAGGCCTTCACCGCCGCGCGCAAATTGACTGCGTCTTTCGGCATCATATTCATGTCGACCCGTAAATGGTCATGGGCCCGGACGCGCCATTCCTCCGGCGCGAGCGCGGTGTGGTGGAGAAAGCTCAAGGCCAAAGCGTGGGCAGATGGATCGGTACCAGGGAAACTCGCACAGCCGATCATGACGTCTGCGCCGTGCTCACGCACATAGGACCAGACGCCTTGCCACAGGAGTTCGAGCGTCCGCCTGTTCCGATAAGGCTTGAGCACGCAGGAGCGGCCAAGCTCGATAAAGCTGTAGTCGGGCTTCGACTGAATGAGCGGGGCGATGTCGTATTCGCCTTGGGTGTAGAAGCCGTCGTGGAGCTCGGCAACGTCCTGGCGCAGCACGCGATAGGTGCCGACCACTTGCGATCGGCGCCAGCCCTTCTTGGCGGGATCGCCGCGGTCGATCACGAGCAGATGGTCGAAGATCGGGTCGTAGACGTCCTCGTCGCGCCGCGACAACATGGCGAGCGCGCCAGGGGTGGCCGACATCTCTTCGTAGAAGACCTTGTAGCGGAGGCGCTGGGCGCGGCGGATTTCGCTCTTCTTGCGCGCGAGCCGCACTTCGAGCTGCCCGATATTGCCGTAGATCTTGGGGGGCTGGAAGCGGCCCCGAAGTCCCGTCGAAGGGGCCCGCCGCCGTCCCATGAACGGCAGGCCGCCGCTCTGGCCCGGTCTGAACGTCAGTCCTGGAAACATGGCCCCACCGCGCAATCGGCCCGAAAGACGTCCTGACGTTGGCTTCATCGGCATGCTTTAGCCCGTTTCGCAGAGTCTTGGGGAACGCGCCACCGGATCCCCTCAGGCTACCAACGCAACGAACCTGCCTGCGGTTGCCCCGATTCGGCCACAACATAGGCCGGTTAGCAAACCAATTCGAAGTCTATGTGACAGCCTGGGGAAAGCGAAGGAAACAGCCGGTTTCGCGGGGTTCAAGCCGCGCCGGCGCCGGCCTGACCGTGATCTTCTGCCGCACGGCCCCAGCGGGCGAGAAGCGCCATGAGGTCCTGCCGGTCGAAAGGCTTGGCGAGGTAGTCGTCGAGCCCGGCGGCGAGATAGGCGGCCCGGTCCTCGGCAAAGGCGTTGGCGGTCAGCGCCACGATCGGCGGGCGCCCCTCGCCGGGTCGCGCATCTTCCGCGTAGAACGCCCTGATCTCTCGTGCCGCCTCGACCCCGTCCATGTCGGGCATGTGGATATCCATCAGCACAAGGTCGAAACCCTGAGCCTCGTCATCGGTGCGTTCGCTGCGCGCCTTGGCGATCGCCTCCGCGCCGTCGCGCGCCCGCACCACGCGGGCGCCGGACTTCTCCAGCACCGTCGAGGCGAGGAGCGCGTTGATGTCGTTGTCTTCGGCGAGAAGGACGCAGAGCCCAGCGGCGCTCTCCATGGCGCGCGGCTTGGCCGGCGGCAGGGCCGCGTCGACGCTTCTGGACGGGCCTCTGTCGGCATCGCCAAAGAGCTGGGTCAGCGCCGAGACAGGCCGCACGGGCCGCACGAGATAGCCATTGAAGCCTTGCGCGCGGAGATTCGGAATGTCGCCCCGCTCGCCGGGGTCGATGGTCACCACCGCGCGCGGCGGGCGGTCTGCGCCGTGCGGGACAGCGAGCAGCGGCAGGAGCCGGCCGACGCCCGCATTGACGTTGTCCTTGTCGGTGAGGAGCGCGCTGAAGGGCATGCCTTTGGCCGCGGCGTCGGAGGCGACGCGCTCGGCGTCCTTCTCTCTGACCCGCGCCACGCTTGCGCCCATGGCGACCAGAAGGTCGCCCACGAGCGCCGCCTCGATGGCCCCTTCGAGCACGATGAGAACCCGCTCGCCGTCATGCGGCCGTGGCCATTCCGCCCCGAGCTCACCGACAGAGGCAGGCGTGGCAAAGGGCAGGTCGACGGTGAACGTCGCCCCGGCGCCCGGCATGCTCGCCACGTCGATGCGTCCGCCCATCTCGTCCACGAGCCGCTTCGAGATGGCAAGGCCGAGCCCGGTACCGCCGTGCCGGCGCGTTGGCCCCTGCTCGGCCTGCTCGAACTCGGCGAAGATCCGCTCGATCGCATCGGGCCGCACGCCAGGTCCCGTATCGCGCACGGCGAAGCGCAAGGTCGTACTGTCGCCATGCGGCGTACCTGGCGCGAGCCCCAGCGTCAGCGCCACGCCGCCATGGTCGGTGAACTTGATGGCGTTGCCCATGAGGTTCATCAGGATCTGGCGCACGCGCATCTCGTCGCCGATCACCGTCTTCGGCAGATCGGGCGCGGCGAACCAGCCGATCTCGAGTCCCTTGTCGCGCCCGCGCGGGGCGAGCAGCTCAACCACGCCTTGCGCCGCGTCGGCGATGTCGAACGGTGCCACGCGAAGCTCGATCTTGCCGGCCTCGATCTTGGAAAAGTCGAGCACCTCGTCGATCAGCGACAACAGCGTCGTGGCCGACGTCGAGATGGCACGCGCATAGGTACGCTGCTCTGGCGACAGCTCGGTGTCGAGGAGAAGTCCGGTCATGCCGAGAATGCCGTTCATCGGCGTTCTGATCTCGTGGCTCATCGAGGCGAGGAAGCGCGACTTGGCGTGGCTCGCGGTCATCGCCTGATCGCGCGCGTCGGCGAGTGCAATCTCCGCCGCGCGTTGCTCGGTGATGTCGCGGCCGACGCTCTGGATCTCGCTCACGCTGCCTTCTTGCCCGGAGACGACGAAGTCTTCCCAGACGAACCAGCGCGGACCCGCCGTGGTCGAGAGCTCCACGACCCGGCTTTGCCGCTCGTCGCCGCGGTTGGAAAGGTTGGTCTCGTCGCGGTCGTCGTTGAGAGCGGGAAGATGGAACACCTGCCCGAGGGCGGCGTCGCGCTCCATGCCGAAGGTCCGGCAGAACGCATCGTTGACGAAGGAGAGGCGTCCGTCGGCGTCGCGGCGGACGATGACGTCGCCTTGGTGGTCGAGCAGGTCGCGGTAGCGGGCCTCGCGCTCGCGCACCTCCCATTGCAGGTCCTTGAGAGATTCGAGGCTTGAGTCGAGCCTCTCGGTGAGCGCCTCGATCCGGGCCGTGCCATTCTCCGCTTTGCGGTCCGCCACGACCGCGAGCAGGGCCACGCCGAGGACGAGCGGGAGCAGAGCGAGCGTGGTGGTGCTCCCGAGCAGCGCGAAGGACAGCGCAATCAGCGTCAGGGCGAAGAAGCTCAACGCCACCCGCACACCAACCCCGCCGGCGCTTTTGGCGCCGAAGCTTTGCCACGTCTTACGCTGCACTTTTGACGCCGTTGATTATGGCCGGGCCTTAGGGCCCGGCGGTTTCTTTAGGCCGGAATTAAGCAGAGAAAGCTTGAAAAAGCCTTTAGCGGCAGGCGCTTCCCTAGGCGGCGGCCTGGGCCCGGCGCAAGGTCTCGCCCCGGTAGCTCAGGGCCTCGGCGACGTGGATGCGGGCCACTTTCTCCTCGCCGTCGAGGTCGGCCAGCGTCCGGGCGACCCGGAGCGTCCGATGGTAGCCCCGGGCGCTCAAGGAGAGCGCGTTGGCGGCATCGCGCAAGAGCGAGAGGCCTTGCTTCTCGGGCGCGGCGATCTCCTCCAGCAATGCCCCGTCGCACTCGGCATTGGTGCGCACGCGTGGCAAGCCGAGCGCGGCGTAGCGCGCGGTCTGCGCTTGACGTGCGGCGGTGACGCGCGCCCGCACCTCGGCGCTTCCCTCGCAAGGCTGCGGCAGAACGAGATCGGCGGCGGAGACCGCGGGCACCTCGATCTGAAGATCGATGCGGTCGAGCATCGGCCCGGAGATGCGCGCCTGGTAACGCTCGGCGCAACCTCTGCCCTGGCGGCACACATAGCCCGGCTCGCCCGCGTGCCCGCAGCGGCACGGATTCATGGCGGCGATCAGCTGGATGCGCGACGGGTAAGCGATGCGGTGATTGGCGCGCGCGATGATGGTCTCGCCGGTCTCGAGCGGCTGACGCAGCGCGTCGAGCACTTGCGGGTTGAACTCGGGCAGCTCGTCGAGGAACAGCACGCCGAGATGGGCGAGCGCCGCTTCGCCGGGACGCGGCCGCGTGCCGCCACCGACGAGCGCCGCCATGCTCGCCGAGTGATGCGGCGCGCGGAACGGCCGGTTGCGGCTGATACGCCCGCCGGCGAGGTCGCCGGCGAGGCTCCTGATCATGCTCACTTCGAGCATCTCGGCGGGCGCGAGCGGCGGCAGGATCGAGGGCAGCCGCCGCGCCAGCATCGACTTGCCGGAGCCCGGTGGGCCGATCATGAGGAGATGATGCCCGCCGGCCGCGGCCACTTCGAGCGTCCGCTTCGCGGTCTCCTGGCCCTTGATGTCCTTGAGGTCGGGCATCGCCTCGTCGCCCGGGTCCGGCGTCGCTGCCGGGCGTCGCAAGGTCTGCAGGCCTTTGAAGTGGTTGATGAGCTGGAGCAGGTCGGCTGGCGCCAGGATCGGCATGTCGGTGGCGGCCCACGCGGCTTCCGCCCCGCACGGCCCCGGACAGATGAGGCCTTTCTGAAGCGCGTTCGCGCCGATCGCCGCCGGCAGCGCGCCGGCGACGGCCGCGATCGAGCCGTCGAGCGCGAGCTCGCCCAGCACGCAATAGCCTTCGATGGCGTCCCGCGCGATCGCGCCCGTCGCCGCCATGACGCCTAGCGCGATGGGGAGGTCGTAATGGCTGCCTTCCTTCGGCAGATCGGCCGGCGCCAGATTGACGGTGATGCGCTTTGGCGGCAGCGCCAGCCCGATGGCGTTCAAGGCGCTGCGCACCCGCTCGCGGCTCTCGGCCACCGCCTTGTCGGGCAGGCCGACAATGGCGAAGGCGGGCATGCCCGGGCTGATCTGGACCTGGACGTCCACGGCGCGAGCCTCGATGCCTTCGAAGGCGACCGTGGTGACCCGCGCGAACATACGAAAACCCCCGTTGCAAACCCCTATTACTCTAGCGGAGCGCGCAGTCTGGCGCAAGAACAATAAGAGAACATCAGCGCACCCAAAGATAGCCGACAAGGCACCCGAACAGCGTCGCGAGCACGATGACGTCGATGACGCCGAACTGCGTCAGCCAGCGCGGCAACTCGCGGTAGCGCGGCACGACATGCATCAGGGCCAACCCGCCATAGAGGATCCACACAAGAGGAATCCGATGGCGAACAGGACATGCGGGCCCTTGGAGCCGACCGGGGCCATGACCCCGAGCAGGAGCCAGATACCGACGCCCACATAGGCCACGTAGGCGGCAGCCATCCACAGCGTCTGATGAGGCCTGGCCTGTCTTCGCGCCATTGCTGCATCACCGCCGGCACGTTGGCGATCAGGACGGCGACAACAACCGCCGCCATTCCCCAGTCCTGCATGGCCATGTCTCCGTCGTGGACAAACGGTATTATGCTCACGCGCGGCGTGGCCGCGCCAAGTTATCGTCGCCGGCACTTGGCTCCGATACTGAAGAGGATGATGACATGTCGAAAACTCGAGCTGCGCGTCTTCCTCATTCACCTCGCCGCTTATGTCATCGTCACCGCGCTGCTCGCGGCGATCAATCTGTGGTTTGCGCCTGAGAAGCTGTGGTTCATCTGGGTGCTCCTGGGCTGGGGCATCGGCGTTGCCGCCCACGGTCTCGCGCTTCTGTTGCGCCGGACGCACCGGCGCGAGCGTATCTTCAGCGACCCGAAGACCCGCGCCTTCACCGTCCACCTCTTCGCCTATGTGGCTGTGATCGTCTTGCTGTTCGTGGTCAACCTGACCGCGACACCAAACAAATGGTGGTTCTACTGGGTGGCGCTCGGCTGGGGCGCGGGCATCGCGTTGCACGGTTGGCTCGTCTTCAGGAAGCCTCGCACGCACACGGCCTGAGCGTCAGGACTTCTGGATCAGCGCATTCGACGGCAAGCTTGGATCGAGCAGGCGCGCCGCCTGCTCGGCGCCCGAGACCGGCAGGCGCGCAGCATCGATGAGCCCGATCTGCGCGAGCACGCTCGCCTGATCCCAATAGATGCGCTCGAAATGCACTTTGCCGCTATCGAAGCCGACCACCACCACGAACGGGATGGTCACCTTTCGTCCTGTCGGCTTCACCCCGGGTAAGATCGCCGGCATCTCGCAGTCATGGGTGAAGGAGAGGATCACCTCGTCGACGACGTGGGTGTCGCTTTCGGTGCGGGACACCGGGGTAATGGAAAGATCTCCGGCCAGTGGCCGATGAACCAAGTCTCGTAGAAGCGCCGCACGGCGTCGCGTCCGTTGCCGCCGGTCATGGTCGGCACATGCGTGACATGCGGCGCCTCGCCCATCGTCGCCATCGTCGCGTCGATGTCGCGCGTCGATGAACTCGGCCTCGGTATGGGCGTCGAACATCGCACCAGAGACTCTTCGCGCTCCGCCATCACGCCCTCCTGGCTGCCACCTTCTTCTCGATCACGTCCCAGATCATCGCCGCGATGTCCGCGTCCGCCGAATTGCTGCACCTGGCGGATGCCGGTCGGCGAGGTGACGTTGATCTCGGTGAGGTAGTCGCCGATCACGTCGATGCCGGCGAAGATCAGCCCGCGCTTCTTGAGCTCCGGCCCGAGCCGCGCGCAGATCTCCTTGTCGCGCGGCGTCAAGCGTGGTCGCTTCCGCGGTGCCGCCCACATGCAGATTGGAGCGCGTCTCGTCGGCTGACGGCACGCGGTTGATGGCGCCCGCGAACTGCGCCGTCGACCAGGATGATGCGTTTGTCGCCGGCGCGCACTTGCGGCAAGTAACGCTGCACCATGATCGGCTCGCGGAACGTCATGCCGAGGAGCTCGATCAGCGAGTTGAGATTGGTGTCGCCCTCGGCGATGCGGAAGATGGCCGCGCCGCCATTGCCGTAAAGCGGCTTCACCACGATGTCCTTGTGCTTGTCGCGGAAGGCGCGAATCTCGTCGAGAGAGCGCGTCACCAGCGTCGGCGGCATCAGGTCGAGAAAGTCGAGCACGAACACCTTCTCCGGCGAGTTGCGCACCGCCGCCGGATCGTTGACCACCAGCGTCTCGGGCTGCAGCCGCTCGAGCAGATGCGTCGTGGTGATATAGGCCATGTCGAAAGGCGGGTCCTGGCGGAGCTGGACCACGTCGAATTCGGCGAGGTCGACGGTGCGCGGATGCGCGAGCCGATAATGATCGCCCGGCTTGTCCTCCACCGTGAGGCTGTGGCCTTGCGCCAGAAGCTTGCCGTCGCAGAGCGAAAGGTCCTGGGGCGTGTAATAGAACGCGTCATGGCCGCGCCACTGCGCTTCGAGCAGGAGCGCGAAAGTGGAATCGCCCCGGATGTCGATGCGCTCGATGGGGTCCATCTGAAAGGCGACTTTGAGAGCCATGGCGTTCGGTGCCGTTCCTCGTTTTGAGCGGGGCAAGCTCGCGCCAAAGGACGCCCTTCGTCAAACGGGAAATGCGTTCACGATATGCTGCGGCCAGCGCCACGGCGCCGTTAGCACCACGTCGAAGGCGATTGTGTGCCCCACGAAATCCGGGTGGCTCGCGAGCCAATATTGCGCGGCGCGCACGATGCGCCGCCGCTGCTTGGCGGGCAGCGTCCAGGCAGCGTCTTCTCGCGTCTTCCGCCGCTTCACCTCGACGAAGGCAAGCCGTTTGCCTTTCAGCGCCACCAGGTCGATCTCGCCCACCGGTGACCGATAGCGGCTCGCCACGATGCGGTAGCCCTTGAGGCGGTAGAGAAGCGCGGCAAGCGTCTCGGCGAAGACGCCGCCTGCGATACGCTTTGACGCGCGCGTGACTCATCTCAATCCTGCTTGCGGGTCAGCGAAAGCCCGAGCTCGTACACGCGGGTGCGCTTGACGTTCAGCGCTTCGGTGACGCCGCGCACCGCGTCGCGGAAGCTCTGCGTCTCGAGCGCAGCTTTGAGGTCCGCCACGATTCGCGCATCGGTGACCTCGGTTTCTTCCGCGGTCGGCGGCGCGATGACCACCACGACCTCGCCTTTCGGCGCCTCGCCCGCAGCCGCCGCCTCGGCAAGCGCATCGAGCGTGCCATGCGTCACCGTCTCGTGCAGCTTGGTCAGCTCGCGCGCGATCGCGGCCTCGCGGGATCCCAAGACCGCCGCCATGTCGGCGAGGCTCTTGGCAAGGCGCGGCGCCGTCTCGAACAGGAACAAGAGTCGCCGGAACCTCTTTCAGCGTGGCAAGCCGCGAATGACGCGGGCCGGACTTCGGCGGCAGGAATCCCCCGAACAGAAACGTGTCGGTGGGAAGGCCGGAGTTCGTCAGAGCGGCAAGCGCGGCGGACGGCCCCGGGATGCTCGTCACCATCAAACCTTGGTCGAGGGCCTCGCGCACGAGCTTGTAGCCCGGGTCGGAAACGAGCGGCGTGCCGGCGTCGGAGATGAGCGCGACGGCAAAGCCGGCGTGGATACGCGAAAGAAGCCGCGGCCGTTCCCGCTCGGCATTGTGCTCGTGATAGGGCGTGAGCTCGCCGCGAATGTTGAAATGCGAGAGCAGCTTTTTGGAGTGGCGCGTGTCCTCCGCCGCGATCACGTGCGCCCGCGCCAGCACGGCGAGCGCCCTGAGCGAGATGTCGCCGAGATTGCCGATCGGCGTTGCCACGAGATAAAGCCCAGGCGCAAGCGGCCGCGCCATGAGCTCGGCGAGCGCCTCTCCCGCGCGGGCCACCGTCCGTCCGGCGGCATCCTGGTCCTCATTGCGATGGTCTTGCACGCGCGAAGCCTGCTTCTGCCGGCCGCTCCAAGCATTCCTGCGTTAAAGAGCAGCGCGCCTTGCCCTGGTCGCCGAAACGTTACGTGATATAGTCCGCCCGCGTCCATCACGATTGGGCCATGTTTGGGGTCAAGGCTTTGTCCAACAAGGCTTTGCAGGGACCGAAGCCATTCCGAGCACATTTCGCCAGCATTTGAGTGCCATTAGGCTCGTCCTCGCCACGATGCTCATTGCGGTGCTGTTCACCGCATGTGGCGCGCCTGGCGGCGGTGGCGGCGTCGGTATGCCGGCCGGCGGCATCACCGGGTCGGCCGACACGGTCAAGGTCGCGCTTCTTCTGCCCATGTCTGCGCGCGGCTCGACGGCCTCCGTCGCCAAAGGGATCAAGCAGGCGGCCGAGCTTGCGCTGTTCGATTTCGACAATCCCAATGTCTCGCTCGTGCCCAAGGACACCAAAGGCACGCCTCAAGGCGCCCGCGCCGCCGCGGAGAGCGCGGTGCAAGACGGCGCCGAGTTGATCATCGGCCCGCTCTTCGCCCAAGAAGTGCGCGCCGCGTCTGACGTCGTTCGCCGCGCCGGCGTGCCGATGATTGCCTTTTCCAGCGACGAGAAGGTCGCCGGCAGTGGCGTCTATCTCCTGAGCTTCCTCGCCGGCCGTGACGTGCCGCGCATCGTCTCCTTCGCCATGTCGCGCGGCAAGCGAAACTTCGCCGTGCTCGTGCCGCAAACGGCCTATGGGCGTATCGCCGAAGCCGCCTTCGCCAAAGCCGTCTCGTCGGGCGGTGGCGATGCGCCGGTGCGGGCAAGCTTCAGCGCGTCCGGCATGTCAGGTGCGGTTCAGAAGATCGCGACCGCCATCAAATCGGGCCGGCAGATCGACGCGCTGTTCCTGCCCGCCGGCCGCGACGAGCTTCCGCAGCTGGCGCCGCTGCTCGCCAATGCCGGCGTCACCAGCGCGCGCGTGCAGTTCATCGGGACCGGCCAATGGGATTATCCGAATGTCGGCAACGCGCGTGCCCTCGATGGTGGCTGGTATCCCGCGCCGGACCCGAGCGGCTGGAACAAGTTCGCGCAGAACTACGCCAAGACGTTTGGCGGCACGCCGCCGCGCATCGCGAGCCTCGGCTATGACGCGGTGAGTCTCGCCGTGTCGCTGTCGCAAAATCCGCCGGGCCAGCGCTACTCGTATTCGCAACTCACGCGCCCGAGCGGCTTCGCCGGCGTCGATGGTCTGTTCCGCCTGCTGCCGGACGGCACCTCAGAGCGTGGCCTCGCTATTCTCGAGGTCCAGCCAAGGCGGCTCGCGCGTGATCGACTCCGCACCGAGCTCCTTCACCACCGCTTCGAGCTACTAGGTCGCAAGCGACTAGGCGGCGAGCTCCAGGATCAGCCGCTCGAGCACGAGGCGTCCTGACGGCGTGGCCATGAGGCGGCTGCCGCTCCGGGCGACGAGGCCGTCGCCTTCCAGCCCCTCGAGCTGCGTCTCATCGACCGCGTGGCCGCCGAGCGCCGCGAAGCGCGTCAGGTCCATGCCTTCGGCCAGGCGCAGCGCCATCAAGAGATACTCTTCCGCCGCCTCTTGCGCGCTTAAGGGCTCGTCGCTCGCCAAGCCGTGCCCTGCCGCCTCGACCTGAGCGATCCAGGCTTCCGGCGATCTCGTTGTGGACAGCGCGCGCTTAGCGCCGCCTTCGCTGATGCGCGCATGGGCGCCTGCGCCGATGCCGGCATAGTCGTGGCCCCGCCAATAGACGAGGTTGTGGCGCGACTCCGATCCCGGCCGCGCATGGTTCGAGATCTCGTAGGCGGGCAAGCCTGCTGCCTCGCAGAGTTCCTGCGTCAGCTGATACATCGCGCTTGCCTTGTCGCCGTCCGGCACGCGTAAACGTCCCGCTTCATGGCGCGCGGCGAACGGCGTGCCGTCCTCGATGGTGAGCTGGTAGAGCGACAAATGATCGGCGGCATAGGTCAGCGCCCGGGTCAGCTCTCGTTCCCAATCGTGGAGCGTCTGGCCTTCGCGCGCATAGATTAGGTCGAACGACACACGGCGGAAGGTCTGCTTGGCGAGATCGAGCGCATCCAGCGCTTCGTCCACCGTATGCTGGCGACCGAGCGCCTTGAGGCTGGAATCGTCGAGCGCCTGTACGCCGAGCGACAGGCGGTTGACGCCCGCGGCGGCGTAGCCTGCGAAGTTCTCCGCCTCGACGCTTGTCGGGTTTGCCTCGAGCGTGATCTCGGCGTCGTCAGCGACGGCCCAGTGGCGTGCGATCCCATCGAGGATCGCTCCGACCGTGCGGGGCGGCATCAGCGACGGCGTGCCGCCGCCGAAGAAGATGCTGGTGACGGTGCGGCCCGGCGCGCGGCCTGCGAAATGGTTCAACTCGGTCAGATAGGCGGCGAGGAACCGCGCCTCGTCGATGCCGCCGTGGCGCACATGAGAGTTGAAGTCGCAATAAGGACACTTGGCCTTGCAGAACGGCCAATGCACATAAACGCCGAAGGGTTCGTCACGCGTCATTTGCGTAGGTCGCGTCCATCAACTGCTCGAACGCCCGCATGCGGTGCGACATCGCGTTCTTGAAGTCGGGATCCATCTCGCCGAACGTCTCATGATAGCCGTCCGGCACGAAGATGGGATCATAGCCGAAGCCGCGCGTTCCCCGCGGCGGCCAGGTGATCGACCCGAACACTTTGCCGGTGAACACCCTATCCTCGCCTGCTGGTGTCGCTATGGCCAAGGCACAGGTGAAGTTGGCCCGGGTATAGGCGCCACCTGTCGCCTCGAGCTCCTCATGCAGGCGAGCCATGGCCTTGGCGAAATCCCTCTCCGGCCCGCCCCAGCGCGCCGAGTAGACGCCGGGCTGCCCGCCGAGCGCCTCGACCTCGAGCCCTGAATCGTCGGCGATCGCGATCAACTTAGCGGCAGAAGCCGCGGCGCGCGCCTTGAGCAGCGCGTTCGCCTCGAAGGTCTCTTCGGTCTCGTCGGGCTCGGGTAGATCGAGGTCCCCGGCCGACACGCAGGTGATGCCGAACGGCTTGAACAGCTCGCCGAACTCCCACACCTTGCCCTCGTTGTGGCTGGCGATGACGAGCTTCGAGTCGCGATGGATCGTGCCGGGCTTAAGCAACGGTGAGCTTCTGCAGTTCGACGAGCTCGGCGATCCCTTTGCGCGCGAGCAGCATCAGTTGATCGAATTGCTCTTGACTGAACGGCTCGGTCTCCGCCGTGCCTTGCACCTCGACGATGCCGCCCGCGCCCGTCATCACGAAATTCGCGTCCGCATCGGCCTCGGAGTCCTCGGCGTAGTCGAGATCAAGCACCGCTTCACCGCCATAGAGCCCGCAGCTCACCGCGGCAACATGATCGCTGAGCACTTTCGACGTGACCATGTTGCGCGCCTCCATCCAGGCGATGGCATCGTGGACCGCGACCCAAGCGCCGGTGATCGACGCGGTACGCGTGCCGCCATCGGCCTGCAGCACGTCGCAATCGACGATGATCTGCTTTTCGCCCAGCGCCGGCAGGTTGGTCACCGCGCGTAAGGAGCGGCCGATCAGCCGCTGAATCTCTTGCGTGCGTCCGGACTGCTTGCCGGCTGCGGCCTCGCGCCGCGTGCGCTCGGTGGTGGCGCGCGGCAGCATGCCGTACTCCGCCGTCACCCAGCCGCGGCCGGAGCCCTTGAGCCATGGCGGCACCGGCTCGCCGGCCGTGGCCGTGCACAGCACGTGGGTTTCGCCGAAGCGAACGAGGCATGAGCCCTCGGCGTGGCGCGACACGGCGCGCTCGAGGCTGATGGGACGAAGCGCGTCGGGCGCGCGTTTGGACGGGCGGATAATGACGAAATCTCCTGAGCGAACGGGCCGAAGCGGCGCACCCTAGAGGAGGCCCCGCGGCGGGAAAAGCCCTTTCCCCAACTCTCGAAGGAGGCGGCCTTGTGCGCTCAGGGTGGAGAAGCTACCACGCTTAAGATGGGCTGGTGCGACGAGGTGCTCGGGTTTTGTGACGCCTCCGGCGGCGCGATCGAACCGCCTCCCTCCGCCGAGGCGGTCGAGGCGCGGCTCGCTGGCCTGCCGATGGAAAGCCTGGTGCGCGCCTGGCGGGAGGTCAGTACCACCGGTCTCAAGGAGCAGACGGCCGGGACCCACGCCTTTTTGATGTATTTCGATAGCCTTGCCCATGAGACGCCTGAGCGCGCCGTCGAGTTCATCGAGGCCGAGCTGACGAGCGAGCCCGACGATGAAATCGTCATGCTTTTGGCCGAGGGGAAGGTGCTCGGTCAGCTGCTCGTGTTCCATGCCGGCCGCGTCGCCACCGCCTTGCAGGAGCTGGCTCTGCGTCGGCCGCGCTTCCGCTGGCTGATGGGACGGAAAGCGCGCTCGATCGAGAACGGCATGGTCGAGGATCCACGAATCCGGGGGCGCCTCCTCGCCATCGCCGACGAGGCGAGCTATCGCGCGTGGAGCGAGACGGCGCGCATCAAGTCGGAGCCTCCCGACTTTGCGGCGCTGCCGCTACCCGAGCTTGCGGCCGCGTGGGTCGAAATCACCTCGCGGTCTGATCTTGAAAGAGAGCGTGACGATGACTGGGGTGAAATGTTCGACCTTCAGTCTGAGCTTGTGGGCAGCGATCCACTCGGCGCGCTCGATTTGGTGAAGGCTATCCTCGAGATCGAAGACAATCCCAATGTGCTCGGGCTTCTGGCCGCCGGCATGCTGGAGGACCTGATCCCCGAGCAGGACGGACCCGTCGTCGACGCCGTGGTCGCCGAGGCCGAACGCAACCCAAAGTTTCGGCGCCTCCTCGGCGGCGTGTGGTTCTATGGCATGAGCCCCGAAGTTACAGAGCGGCTCGAGAAGGCGCGCGGCGAGGTCGGGTGGTGAGGGCGGACATGGCGAACGATGCGACATCGCCAGTGAGCGGCGGCCGCGTACCGGTCTCCTCGCCCGACGCCACGCCCATGATGGCGCAGTACCTGGAGATCAAGGCGGCCAACGCCGACAGCCTCTTGTTCTACCGCATGGGCGATTTCTACGAGCTGTTCTTCGACGATGCGGCCGTCGCCTCGCGCGCCCTTGGCATCGCGCTCACCAAGCGCGGCAAGCATCTTGGCGAGGACATTCCCATGTGCGGCGTGCCGGTCCATGCCGCCGACGACTATCTCCAGCGCCTGATCGCCCAAGGCTTCCGCGTCGCCGTCTGCGAGCAGACCGAGGACCCGGCCGAGGCCAAGAAACGCGGGCCGAAGGCGGTGGTGCGCCGCGACGTGGTGCGGCTGGTCACGCCGGGCACGCTGACCGAGGAGTCGCTGCTCGACGCCCGCGCTCACAATTTCCTCACCGCGCTGTTTCGCAGTCCCCAGAAGGACGGCGCCGAGCTGGTCATCGCGCTCGCCTCCATCGACATCTCGACCGGAGAGCTGGTCGCGGCCTCGGTGCGCCTCGTCGATCTTCCCGGCGAGCTTGCCCGCATCAGACCCGGCGAGGTGCTGGTGGGCGAGGAGCTCGCCGGCGACGCCGACATTCGCCGTGTCATCGCCGAGGCGGGCGCGGCACTGACGCCAGCCCCGCGCGCGCATTTCGATTCCGTGCGCGGCGAGCGCGCGCTCAAAGAACGGCTCGGCGTTGCCGCCCTCGATGCCTTCGGCGACTTCACCCGGGCCGAGCTCGCCGCGCTTGCCGGCCTCCTCACCTATGTGGAGATCACCCAGGTCGGCAAGGCGCCGCTGCTGCGGCCGCCGCGCAAGGAGACCGCCGGCAGCCTTCTCGTCATCGATGCCGCGACCCGCACCAACCTGGAGCTTGCCCGCTCCAATCAAGGCGCCCGCGCCGGGAGCCTCTTGGCCGCCATCGACCGGACCGTCACCGCCGCCGGCGCCCGGGAGCTGGCAAGCCGCCTTGCCAGCCCTTTGACCGACGTCGATGCGGTGAACGCCCGGCTCGATGCCGTCGCCTATCTCGTGGGTGAGCCGCGCCTGCGCGCAGAGTTGCGCGAGGCGCTGAAAGCCGCACCCGATCTCGCCCGCGCGCTTGCCCGTCTTGCGCTGGGCCGTGGCGGTCCCCGCGATCTCGGTGCGGTGCGCGCGGCCATCCTCGCCGCCCACGATCTTGCCGCGCGTCTCTTGCGCGCCGGCGAAGCGTTCGGCCTGCCGCGTGAGCTGATGGACGTTGTCGAACGTCTCGCCGCGGCGCCAACCGAGATCGAGCAGGCGCTCTCCGCCGCACTTGCCGACGAGCTTCCCGTCAATGCGCGCGACGGCGGCTTCATCCGTGACGGTTTCAACGGCGATCTCGACGAGCACCGGCGTCTGCGCGACGGCAGCCGCCAGGTCATCGCCGGCCTGCAGACGACCTATGCCGACGCCACAGGGGTCAAGTCGCTCAAAGTGCGCCACAACAACGTGCTCGGCTATTTCGTCGAGGTCACCGCGCTGCATGCGCCGACCCTGACCAAGCCGCCGCATGTAGAGACCTTCATCCACCGCCAGACCATGGCGAACGCGGTGCGCTTCTCCACGCCCGAGCTTGCCGAGCTCGAAGCCCGCATCACTTCTGCCGCCGACCGCGCGCTCGCCCTCGAGCTCGATCTCTTCGCCACGCTCATCACGGATGTGCTGGCCATGGAGCAGGCCTTGTCGGCGGTGAGCGCCGCGCTCGCCGAGCTTGATCACTATGCCGGACTCGGCGAGCTGGCGGTCGAACAGAACTACGTGCGGCCCGCAATCGACGCGAGCCTCGTCTTCACGATCGAGGAAGGCCGCCACCCGATGGTCGAGCAGACTTTGCGGCGGGGTGATGGTGCAAGCTTCATCGGCAACGATTGCCGGCTCGGCAGCGAGGGCGACGACGACGGCACGCGCATCCTCGTGGTCACCGGCCCGAACATGGCCGGCAAGTCGACCTTCCTGCGGCAGAACGCGCTCATCGTCGTGCTGGCGCAGGCAGGCGCCTTCGTGCCGGCAAAGTCCGCACATATCGGCGTCGTCGACCGCTTGTTCAGCCGTGTCGGTGCGGCGGATGATCTCGCCCGCGGCCGCTCGACCTTCATGGTGGAGATGGTCGAGACGGCCTCGATTCTCAATCAGGCGACGCCGCGCTCCTTCGTCGTGCTCGACGAGATCGGGCGCGGCACTGCGACCTTCGATGGGCTATCGATCGCCTGGGCCACACTCGAATACCTGCACGAGGTGAACCGCGCGCGCGTCCTCTTCGCCACCCACTACCATGAGCTCACCGCGCTCGCCGACAGACTGGCGCATGCCGCCAACGCCACGGTGGAGGTCAAGGAGTGGCGCGACGAGATCGTGTTCCTCTATCGCGTGGTGGCCGGGGCCGCCGACCGCTCCTACGGCATCCACGTGGCGAAGCTCGCGGGGCTGCCTGAGGCCGTGCTCGCCCGCGCCGGCGAGGTGCTGAACGAGCTGGAAAAGGCAGACGGACGCCCGAAACCCGCTGATTTGGCTGACGATTTGCCGCTATTCCAGGCTGCGAAGCCGCCTGCCGGGTTCGGCGAGCCGTCCGCCCTGGAGCAGGCGCTTCAGGCCCTCAATCCCGACGGCATGACGCCGAAAGAGGCCCTCGAAGCCCTGTATCGTCTTAAGACTCTGCTTGAAAGCAAGGCGTAAAGCCTCGATGTGTTAGACTCTTCGCCCGCCATGGACCAAGCCGCACCGAAACCAGCCCCGTATTTCGACTTCGATCTCCTGCGCCAGGAGACCGGGGAGATTGCGCGCGCCCATGTCGGGCAGGATTCGCAGCTCCGCGCCGCGCTGGTCGACTATCTGAAGCCTCTCGTCCATGAGGCGCAGGTCACCGCCAAGCAGCAGCTTGAACAGAACGGTGACGGGCGCGCCTGCGCGGCCGGGCTCTCCGATTTCCAGGATGCGCTGATCCGCCTCACCTACGACTTCACCACCGAGCACATCTACCGCGCTGAAAATCCGTCCACCGCCGAGCGTATGGCCGTGGTCGCGCAAGGCGGCTATGGCCGCGGCCTGCTCGCGCCGGGCTCCGACATCGATCTCCTGTTCCTGCTTCCCTACAAGCAGACGGCGTGGGGCGAGAGCGTCGCCGAATACATCCTCTATCTGTTGTGGGATCTCGGCTTCAAAGTCGGCCATGCCACGCGCACCATCGCCCAGTGCGTCCGCCTGAGCCTGTCGGACATGACCATTCGCACCGCGCTGCTCGACGCCCGGCTCATTCTCGGCGACGGGAAGCTCTTCGCCGACTTTCAGCACCGGTTCCGCAAGGATGTGCTGGAGGTTGACGCGCGGGCCTTCATCGCCGCGAAGCTCGCCGAGCAGGACGCCCGTCACTCACGCGCCGGCGCCTCGCGCTACCAGGTCGAGCCCAACATCAAGGAAGGTGCTGGCGGCTTGCGCGACCTGCATACGCTGCACTGGCTCGCCAAGCATCTTTATCCCGATCACGCCGAGGAACAGTTCGTCGAGGCCGGCGTCTTCACTCCCCACGAATATCGTAGCTTCCGCCGTTGCGAGTCGTTCCTGTGGACGGTGCGCTGTCAGCTGCATTTCCTGACCGACCGGCCTGAGGAGCGCTTGAGCTTCGACCTCCAGCGCGCGATGGCAGAGCGGCTCGGCTATCGCGGGCATGCGGGCTTGAGCGCTGTCGAGCGCTTCATGAAGCACTACTTCCTGATTGCCAAGGAGGTCGGGCAGCTCACGCGGATCGTCTGCTCGGCGCTCGAGCTCAAGCAATTGAAGTCGGTGCCGACGCTGGACACGCTGCTTGCGCCGTTCAGCTGGCGCCGCCGCGCCAAGCTGCGCCGCACCTCGGACTTCCGCATCGAGAACGGCCGCATCTCGACCGTGGACAAGGACGCTTTCGCCAAGGACCCGGTCAACTTCATCCGGCTGTTCGTGTTCGCCGATGAGAACCAGGCTGCATTCTCACCCGGAGGTCTTGCGCCAAATCCGGGCGAACTTCCGGCTGATCGACGACAATCTGCGCGGCAACCCCACCGCCAACCGCCTGTTCATGCGGCTTCTGACCGACGCGCGCGACCCCGAAGGTGCGCTGCGCAAGATGAACGAGGCAGGCGTGCTCGGCCGCTTCATCGGCGACTTCGGCCGCGTGGTGTCGATGATGCAGTTCAACATGTATCACCACTTCACGGTGGACGAGCATCTGATCCGCACCATCGGCTTCCTCTCCGGCATCGAGCGCGGCAAGCTGTCGGTCGACCATCCCGTGTCGAGCGAGGTCGTGCGCACTATCGACAACCGGCGCGCGCTTTATGTCGCCGCCCTCCTTCATGACATCGCCAAGGGCCGCGACGAGGACCATTCCATTGCCGGCGCGCGCATCGCCCGCGAGCTCGGGCCGCGCCTCGGCCTGACGGCATCTGAGACCGAGACGGCCGCTTGGCTCGTCGAGCATCACCTGACCATGAGCCTGTTCGCTCAGAGCCGCGACCTCAACGACCCGAAGACCATCCGCGACTTTGCCGAGATCGTGCAGAGCCGGGAGCGCCTGAAGCTTCTGCTCATCCTCACCGTCGCCGACATCCGCGCTGTCGGGGCCGGCGTATGGACCGGCTGGAAGGGCCAGCTCTTGCGCACGCTCTATTTCGAGACCGAGCCGCTGCTCGGCGGCGGACACACGACGCTGACCCGCACCGAGCGCGTGTCGCGCGCCCAGGATGCCTTGCGCGAGCGCCTGGCGGGCTGGCCGAACCAGGATCTGGAGCGCTTCATCGACCGCCACTATCCGGCCTATTGGCTCAGGACCGACCTCGACGTCATCGCCGAGCACGCCAAGCTGGTGCGTGATGCCGAGGCGCAAGGCCGCGCCGTCGTCACGCATATCTCCACCGACGCCTTCCGCGGCGTCACCGAGGTCACGCTGCTCGCGCCCAACCACCCGCGGCTGCTCGCCCTGGTCGCGGGCGCGTGCACCGGTGCTGGCGCCAACATCGTCGACGCGCAGATCTCCACCACGCGCGACGGCATGGCGCTCGACACCATCCATCTGGAGCGCGAGTTCGATCACGCCGAGGACGAGGAGCGCCGCGCGCGGAAGATCGCCGTCACCATCGAGCGGATGCTTCATGGCGAGGCGCGCGCCGCTGACGTCATGCAGAGCAAGAAGAAGCCGAAATCACGCCTGTCGGCCTTCACCGTCGAGCCGCAAGTGGTGATCGACAACACGCTGTCCGACGCCCTGACCGTGATCGAGATCAACGGTCTCGACCGCCCCGGCCTTCTCTATGACGTGACCCGCGAGATCTCCGACCTCAATCTCGACATCGCCTCGGCCCACATCGCCACGTTCGGCGAGAAGGCGGTCGACGTGTTCTACGTCACCGACCTCACGGGCAAGAAGATCACGAGCGCGACGCGCGAGTCCCTGATCCGAGAGCGATTGACGAAGGTGCTCGTGGCGCGCCAGGAATCGGCGCTCGCGTCTGTGTAGCGCGCGTTCCCTGCCCTTGCCGGGTCCAACGACCTGGCGCATTCAGAGTGCGCCATGAAGCTTTATCGCGGGTTCGCCACCGTCGGCGGCATGACTGTCGTGAGCCGCCTGCTCGGCTTCGTCCGCGACGTGCTGATCGCCGCCGTGCTCGGCGCCTCGTCCGTGACCGACGCCTTCTTCGTCGGCTTCCGCGTGCCCAACATGTTCCGGCGCCTCTTCGCCGAAGGCGCCTTCAACGCGGCTTTCATTCCCCTCTTCACCAAGCGCCTCCACGCCGAAGGACCAGAGTCGGCGCAAGACTTCGCCGCGCGGGCGCTGTCCGGCCTCACCCTCGTGCTCGTCGCCTTCGTGATCTTGGCGGAAATTGCCATGCCGTGGCTCATGCTGCTGCTGGCGCCCGGCTTCGCCGACGAGCCGGACAAGTTTCGCCTCGCCGTGCTCTTGGCGCGCATCGCGCTCCCCTATCTCGTCTTCATGTCCTGGGTCGCGCTCTACACCGGGCTGCTCAATGCGCTTGGGCGCTTCGCCGCCGCCGCCTTCGCGCCAAGCCTGCTCAACGTCGTGCTCATCGCGGTGCTGTTGGGCCTGGTCGCCACCGGCACCGGCGAGCATACCTCTGCCGGCGTGGCGCTTGCCTGGGGCGTCGCCATCTCGGGTCTGTTGCAGGTGGCGATCGTGGCCTTTGCCGCCGTGAGAGCCGGCATTCGCCTCAAGTTCGAACGCCCCCAACTCACCCCGGACATGAAGCGGCTCGTGAGGCTCGCCGTGCCCGGCCTCATCGCCGGCGGCATGGCGCAGATCACCATCGTCATCTCGACCATCATCGCGAGCCTTCAGGACCGCGTGGTGTCCTGGCTCTATTACGCCGACCGCATCTTCCAGTTGCCCTTGGGGCTGATCGGCGTCGCCGTCGGCGTCGTGCTCCTCCCCGATCTGAGCCACAAGCTCCGCGCAGGCGATCGCGACGCGGTCGTCATGAGCGAGAACCGCGCGCTCGAATTTGCGCTCCTGCTCACGCTGCCAGCAGCCGTCGCGCTGTTCATCGCCGCGGGCCCCATCATGCGCGTGCTGTTCGAGCGCGGCGCCTTCACCCCGGTCGATGCGCACGCCACCGCCGGCATGCTGTCGGCGCTGGCGCTCGGCCTTCCCGCTTACGTGCTCATCAAGGTCCTGCAGCCGAGCTTCTTCGCCCGCGAGGACACCAAGACGCCGATGATCTTTGCCGGCATCGCCATGACGGCCAACGCCGCCTTGAGCTTCGTGCTGTTCATCGTCCTCGGCGCTGTCGGCATCGCCATTGCCACGGCCCTTGCCGGCTGGATCAACGTGGCGCTTCTCGTCGTCGAGCTGAAGAAGCGCGCGGAGTTCGCTCTCGACGATGCCTTCCGCCGCGCATTCGTCGGCATCGTTCTGGCGAGCCTCGCCATGGGGGTGGTGGTGTGGTGGCTCACGGACGCGCTGGCGTCATGGTTCGCGCCGGAGGAGGGCATCGTGGTGCAGGCGTTCGCCCTCATCGCGCTGATCGCGGCCGGTCTCCTGACCTATCTCGTGGCGGGCGCCGCCTTCGGCGCCATGAAGCCCCGCACCCTCCTGAAGGACCTGCTCGGCCGCTGATTTCCGCCAAAAAAGTGAGGTTTTCCAGCGCGCAACCCTGGTCTATGTTGCAGTGCAATAAGACGAAGGGGGATACCGCATGGAAGGCCGTCCACGCCGCAGCGTGCTCTATATGCCGGGCTCGAACGAGCGCGCGCTGGAGAAAGCGAAGACCATTCCCGCCGACGCCCTGATCTTCGATCTCGAAGATGCCGTGGCGCCTGACGCCAAGATCCAGGCCCGCGAGCAGGTCTGCGCCGCGGTGAAGGCGGGCGGCTATGGCGGCCGCGAGGTGGTCATCCGGGTCAATGCGCTCGAGACCCCCTGGGGCGCCCAAGACATCATCGCGGCCTGCGAGGCCGCGCCCGACGCCATCCTCGTGCCGAAAGTGATCCATTCCGGCGACATCATCTCCGCCGCCAAGCTTCTGCAGAGCGTGCACGCGCCGGAGAAGGTGCGGCTGTGGGCCATGATGGAGACGCCCATGGCGATCCTCAATGCGCGCACCATCGCCGCCACCGCCGTCTACAAGGACAATCGGCTGTGCTGCCTGGTCATGGGCACCAACGACCTCATCAAGGAATCGCGCGCCCGCGCCTTGCACGACCGCTTCGCCGTGGTGCCGTGGCTCGCCATGACGCTGGTCGCCGCGCGCGCCTACAAGCTCGACATCGTCGACGGCGTCTACAACGACTTCCGCGACGAGGAGGGCTTGCGCGACGAATGCGAGCGCGGCCGCATCCTCGGCATGGACGGCAAGACGCTGATCCATCCGAGCCAGGTCGGCCCGTGCAACGAGATCTTCTCGCCGACGCAAGAAGAGGTCGACTGGTCGCGCAAGATCATCGACGCCTTCGGCCAGCCGGAGAACGCGCAGAAGGGCGTCATCGTCGTGGAGGGGCACATGGTCGAGCGGCTCCACTTCGCCATGGCCCAGCGCACCGTCGCCATCGCCGAGCAAATCCGCGAGATGGAGGCGGCCTGCGGCTAGCCTCTGCCGGCCTTGCGCTTCAGCCTGCCCCACGCCATAACCCGCGGGCATTCAGGGGCAGATCATGCAAGAGACGACCAAACATAAGACCCGCGTGTTTTCGGGCGTTCAGCCGACCGGCAACCTGCATCTCGGCAACTATCTCGGCGCCATCACCCGCTTCGTGGCGCTCCAGGAGGCGCACGAGTGCCTGTATTGCGTGGTCGATCTCCACGCCATCACCGTGTTCCAGGACCCTGACGAGCTCACCCACAACACCCGCGAGGTGACGGCGGCATTCATCGCGTCGGGCATCGATCCGACCCGCCAGATCATCTTCAATCAGAGCCAGGTCTCCGGCCACGCCGAGCTCGCCTGGATCTTGAATTGCGTCGCGCGGCTCGGCTGGCTTAACCGCATGACCCAGTTCAAGGAGAAGGCGGGCAAGGACCGCGAGAAGGCGAGCGCGGGCCTCTACGTCTATCCGAACCTGATGGCGGCCGACATTCTGCTCTATCACGCCACCCATGTGCCTGTCGGCGAGGACCAGAAGCAGCATCTGGAGCTCGCCCGCGACATCGCCCAGAAGTTCAACAACGACTTCGCCAAGACCATCGCCCGGGAGGACTATCCGCACGGTTTCTTCCCGCTGCCCGAGCCGATCATCACCGGCCCCGCCACGCGGGTCATGAGCTTCCGCGACGGCACCAAGAAGATGTCGAAGTCGGACCCCTCCGACATGAGCCGCATCAACCTGACCGACGACACCGACGCTATCGCCAAGAAGATCAGAAAGGCGAAGACCGACCCGGAGCCGTTGCCAACTGAGGTGAAGGCGCTGGAGGCGCGGCCCGAGGCCGACAACCTTGTCGGCATCTACGCCGCGCTCGCCGGGACCGACAAGGATCAGGTGTTGCGCGACTACGGCGACGCGACGTTCTCGAAGTTCAAGGAGGCGCTCGCCGAGCTGGCGACCGAGAAGCTCACGCCCATCGGCGACGAGATGCGCCGCCTGATGGCGGACCCGGTCGAGATCGACCGCATCCTCGCCGACGGCGCAAAGCGCGCGCACGACATCGCCGACCCGATCTTGGCCAAGACCAAGGACATCGTCGGCTTCATCCGGAGCTGACGCGTCATGCCCGCGAAGGCGGGCATCCAGTAATCACCAGCCTTTGATGCATCTGACCGCAGGGGGTTACTGGATTGCCCGGTCAAGCCGGGCAATGACACTGAAGAGTGGCTAACTACGCCTCGACGCCGGTGCCGATCGGGCAGGAGACGCCGGTGCCGCCGAGCCCGCAATAGCCCGCCGGATTCTTGGCGAGATATTGCTGGTGATAGCCTTCGGCGAAGTAGAACTCCGGCGCGGGCAGAATCTCGGTGGTGATGGGGCCCATGCCGCGTTCGCGGAGCGCCGCCTCGTAAGCGGCCTTGGAGGCTTCCGCCTCCCGGCGCTGCTCGTCCGAATAATAATAGATGCCCGAGCGGTATTGCGTGCCCACGTCGTTCCCCTGGCGCATGCCTTGGGTCGGGTCGTGGCTCTCCCAGAATGTCTTCAAGAGCTGTTCGTAGCTGACCTGCTTCGGATCGAACACCACGAGCACTGCCTCGGTATGCCCGGTCATCCCTGAGCACACCTCCTCATAGGTCGCGTTCGGCGTGGACCCGCCGGCATAGCCCACCGCCGTCACGATGACGCCGGGGATCTGCCAGAACTTCCGCTCCGCGCCCCAGAAGCAGCCGAGCCCGAACAGCGCCTTCTCCGCGCCCTCCGGGTAAGGCCCTTTGAGGGCTGCCCCGTTCACGAAATGGGTGAGCTCCGTGGGGATGGGCTCTTGCCGGCCGGGCAGGGCCTCGGCGGGCGAGGGAACAGCGAGGGGCTTGCGCTTGAATGAGAACATGGAGGTCTCCCTAGGTTACTCCCCCGAAAAGCGCCCCCGCGCGTTCGCTAATTGATGAACACCTCGACGGGTTTGCGTTTCTGGCCGAGCCAGTAAAGGAACACGCCGAGAATGCCGAACACGACCCAGGTGGGTGCGGCGAGGATCGACAGGATCACCGGATCCCACAGCCAGTCACCGGCATTGGTTATGATCCATTGCCGCGAGACTTCGATCGTGTCGGGCGCGAGCTGCCGCCATTGATCGCCCATGGGCGTCACCACCCACGCGCCGCCCCCCGCCAGAGCTCTTCGTGGCGTCGACGACGGCGGCGACCATGGCGAGCAAGAGCAGCCAGACGCCGAGAATTCTAAGGATAAAGCGCATGAGCGAGAGTGGCAAACCGCGGTTCTCCGCTTACATAAGCCATCGCCCGATCACGTTCAAACGGTCCTTTGGTCACGTTCCGGCGAGCGGACGGCTTGCTTGAACGGGCAGGGCGCTTCGCTATAGTGCGGCGCTTTCGTGAGCGCCTTTAGGAGAGGTGGCCGAGTGGTCGAAGGCGCACGCCTGGAACGCGTGTAGGCGGGCAACCGTCTCGAGGGTTCGAATCCCTCCCTCTCCGCCATCCCCTCTCACCAGCCATTGCGTCGCGTTCCAAAAGCGCCGGGAAGCGGGTAGAACCGCGCCGGCTCAAATTTGTGCAGGCGCTTCCCCGAAAATGAACCAAGTCATCGAAAACGTGTCCGACACCGCCTTCCTGGTGGCCGGATTCCGGGGGATGGAGACGGACGGTCCCGATCCGCTGTTCCGCGATCCCTTGGCCTGGAAGCTTGCCGGCGAGCACGGCCGCAAGATTCATCGACACCGTGCCGCGGCGTTTTCTCGGCGCTTGGTCGGTCGTGATCCGCACCGTCATCATCGATTCCTTCATCCAGGACGCGATTGCGGGCGGCGTCGACACCGTTCTCAATCTCGGCGCCGGCCTCGATACGCGCCCCTACCGCATGGACTTGCCGAAGGACTTGCGCTGGATCGAGGTGGACTATCCGCACGTCATCGATCTTAAAGAGGAGCGCCTTGCCGACGAGCAGTCGAGTTGCGCGCTCGAGCGCGTCAAGCTCGATCTCACCGACCGCGCCGCGCGGCAGAAATTCTTTGCCGAGGTGAACGCCCGCGCGCGCGGCGTCCTCGTCATTACCGAGGGGGTGACACCTTACCTGACCGAAGACGATGTTGGCGCCCTTGCCGATGATCTAAGGGGATTGGACAAGGTCCGCGGCTGGGTCATCGACTACTTCACGCCCAAGGCGCTCAACTATGGCCGCAAGATCCGCGCCCGCTTCATGCAGGCCGCGCCCTTCCTGTTTCAGCCGAAAGACTGGTTCGCCTTCTTCGAAGCGCATGGCTGGCGCGCGGAAGAAACTCGCTATCTCGGCGACGAGGCCGAGCAGCTCCACCGGCCGATGCCCCTGCCACCCCTGATGAAGGTCTGGCTCAAGCTCGTCAGCATGTTCGTCTCGCGCGAGCGCTGGCGGGCGATGCAGCGCCACGTCGCCTATGTGCTTCTCGTGCCGAAATAGCTGACAGCGTTTCGGCTCAGGCCGCCTTGAGCTCGATGACCATGTTGGTCGGCTCCGGCGGATGCGGCGCCAGGCTGGTGCGGCTCTCGTCGCTCCAGCTCGCAAGTTTCACCACCACCCCGTGTTGTGAACCGGAATTTGTCGCCTCGGTCAGCTCGACGATGTGCAAGCCGGTGCCGTCCAGAAAATACGTGTGGTCGCCGAAGATCTGATTGAGCTGAGCCACCGCCGGATGATTGTCGGGAAGAGGCTCGGCCTCGAATTGGGTGAGCGTCTGCTCGACCGCGTCAGAGGACAGTTTCATCGGAACTCCTTTCGCTCGGCGCCGGACGCGGCGCAGTTTGAAGGTTTCCCCCCTTGGATTCGTCCTCGATCCCACATTCACCTTAGAGGGTATGGGGCGCATGACCAAATTTGGGAGTCAAAATGGGAGATTCCCGCGACTCTGCTTTCGCCTTTTGCGCGCTTTGTTGTTCAACCACAGCCGCTGCAGATAGTTGCACGGAGATTGCGCGACGATGTCGCTGTGAAACCATCAAGGAAATGAAGCCTTGCTCTTAAAGCGCTGTTTGGCCCAAGTCTGCCTCAAAGGAGCGTCCTTGAGGTCCGATGTCTGAGAAAGATGTTCTAGCGATACTGGAGAAGCGTCTTGGGCGCCGGCATGCGCACCAACGCCTCGGCATCGAGAAGGATCACGAGGCGCAGGTTTTCGGCCAAGGCATCACCTTCTTCCACATCGAGAATTTGAGCGTCGGCCACGCGGTGATCCGCGCAGGCCTCATGGCGAGCGGGCTCTACTGGCAGGGCGCGCGTAACGCGGCCAAGGTCGAGCTCAGGCACAACCCCATTCACGTCCCGCACCTGCCCGAAGCCTTCGACGGCTTCACCATCCTCCAGCTGAGCGATCTCCATGCCGACATGAGCGAGGCCGCCATGGCGCGCACGACCGAGCTCGTCAAAGGGCTGCGCTACGACATCTGCCTCCTAACCGGCGACTACCGGGGTCGAACCTGGGGGCCGTACGAGCCGTCGCTCGCCGCCATGGCGGAGGTCTGCGCCGCGCTGACAGGTCCGGTCTACGGCGTGCTCGGCAATCACGACACGATTCTCATGGTGCCGGGGCTGGAGGCGATGGGCGTGAGAATGCTGATCAACGAAACCGCGATCGTCGAGCGGGACAGCGCGCGCATCCATTTCGCCGGCGTCGACGATGCCCATTTCTATCGCATGGACAATATCGAGAAGGTCGCCGACAACATCCCCAACGAGGAGTTCTCGATCCTCGTCACCCACACGCCGGAAATCTATCGGCAGGCGGCGCACGCGGATTTCGATGTGCTGCTGAGCGGCCATACGCATGGCGGCCAGATCTGCCTCCCGGGCGGCAGGCCCATCACGCTGAGTGCGGTCTTGCCGCGAGGCTTGGGCCGCGGGGCGTGGCGCCATCACGGCATGATCGGCTACACCTCGACAGGCACCGGCTCATCGATCGTGCCGGTGCGCTTCAATTGCCCGCCCGAGATCGTGCTCCATGAGCTGCGCCGGTCGCCTTCGCGCTCTGATCAGTAGGGCTCGTCGCGCATGCGGAGCTTGAACAGAAGGCGGGACAGGGCGATTCCGCACACAAAGAAGATCGCCGTTCCCGCCGCGATATCGACAAGGGTGACGGGAAGGAACCATCGGGCGGCGACGAGCGGGAAAAGCGATTCCGGAATGTGATCGAGACCAACCGCCATGCTGCTCGGCAGGAGTCCGAGCCGCCGTTTCACAAAGCTCGAAAACAGGTCTCCGGTCATGGCCGCAATAGCGACCAGGAGACCAACCTGCCATCCCAGTCCCATCAACACCGCAACAAGCGGCGTCACGAGCAAGGTGAGCACGATCCCGCGGAGGGTCTTCGATGGGCCAAACAGCGGCCGGCTATCGGCAAGCTTGGCGCCGCCGTCGAGCGGCCAGGCGAAGGTCTCGCCGAGGACTTTCTTGGCAAAGATAGGCGTTGCGTTCGCAACGGCGACCAAGACGAGGAGCTGAACGACCAGGGCCGGGTGCATGAAAGATTTCCCTCCCGACCGGCGAAGCAATCACCGGAACCATGCAAATCTATAGGCCCGGGCCTCATCAGGGCTACGCGGCATTCCGCGAGGAAATGACCTCTTGCCCTCGATCTGCGGTTTGGGCCAAGTCTCCGCCCGTCCTTTGAGCAGGTCTTGAGACATGACGATCGAAGCCGAGAGCAGCACACAGCAGAACGTGGTCCAGAGGACCGCGGTCGCCGTGCTGGCCGCTATCAGCGTCTGTCACATGCTGAACGACGTCATCCAGTCGCTGATCATGGCGATCTACCCCATGCTCAAGACGAGCCTCGCGCTCGACTTTGCCCAGATCGGCCTCATCACCTTCACCTTCCAGGCCACAGCATCGGTGCTCCAGCCGCTGGTCGGCTACCTCACCGACCGCTACCCGACGCCGTATTCGCTGGTGGTCGGTATGGGCTCGTCGCTTCTCGGCTTGGTCCTGATCGCGTTCGCCTCGACCTATATGGCGGTGCTCGCCGCGGCGGCGCTGATCGGCATGGGCTCGTCGGTTTTCCACCCCGAATCCTCGCGCGTGGCGCGGCTCGCCTCGGGCGGCCGTCACAGCACCGCGCAGGCCGTGTTCCAGGTGGGCGGCAATTTCGGCACGGCCATCGGCCCCTTGCTCGCGGCCTTCATCGTGCTCCCCTACGGCCAACACTCCATCGTTTGGTTCTCGGTCGTGGCGCTGCTCGGCATGGCGCTGCTCGCCGGCGTCGGCACCTGGTACGGCAAGAACCTGAAGCTGAAACCCGTGTCGCATGCGGAGGAGGGCAAGGCGATTGCCGAGCTCGGCCGCCGTAAAGTGGCGAAGTCGGTTCTCATCCTGATCACGCTCAGCTTCTCCAAGCATTTCTACTTGGTCTCGATCACGAGCTTCTACATCTTCTATTTGATCCACACCTTCGATCTGCCGGTGCAGACGGCCCAGCTCTATCTGTTCCTGTTCTTGGGCTCGGTCGCCGCCGGCACCGTGATCGGCGGCCCCATCGGCGACCGCATTGGCACCCGCCGGGTGATCTGGTGGTCGATTTTGGGCGTGCTGCCGTTCACGCTGGCGCTGCCTTACGCGGGGCTGGTCGGAACGGCGGTGCTGAGTGTGATCATTGGCCTCATCCTGGCCTCGGCCCATCCGGCGATTATCGTTTACGCGCAAACCCTTCTTCCGGGCCGGGTCGGCATGGTGGCGGGCCTGTTCTTCGGGCTCGCATTCGGCATTGCCGGCATTGGCGCTGCGCTACTTGGCCGCCTCGCGGACGCCACCAGCATCACCTTCGTCTATCACGTCTGCGCATTTCTGCCGGCCATCGGCCTGCTCGCGGCCTTCCTGCCAGAGACGACGAAGCCAAAGCCACGCCGGCGCCAGAAAAGCGCCACGGCCCCCGCGCCGGAGCCCCACCAGTTGACAAGATGATGACGCCACAACGGCCGCCCTCATCGGCTCTGTTCAAAAAGCGTCTTGGTTTTGACTTAGGAGTTTGCTCCCGAGACGGCCGCAGTGGCAGGACGGGTCGCCGCAATGCTCGGCGAAAATTCGTGAATCGGCAAATGCGAGACTCGGCAGTGGGTTGGGGGTAGTATGACGGCCAGTAGCGCCGATGCTGAGGCTGTGTCCGGCGCTTTTCCGTACACTTTGCGTACTTGCCGGGCGGCGGTCGGCGGGCCTTTTTGGCGCTTGCGAGAACCTCCTGTTCGGCCTGTCGTTCTGTTGAGGTCAGTGATCCAGGGGGCATTCGATGCGTGATATTCGCGGGGACTTACAAGACCGTGCCAGCTTCCTCGAGGAGCAGATAAGCGCGGCCGAGGTGCAATTCGAAAAACGGATGGAGCAGTTGAAGCGGGAGCATCAGGCGAAGATCGAGGATCTTCAGTCTGAGCTCGAGGCCGTGACGACGCTCATAGAAGGGGAATACCGGCGGCTGACCAGCGCGCCGGTGCAAGACGATCAGCGCCGCCCGGCGCCTCAAGCTGAGGCCGCGCCGCGTCGTCCGGCGCCTGCGCCAGAGGCGGAGCAATATCGCCGGCCGGTCCAGGCTGAGGCCGAGCAGCCGCGCCGTCCGGCGCCTGAGGCCGAGCCCTATCGCCGGCCTGTCCCGGCCGAGCCGGCGCCGCAGCGCCGCCCGGCGCAAGAGGCCGAGCAATACCGCCGGCCTGTCCAGGCCGAGGCCGAGTACCAGCGCCGTCCGGCCCCTGAGGCCGAGCCCTATCGCCGGCCGATGCCGGCTCAGGCCGAGCATCAGCGCCGCCCGGCGCAAGAGGCCGAGCCGTACCGCCAGGCCGTGCAGGCCGAGGCCGAGTACCAGCGCCGCACTGAGCCCATGCCGGCACCTGAGGCCGAGCACGAGCGCCGGCCCGTTGCGCCTCAGGTCTATCGCCGCGCGCCGATTGCTGCGGCGCCTGAGACCGAGCCGCGCCGGCCTGCGGCCGTGGCATCCCAGCAGCCGCAGCAGCCGCCGCTGGCTGACTTCCTCATCCGCAAGCTGGGCGAGATCGGGGCCATGACCCTCGACGAGCTCTGCCAGCTGGCGGTGCAGGAGGGCTATTTCGCCGACGGCGAGATTGCCGACCGCGGGGTCCACGTCACCCTCACCAACGTCGTGAAGGCTGGCTTCATCCGGCAACTGCCGAATGGGACCTTCGCCCCTGCGACCGTGATGGACACGATCCGCTTAAGGCGCGCGATCTAAGTCTCGCGCGCCTCCGCTCTGGCGGGTTCGCCGTTTACGGGCCGTCCGCGCAAGAGTTCGACGACGTCCTTCCGGACCTTCTCCTCCGCATAGCGCGCAAGCGCTTTGCGGTCGGGGAAGTCGTCGAGCGGCACGGGCGGCCCGATCCGGATATTCGCATCGAGCGGTCCCAAGCCCAGCAGCTGCCAGGCGTGGCTCGCCATGTCCATGTCGCCGTACCAAGCGACCCGGTAGCGCCCGCGCCGGCCGAGCGGCAGCCCATAGACCTTGGTGTAGGTCAGCGCGAGTGTCTGCGCCGAGACCTTCGATCCCATCTTCTGACCGCCGGACGGCTTCGCCGCAGCGAACAGCGCGGTCCGGAACGGCAGCACGCCGTTGCCGTCGCTTGATGTGCCTTCGGCGAACAGCACGACGTGATCGCCGTCTTCAAGCCGGTTCAGGATCTCGTTCGCCTTGACGCCCACCTCGTTGCGCCGCTCGCGGTCGACGAACACGGAGCGCTGCAGCTTGGCGAGCCAGGAGACGAACGGCCAGGTCGAGACCTCCTGCTTGGCCACGAACGAGACCGGCGCCACCGCCGACAACACGGTGATGTCGATCCAGGAGACATGGTTGGAGACGAGGAGCACGCCCTGCTCCTCGGCGACCTCGCCCTCGATGTTCAGGCGGACGCCAATGATCTTGCACACCTGCCGGTGATACCAATGGGGGAAGGTGCGGGCGTAGCGTGAGCCCGTCCATACGAACAGGAGCTGAAGCGGCATCAGCGGAAGGGTGAAGGCGAAGAACGCCGCCAACACTAGGAACGCACGCACGCTTCTCATGAGCCTGTCGTCAATCGGATCACGGGCTGACGATCAATAGCAGGTGCGGAGCCCGTAGCGGGTGGTGCAGATACCCCGCAAGGCAGGATTGCCATGCGGTGAGGGGAGCGCCTCGCTGCGGCAATCTCTACGGATCTCACCATATCCCCAATTGCTCACCGTGCAGACCTCGCGGCTGGCCGCAGGCACCACATAGACATTGAGCTCCGACGGCAGCGTGGCTTGAGGCGCGGGTTGTGGCACTTGCACAATCACCGGAGGTGCTGCTGGCGCAACCGCCTGAGGCGTTGCAGGTGCGGCGGCCGGCTTGGCCGCAGGAGCCGCGTCGGGCTCCAATGTGAAGGCATGTTCCGCAAAGGCTGTGGTGCTCAGCAATACCACCGCTGCCGCGAGAAGGACTCGCTTTCCCATCACGCCACCCCCTTATGTTCTTAGCGCAGACGTGCCCCCACGTTGTCCCGGTGCGGGTGCGAAGTCAAACGGGCTTGGCCGCGGCCTATTTGCCGTTCTTGAGGGGGATGCCGAACAGCTCGAGCCGGTGTCCGGTCAGGCGGAAACCGAGCTCCTTGGCGACACGCTCTTGCAAGCGCTCGATCTCTTCGTTCTTGAACTCGATGACCTCGCCGGTCCTCTCATTGATCAGGTGGTCGTGGTGATCGTGGCCCGCCGGCTCATAGCGCGCGCGGCCGTCGCCGAAGTCGTGACGCTCGACGATGCCGGCGTTTTCCAGGAGGCGCACGGTCCGGTAGACGGTCGAAAGCGAGATGCGCGGATCGCGGGCGCTCGCCCGCCGATAGACCTCCTCCACGTCGGGATGGTCATGGGCTTCCGATAGCACGCGGGCGATGATTCGCCGCTGGCCCGTCATGCGCATGCCCTGATCGGCGCACAGGCGCTCTAGCCTGCTTTCCCGTATCGCTGGCCCGGACATAGACCTCTCGCTATCGCTGGTCTTCATGGGGTTCCTCGGCGATTTGCCCATCATCGGAGGGTGACTCTGAAAGGGCAAGGCTGAAGATCACGGCATTCGCGCCGCTTTCGTAGTAGCCGGGGCGGTGCCCCACGGGCCGCGCACCGAAAGCGTGGTAGAGCGCCAGAGCCGCCGTGTTGCCTTCATCGACCTCGAGGAAAAGTTGCGTCGCGCCGCTCGCGCGCAAATCGGCGATCGCCTGCTTGAGGAGGGCGCGGCCAAGGCCTGCGCGCCGGCACGGCGGGGCGACGGCGAGCGTTAGCAGCTCGGCCTCGTCGGCGGCCCGTCGCGCGATCAGGAGCCCTGCCGGCGTTGCCACGATCTCTGCCGCGGATCCGATCAGGCAGAGGACGCCCGGGCTTGCGATGAGCTGCATCATGGCCGACTCATCCCAAGGGGGGATGAAGGAGGTTGCGTGGATGGCAGCCATGATTGCTGCGTCGGCGGGTGTGGCGCGATGCACGGCGAGCGCGGGCGGCGGGCGGTTGGCACGGGGCGCCATCAGCGCCGCTCCACC
Organism: uncultured Alphaproteobacteria bacterium; assembly: GCA_963727165.1. Lineage (GTDB taxonomy): Bacteria > Pseudomonadota > Alphaproteobacteria > Rhizobiales > Methyloligellaceae > Methyloceanibacter. Next base: position 38,105 of record CAVSFJ010000017.1, read on the forward strand.
GCTTGCACCTGCGGCTTGGCGTCGGGCGGCCGCAAGTAGAGTGGCCGTAGGACGTCGCCGTCGTCTCACCGCCCTGGAGCGCGATCTCGGCCAGCGCCGCGGCGCTCGGCTGCAGCGAGACAAGGTCCGGATCAAGCCGTCTGCCGGTGACTGTCGCCGCGTCGGTGAGAAGCTGCGCGCCGTTGCCGACCGCGACGCGAAGCTCAGGCGGTAACAGCGCCACGGCATCGTCCGGCGCGAGGAGCAGAGGGCCGTCGCGCGTCACACCGTGCTCGTCGTAGACCCCGAAATAGAGCATGCCGCGCCGGGCATCCACGGCGACGGCAAACGGCCCGGTCGGCGCCAGGCCTTCTATGAGTGCGGCGCGCGCCATCACCGCGAGGCTGTCTGTCCCGAACAGATCGGCGTGCGTCACGAGCGCAAGTCCGCGCGCCGCGGCGATGGCGATGCGCACGCCGGTGAAGCTCCCCGGGCCGAGCGTCGCCGCGATGACATCGAGGTCGTGCGCGCCAAGCCCCGCCTCGCGCAACACCTCGTCCACCATGGGCATCAGGGCCTCGGCATGGCCGCGCGGCATCTCCACTTGGACCGCATGGAGCCGTCGCGTTCCGTCGGAGGCGCAAAGCACGGCCGCGGAGCAGGCGCCCATGCTCGTGTCGAGCGCGAGGATATTCATGGGGGCTTCCTTAAAGGATGCGCGCCATCTCGTCGAAGGCGAAGCGCGGCGAACGTGGCCGCAGCGCCGAATGATCCCCATAGCCCAAATTGCAGAGGAAGTTCGATTTGATGTTGGTGCCGGTGAAGAACTCCTTGTCGACGCCGTCATTGTCGAAGCCCGACATCGGCCCGCAATCGAGGCCTAGCGCCCGCGCCGCTAGGATCAGATAGGCGCCTTGCAGCGAGCCGTTGCGAAACGCGGTGTCGGCGATCTTCTTGGGCTTGCCTTCGAACCAGCTCTTGGCATCGGTGTGCGGAAAGAGCTTGGGCAGGTGCTCGTAGAACTCAAGGTCGTAGCCGATGATGGTGCACACCGGCGCCTTCATGGTCTTGTCGCGATTGCCGTCCGACAGGTAGGGCTTCAACCGTTCCTTCGCTTCGGGCGACTTCACGAAGAGAAGTCGGGCCGGACTCGCAATTGCCAGAGGTCGGCCCGAGCTTCACGAGCTCGACGAGCTCGTGCAGCAGGGAATCGGGGATGTTCTTGTCTTGCCACGCGCCGCGTGTGCGCGCATTGCGGAACAGTTGAGTCGAGGGAGGCGTCTGGCAGCTTGTCCGTCAAATCGGACGGACCTCTTGCACCTCGGGGATGAAGTGCCGCAGCAGGTTCTCGATGCCGTGGCGGAGCGTCGCCGTCGAGGAGGGACACCCTGAGCAGGCGCCGCGCATATGCAGGAACACGACGCCGTCGCGATAGCCCTGGAAGGTGATGTCGCCGCCGTCTTGTGCCACCGCCGGGCGCACCCGCGTGTCGAGCAGCTCCTTGATCGTCTTGACCGTCTCTTCGTCCTCGGGCGCGAAGGATTCGTTCACGCCGTCATACTGATCTGGCGCGCCATCCGTCATCGCCTCGCCGGACAGGTAATGTTCCATGATGGCGCCCAGGATAGCTGGCTTCAGATGCTGCCACTCGCCGTCGCCCTTGGTGACGCTGATGAAGTCGGAGCCGAGGAACACGCCCTTCACGCCGTCGATGTCGAACAGGCGCTGAGCCAGCGGCGAGCCCTCGCTCTCGGCGCGGTCGCGGAACTCGATCGCGTTCTCCTCGCCGAGCACGGGCCGGCCCGGAAGAAACTTCAGGGTGGCGGGATTTGGCGTGGCTTCGGTCTGAATGAACATCGTGGGTGCCTCTTAGGCTCTTGCCAACGGCCCTGATAAAGGCCGTATTAGCTTAGAACCATTCTATTCCTTAATTGAGCCCGCAAGGGCCGAAAGTCAAGCCAGGGCCAGGATCTCTTCGGTCGAGAGATGGCCTGGAACCACCGTGATCGGCGTCGGAAAAACCCCTGCGAGCCTGCCGCCGGCAAGGCTGGAGACGAGCGGACCGGGCCCTGACGGGTCCTTCGAGGCCCCGAGCACCAAGACGCCGATATCCTGGTCCTCCTCGATCGCCTTGGTGATCTCGTCCGCCTTGGTGCCTTCGCGCACGATCTCCTCGGGGACCAGATCCTCGAAACCCATGGCCTTGAGCTTGCGGCCGAACAGGCGGAACACGGCCTTGGCCTTGTTCTGCCCCTCCTCGCGCGCGATCTCCTCCACGCCGAGCCAATGCAGCGCCTCGTCTTCCGGCTCGATGACGTAGAGCAGCGCGAGCTGGCCCTTGGTGCGCTTGGCGCGGCTGGCAGCGAAGGCCAGCGCGCTTTCGCATTCCGGGGTCTCGTCGACGACCACAAGGAATTTCCGCTTGTGGCCTTCCATAAAGATTTGCCGCTTCCTGCGCGGCCTCGGTGTCGCGGCGGAAGCGCTCTTCTTTGTTGCTGTCGGCTGCTTCGTTTTGGCCATGCGGGTCATGCTGCCACCTCCGGGCATCACCAACAAGACGGGTTAGAGAGGCGCGCGCTGCCTCAGATCAGGCCGGTTTTAAGCGGAGTCGGGTCACGCCAAGTCGATGGCGTAGCGCTTGAGGTCCGCGAGATCGACGACCTCGAGCGTAGCTTCGTGGGTTGCGGCAAGGACCACACGGGGCGGGCTGCCGGCTTCGAACGCCTCGCGCCAGCGCGCCGCGCACAGGCACCAACGGTCACCGGGCTGCAGCCCGGGAAATCCGAAATCCGGATGCGGCGTGGAGAGATCGTTCCCCCGCGACTTGGAAAAGGCCAGGAAGTCCGCCGTCACCTCGACGCACACCGTATGCAGGCCGAAATCCTCAGGTCCCGTATGGCAGCAGCCGGTGCGGTAGAAGCCGGTCACTGGCCGGTCGGAGCAGCCTTTGAGCGGCTCGCCGAACACGTTCTTCTGACCTTCGAAGGGATTTGCCCGCCGCTGCAACATGGTTGGATTGTGCCTGATGCGGTCTAAGAGGTGAAGAGGTCGCGTCTGCTCCGATTGTCGCGCGGGGGATCAGCGTTTCGGATTGCGGTCGGGGACCGGCATGCCGATCTTGCCGCCGTTGAGCAGGTTGTGGAGCTGCGTCTCACTGAGAACGGGCACGCCCGGGCCTGCCTCCTTGCTGGCGGCAGCCTTGACTGCCACGGGCGGGAGCTCGTCGTCGACGCTCAGCGGCTCGTACCCGCCCGCAGTGAGCACGGTCCGGCAGTCGTGCGGCAAATCCTTGAGAGGGAAGGGCTTCTTCTTGATCACAGGCTTGGCGTTCGGGTCGATGTGCTGCTTCGCCTGCCAGATCGCCGACTTCTTCAGCATGGCGTACCAGTTGTCGAGCTCCTTGCCGTCGCAGCCGGTATCGCCCGTCACAGGCGGTTGATTCTTGCAGCCGATCATGCCGGGCGGGCAGCTCAGGCGCACGTGGAAATGATAGTGGTGATTCCACCACGGCCGGACCTTGGCGAGCCACGACGTGTCCTTGCCCACCTCGGCGGCGCGCTCGCACAGCGCCTTCTTGATCGCCGGGTGCACGAAGATGCGCGCCACTTGCGGATACGATGCTGCGCGCCGGATGAGCTTAATCTGCTTGTCGGTGAACTTCTCGGGATCGACGTGCAGCGGATCCTTCAGCATCGACACCGCGGTCATGTCCTCGCGCTCCTGCGGCGTGAGGATGTGGTCCGGCATCGGCGTCAACCAGATGTCGGCGTCGAGCCCGACCTGGTGGCTGGTATGGCCAGTGAGCATCGGTCCCCCGCGCGGCTGCGACATGTCGCCGACCAGAAGCCCCGGCCAGCCGTCGAGCGCCCGCGCGTCGCTCGCGAGCCGTTCCAGGTAGTCGACGAGTTGCGGGCTGCCCCAGTTACGGTTGCGGGAGAGCCGCATCACCTGCCAGTCCGGCCCGTTGAGGGGGAGCGGGACGCCGCCGGCAAGGCACCCCTTGGAGTAGAAGCCGATCGCCCGTGCCGTGAGCGGGGCAGGACCCGGGACGGATGAGAACAGCACTCTGGCCCCCGGCAACTTGGTCGACTTCGGTTCCGGGGGCTTGGCAGGCTTCCGCTCCGGCAGTTCGACGGCCGCCGTCTCCGCGGACTCGTCAACCGCCGGGGCGAGCTTCGTCTGCGCGGCGGCCACGCCATCGCAAGCCAGCAAGACTGTGAGGCTCAGGATTAGCCTTCGCATTGGCCCTCAACCCGTTTTCCCCAAGACTAGCACGAATGCCAGAGCCAATTGGAGCTTCTTGCCCTTATGATTGCTTTCGGCGCGCACCAGATCGGCGCGTTCAGGAGATATTCAGCCGTCAGCCCTTAGGCTGGGCCACGTTTTGAGTAAGGAGCCACCGGCTGTCGGCACGCATCCGGGGGCGGGCACCGCCGAACCTGAGGGAGGATGATCATGAGACGTTGTCTATTTCTCGCCGCGCTCTTCAGTGTGGCGCTGGCTTTGCCTAGCGCGGCCTTCGCCGGCGTCGTCGCCCAGATCAGCCTCGGAAGCCAGCGCATGCATGTCTATGTGAACGGCAAGCCGACCTACACCTGGAAGGTCTCCACGGCGCGGCGCGGCTACCGCACGCCTACCGGCACCTACAAGCCGCAAGTGCTTGCCCGCCACCACTACTCAACCCTCTATCACGGCTCGCCGATGCCCTACTCGATCTTCTTCTACAAGGGCTACGCCATCCACGGCTCCTACGAGACCAAATATCTCGGCAGGCCCGCGTCGCATGGTTGCGTGCGGCTGCACCCCTCGAACGCCGCCAAGCTCTACTCGCTGGTGAAGCAGTACGGCGCCGGCAACACCACGATCAGGATCACGCAATAGGAGAACGAGATGGGCCTTCTGAAATGGGCACTCATCGCGCTTGTGATCTCGCTGATCGCGGGCGCATTCGGCTACACCAAGCTTGAGCGTGGCGCCGCGCAGGTCGCGAAGGTCTTGTTCTTCGTCTTCCTGATCATCTTTGTGATAATCCTGATCGCGGCCATCCTCTAGCCTCCGCGCGCCGCTATTTCTCGCAGACCGTCGGCGCCGGCTTGCCAGCGAACCGATCGTCCATCCATTTGAGTGCCTGATTGACGCTGTCGCGCGCGGCGAAAGTGTGCGTCGTGCCCGGCAGCTCGACGAACATCACCCGCGTGCCTTGCTTGCACAGCACATCGCCGAATTGCTTGGTGATGGCGGGGCGCACGGTCGTATCGGCGGTCCCTTGCGCGATGAACACCGGCGCGCCGGCCGGCCTCTGGCCCGGCGAGTTGCGCTTCATGATGGATTCCCACGGCTCCGTCTTGGCCGGGTTGGCCTTTAGAAACTTCTCGTGGGTGAGCGGCTTCTCGGCCTTGTCGAGAGCCTCGAACTCCGCGACCAACTCGATGCAGTCATGGGCCATCGCTTCGTAGACGCCCGTGGCGTCGGCCTCCACCAAGGTCGAGGACGGATCATGATAAAGATTCGACCATGACCAGATCGCCATGGCGGTGAGCTCTTTGCCGGTCGCGCTCGATTTGTCGGAGTCGAACAGCTCGATGAGATAGGTGGCGGGCGCCGCCGCGGCGACCCCGACGAGCTCCAATTCCGGCGCGTAGGACTTGGCGAGCTCGCCCGTATAGAGCGCGGCGTGCCCGCCCTGGCTATGCCCCCAAACGACGAACCGGTTCGAGGCGCCCGATTGCGGCATGGCGCGGGCGGCGCGAACCGAGTCGAGCACGGCACGGCCCTCGCTCTCGCCGATCAGGTAGGGGTGGATGCCGGGCGCGCCGAGCCCCGGATAGTCGGTGGCGACCACGACGTAGCCCTTGGCGAGCATCGACTGGAGACCCCAGATCATGCCCGCCGTGTCCGGCATCAGCGACGGCGCGCATTTCTCCACGACACCGGAGGTCGGGTGCGCCCAGGCGATCACGTCACGTCCCCCCGCCGGCGCTTTGCCGGGGGGAATGAAGATCGCGCCGGACACCTCGATGGGCTCCCCTTTGAGGCCGGTGGACCGGTAGAGAATGCGGAACGCTTGGCTACTCGAACCGTCGCCCGCGCTCGGACCGCCGCCTTTGAGGGGCCAGACATTGAGAATGGCGCCGGGCTGGTCGGCGTGGGCCTTGGGCACGGGGCCGAGACTGAGCCCAAGCGCGACGGTGGCCGTGACAACGAGCCTCAGGCAGGACTTCACACAACGCATGTTTTCGAACCCTCTTCTGGCGGCGCGGGCCGGATCATAGCCTGGGAAGCGGGCAGTTCCACAACAGCCGGGCGAGAAACGCCAGATCGACGGGGGCATTTCATTCCGCCCGCTTCCGGGGCACAATCGGCCCCGAACACGAAGAACATCTGCCCGCGGACGTCCGTGGGCCCGAAACAAACCCGGGGGATTTCGAATGCCATCAGCCGCAAGCACGCTCGACGCCTTTATCAGCCGTGTCGGCGGGGTCGCGACGCCCTTCTCCATCGAGTTGCCGGGTGGCGCGAAGCGGAACGTGGGCCAGGGTACCCCTGAGTTCCACGTGGACCTTCACAACGAGCGGGCCATCAAGGCGCTGCGCACGCTGGACGAAGGCGACATCGCCGAGGCCTATCTGCAAGGCGACATGGATATCGAAGGGGACATGCTGAAGCCGTTCGCGCTGCGTGCCTCTCTCGATGACAGCCATCCGCTGGTCGCCGCCTGGCGCTTCATCCAGCCGATGCTGTTCGGGCAGGTCTACACCAACAAGCAGGCCATCGCCTCGCACTACAATCTCGATCCGAAGTTGTTCCTGAGCTTCCTCGATCCGGTCTTTCCGGCCTACAGCCAAGGTATCTACGAGAGCGACGACGAGCCGCTGTCGAAAGCTTTGGAGAGAAAGTTCGATTGGGCCATCGAGAAGTGCGAGCTCGGGCCGGGCAAGCGGGTGCTCGAGATCGGCCCAGGCTGGGGCGCGTTCTCAGGGCATGCGCTGCAATCCGGCATCCAATACACCGGCATCACCAACTCGGAAGTCTCGCAGTCCTTCCTGCGCGACAAGCTCGCCAATTTCGGCGACCAGTTCGACATCCTGCTGACCGACTTCTACGACTTCGAGCCGAAGGAGCCGTACGACGCCATCGTCATCATGGGCGTCATCGAGCATCTGCCGAACTACGAGAAGGTGCTGAGGAAGTTCTACCGCCTGTTGAAGCCGGGCGGTCTCGTGTTCCTCGACGGCAGCGCCGCGCGGAAGAAGTACGAGCTGTCCACCTTCATGGTGCGCTACATCTATCCCGGCAACCACTCCTTCCTCGTGCTCGACGACTTCCTGCACAAGATGAACAAGACGGAGTTCGAGGCCGAGGAGATCCACTCAGACCGCTGGAGCTACTACCTCACCTTCAAGCAGTGGGCGGAGAACCTCGAGGCCAACAAGGACTACGTGATTAAGACTTTCGGCGAGTTCGAGTATCGCCGCTTCCGGCTCTATCTGTGGGGCGCCACCTACGAGTTCTTCGCCCGCAATCTCGATTGCTACCGGATGATCCTGTCCAAGCCGAAAGCCGCCTAAGCAACACTTCGGCAAGAACACTAAGGCACTGTGTGCTCTCCGCGGTCCGAGATGGGCCGAGCCAAGGAGGAGACACCCATGTGCGGAAATCACGATGTTTCCAACCTGTCGCGGCGCAGCCTCATGGCGGGCGCCGGCACGCTGCTAGCGGCGAGCGCGGTTGCTTTCCGCCCTGCCCGTGCCGCCGATGAGAAGCCGGCGCCGAACGCCATTTCTCCCTCGGAAGCATTCGAGCAGTTGAAGCAAGGGAACGCCCGCTACCTCGCCAACGAGCCGAAAGAGCGGGACTTCTCGGTCGGCCGTGCTGCCCGGGCCGAAGGACAAGCGCCCATCGTCGGGGTGCTCGCTTGCGCCGACAGCCGCGTCCCGCCGGAGATTATCTTCGACCAGGGCCCCGGCAAGGTCTTCGTCGTGCGGGACGCCGGCAACGTGGTCAGCAACTACGGTCTCGCGAGCCTCGAGTTTGCCGTGGCTGTTCTCAACGTGCCGCTCATCCTCGTGCTCGGCCATTCGAGCTGCGGCGCCGTGGCCGCGGCGCTTCAGTCGTCGCGCGAGCGCAAGAAGCTGCCGGGGCATTTACCCGAGCTGGTCGACGCCATCCAGCCCGCGGTGAACGAGGCGCACGGCAAGCATCCGAGCGATCTCCTTGCCGCCACCATCAGAGAGAATGTGCGTCTGGGCATGCGAGAGCTGAAGTCGCGCTCGAAGATCATTGGCGATGCCGTGGCGTCCGGAAAGGTCGGCATCAAGGGCGGCGTCTACGAGCTCGCCACCGGCAAGGTGAGCATGGTCTGATCGGGGACGGGGGAACGGGATGCAAGACACGCTTCAACGCTGGCGGTCGGAGAAGACGGCCGCCTATCTCTCAGGCGCCGTGGCTGCGGCCGAGTCGGACCCGACACGCGCCAAGCTGTTCCGCGACATGGCGGCCTCGGCCGAGAAGCAGGCGGGAATCCTCGCCAAGGATCTGAAGTCGGTCCCCAGCCTTCGCGCCCTCGCTCCGCTCGCGCATCATCGTCTTCTTGCTCGGCATTTTCGGCCCACGCGCCATACGCCACGTGCTGTCCGCCTCGAAGGTGCGCGGCGTCTCGGTCTATCGCGGCAAGGCGACATCGTCGGGAGAAGAGGGCGCAGAGGGCCATCCCTGGCCAACCTCCGCGGAAGAGGTGGGCCAGCGCCACAAGAACTATGGTAGCGGCACGCTGCGTGCTGGCGTGTTTGGCGTCAATGACGGCCTCGTCTCCAACACCTGCCTGGTCATGGGCGTCGCCGGCGCCGGGACCAGCGCGAGCGTCATTCTCCTGACCGGCGTTGCCGGTCTCCTCGCCGGCGCCTTTTCCATGGGCGCGGGCGAGTTCATCTCCATGCTGTCGCAGAAGGAGATGTTCGAGCACCAGATCGGGCAAGAGAAGGACGAGCTCGAGCGCTATCCGAAGGAGGAGGCCGAGGAGCTTGCGCTGATCTACGCGGCGCGCGGCATTCCGATTAAAGAGGCGCGCCACGTCGCCAACCATCTCATCCAGAATCCGGAGAAAGCGCTGGATACGCTGAGCCGCGAGGAGCTTGGCCTTAACCCCGACGAGCTGGGCTCGCCCATGGGCGCCGCCATCTCGTCCTTTCTCACCTTTTCCGTCGGCGCCAGCCTGCCGCTGATCCCTTACGTGTTCGGTCTATCCGCCCATGGCATTCTGATCGCCTCGCTCATCTCAGGCACGGCGCTGTTTTGCGTCGGCGCCGCCTTGAGCCTGTTCTCAGGAAGGAATGCCTTTCTCGGCGGCGTGCGCATGCTGGCGATCGGTTCGGCGGCAGCGGCGGCGACCTATTACATCGGCTCCCTGTTCGACGCCGTGGTGTAGCGCAACATTGCCGCAAATCCTCTGGAGTTGAGCTACCGGCCCTTAAGCCTGGGGCGAGGCTGTGGCGCATGCTTAGTGGCGCCTTAAGTCGGCGGCCTGATGATCCTCGCCAGGTATCTTGGGAGGACACCATCATGTTTCGCCGCGCTGCGATTCTTACGCTTGCCGCCTCACTCGCCTTTGCCACCACGCCGGCTTTCGCCTGCACCGGCATCAGCCTCAAGGCCCAGGACGGCGCCGCCATCAGAGGCCGCACGCTCGAGTTCGGCTTTCCGCTCAAGTCGAACGTCATCGTCGTTCCGGCCGGGAAGGAGTTCTCGGCGACGCTGCCTGACGGCAGCAAGGGGCTCAGCTACAAGACCCGCTACGGCATCGTCGGCGCCAACGCCTTCAACGAGGTGGCGATCATCGACGGGCTGAACGACCAAGGCCTGTCCATCGGCCTGTTCTATTTCCCCGGCTACGCCCAATACGCGCAAGCGACCAAGGAGAACGCATCGCACGCGCTCGCGCCCCAGGACTTCGGCATGTGGGTGCTCGGTAACTTCGCCACGGTCGATGAAGTGAAGGCCGCGTTGAAGGACACGGTCATGGTCGGAACGCCGATGCCCGGTCTCGGCAGCGCCAAGGGTATGCCCGCCGATGCGCACTTCTTCATCCAGGACAAGTCGGGCAAGTCGATCGCGGTCGAGCCCCGCGGCGGCGTGCTCAAGGTGACAGATGCGCCGCTCGGCGTGATGACCAACGCGCCGACCTATGATTGGCACATGACCAATCTCGACAACTATCTCAATCTCACGGCCAAGGACATCAGCTCGGAGAAGCTCGGTCCCGTGACGCTGAACGCCACCGGCTCGGGCTCCGGCATGCTTGGCCTGCCCGGCGACTTCACGCCGCCGTCGCGCTTCGTCCGCGCCGCGATCTTCAGCCAGGCGGCGACGCCGAATGCCGATGCCGAGGACGCCGTGTTGAGCGCCTTCCACATCTTGAACCAGTTCGACATCCCCAAGGGCTCGGTGATCAACGCCTCGGTCGGCCAGCCGACTCCTGAGATCACCGAGTGGACCAGCGTCAACGACCTCAAGAATCTGCGCTGGTACTTCCGTACGTTCCAGGATCAGTCGATCCGCATGGTCGATCTCAAGGAGGCCATCAAGGCCGCCAAGGGCGAGATCAGCACCATCGAGATGGAGAAGTCGACCCAGCCGGTCGCCGATGTGTCGACCGCGCTGAAGACCCTCAAAGAGGCGTCCAACTAGTCGGCGCGCCTGAACTGACCTGCTTTGCGGCCTCGGGGTCTTCCCCGGGGCCGCTCGTCTTTCGCGGAAGATCGGGCCGGGATGTGTCCCATTTAGGGACGGAAGAAAAGAAGTGCGCGCAACGTGGCGTTGAAAGCGAGACAACCGGCGTTTCGATGAATAGGATGCGGCGCCAGGGGAAAACTTCTCGGCTGCGCTCCATCATGTCTTATCACTGCCTGCCTCATACCTTCGCTTGCCTGCGGACTGCCGTGGCTGCGATCTCGCTCTCCTTGGTGCTTGTCACCTTCGCGCCGCCTGTCGTCTTCGGGCAGGACGCGCCGACCGAGGAGGCCGCGCCCGAGCAAGCGCCAACGGAGCAAGCGCCGACCGAGCAAGCTCCAACGGAAGACGCCGCACCGGAAGAAGCTGCGCCGGAAGAAGCGGCACCGGAGACCCCGGCCCCCGAAGAGAGCAAGGCGTGGGACATCGCCAAGCCGTGCGACAACGTCCAGCATCCCTATCAGTCCGACCTTTGCCAGCAATGGCGCGCGGCGGAGGCTGCGGAGAAGACCGCCGTGGCGTCCGAGCACACCCTCGGCCTGACGCGGCTCCTGATGCTGCTCGGCGCCGTGGCGACCTTGCTTCTGATTTTGATGTTCATCCCGCTGTTCATGGCGGCGTTCGGCGCGCGGCGCGCGGCGCGCAATGCCGGCGGCGGTGGCGGTGGCAGCGGCATGCCCGTCGCCGATAGAGACCGCGAGGAAGAGCTGCGCGCCTATGTCGACGTCGACAAGCTCGAGTTCATCGAGACGCCCGAGTCCGAAGGCATCGTCAAGGTCAAGGTCGCCTTCCGCAACTCGGGCCAGACGCCGGCTTTCAAGATCAGAAGCGCCACCCAGGTCGGCATCCGCGACGTGGCCGACGAGGACCTGGTGCCCACCATGCCGCTGCCCGACCGGGCGAAGAGCGCGACGCGGCCGCGGCTCGGCCGCGACGCCACCATCGTGGACATCGCCCAGTGCGACTCCACGCCGAGTCTCGCCGACCGCGTCATGAACGGCGATGCCACGATCGTCGCGTGGGGCTTCGTCGAGTACATGGACATGTTCGACCGCAAGCGGCGCACGAACTTCCAGTATCTGTGCAACGCCGGCACGCTCGATACGGGCGAGATCTTCAAGCCCATGACCCGCGGCGACGAGGAAGCCTAGGGGCGCAGGGGCTGGGGACAGCGGCCGCCCGCGCGATGGAACGGCCTCCCCGTTTCAACGGTTTCTTGGCGTATTCTGTGTGAGATGGTGATCCCTGGGGCTTTGGAGCCTCCAGGAAGCCGAGCGCCTGCAGGGCCCTAATCGGAGCCACGGGCGACTTGGGGCCGCTCGTCCGCCGGGAGACCGCCATGCCGCCCCGTCCATCTTTGTTCTCGAACGCCACCGACAATCGCGCCGGCATCCTGCAAGGCCTGCTGATCGCGACCATCGTGATCTGCGGACTCTATTTCGGGCGCGAGGTGCTGCTGCCCCTGGCGCTCGCCATCCTCTTGAGCTTCGTGCTGACCCCGCCGCTCCTGCTGCTCCGCCGCATCAAGGTGCCGCGCGTGGCGGCCGTCGCCATCGTGGTCATCACCGCCTTTGCCATCATCGGCGGTCTCGGCTGGCTCATCTCGCGCGAGGCCACCAAGCTCGCCGCCGATCTCCCCAACTACCGCATCACCTTGTCCCAGAAGATCGCCTCGCTGCGTGAGACCACGAGCGAGTTGAAGGTGCTGGAGAAGGCGGGCGACGTCCTCACCGACCTGCAAGCCGAGCTCGAGCAGCCGGCGCCGGAACCGCAGCCCGAGCCGCAGGTCGGCGAGCCGGCGCACCAGCCCAAACGCGAGCCGGTCCCTGTCGTGATCCAGCAGCCTGAGCCGACCGGCCTCGCGCTCTACCAGCAAATCGCCGGCACGCTGCTGCCGCCGCTCGTCACCGCCGGCATCGTGCTTCTGTTCGTGGTCTTCATCCTGCTGCAGCGCGAGGATTTACGTGACCGCCTCATCAGGCTGTTCGGCGCCTCCGACCTCCAGCGCGCCACCTCGACCATGAGCGACGCGGCGACCAGGCTTAGCCGCTACTTCTTGAGCCAGGTGCTGATCAACGCGGCCTACGGCGTGTTCATCGGGCTGGCGCTGTGGGCCATCGGCATGCCGAGCCCTGTCGCTTGGGGCATCCTCGCCATGCTCATGCGCTTCGTGCCGTATGTGGGCTCGTATATCGCCGCCGCTTTCCCGGCGCTCATCGCCGCCGCCATCGATCCCGGCTGGACCACGGTGCTCATGGTCATCGGCCTGTTCGTCGCCGGCGAGATGACCATGGGCCAGGTGGTCGAGCCGCAAGTGTTCGGCCGCGGCACCGGCGTCACGCCCATCGCCGTGATCGGCTCCACCATCTTCTGGACCTGGCTGTGGGGCCCCCTCGGCCTGTTGATCGCCATGCCCATCACCGTCTGCCTCAACGTGCTCGGCCGCCATGTGGAGGGCCTTCGCTTCCTCAACGTGCTGCTCGGCGACCAACCCGCTTTGACCCCGGAGGAGAGCTTCTATCAGCGCGCCCTGATCGGCGATGCGGCGGAAGCCACCTACCAGGCCGAGCTCGCGCTGCGCGACGAGAGTCTCGAAAGCTATCTCGGCCAGGTGGCCCTCGGCGGTTTGAAGCTGGCCGAGCGCGACGCGGCGCGCGGCGCTTTAGGCCCCACACGGTCGGAGCGCATCGCCGTCACCGTCAACGAGATGCTGGAGAACCTGGCCGACTTCGCGCCGCGCCGCTGGTTCGCCAAATTCCGCAAGCCGGAGACGGAGGGCGAGGGCGCGCACCCGGAAGGCCTCGCCTCGCTCGATGCGCACGCCGAGGAGGACTCCGACGAAGCCCATGTCATCGCCAAGGACGCGCTCGCCCCCGGCTGGGACGTGGAGACGCCGGTCTTGTGCATCGGCGGGCGCTCCATGCTGGACGAGGCCGCGGGCGCCATGCTCGCCGCCGTGTTGGCCAAGTGCGGGCTCGGCGCCAAGGCGTTCCCGCCGGAGGAGATCTCCGCCGGCCACATCACCACGCTCGCCGGCACCGAGGCCAAGGCCGTCTGCCTGTCTTATCTGGGCCTCGGCACCGGCCCCGCCCATATCCGCTATCTGGTGCGGCGCTTGCGGCGCATCCTGCCCAAGGGCACGCTGGTCGTCGTCGCCTATTGGTCTGACGAGCACGACAAGGCGAGCGTCAAGGATCTGCTCGAGACGGCGGAGGCCGACGCCTACGCCACCACGCTGCACGAGGCGGTGGAGATTTTGACCGAGGCCGCCAAGGGCAAGATCTTCGGCACGCTGACCGCGAAGGCTGCGCCGAAGCCGAGCCGAAAGGCAAGAAGGCTGCGGCCCCTGCGGCTTGAACGACCGTTCAACGCGCACTCTCAACTTGAAACGAGAACGTCCGGCGCCTCAACCTAAGCAAGTGGCCACAACGGTTTCTCGCGCGGAGCTTGCATTCGGTCTGGATAAGGCCTACGGTCTTAGGCACTGGCACGCCGACCCTAGGCGCTGACGGTAAAGACTACCGTGCCAACTCCGTGCACGCCCCCTTTTCCGAACATTTCAGCACGTAGAGCACCATTCACGCTCGAGGCCCGCGGCTTCCCAGCCCTGCGAAAAATCGCCTGTGCTTTAACCCCAAGAGGTATTTCATGACCGCCACCCACAATCCCCAAGCGACCGCGACCAAGCCCGCGCCGCCTATAGCCACATGACGGACCAGCTCGGCAATCTCGGTCTCGACACCACCGTTCCGGAGGGCGTGCGCGCCCTTGCCGAGAAGTCCGTTGCACAGACCCGCGAGGTCTACGACCGCTCTTTGGATGCTTTCGACGCATCCGTGACGACGTTCGAAAGGTCCTTCGACGCCGCCGGCCAAGGCGCGACCGCGTTCAATCGCAAGATCGTCGACATCGCCCGCCGCAATCTCGATGCGAGCTTCGACTTGGCCACGAGCCTGGCGGGCGCCAAGAGCCTCGCGGACATCGTGGAGCTTCAGGCGGCCTTTTGGCGCAAGCAGTTCGGCGTATTGACGGCGCAAGCCGAAGAAGTTCGCGCGCTGTCCACGAAGGTGACCGCCGATGCGGTCGAGCCGATCAAGTCCCAAATGGCGCGTGGCGCAAACCGAGCGGCGAAGGCGCATTGAAGCCGCGCCGGAGGCTTGGCGATGCGTTCGATCCATCGTTTTGACGACGGTCCTCTTCAATGCTGACGCGGACGACCACTAAGAATGTCACGTTCCATCGGCCTTTCTACCTGAAGGGAATTGATCGGTGGTTGCCGCCCGCGGACTATCGTGTGGTAACCGACGAAGAGGTGATCGATGGCTTGTCGTTTGCAGCATACCGTCGCGTTTCGACAGTCATCTTCGTTCCGGCGGAGTCTGGAACTGCCGTCGAGATGGTAACCATCGATCCCTTGGATCTGCAGGCCGCTCAGGACCAAGACGCCGGCGCGCCCAGCGAGCAACCACCTAGATTGTTTTGAGCAACACAAGAGAGACCTTCGCGATGAGACGATTGGACGAACACGAACCATCCGGTCATAGCTTCGTCACCGGGAGTGTGGTGCACCTCAGCAAGCGCTATCCACCGCGGAAGGCGGCGCCTGGGCCATACCATGTCGTTGCGCAACTGCCTCCGCGCGATGGGCAACGCCAATACCGCATCAAGAGCGGCTGTGAGCCCTTCTACCGCACCGTCAAGGAAAATGAGCGTGTCAGTACGCAACTGCCTCCGCGCGATGGGCAACGCCAATACCGCATCAAAAGCGGCTGCGAGCCCTTCTACCGCACCGTCAAAGAAAATGAGCTCGAGTCGCAGTAAGAGGCAACGGCAAGTCCCGCGCCGGTGAATGAGTTTGGCCACCGCCTCAATTGAGCGGGGCACTGAGTGCTACAGGTTGCCTTGGGAATCGGTAGAGACGTATTTCTCCCTAGCGATACGCTCGCAACCGATCCCCCCGACTGAGCTGTTCTGCATCGGAAGGCCCCCTTCGTTTTGGCGGGGGCCTTTTCTGTGGTGCTGCCGCCATCCCTGTCAGAGAAGCGCCTAGGCCGCCGAGCGCGAGCGCGACCGCCTCCCTTTTCCGGTACGCGAGGGTCATCATGCCCGCGAAAGCGGGCATCCAGGAACCGCCGGCTAGCTACTCAAACAAAGATAGCCAGCGCGAGCCATCCAGCCTGCCGACGCTCCGATCAGTACGGAGAGAGTCCCTGTCATGAGCGCTATTAGCGTATGCGCCCGAACTATTTGGTCTTGTAGTTCGCTTCCCCTGCCTGGCTGACGCTGCCAGTTCGCTGCGAGCTTTGCCGCTATCCAGGCTATCAACACGGTTCCGACCGCTTTGGCGTCACCACCGAGAGCCACTAGGAGGAAAGCAAGGTAGCGTTCAAAAACGCCGACAAGCCATGGTGGGACATCGATAATGTCATCGTCGGGTATGATCTTATCTTCCTGCTCCCGCCGTTCGCGTTGTTCGTTCCTGAGCTTGTCTAGGGTTTCTTTGTCGACCTTGCTCTCTTGCTGAAGATAGACCTTGAATCGTCCCACCGCATTTCGCGCTCCCCATGGGAGATACATCCCGAATATGAGAGCAGCTATGGATATGAGGGTGTGCATCGCGCTGAGAGCATAGACCCGCGCTTTGCGCCAAACAGCCCGGAAATCTCACTGGCATTGACTGGGCGGCCTGGACGGGGCGGCGCCGGTCGACTAAGTCCAAGCCATGACCGAGACCCCTGCCGCTTCCGACTGGGCCGCCGCGCGCGGCGACAGATGGTGCGCCCAGCTTTCATCGATGGAGGCGACGCTAGCGCCGATCGACGCGCCGCTGATCAAGGCGCTCGCGCTCGATGCGCCCTATCGCATCGCCGACATTGGTTGCGGCGGCGGCGGGACCACATTGGAGATCGCGCGCCGCGCGCAACATGGAAGCGAAGTGCACGGCTTCGACATCTCGCCAGCTCTGGTCGAGGCGGCGCGCGGCCGCGCGGATGGCGACCGCGCCGTCGCCTTCACGCTGTGCCGACGTCGGCACGGCGCCGCCGCCGGATCGGCCCTACGACCGGCTGGTCTCGCGCTTCGGCATCATGTCCTTCGAAGATCCGCCTGCCGCCTTCGCCAACCTGGCGCGTTGGCTTGGCGCTGGCGGCCGCTTCGCCTTCGCCGTGTGGGGCCCGCCGGTCGCCAATCCGTGGATGACGAGCGTCCGCAAGGCAGCCGCCGAATTCATCGACGTGCCGCAGCCCGATCCCGACGCGCCAGGTCCGTTCCGCTATGCCGGGGCCGACAAGCTGATCGCTTTGCTCGAGGAAGCCGGCTTCGGCGACCTCGACATGCGCGACTGGCGCGGGCGCCTCCCGCTCGGCGGCGGGCTGGCGCCGGCCGACGCCGTGGATTTCGCGCTTCAGGCCCTTGGCGGCGGGCGATCTCGTTGCCGAAGCGGGCGAGGCGGTGCGCGCATGCAGGTGCGCCGCTCTTTGACGGAGCGCTTCGCCCGGCATGAGGAGGACGGCGCCGTGCGCATGGACGCGCGCGTCCATATCGTCACCGGCACGCGCTAGGGGCAGCCCTACTTATTCCGTGGGCTCCTTGGGCGGAATGCCCATCTCCTTGAGCAGCCTCTGGGTCATTTCGAGGTCGGTGGCGAGCTCCATCCACCGCTTGGCCAATCCCTCGAAGTGAGCCTTTGCCTCCGGCGTCTTGGCCTCTTCGGCCAGGCGCAGGCAGTTCTTGGCGTGCTCGCGGCACTCGCGGGGGTTTCCGGGCATGGCGTAGACCAAAAGGAGGCCCCGCCAATGGGACTCAAGCGGGGCCTGGGGAACATGTTTGCGGGGGCTCGGCCGAGACCCGCAAAGTCACTAATACCACTTTGGGCCCATCGAGGAAAGAAGCCCGGCGGGTGATGGGCACCGGGCTTCCGACTTCCTGACTTCCCGAGGGGCACTTTGGCTGACAAGGGCTGCCGCCGCAGTACCCACGAATACTCAAACCGGAAGCGATAGGGAAGGGTTCCGGCCCGTTGGGGCCACATCGTCACAGGCGTCGGCTCGTCAGGCTCCCGGAACAGCAGCGCCATGAGGCCGCCGAGCGCCAGCGCCGCGGCCAGGAACAGCAGCGCCGCCGAGAAGCTGCCCGTCGCCTCACGCAAGACGCCGACGATATAGGCGCCGGCGAATCCCGCGACATTGCCGATCGAGTTGACCAGAGCCAGTCCGGCCGCCGCGCCGGCGCCCGACAGGAACGCCGTCGGCAGCGACCAGAACGGGCCGAGCGCGGCGTAGAAGCCGACTGCGGCGAGCGTCAGCGCGATCATCGTGGGGACGAGGGGACCCGCATAGGCCGACCAGCCGAAGGCCGCCGCCGCCACGAACAGCGGCAGCGCGATGTGCCAGCGCCGCTCGTTCGCGTGGTCGGAGTGCCGTCCCCAAAGCACCATGCCGGCGGCGGCGAACAGATAGGGGATGGCCGTAATGAAGCCGATGCTGAGGTCGTCGAGACCGTAGGTCTGGACGACCTGCGGGAGCCAGAAGCCCATACCGTACAGACCGACCACGATGAGGAACCACAGGAGCCCGAGCGCCAGCACACGCGGGCGCGTCAGCGCGGCGCCGATGTCGCTATAGCCGACCTCCTTGGCGGCGGTGTCCTCCGCCGCAATGCGCGCGGTGAGGGCATGCCGCTCCTCCGGCTTGAGCCATGCGGCATCCGCTGGCTTGTCGGTGAGCACCTTGAGCGCGAGGAGGCCAAGCACGACGGCCGGCAGTCCCTCGATGAGGAACAGCCAGTGCCAGCCGGCCAGACCGAGAAAGCCATGCATCTCGAGCAGTGCGCCGGAGATCGGGCCGCCGAACACGGTCGCGAGTGGCACCGAGGCCATGAACACGGCGACGATGCGCGCGCGGTTCTTAGCCGGGAACCAATAAGTGAGATAGAGGATGATACCGGGGAAGAAGCCGGCCTCGGCGACGCCGAGCAGAAAACGCATCACATAGAAGCTCTTGTCGCTCCCAAACGAGAGCCATGGCGCAAGCGAGGAGGCCCCACGAGATCATGATGCGTGCAATCCAGATGCGCGCGCCGAAGCGGTGCAGCGCGAGATTGCTCGGAACCTCGAAAGCGATATAGCCGAGGAAGAAGATACCGGCGCCGAAGCCATAAACGCTCGGCGAGAAGCCGAGGTCCTTGTTCATGTGGAGCGCGGCGAAGCCGACATTCACCCGGTCGAGGAAGTTGACCGTGTAGGCGAGGCATAGGAACGGGATGAGCCGGTAGGTGGCCTTGCGGATCGCGGCGTCGAGGTGCGGATTTTCACGCGGGTTGCGCGCAATTTTACGCTGATTGCGCGCGTCTTCGCGCGTTTGTTCCTTGGCGCATTCCCTCTAAGCCCCACCCTTACGTCTTTGGCGTATGCTGCCTCTGCGGCCGCATACTGATTCGGCCGCCAGCCTAGAGGAGGGCCCGAGACATGGCTATTCCGATGGATGCCGCCGCGGCGGCGCTCCGCGAAGCGATGCGTGAGACGGTGAAGCGTTATTCGCTCTGGTATCTGATCCAGGGCGTGCTGCTCTTCGCGGCGGGCGTGCTGGCGCTGATCTACCCGTTCATCGCCTCGGTCGCTGTCGTCTTTCTGCTCGCCTGGATCCTCATCATCAGCGGGATCTTGCAAGGCATCGGCCTGATCGGCGCGAGCAACGTGCCGCATTATTGGCTGCAGCTCATCTCCGCGGTGATCGCCATCCTAATCGGCGTGCTCTTGCTGAACTCGCCCGACAGCGGCCTGCTGATCATGACCGTGCTGCTCATCGTCTATTTCATGGTCGAGGGCATCGCCAAGATCATCTTCGCGCTCACCATTAGGCCGTTCCCCAACTGGGGCTGGATTCTGGCCAGCGGCTTCGTCGGCATTTTGTTGTCGCTCATCCTGTGGGCCAACATGCCGCTCAGCTCCGACTGGGTGCTCGGCTTGATGCTCGGCATCCTGCTGGTGTGCGAAGGTGCGGCGCTCACCTATCTGGCCTGGCACGTGCGCACCGCGGCGTCGGCGAAGGCAGCGTCTTAGGGCGCGTCGGAGTCTTTCAGGAAGCGCGTGTAGATATAGCCTTCCTCGTTGGTGTCGGGATTGGCGACCTGGATCCAGTTGCCGTCCCGGCCCTTGACCCTGAGCTTCGTGCCCTTCTGCACGGTCGTCAGAATCTTGCCGTCGCTTGAGGCGTCGGCCCGCATGTTCACGGCGCTTGCGACCTCGACCCACTGGTCCTTCCGCGTGAGCTCGCTCGCCGCCGCCACCAGCCGGCCGAGCGGGCCACGCTCCGGCTCTTTCTGCTCTTCCTGTGCCGCTTTCGGTTGCGGCTCGACCGGCGCGGGCGCGGCCTCTTCCGGTTCGGCGGCGGCTGTGCTCTCGGTCTGCGGCGCGCTGGGCTTCGCCCATTCCTGCTTGAGCGCGGCGAGCTCCGCTTCGGTGTCCGCGATGCCTAGCGCTTCGGCCCGGTCGTACCAGGTCTTGGCCGCCGCCGGATCGGGCTTGGCACCATGCACGCCGAGCTCGGCGACGATTTCGGGATCATACGTGGCGCCCAGCGCCAGCGCCGCTTCGCCGCTGCCGGCTTCCGCCGCGCGCTGATAATAGGCGCGGGCCCCGGCGAGATAGCCGACATCGACCATCTTGCGGCCATGCGCCATCAGGTCCTCCACGCGATCCGCTTCGTCCGACCGTACGACGAGCCCGGCTGTGGGCGCGGGCGCCACATTGAGCCGGGTCGCCGTACGGGCCAGTACGGCTCCGTCGGCCGAGACCAACTCGACCTTCATGTCCGATGCGCCGCTCCGGTCCTCGGGCAGGCGCAAAGCGAGCCCGGCGATCTCGTCGGGCCGCAAGGTCCATTCATCCGTGCCGTAGGGGCGTCCCTCCGAGAACGTGGCACCCTGGGGAATGTTGCGAATGGCGATGACGCTCCGCTCGGGCAGGGCCTCGGCCGTGTCGATGGCGATGGCGAAGCCGACTTCATCGCCCGCCTTGGCCACGATCTCCTCAGGCGCCGTGAGCGCGATCTCGGGCGGCTGTGGAGTCACGCGGAGCGCCGGTGCGGCGGCCAGGGCCGCCTCCTGGACCGGCGCGGTGTCCTGACCACGCAACTCGAGCACCGCCTCGGGCTTGCTGATGGCGCCGAACCACAACAGGCCGGCGAGGATGGTCGCCGGCGCGAGCGCAACCGCCGTCAGCACGACAATGACTCCGCGCGCCGGCATGGAGAAGCGCGTCGCTGGCGGAGACCCGCTCCCCAGCGTGGCGTCGCCCGCGAGCGGCCGCCTGGGCTCAGGCCGCGTGGCCCGCAGCCCATCGGGCGCGAAACGCTCGGCCATCGACGACACGGTCGGCTCTGGCTTCAGCGCGCGAGGCAACTCCGCCTCGATGCGTTCCGCCAAGCTCCGCGGCTGCGGCTGTTCTGGCATTTGAATTGATCTGAGCGCCGGCTCGACCATGGCACCCTCCTACGCGTGACACCAAACTTGAAGCGCCGTCAGTTCTGATCGTGCGTCTTGCTCCATTGAAGAAAGGCGCGGAAAAGCTTTGCCCGCTCCGCCTCAGAGGCGGTCGCGGCCTTCGTGTCGGCTTGCGCCAAGAACGTCTCGAAGCGCGCTCGCGCATTCGGATCGGCGGCAAGCGTCGTCTTCGCATGGTCGATCCAGGCTTGCGCCAAAGGCGAGCGCTGCCAGCCCTCCAAGGTCGCGGCGAAGTTCACCTGCTGCCATTTGGGATGGCGAGGCGGAGCGAGGAACGCATCGAAGTTCGAGAAGAAGCCATTGACGAAACGATCGAGCTTCCGCGTGCGCGGGCTGTCCTTGTCCCAGTTGAACGACACCAGCACCGCGCAGACGGCAACGGTATCGACCCGGGTGCCGTCGCCGATCAGCTGTGGATAGTCGGCTTGCGTCAGAGTCGCCGGGTAGTAGTTGTCTTCGAGGCCTTTGGCGTAGGGCACGCTGAGGAACTTGAGGCCGCTTGACGCATCGATATGAGCAAGGATCGGCGCGGGCTTCCCTGCGACCACGACCATGGCGTCGATGTCGCCCGCTTTCAGCTTCGCCACCGCGTCGGCCTGGTCGAGATGCGCTTCGCGCACCGTGATGCCGAGCGCGGAAAAGACGGCGCGCGCGGTGATCTCGGCGCCGTTGCCCTCGGGCCCCATGTTGACGGTCTTCCCGTCCAGCGCGCGAATGTCGCTCACCTCGGCGCGCGCCAGAACGTGCATCTCCTCGTTGAACAGCTTGGCGATATAGGCCACCCGCTTTTCAAGATTGGGTCCGAGCTCGCCGGTCTTGGCGAAATGCTTGAGCACGTTCGCCTGCGTGATGCCCATGTCGACGCCGCGCATGAAGAGGACGTCTTTGAGGTTCTGCGACGGCCCTTTGCCCACCATGGGTACGACGCGCAAGTGCTCACCGTTGTCGAGCACGGCCGCGATGTCCTGGACGATCGTCAGGTCGGTGCCCTCGGCGCTCCCGGCCATGATCGTCACCGTGTTGTCGTTGAGCTGCGCGCGATAATTTTCGCGGACGGTTTGCGCCGACGGCCGCTCCTCGGCGCTGGCGCTCTCCGCCGCGGCGGTGGAGAGGGCCCCGACCAGGCACAGTCCGATGGCGAGGGCGGTACGCATCACTTGCCCCTCTAGACGAGCGCCTCACCCCGTACACGGCCGCTCGCTCGAAGCGCGAAAGTCGAGACGACCCTGATGCAGCATCTTGCTCTTGCTTGCGGGAGGAGGTGGCGCGTGGGGGCTTTGGGCCCAGCCCGACTCCCCCGTCGTGCTGCTATCCCTGAGGCGCCGATGGGAAGTGATACTTAAGCCGCTGTCAAGTAGATAACTTAACGAGACATAACAATATCAAGCTATTGCCATAACTAAGGCAACAGAGACTGGAAAACGGCAAGAACTAGGCAAGTCATTAGTGATGTATTAACCAATAATAATTATCCGCCGACGGCAAAAGCAGGCGAGACGTTTTCTTGGCGCAGCAAGGCACGCAGCCGTACGCAGCGGCGCGCCCACTCACAACGCCTTAGGGTGAATTGGTTTCCTGGAGGCGCAGACTAATCCGCGTCCATCTTCAGCGCGGCGATGAACGCCTCTTGCGGAATGTCGACCTTGCCGAAGCTCCGCATCTTCTTCTTGCCCGCCTTCTGCTTCTCGAGCAGCTTGCGCTTGCGGGTGATGTCGCCGCCATAGCATTTGGCGGTCACGTCTTTGCGCAGCGCGCTGAGGGTCTCGCGTGCGATGACCTTGCCGCCGATCGCCGCCTGGATCGGGATCTTGAACATGTGCCGCGGGATCAGGTCCTTCAGCTTGTCGACCATGGCACGCCCGCGCGCCTCGGCGCGGGAGCGATTGACGATGATCGACAGCGCGTCCACCGGCTCCGCGTTGACCAGAATCGACATCTTCACCAGGTCGCCTTCCTCGTAGCCGGTGATGTGATAGTCGAACGAGGCATAGCCGCGGGAGACCGACTTCAGCCGGTCGTAGAAGTCAAACACCACCTCGTTGAGCGGCAGCTCGTAGACGAGCATCGCTCGCGAGCCCGCATAGGTGAGCGTCTTCTGCCGCCCGCGCCGGTCCTCGCAAAGCTTGAGTACCGCGCCGAGATGCTCGTCGGGAACGAGGATGGTCGCCTCGATCCATGGCTCCTCGACCTTTTCGATCTTCTGCGGCTCGGGCATGTCGGCCGGGTTGTGCAACTCGATCATGGTGCCGTCGGTGAGATAGATGCGGTAGATGACCGACGGCGCCGTGGTGATGAGGTCGATATTGAACTCGCGTTCCAGCCGCTCGCGCACGATCTCGAGATGCAGCAAGCCGAGAAAGCCGCAGCGGAAGCCAAAGCCGAGCGCCGCCGACGTCTCCATCTCGTAGTCGAAGCTCGCATCGTTGAGGCGGAGCTTGCCCACGGCTTCGCGCAAGTCCTCGAACTCGCCAGAGTCCACAGGGAACAGCCCGCAGAACACGACTGGTTGTGCCGGCTTGAAACCGGCTAGCGGCGCATTTGTCGGCTTCTTCTCGTCGGTGACGGTATCGCCCACGCGCGTATCGGCCACCTGGCGGATCGAGGCGGTGAAGAAGCCAATCTCGCCGGGACCAAGCCGGTCGCGCATCTCCTGCTTGGGCCGGAAGATACCGACCCGGTCCACTTGATAAGCGCCGCCAGTGAGCATCAGCCGGATGCGCTGGCCCTTGGTGAGAACGCCATCGATGATGCGCACGAGCACGACGACGCCGAGATAGGGGTCGTACCAGCTATCGACAAGCAACGCCTTCAACGGTGCACTCGCGTCGCCTTTCGGCGGCGGCAGGCGATGCACGATCGCCTCCAGCACGTCCTCCATGCCCTTGCCGGTCTTGGCGGAGATCTCGAGGGCATCATGGGCGTCGAGCCCGATCACGTCTTCGATCTGCTGGCGCACCCGCTCGGGCTCGGCCGCCGGCAGGTCGATCTTGTTCAAGACCGGCACGATCTCATGATTGTTGTCGAGCGCTTGATAGACATTGGCGAGAGTCTGCGCCTCCACGCCCTGGGTCGCGTCCACCACCAGCAGCGACCCCTCACAGGCCGCCAGCGACCGGTTCACCTCGTAGGCGAAGTCCACGTGGCCAGGCGTGTCGATCAGGTTCAGCTCGTAGACCTGGCCGTCCTTGGCCCGGTAGTCGAGGCGCACGGTCTGGGCCTTGATGGTGATGCCGCGCTCGCGCTCGATCTCCATGGAGTCGAGCACCTGCTCCTTCATCTCCCGCGCCGTGAGGCCACCGCAGAGCTGGATCAGCCGGTCCGCGAGCGTCGACTTGCCGTGGTCGATATGGGCGATGATGGAGAAGTTGCGGATGCGAGACAGGGTCGTCGCCTGGGAAGGACTCATGGGACGGCTAGGTAGGGGAGCAAGCTGCCACTGGTCAAGCCGGGCCAATCGGTAATTTAGACGAAACCATGGCGGGCGATTGCCTGGGCTCGTGTCTGTCGAGGGGGCGGGGATTCCTGTACCAAGGAACTCCCAACCTGATTGGAGAGCAGATCATGTTCAAGAAGATGCTCCTCGCTGCGATCGCAGCCGGTCTCGTCTCTGCCGCGACGCTTCCCCTTCAGATCGGCCCGGCCGAGGCCTCATTGCGCGGCCTGCCCTGCAAGGAAGCCGCCAAGATGAAATATCCGGGTGACCGCAAGATGCGCCATGCCTGGAAGAAGCTGTGCAAGGCAAACTGGGCGCTTCATCAGGGCGGCTAAGGTTCGACTGAACTTCGGTTCAAGTTGAAAGGAAGGGGGCCCGGCCAAGGGCCCCCTTCCTTCACGTCTACGCCGATAGCGTGCTGGCCTGCAGTGGAAAAAGAATCGAGCCCCTGCGACAAAATGGGCGAAGCCATGCGAGGCGATTGCCGCAATTTTGCGGTTGTCGGGAGCTATGGAAATCCTGTTTAGGAAGGTGCTCCCAACCTGATTGGAGAACTACCATGAAGAAACTGCTTCTCGCCGCGATCGCGGCTGGTCTTGTCTCTGCCTTCACGCTTCCCCTCCAGATCGCGCCGGCTGAAGCCGCCTCGATGGCGGGCATGCCCTGCAAGGAAGCCGCCAAGATGAAGTATCCGGGCGATCGCAAGATGCGTCACAGCTTCAAGAAGGCCTGCAAGGACACCTGGAAGGCGTCCCAGAAGTAGATTTTTCGCCTGGAGTTCCAGGTACTTGGAAAGGGGGCCCCGCAGGGCCCCCTTTCTTTGCATCTCCGTTCGCAATTTGATCGACGTTTTTCCAAAAACGTTTATTCATCGGCTCGGTGCGGCGGTGTGATCAACGCTGAGCCGCGCAACGAACAGGAGACTTCTATGATCAAGAAAGCGCTTTTGACTGTCGCTGCCACCGCAATCGTCGCCGGTCTCTCGATGGCCGCCCCGATCACGGCCGAGGCCGCAATGACCTGCAAGGATGCTGCGAAGGCGAAATATCCCGACAACATCATGCAGCGCATGCAATACAAGCATCAGTGCGTGAAGACCTGGAAAGCCGCCAACGGCAAGGGCCTTCTGAACAAGCTCAAGAAGAGCTAGCTGACGCTCGCGCTTTTGAAAAAGTGCTGTGCAGGAAAGGGGCCCCTCCGGGGTCCCTTTCTTTTTGTCCCAACTCGGCCGGCTCAGATGCCTGCGTACCAGGCGTAGCCGCGATCTTCCCAGAAGCCGCCCCGGCCCCCGTGGATGCCGTCCAAGCTGTCCACGGCTTCGATGCGCATGATGTATTTCGCCATCTTGTAGCCGAGCTGGCGCTCGATCCGGACCCTGAGCGGGGCGCCGTGCGGGATGGTCAGCACCTGGTCGTTCATCTCGTAGGCAAGGATGGTCTGAGGGTGGAAGGCATCCTCGAGCCCGATCAACTCGTAATACTTGTCCCCCGTGCTGCGCCCGAGCGTGTCGGCGCAGTAGAACACGATGTAGCGCGCGTCCGGCTTTCATCTTCGCGCGCTCAAGCAGGGCGCTGAGCGGCACGCCCTTCCACTTGCCGATACAGCTCCATCCCTCCACGCAGTCGTGACGGGTGATCTGGGTGCGTGACGGCATGGCGCGCAAGTCGGCGAGCGACAGCGACAGCGGCGCGCCGACGAGACCACCGACCGCGAGCCTCCAATCGGCGAAATCGTTTGCCGCGAGCGCCCGGTAGTCGGGGTCCTGCGGATTGATCGAGCCGTTCGCCTTGAAGTCTTTCGACAGGTCGGCCTCGCTGTATTCGCGTGCAAGCGCCTTGGGCGACAGCAAGGCCCGCTGTGCGACCCGCGTCAGCGTCTCCTCCCAGGCGAGGACGCGTCGCACCCAAGGCTGTTGCGAAAGAGCCGTCGCAGCCGCCGAACATGGCGGCGCTCGTGACAGCGAGCCCGCGTGCGAGGAAGCCCCGCCGGTCGAGGCCGCCGCTCATGACTTTTCCTCCGCCTCGTCGATGACGTAGCGGCCGGTGATCATGGAACGGAGATTGTTCCAGAGGCCGGACACCAGCACCATGAAGATGTGCACGGCGACGAAGATCACGATGAGGCTCGCCGAGATGAAATGGATGGTGCGGGCCGATTGCCGCCCGCCGAAGATGTCGAGCAGGACGGGGAAGGCCGCGTCCATCCCCGGCGACATGGCGAGGCCCGTCAGCAGCATCAGCGGCAGGAGGATCAAGGCCACGATCAAATAGGAAAGCTTCTGCAAGACGTTATAGCGCTTCGCCTCCTCGCCTTTGGGGAAGCGGAAGCGCGCGTGCTCGGCGATGGAGCCGCCGATATGTCCGAGCTCCTTTCCCGACGGCAGGAGATCGCGCCGCATATGCCCGCTGGCGAAACTCCAGATCAGATAGATGAGGCCGTTGATGAGGAACAGCCAGGCGAAGAAGAAATGCCAGTGCCGGCCCATGGCCAGGCTGCGGTAGCCGGGAAGCGTGACCGCCCACGGAAAGCCTCTCTGTTGGTAACCGGTCTCGGCGTCGCCGCCGAGGCCGAACACGCCGGTCGTGTCGAAGCGGTAGCCGAACAGCGTCGTGACGCCTTTGGGGCCGTCAGGGCTGCGCACCGCGCTCATCGACATCACCGGGATCGTCGAACACGGACTTGGAGCCGAAGTAGAGCGCAGAATGAGCGTTGAAGATTTGCAGGCCGCTCATGAGCAACACGAGCAGCACGAGCGCGTTGATCCAATGCGTGAGGCGCACGGCGCCCGCGTGCCGATAGATGATCTCCCGCTTGTCCATGCGCAGCGACGTCTCGGTCAGGGGTTTCACCGGACTCGGCTCGGAAGCTACATAAGCTCCAGACTATGCATCGCTCAGCTGTGCTTGTCGCCCCAGATCTGGGCGAGCCGCTGGGCGCGCCCGCAATTCCATTTGTAGAACTTGTAACTGACCGGATTCACGATGTGATAGTTCTGGTGGTAGCCCTCGGCGGCGGTGAACGTCGTCGTCGGCCTGATTTCGGTCACCACCTTCTCTTTGAACTTGTCCGCGATCTCTTGCTTGGTCTTCTCGGCCAATGCCTTCTCCGCGTCGTCGGAGACGAACACCACGGTATGATAGGCGGGGCCTTTGTCGCAGAACTGGCCGCTCGGGTCGAACGGATCGATATTGTGCCAGTAGTCTTCGAGGAGCTGCGCGTAGGTGACCTTTGACGGGTCGTAGGTCACCTTCACCGCCTCGACATAGCCATGGTGGCTGCCATAGGTCGGGTTCGGCGCCGTCCCGCCCGCATAGCCCGACGTGGTGTCGGTCACGCCATCCACCTCGTCGAAGGCGGCCTCCATGCACCAGAAGCAGCCGCCCGCGAAAATCGCGGTCTTGGTCTCGGCCGCCTGGGTATCGTATGCCCCGCCCGCGACCATGAACGCGGCGAGGAAGGCCGCCGTCAGGCCCGCGCAAATCCATCGCGCTACCATGGGTCTCTCCACATTGTTGTCCGTCTGAGACGATAAGGAGACCGCGCGGTGGGGCATAGGGCCTCTCGCGCGACCGTGATTGGAATTGATGCGTAAGGCGCCCCGGCTGATAAGCGCTTGGGGCGCCTGGCGGATCTAGGCTATTGAGGGGCCATGCAACAGACTTTGTCTTCACCCCAAGAGACCATGAAGCCGGCCTATGACGTGGTCGTGGTCGGTTCCGGCTATGGCGGCGGCGTCTCCGCCTCCCGACTGTCCCGCGCTGGCCAGCGCGTCTGCGTCATCGAGCGGGGCCGGGAGGTCCCGACTGGCGCCTTCCCCGGACGGCTGCCCGAGCTTCGCCGCGAGCTGCAATTGAATGGCGGCAAGATGCGCTCCGGCTCGCGCACCGGCCTCTACGATTTCCGGCTCGGCACCGACATCCATGTGCTCGTGGGCTGCGGGCTGGGGGGCGGCTCCCTCATCAATGCGGGCGTTGGCCTGCGCCCGGACGCCCGCGTCTTCGCCGACCACGCATGGCCGGAGGCGGTGGCGCAGGACGGGCTGCTCGATCTCGGCTTCGAGCGGGCGCAAGTGATGCTGCGTCCCTCCCGCTATGGAAAAGCGCCGGAGCTCACCAAATACCGCGCGCTTGAGACGGCGAGTGCCGCCTTCGGCCAAGACCCTGTCGCCGCCCCCGTCGTGGTGAGCTTCGAGGACACGGTGAACCCCGCGGGTGTCACGCAACGGGCCTGCACGCTCTGCGGCGATTGCTGCTCCGGCTGCAATGTCGGCGCCAAGAACACCGTAGCCATGACCTACCTTCCCGACGCCAAGGCCCATGGCGCGGAGATCTTCACCGAGCTCTCGGTAAGCCATGTGGAGAAGCGCGGGCAGAGCTGGCGTGTGCATTTCGCGCCGACCGAGGAGAAGAACGGTGCGCCCCGCTTCGTCGATGCCAAGACCGTTGTGCTCTCGGCAGGCACGCTGGGCTCGACCGAGATCCTGCTCCGCTCCCGCGAGCGCGGACTTGGCCTGTCGGACCGTCTCGGCAATGGCTTCTCGGCCAATGGCGACATCATCGCCTTCGCGCTCGGGGGCCGCGAGAAGGTGAACGGTATCGGCGTCGGTGAGCCGCCGAAGTTTACGGGCGCGACCATCGGCGCCTGCGTCGCCGGCCAGATCGAGCTTCCCGACCACGGTGATCTCGACCAAAGCATGATCATTCAGGAGGGCGTGATGCCCTCGGCGCTGGCGCCGCTCTTGCCCGTGTTCTTTATCGCCGGCGGGCGCATTCTCGGCGCGGCCCAAAGTCTCATCAAGGGCGTCTATCAGGGCCCGTTGTCCCATCTCCACACCTTCTTCGTCGTGTCGCACGACGATGCGAAGGGTCACCTCAAGCTCGACAACAAGGGGAGCCTCCAGGTTCATTGGCCCAACGTTGCCGACCAGCCCGTCTATGCCCGCGTGGATGAGGCGCTGACCAAGGCCGCGCAAGCCGTGGGCGCGCGCTACATCAAGAGCCCGCTCGCCGCGACCAGCGCAGGCACCAAGCCGGCGACCGCGCATCCGCTCGGCGGCTGCGGCATGGGCGACGATGCCGCGCGCGGCGTCGTCAATCACAAATGCCAGGTGTTCGACGGCGCGAGCGGCGAGGGCGTTCACGCGGGGCTCTATGTCTGCGACGGCGCCGTCATCCCGCGTTCCATCGGCTGCAATCCGCTGCTCACCATCACCGCGCTCACCGAGCGCGCCATGGTCCACCTTGCCCGCGACCACAATCTGGGATTCGATACGAATCCGATTCGCAACGCTTCGGAATTGGCCGCGAACGAGGCCATGACATGAGAGCCGGCTAATCTATGGCAAGCCGCCTGCTCAAGCCTAGCTTGACGAAGACCTTGGCCGCCGCAGCGGCGGTCATCGCGCTCGTTGCCGGCGGCAGCGTGGCGGCAGAGCGCCGCGCAGGCTTCGGCCTTGCGCCAGCACCGAATATACCGCGTCCATCGACAGCGAGGCAAAAGGGCCCGGCCCCGACCGTCTCACCATCGTGCTGGTCGGAGACACCGGCTTTAATTCGGACGACGCGCCCGTCTCGCCGAAGGGTTTTCGCAAGAACGGCAAGCTCGTCAGCTTCAGCGACTCGCTGTCGGGCGTTGCCGGCGACGTCGACGGCGACCTCGCCTTCCTCAATCTCGAGACGGTCGTCACCGACCGCAACGATCTCGTCCCCGATCAAAAAGGCCAGAAAGCGCCGTACAACTTCAAGAGCCATCCGCTGGGGCTGAAGGCGCTCATCGACACCGGCTTCAACCTGTTCTCGCTCGCCAACAATCACTCGATGGATTACGGCGAGACCGGCGCGCAGGAGACGCTCTATCATATGGCCGTCGCCGCGGCGGAGCGGCCCATCGCCTATGCCGGCATCGGCTCCAATATGGAGGAGGCGACACGGCCCGGCTGCCTCGAGCTCGGCGACACCAAGATCGCCTTCGGCGCCACCGGCATCATCACCGGCCAGCGGCCGGAGCATCGCGCCGGCAAGGACAAGACCGGACAGTCGTCTTACCGCAACCACGCCGACTTCGAGCTGGTGGTGAACCGGCTCGCCGGCCTTCCCGCCGACTACCGCATCCTCTCCGTCCATTACGGGCTCGAGGGGCGCGTCGTGCCCGACAAGCGTCAGCTTGCAGATTGGCGCGCCTTCGCCGCGGAGAAGAAGGGCATTGACCTGATCGTCGGCCACCATCCGCACGTGGCCCAAGGTGTGGAGCG
>CAVSFJ010000018.1:0-64591 GCA_963727165.1 uncultured Alphaproteobacteria bacterium
GGCCGTTGCGGCAGCACGAGCACGCTCGCGCCTTCGGGAATGCGCACCGTACCCGTGCCGAACGGCCAGATGCCACCGAGCGCCCGGAACAGGCTCGTCTTGCCAGAGCCCGACGGCCCGGTCACCAGGATGCGCTCGCCCGGCGAGACTTCGAAATCTGAGAGGTGCACGATCTCCCGACCGTTGGGCAGGCCGACCGCGATCTGCTCGACATGGAGCGTGCCGGCGCCCTCGCTCATGAACTCGACGCGCGGTGCCGTCTCGCCGAGCGCTTGCGCCCAGTCGATGGACCCCTCGAAGCCCGCCAACCGGTCGAGCACCGCCTTCCAGTCAGCGATGCTGGAATACGCCGTGACGAAGAACGACAGCGCGCTCTGCACCTGGCTGAAGGCTTGCGAGATCTGCATCAGCCCGCCAAGGGTCAGCGTGCCGAAGAAATAGACCGGGCTCACCACCAGGAAGGGAAAGATGATGGCGGCCTGGTTGTAGCCGGCGGTGAGGAAGGTGAGCCTCTTGGTCCGGCTCATGATGCCGTGCCAGTTCTTCACCACGCTTGACGAAGCGGTCGCTGCAGGCGCTCCGACTCGGCGGGCTCGCCGGCGAGCAGCGTCACCTCCTCGGCGTTCTCCCGCAAACGCACAAGCGAGAAGCGGAAATCTGCCTCGTAGCGCTGCTGGTCGAAATTGAGCTTGATCAGCGGTCGGCCGACGAGATGCGTCACCCATGTGCCGAAGATCGCGTAGACCAGCGCCGCCCACACCAGATAGCCGGGGATCTGGTACGACGCATTGCCGATCATCAGCGGCGTCGCCGCCGACAGGTTCCACAGGATCACCACGAAGGAGACAAGCGTGACGACGGAACCGAGCAGCGCGATGCCGATATCGAGCGACGCATTGATGAACAGCTTGATGTCGTCGGCGATACGCTGGTCCGGGTTGTCGGCCTGGTCGCCTCTGAGCCGCATGCGGTAATGCGTGCCTTGCGCGAGCCAGCGCTGGAGATAGGCCTCCGTCAGCCAGCCCCGCCAGCGGATCTGCAGCCATTGCTGCAGATAGAGCTGATAGACCGCGGTGACGATGAAGAACACGGCGAGGATGGCGAACACGCCGAACTGGTAGATGAACACGTCCCAGTTCTTGTTCTGCAGCGCCGTGTAGAACGTGTTGTACCAGGAGTTGAAGCGGATGTTCAGATAGACCTGGAAGAGCTGCAGGGCGATGACCACGAGCAGCAGCCCGCGCCCCCACCAGCGGTCGCTCCCGCGGAAATACGGAAAGGCGATGCGGGCAAACTCTTTGGCCGTTGCGCGGAACTTCTCCATGTGGGGAGAGACCCTCGAAAAGCGCCCTCAACGCAAGGATGCGGGGCGAATCTGGGGCGACGATAGGGCTAAAGCCGCCTGCGGGGGAAATTACGATTGCGTAAGGCTTGACGGAACCCCTTGAGTCCCGCGGGTCAAAAAGCAAAAGGGGCGGCCAAAAGCCGCCCCTTCGCTTAACCCTAAGTGGCTTGTTGGCGCTTACATCATGTCCATGCCGCCCATACCGCCCATGCCACCACCGGCAGGCATATGGGAGTGCTCTTCCTTCTTCGGCGCCTCGGCCACACCGGCCTCGGTGGTGACGAGGAGACCGGCCACGGAGGCCGCGTCCTGCAACGCCGTGCGCACGACCTTGGCCGGGTCGATGATGCCCTTGGCGATCAGGTCGACATAGGTCGTCGTTCTGGGCGTCGTAGCCGAACGACGCCGACTTCTGATCCAGCACCTTGCCGACCACGATGGAGCCCTCGACGCCGGCGTTCTCGGCGATCTGGCGAATCGGCGCCTGGAGCGCGCGGCGCACGATATTGATGCCGGCCTCCTGGTCGTCGTTGTCACCTTTGGCCTTGATCGACTTCGAGGCATGGAGCAGCGCCACGCCACCGCCGGGAACGATACCCTCCTCGACGGCCGCGCGGGTCGCGTTCAACGCATCGTCGACGCGATCCTTCTTCTCCTTCACCTCGACCTCGGTGGCGCCGCCGACCTTGATCACGGCAACGCCGCCGGCGAGCTTCGCCAGCCGCTCCTGCAGCTTCTCGCGATCGTAGTCGGACGTGGTGTCCTCGATCTGCTGCCTGATCTGGCCGACGCGGGCCTCGATGTCTTCCTTCTTGCCGCCGCCACGGACGATGGTGGTGTCGTCCTTGGTGATGGTCACGCGCTTGGCCTTGCCGAGCATCTGCACCGTGACGTTCTCGAGCTTGATGCCGAGATCCTCGGAGATCATCTCGCCGCCGGTCAGGATGGCGATGTCCTGGAGCATGGCTTTGCGGCGATCGCCGAAGCCCGGCGCCTTGACCGCAGCCACCTTCAGACCACCGCGGAGCTTGTTGACCACGAGCGTGGCCAGAGCCTCGCCCTCGACGTCCTCGGCGATGATGAGCAGCGGACGGCCCGACTGCACCACCGCCTCGAGCAGCGGCAGCATGGCCTGGAGGCCCGACAGCTTCTTTTCGTAGATGAGGATGTACGGGTTCTCGAGCTCGGTGATCATCTTCTCGGCGTTGGTGATGAAGTAGGGCGAGATGTAGCCGCGGTCGAACTGCATGCCCTCGACCACTTCGAGCTCGCTGTCGAGGCTCTTGGCTTCCTCGACGGTGATGACGCCCTCGTTGCCGACCTTCTTCATCGCCTGGGCGATCATGTCGCCGATGGTCTTCTCGCCGTTGGCGGAGATCGTGCCGACCTGGGCGATTTCGGCGGAGCCGCTGACCTCCTTCGACTGCTTCTTGATGGCCTCGACCACTTCGGTCACGGCCTTGTCGATGCCGCGCTTCAGATCCATCGGGTTCATGCCGGCGGCGACGGCCTTCAGGCCCTCGCGCACGATCGACTGCGCCAGCACGGTCGCCGTCGTGGTGCCGTCGCCCGCGGTCTCGTTGGTCTTCTGGGCGACCTCTTTCAGCATCTGGGCGCCCATGTTCTCGAACTTATCCTCGAGCTCGATCTCCTTGGCGACGGTGACGCCGTCCTTGGTCGAGCGCGGCGCGCCGAACGACTTCTCGATGATCACGTTGCGGCCCTTGGGGCCCAGCGTCACCTTGACCGCGTTGGCCAGCACGTCGACGCCGCGCAGCATGCGCTCGCGGGCGTCGGCGGCAAATCTCACATCTTTAGCTGCCATTGAAATACTCTCCGTTTCTGGTTCTCACCCTGAGCAACCGGGCATGAGCCGGGGTCGCGTGGGGCGGATGAAGGTGGTGGTGGGGGTGTTAGCCGAGGATGCCCATGATGTCGGACTCCTTCATGATGAGAAGGTCCTCGCCGTCGATCTTGACCTCGGTGCCCGACCATTTGCCGAACAGCACCTTGTCGCCGGCCTTGACGCCCATGGGCTGAAGCTTGCCGTCCTCGCCGCGGGCGCCGGGCCCGGCGGAGACGACTTTGCCGGTCTGCGGTTTCTCGGCTGCCGTATCGGGGATGATGATGCCGCCTTTGGTCTTCTGCTCCTCCTCGAGCCGCTTGACCACGACGCGGTCATGCAAGGGACGGAATTTCATGGATTTTGCTCCTGTCTGCTGGACCTGTGCCCTTTGGCACTCACCGCTAGGGAGTGCTAAATAACGCCCGCTTGTAAGATCGGTCGCCGCAAACTGTCAAGGCGGCGCATTGGCACCAAACATCAAGCAGGCTGGAAGGTCCGTGTGATGCCGGAAGGGCGTTAGGAATGGGTTACGAGGCGAGGCACCGGTTGGCCCACGACTGCCCTAGGCGCCGGGCTTTTTCACCACGATGGCGAGACCGGCCAGCGCAACGAACAGGATCGCCAGCAGCAGGAACAGGTCGGCAAAGGCCATGACCACGCCTTGGACGTGGATGAGTTGCATGAGCGCCTTCAACGCCATGTCGTGTGCGTCGCTGCCGAAGCTTTGGAAACGCTGCGTGAGCTGGTCCAGGGCCTCGACCGCCGGGCGCCGCGCGAAGGTGATGGACTCGTGCAGCCGCTCCAGATGCAGGTCGGTGCGGTAGTTGAGGATGGTGATGAGGCTGGCGAGACCGACCGCGCCGCCGAGATTGCGCATCAGATTGTAGAGGCCTGAGGCGTTCTTCAGCCGGTCCGGCGGCAAGGTGCCGAGCGCGACATTGTTGATCGGGATGATGGCCATCATCAGACCGGCGCCGCGGAAGATCTGCGGCCACATCAACTCCCAGAAATCCCAGTCGCTCGTGATGTAGGTCATCCACCAGGCGCCGATGGCGAAGCTCAAGAACCCCGCCGCCAGCATGAGGCGCGGATCGACCTTGGCGACGAGACGCCCCGCGAAGGGCGCCGTCAGGAACATGGCAAGGCCCGAGACGAACACGGTCTCGCCGATCATGCGCGCGTCATAGCCTCTGATCTCGGCGAGATAGAGCGGATAGATATAGGTCAGGCCGTAGAGCCCGATGCCGAGCGTGAAGGAGAACAGCGAGCCGAGCGCGAAGTTGCGGTCCGCATAGGCCTTCAGATCGACGATCGGCTCTTTCGCCAGGAACATGCGGGCGAAGAAGGCGATGGCCGAAAGTCCCGAGACCCAGGCGAACAGAAGGACGCTCTGATCGCCGAACCAATCATTGCGCGGACCTTCCTCGAGCACATATTGGAGCGCGCCGAGAAAACCCGCCATGAACAGCAAGCCCCACCAGTCGAACCGCTCGAGCAGCTTGAAGTCGGGCTTGTCGAAATCGATCAGCGTCAGCGCGGCGACCGTCACGGCAATGCCGGGTATGACGTTGATGAAGAACAGCCAGTGCCAGGACAGCGTGTCGGTGAGGTAGCCGCCGACCGTCGGGCCGATGGTCGGCGCCAGCGTAGCGATCAGGCCGATCAAGGGATTGATCAGGCTCATGCGGCTCCGCGGGAAGATGATGTAGGCCGACGCGAACACGGTCGGGATCATGCCGCCGCCGATGAAGCCCTGGATGGCGCGCCACACGATGATCTCGTTGATCGAGCTGGAGAGGCCGCACATCAGGCTTGCCGCGGCGAAACCCGCCGCCGACATCGCGAACAGGATGCGCGTGCCGAGCGCCCGCGACAGGAAGCCCGACAGCGGGATCATGATCACCTCGGCGATCAGGTAGGCGGTCTGCACCCAGGTGATTTCATTGGAGCTCGCCGCCAGCCCCGCCTGAATCTCGGTCAGCGACGCCGACACGATCTGGATGTCCAGGATGGCCATGAACATCCCGAACACCATGGAGAGGAAGGCGATCAGTCGGCGCGGGTCGATGCTGTCGTCGACGCGCGACAGCGCAATCTCCGGGACCGGGCGCCCTTCGCTTGTTGTCGCCGAAGTAGCCATGTCAGGGCGCTTAGGGGAGCGCTGCGGACGCGGTATCGTGCGCTTCATGCGCGGTCGCGGTCGACGTCGTCCCCGGCTTGGTGTTGACGCTGACCACGACAGACATCCCGGGCCGGAGCACCTCTTCGTCGGCGACCTTGGCCGGCACATCGATGCGCACCGCCACGCGCTGCACGATCTTGGTGAAGTTGCCTGTCGCGTTGTCGGGCGGGAGCAGCGAGAACACCGAGCCCGCGGCGGGAGCCACGCTCTCCACCGTGCCCTTGATGTCGCGATCGGGCAGGGCGTCGACCGAGATGTCGACCGTCTGCCCCGGCTTCAGGCCGTGGAGCTGCGTTTCTTTGAAGTTCGCATCGATATAGACGCCGCCGAGCGGCACCAGGGTGGCAAGACGCTGTCCCGGCTGCACGTAATCGCCGATCTGCACGGCGCGATTGCCCATCACACCATCGAAGGGCGCGCGGATGACGGTGAAGGAAAGATCGCGCTTCGCCTTCGCGAGCGTGGTCTGAAGCTGCTTCAGCGTGTTCTTGGCTTCGTTCTGCTGGCCCTTCAGCACCTCGACATTGGCTTTGGCCGCCTCGACGCCGGCTTCAGCCGCCTGCACGCCGGCGACGGCCTGGTCGCGATTGGCTTGCGCCTGTTCGAGCGTCTGACGGCTGGCAAAGTCCTTCTTCGAAAGGTCCTGTTGGCGCTGAAGCTCGAGCGCGGCACGGGTCTGCTCGGCTTGTGCTGAAGTGAGCTTGGCCTTCGCCTGATCGACGGCAGCCATCTGCGCGGCGATCTGTCTGCCGATGCGGTCGATGGTGGACTGCTCCGTGGCGACATTATCCTTCGCGGTCTGTACTGCGAGCCGATAGTCGCCGTCGTCGATTTTGGCGATGACGTCGCCTTCCTTCACATGAGCGTTGTCGTCGATGGCGACGGACGTCACGTAACCCGAGACTTTAGCGGCGAGCGTCGCGGTCTTGGCGCCGACATAGGCGTCGTCCGTCGAGACCAGATACTGGCCGATGGTCCAATAGTAATGCCCGTACCAGGCGCCGGCTGCGAGCACGACCACGAGGCCGGTGATGAGGGCGAGCTTGCGGAAACGGCGACGGGTGGGGGGCGGCGCGAGTTCAGCGTCGGCTTGAGGCGCGGCGCGGCCGGCGCTTCCGTGGCAGGTGCGGGAGCGCGGTCCTCTGGAGAAGGGGGAGCAGCAGAGGGA
This sequence comes from uncultured Alphaproteobacteria bacterium, assembly GCA_963727165.1. Taxonomy (GTDB): domain Bacteria; phylum Pseudomonadota; class Alphaproteobacteria; order Rhizobiales; family Methyloligellaceae; genus Methyloceanibacter. The sequence continues at coordinate 6,542 of CAVSFJ010000018.1, forward strand.
GACGTCTCCGCCTCCGGCACCGCGCGGAGCGGGGGCTGGTGTGCGCGGCGCCCCGCAGAAGGCTTCGCAAGGCCTTCTGCCGGCTCCGTCTGCTCCAAGGTGTCTTCGGCCACCGCGGTCTTTCCACGATCCCGAAACATGCGACTCTCCAGTTATTGACCGAACGGTTCGGTCATTGACTTACGCATCATCCCGACCTATGTCAATACCAACCGAACCGTTCGGTCATATCGTCGCGGAAGGGACGGAAGGAGCCCCCAAGCATGTCATTGAGCGCCGAAGCTGCCCATGAGGAGGCCGAAAGCGCCAAACGTCGCCAGATTCTGGATGGCGCACGTGCGGTTTTCCTGAATCGGGGTTTCGATGCCGCAAGCATGGGCGAGATCGCCCGCGAGGCCGGCGTCTCCAAGGGCACGCTCTACGTCTATTTCGAGTCGAAGGAGGACCTGTTCCAGGCCATCGTGGAAGAGGAGCGTGCCGCCCAGGCCGAGCAGGTATTCGCCTTCGATTCGGAGGATCATGATGTCGAGGCGGTCCTGACCCGTCTTGGCCTGGAGTTCGTCCGCTTCCTCAGCGAGCCACACCGTGTGTCGTCGCTCCGCACCGTCATCGCCATTGCCGAGCGCATGCCGGAGCTCGGCAAGCGCTTCTACGCGATGGGTCCGGCCTGCGGCAGCGCACGCCTCGCCGCCTATCTCAAGGATCAGGTTTCAGCGGGAATCCTCGACGTTCCGGATTGCGAGCTCGCCGCCGCGCAGTTCCTCGATTCCTGCAAGTCGACAACCTTGCTTCCGTTGCTCATGAACGCCGCCGACCGGCCGAGCGAGGAGCGCGTCGACCATGTAGTGGCGACGGCGGTCAGGACCTTCCTCGCCGCCTATCGCCCCGCCACCAAATAGCCGGATGTTTGCGGGACTCACGGATGTCGCTAAGCTCGATTTGGACGTGATCAGAAGAATCCCGCATGCCGCCGCTTGACGCTCCCTCCTCAGCCTGGCTCGACGCCACCGATCTCGATGCCTATTGGCTGCCGTTCACGGCCAACCGCGCCTTCAAGCGTCGCCCCCGGCTCGTCGACCGGGCCGAAGGCATGCATTACTACACGGCGGACGGCCGCAAGCTGCTCGACGCCATGTCGGGGCTGTGGTGCTGCAACGCCGGCCATTGCCGCACGCAGATCGTCGAGGCCATCGCGCGCCAAGCCGGACGCCTCGACTATGCGCCGGCCTTTCAGATGGGCCACGCACCCGCCTTCACTTTGGCCTCCCGTCTCGCCGCCCTGGCGCCGGGCGATCTCGATCACGTCTTCTTCGGTAATTCCGGGTCGGAAGCCGTCGACACGGCGCTGAAGCTCGCGCTCGCCTATCACAAGCTCTCCGGCGCGAGCACGCGCACGCGCTTCATCGGCCGCGAGCGCGCCTATCACGGCTCCTGTTTTGGCGGCACGTCGGTGGGCGGTATCCCGTCGAACCGCACCATGTTCGAGCCTCTGCTCGACGTCGACCGGCTCCCATCGGCCGATCTTCGCGCGCGCCGGGCCTTCTTGCGTGGCGAGCCGGCGACCGGCGCCGATCTGGCCGACGATCTGTCCTGCATCGTGGCCCTGGACGGCGCCGCCACCATCGCGGCGGTGATCGTCGAGCCGATGCTGGGCTCGGCGGGCGTGTTCGCAAGCCCGGACGGCTATCTCAAGCGCCTGCGCGAGCTGACCCGGGCGCACGGCATCCTCCTCATCTTCGACGAGGTCATCACCGGGTTCGGGCGCCTCGGCCACGCCTTCGCCGCCGAGCGCTACGAAGTGATCCCCGACATGATCTGTTTCGCCAAGGGCGTGACCAGCGGGGCCGCCCCATTGAGCGGCGTCCTCGTGCGCCGTGAGATCCACGACGCCTTCATGCAAGGGCCTGAGCATGTACCGGAGCTTGCCCACGGCTTCACCTATTCCGGCCACCCGCTCGGCGTTGCTGCCGCCAACGCGGCCCTCGATGTCTACGCAGACGAGGGGCTGTTCGAGCGCGCGCGCGAGCTCGAGCCGGTCTTCGCCGACGCCGTGCACGGTCTCAGAGACGCCCCGCACGTGATCGGCATCCGCACCATCGGGCTTGCCGCGGGCATCGACCTTGCGCCCATCGACGGGTCGCCCGGCATGCGCGGCATGCGCGCCTTCGAGGCCGCCTTCTTCGACGAGGGTTTGGTGATCCGGTCCGTCGGCGACACGCTCGTGCTGGCGCCGGCGCTTATCGCCACGGAAGACGACTTTGCCGAGATCACCGCAAAGATCGCACAGGTCCTCGCCAGGCTTCGCTAAAACGGGCAGGCGGCTTGGCGTGCACACACTTGACTGCTATCACAGGCCTGCGGCGGTCAGTTTGATGTTGCGTTGCAGCAGCCTGTCGCTCATGATTCTGTGCGAGGGGTGGCGCGAGCATGCAAGACGGCATCACCATGTCTCCCAGGCAGGGCGCCGCCTCAGGAGGGCTCGCCATGCTTGACGTGATCGTACTGATCGCCATGGCCATCGTCGCGGTGGCGTTCGCCGCGGGTCTGACGCTCCAGGCCGGTCTGCCCCTGCTTCCCGTCCTCATCGCCACTGCGGCGCTGTTTCTCGTCATGGCGGCATCTTTCATGAGGCTTGGCCGCGGATCCCGCGCCGGCGGCGGTGATCGCCTCGATGAGTTCGAGGAAGCGCTCGAGATCATCGACAGCGATCTGCAGCGCATCGATCGGGTCGAGGACGATATCGCCCGCCTCGACCTGTTGTCGGATCGCGTCCAGCAACTCGACCAGGCGCTTGGCGCGGGGGCGTCGGACTTTTCCGGCGGACAGGCGCGCGCCGAGGAACTCGCTGCCGAGTTCGAGAATGTCTATGCGCGGATCGAGAGCGTGCGTGCGGACGTGGAAGCCGAGAACCGCAGCCAACGCGACAGGATCGCGAGCGATCTCGGCGTCCTCGAAGACCTGATCAAGCGTCTCTCCATTGATTTGTCCGGGGACGCTGCCGCCGCTGCGTCCGCGGAGGCGGTCGTCTCGCGCGAGCCGCCACCCGCTCCGCCCGTGGCCGTGGTGGAAGAGGAAGAGATCACGGTCGAGAGCGTCGAGGAGCCTGCGCCGGAGCCGGAGTCCATGCTTGAGGCGGTTGCCGAGGACGAGGATCTCGAGGCGAAGGCCGAGACGGTAGAAGAAACCGACATCGCGAAGGACGAAGAGCCCGAGATCCGGCGGCCTCTCTTCGAGGAAGAGGAGAAGGTCGCGGAGCCCGAGCCTGCCGCGGAACCCGAGACCGCGGAGATCGTGGCGGAACCCGAGACCGCGGAAATCGTGGCGGAGCCCGAGATTGCCGCGGAGCCTGAGATCACTGCGCCGGCCGCGAGCGTTTTTCTGGACGACGACGAAGCGGAAGACGCGCGGATGCGGGAGATTATCCGCCATGCGGTCGAGGCCGGTCGCGTCGACCTCTATTTGCAGCCGACCGTCACGTTGCCCGACCGCAAGGTCCGCTATTTCGAGGCTTTAACGCGCATCCGGACGGCGGAGGACGAGCTTGTCCTGCCTGCCGAGTATATGCCGGTGGCCAAGCGTGCCGCCTTGATGCCTCTGATCGACAACGTCCTCCTGGTGCGCAGCGTGCAGGTCCTGCGCCGGCTCGGACCCGATGCAAATGTGCAGGGCCTGTTCTGTAACGTCTCCATGCACTCGCTGCTCGATCCCGATTACTTCCCCGAGCTGATCGAGTTCATGGAGGAGAACAGCGGCCTCAGCGAGAGCCTGGTCTTCGAGCTGAGCCAGCCGGAACTGCTCGGCCTCACCGAGAGCGAACTCGGCTGCCTCGATACGCTCGGCGCTCTTGGCTACAATTTCTGCCTCGACAACGTGTCCGACCTCGAGGCCGATTTCGCCGGCTTGAGCGACCGCTATTTCCGCTACGTCAAGGTCAGCGCTGAACGGTTTCTCTCAAGTCCCGGCCGGATGGCCTCCGGTCTGAAACGGGATCTCGACGGTCTCGGCATTCAATTGATCATCGAGAAGGTCGAGAACGAAGGCGACGTGGCGGAACTCCTCGACCACGGCATCGAGCTGGCCCAAGGCTACCTGTTTGGCGAGCCGAGGCCGATGAACGCAGCATTGTCTATCGAGCTTGCGGGCGCCGGCGCTTAGAAGCCGAAAAAGGGGCGTTCTCCCTTGAGAGCGCCTGATTGCCGGGCCTACTCGCCCCCAGGGCCGACGATGTCCTTCTCGATCATCTTGTCTTCCATATTGCCCGAGCTTTGGCCTTCACTCTCCATCTGCGGCGGCTGATCCGGGTATCTGTCTGGAGCCCCCGCCTCGAAGTCCGAAGGCGCCTCGTCGGGACGCAGGTCCTCCTCGACACTGAGGTTCTCCTGGTCTTGGACCGGAATCGCAAGAGACCCCATCCCGTTCAACGGAACTGGCGAGACGGCCGCGGCGGGGCCGGGCGCCGCGAGGAAGGCAAGGGCGCACGCGCCCGCGACAACACCTGTCTTCAGCAGAAGATGATGCATGTTTCGTCTCCATCGCCGTGAGGGTCGAGGCACGATGCCGTCGACCCGATTCGGCATGGAGGAGATTTTATCACAGCCTCCGATCGGACCATCGGGCTGTTGCCGCCAATGCTTAGGAAAGCGAAAAGGCCCCGCCCGGAAAAAGCGCCGCCTTGACCCTTATCGCCTGAGCCTCTAACCGGGCCCCCATGACCATCGCCTCGCCCACCATCCCCGTCATCGATTCCATCCAAGACATCGGCGGGCGCTATCGCGCCTGGCTCGTCGACATCTGGGGTGTCATGCATAACGGGCACAGCGCGTTTCCCCAGGCCGCCGCCGCGACCCGCGCCTTCCGCGAATCCGGCGGCATCGTCGTGCTCCTGTCGAACTCGCCGCGGCCAAGCCCCGCCGTTCAGGAGCAACTCCGCCAGTTTGGCGTGCCCGACGACGCCTACGACGCCACGGTCACCTCGGGCGACCTCACCCGCCATGAGCTTGGCAAGCACAGACACGCCCGCGTCTTTCATCTCGGTCCCGAGCGCGACCGTGCCGATCTTCGAAGGTCTCGACGTTGAACTCGCCGCCCCTGAGCATGCCGACCTCGTGGTCTGCTCGGGCCCGTTCGATGATGATATCGAGACGCCCGACGACTACGCGGGGCTCTTGCGCGACCTGGCGGAACGCAAGTTTCCCATGATCTGCGCCAACCCGGACCACATGGTCGAGCGCGGCAACCGGCTCGTCTACTGCGCGGGTGCACTCGCCGCCGTCTATGAGGACCTGGGCGGTGAGGTCGTTTACGCCGGCAAGCCCCACGCGCCGGTCTATCGCCTCGCCCTCGAGACCATCTCAGGCCTCGCCGGGAGCGACGTCGGCAAGGACCAGGTGTTGGCCATTGGCGACGGCGTGAAAACCGATATCGCCGGCGCCAGCAGCTTCGGCCTTGATGCGGTATTCGTGGCGAGCGCGCTGCATGCGCCGGGTGAGGGGGGTGAGGCGCTCGATGCGCCCCATCTCGCCGAGCTCTTCGCGCATGAGACCCGGCGTCCGATCGCCGCCATGCACGCGCTTGTTTGGTAGAGGCTAGTTCTTCTCGCGGAACAGCGCGTCGATCCGCGCCTGGTCTTGGGCCGTGCTGTGGCTCGGCCCTTCGAGCGTAATCTCCGAGCCAGTCTTGGCCGAGGTCTTCGCCCGAACCGGCTCCTCGCCGGTGAGGCGGTTCGCGATGACGCAGTCGAGCGTCTCGGTGATCTTGGTGACGCGCTGGCCGACGAGGTCATGGAACCCGCACGCCGTCATGATTTCCAGGATGGCCCCCTGGGCCTTTTCGGCTTCCTCCTTGTCGGCAAGCGACAGCAGCCCTTCCGCCGAGTCGAGGATGCGCGCCGCGGCGTCCTCGGCGGTGCTGCGGATGGCCGCGAGCTCCCGCAACGTATTCAAGAGCAGCGTGATCTCCGCTGTCACCGAATGGTCGTTGTCGCCGTGCACCGCTTTACGGCGAGCAGACGGCGGCTTCCGCTTGGTCTTGGTTCCCCCGACCTGATTCATGAAATGCCCTTTGCTGCAATAATCTTCTGAAAGTCCCTTCTCTTTGGAAGGGCTCGTCTCGGAAAGCTTGTTCTTAAGAAGGCTCGCCGAAGATCGCGTCGATCTTGGACTTCAGCGTTGCCGCATTGAACGGCTTGACGATGTAGTTGTTCACGCCCGCCTTCTTGGCCGCGATGACGTTGTCGGTCTTCGATTCGGCGGTGACCATGATGAAAGGCGTGCGTGACAGGTGGTCGTCGGCGCGCACCTCGCGCAGGAGCTCGTAGCCCGTCATCGGCTCCATGTTCCAATCGGAAATCACGAGGCCGTAGTCTTTCTCCCGCATCATATTGAGCGCCGCGGTTCCGTCGCTTGCCTCATCGACATTGACGAAGCCAAGCTGCTTCAAAAGATTGCGAATGATCCGGATCATCGTCTTGTAGTCATCGACGACGAGAACCGGCATGCTGGGATCGAGAGCCATTCTTGAACCTCCTCACGAGCCTTTGGCGTTTTGCTTGGCGTCCGGCAGTGGCCTCCGCCAAAGGACGCTCGCGCCCTCCGACCGGGTGCGACGATTGGCCGGGCGCGACGGCCGGAGATTAACGATTGGCTGTGAACGGAGGGTTAAGCGCAGTATTCGGGGATATTTTTTGGGCCCACTTCGGGCTATCCGACCCTTATTGCAGCGCAGCAAGGCCTTCGCTATTTTGCGCAGCTCATTCAATCAACCCAACAAATCAAGCAGGGAAAGCATATGACGAGCATCGCGAACGGCCAGACGACCCTGGGACACGGCTATTACTTGGAGGATCTCAGCCCCGACATGGAGGCGAGCGTCTCCAAGACCATCACCGACGACGACATCAAGGCCTTCGCCGCGCTTTCCGGTGACGTCAATCCAGTCCACGTCGACGATGAGTTCGCGGCTGGCACGATCTTCAAGAAGCGCATTGCCCACGGCTTTCTGACCGGCGCCCTGTTCTCCACCGTGCTCGGCACCAAGCTGCCGGGGCCCGGCTGCATCTATCTCTCTCAAGGCCTGAAGTTCCGCGCGCCGGTCTATATTGGCGACGAGGTGGTGGCGACCTGCAAGATCACCGCCGTCGATCCGGAGAAGGGCCGCGTCACGCTCGCCTGCGATTGCTCGGTCAATGGCAAGACCGTGCTTGAGGGCGAGGCACTGATGATGGTTGATCGCCGGGCGCCGCAGCAATAGTCGAGACACCAAAGGCGAACGATGGACATTATCCGCTCCTGGCGGGACACACCGCCTGCTCTGAAGGGTGCGGTTCTGGCCATCGGCAATTTCGACGGTGTCCATCGCGGCCACCAGGCGGTTCTCAATGAGGCAAAGCGCATCGCGGCGGCGGAAGGCCGCCGCGCTGGCGCCGTCATCTTCGAGCCGCATCCGCGCGAGTTCTTCGCCCCCGATCAGCCGTTCTTCCGGTTGACGCCGCTGCCGGTGAAACTGGAGTTGCTCGAGGCCCTCGGTCTCGATCAAACCTTCGTTCTCACCTTTGACAAGGCGCTGTCGTCGCTCTCCGCTGATGCTTTCGCCACCGAGGTGGTCGGCGAGGGCTTCGGCGCGAGCCACGTCGTGGTGGGCTATGACTTCACTTACGGCAAAGGGCGCACAGGCTCCGTCGAGCAGCTGGCGGCGCTCGGCAAGACGCTCGGCTTCGGCGTCGACGTGGTGGCGCCGGTCACGCTCGAGGGCGGCGTCACCTTCTCGTCCAGCACGATCCGCGATCACCTCCGCCTCGGCGAGGTCCGCGAGGCCGCCGAGCAGCTCGGCTATTGGTGGCGGGCGCGTGGCCGCGTCGGCAAAGGCGCTGGCCGCGGCAAGGGCATGGGCTTTCCGACCCTCAACTACAAGCTCGCTCCCGGCCAGGACGTGAGCCACGGCATCTACGCTATGCGCGTCCACCATCGCGGAGAGCGCTATCACGCCGCAGGCTATGTGGGGCCGCGCCCCACATTCGGTCCTGACGAGCCGGTGCTGGAAGCCTATCTCCTCGAGTTCTCAGGCGACCTTTACGGCGAGGAGGTCGAGGTCGAGTTCATCGATTTTATTCGGCCTGATCATGCCTTTGACGGCGCCGACGCGCTTGCTGCCCAGATGGCAAAGGACTGCGAGAAGGCCAAAGAGATCCTGGTCGCGGTCGATGCCGACGACCCGATGCGGCGCTTCACCCTTGGGAATGCACTTGCTGACCGGGCACTGGATTGTGGCAAGGCCGGTTGCTAGAACGCCTCGCGAGAGCGAGTCGAGGCCCCGGGGCGGAAACAAGGATCATGGTGAAAAAGACAAAGCGCGGCAAACCAGCCGCCAAAGCCGCGCACAAGCCAAAGGCTGCGCGCAAGGCTAAGGCTAAGGCCAAGTCCGAGGCGCTAAAGCGCAAGAAGACGGCGCAGGCCAAGACGGCGCTCGCGCGCAAGAAGGCCGCAGCGAAGCGTAAGCCTGCGGCCAAGAAGGTTGCGAAGGCCAAGACCGCGGCCAAGCGTAAGCCTGCGGCCAAGAAGGCTGTGGCCAAGAAGGCCAAGACCGTGGCCAAGCGTAAGCTTGCGGCCAAGAAGACCAAGACCGCGGCAAAGGCCGCAGCCAAGAAGAAATCTGCGGCCAAGCGCAAAGCCGTCGCCAAATCCAGACCTGCCAAATTCAAGGCCGCGAAACCCAAAGCCGCCAAGACCAAGACGCTTGCCAAGACGAAGGCCGCCGGGACGCCTCGGACGGCCAAGGCCGCGACCAAGCCAAAGAAGGCAGCGAAGCCCAAGAAGCGCGCGGGACTAAGGCCGTCGGCGCCGAAGAAGACGCCCGCGCCAAAGAAGGCCGTGCAGGCTAAGGCCCCGAAGCCGGTGGCCAAATCGCCGAAGCGATCGCCGAAGCCGGTCGTGCCGCCGAAGCCGGTCGAGGCGCAAACAGAGCGCGACTGGAGTGAGACGCTGTTCCTGCCGAAGACCGACTTCCCCATGAAGGCCGGCCTGCCGCAGCGCGAGCCGGAGCTGCTCAAGCGCTGGGCCGAAATGCGCCTTTACGATCGCCTGCGCGAGGAGGCCATGGGCCGGACGAAGTTCGTCCTGCATGACGGGCCGCCTTACGCCAACGGCAACATCCATATCGGCACTGGGCTGAATAAGATCCTCAAAGACGTCGTCACCCGCTCGCACGCCATGATGGGCAAGGATGCCAATTACGTGCCGGGCTGGGACTGCCATGGCCTCCCCATCGAGTGGAAGGTCGAGGAGGAGAACTATCGCGCCAAGGGCAAGGCCAAGCCTGACTTCTCGGACTCTGAGGCGATCATCGGCTTCCGCCGCGAATGCCGGGCCTACGCCCAGCACTGGCTCGACGTGCAGCGCGAGGAGTTCAAGCGCCTCGGCGTCGAGGGTGATTGGGATCATCCCTACACCACGATGAGTTACGACGCTGAGGCGACCATCGCCCGCGAGCTCACGAAGTTCGCCATGAATGGGCTGCTCTATCGCGGCTCGAAGCCGGTGATGTGGTCCGTGGTGGAGCGCACCGCGCTTGCCGAGGCCGAGGTCGAGTACCAGGAGATCGAGAGCCCGGCGATCTACGTGAAGTTCCCGGTGATGTTCGCGAGCGCCGGAGAACCCCAACCCGCAAGCGCTCCAGCACGCGTCCGTCGTCATCTGGACGACCACGCCCTGGACCATCCCCGGCAACCGCGCCATCTCCTATTCGCCGTCGATCAAGTACGGACTTTACGAGGTTACCCAAGCGCCGCAGGACAACTGGGCCAAGGTCGGCGAGCGGCTGATCCTGGCCGACGCGCTGGCCGACACCGTGAAGGCGGCGGCCCGGATCGAGGGCTGGTCGCGGCTTGGCGATGTGACGAGCGAGATGCTCCGCCACGCCATGTGCGCCCATCCCTTGCGCGATCAAAGCGACTATCGCTTCATGGTGCCGCTGCTCGCCGGCGAGCATGTCACCGAGGACACGGGTACCGGCTTCGTGCACACCGCCCCCGGCCACGGCGTCGACGACTTCGAGGTGTGGGCCGCGAACGAGCGTCTCTTGCACGAGCGCAATATCGACAAGGCGATCCCCTTCGCCGTCGACGAGGCCGGCTTCTTCACCAAGGAGGCGCCGCGCTTCGAAGGCAAGCGCGTGGTCGACGACAAGGGCAAGTTCGGCGACGCCAACGAGGCGGTGATCCAAGCGCTCATTGGCGCCAACGCGCTCATCGCCCGCGCCCGCTACAAGCACGACTATCCGCACTCCTGGCGTTCCAAGAAGCCCGTCATCTTCCGCGCCACGCCGCAATGGTTCATCGCCATGGACCAGGACCTCGATGGCGGCGACACCTTGCGCGCCCGTGCGCTGAAAGCCATCGACGCCACGCGCTTCGTGCCGCCGCAAGGGGAGAGGCGCATCAAGGGCATGGTCGATACGCGGCCTGATTGGGTCGTGTCGCGCCAGCGCGCCTGGGGCGTGCCCATCACCGTGTTCGTGCACAAGGAGACTGGCGAGGTTATCCCGCGCCAGGGCTTCAATGCGTCGGCTGAGCTGATCGACCGGATCGTGAGCGCTTTCGAGACCGAAGGCGCCGACTCCTGGTTCATGGACGGCGCCAAGGCGCGTTTTCTCGACGGTCTCGTGGACAACCCGGAGGCCTGGGAGAAGGTCGACGACATCCTCGACGTCTGGTTCGACTCTGGGAGCACCCACGCCTTCGTGCTGGAGAAGCGTGCCGATCTCAAATGGCCGGCGGACCTCTATCTCGAGGGCTCCGACCAGCATCGCGGTTGGTTCCAGTCCTCGCTTCTAGAATCGTGCGGTACGCGCGGCCGCGCGCCGTTCGCCGCCGTCTTGACCCATGGCTTCGTCAACGACGAGGACGGCCGCAAGATGTCGAAGTCGCTCGGCAACGTGGTGGCGCCGCAAGATGTGATCCGGCAGTCCGGCGCGGAGATCTTGCGGCTCTGGGCCATGAGCTCCGACTACGCCGAGGACCTGCGCATCGGTCCCGACATCATCAAGGCGAACGTCGATTCCTATCGCCGCCTGCGCAACACGCTGCGCTTCCTGCTCGGCAATCTCGCCCATTACGAGGAGAGCCTGACGGTCCCCTATGCCGAGATGCCGGAGCTCGAGCGCTACATGCTCGCGCGCCTCGCTGAGCTCGATGTGCTCGTGCGCGAGGGCTACGCTGCGTACGACTTCAAGCGCATCTTCCATGCGCTGCTCAATTTCTGTGTCAACGACCTGTCGGCGTTCTATTTGGACATCCGCAAAGACGCGCTCTATTGCGATGCGTATGACAGCGCGCCGCGCCGCGCCGCGCTCACCGTCACGGACCGCCTGTTCTCCTGCCTCACCGCCTGGCTCGCGCCCATGCTCTGCTTCACCATGGAGGAGGCGTGGCTCAACCGCTTCCCGGAAGACAAAGGCTCGGTGCACTTGCGCCAATTCCCCGACGTGCCGGAGGAGTGGCGCGACGAGGCGCTGGCAGAGAAATGGCGCGAGGTGCGCCAAGTGCGTCGCGTGGTTACTGGCGCGCTCGAGATCGAGCGCAAAGAAGGTCGCATCGGTTCGAGCCTGGAAGCGGCCCCGAAAGTCTATGTGTCAGATGAGGACTTGCGCGCGGCGCTCGAAGGTGTCGACCTCGCCGAGATCGCCATTACGAGCGGCGCCACGTTGATCCCGGAAGAGGGGCCGCGCGACGCCTTCCGCATCGAGGACGTGGAAGGCGTGGCCGTGATGTTTGCGCGGGCCGAAGGCAGGAAGTGCGCGCGGTCGTGGAAGATCCTGTCCGAGGTGGGATCCGACCCCGAGTTCCCAACGCTCTCGCCGCGTGACGCGGCGGCCGTGCGCCAGTTCGATGCGCGCGCGAAAGCGCGGGCGTAGCGTCATGCGTCACTGGTTCTGGGGACCGCTATCGCCGCTTGGACTCACCATCGGCACCCTCACCGTCGTCGCGGACCAGGCGAGCAAGCTCTGGTTGCTCTTCGCCTTTGACCTCGGTGCCAAGGGTACGGTCGCGGTCACGCCGTTCTTCGACCTTGTCCTCGTATGGAACAAAGGCGTCAGCTACGGGCTCCTCACCCAGGACACCGATCTCGGGCGGCTAGGGCTGATCGCGTTCGCCGTCGTCGCCAGCTTCGCCCTCGTCATATGGCTCGCCCGGGTGACCTCGGCGCTTACGGCGGCCGCCATCGGCCTCATTCTCGGCGGGGCCATCGGCAATGCCATCGACCGCATCGCCTATGGCGCGGTGGCGGATTTCTTCGCCTTTCACGCCTTCGGCTTCGAGTGGTACGTGTTCAATATCGCCGATGTGGCCATAGTTGCTGGGGTCATTGGACTTCTGTATAACTCATTGTTCGGGGGTCACAAAAAGGCCGGAAACCCCTCCAAGATGTAAATAAATCCGGGACTTCGCCGGGTTCTGAGGGGAGTCGTGGGGCACATCACCGCCATAGCCTTTGCCGATCGGGCTTCGAAGCTCGCAGGTGCGCTTGCCTGCGTGGCGCTCCTTGGCGGCTGCGGTGGCGTCGAGTTCCAGGGCAAGATCTTCGACTACATGGGCGTTTCCGGGGACCGTCAGACCCCGGATGTGCAGATGGCGGAGCGGCCGCCGCTCACAGTCCCGCCCAACCTCCACAAGCTGCCGCCGCCGAGCCAGGGCGCTGCCGTGGCCACGGCCCGTCCGGACTGGCCGGACGACCCGGAACGGGTGCGCAAGCGCGTGGTTGAGGAGAACAAAGCCAAGCAGGCCGAGGTCGAGGCCGAGGCCGATCCTATAAATCCTTACGCGGGCAAGCCGACCCTGCTCGACAAGCTGTTCAGCCGTAAGAAGACGGTAGAAGAGCCGGTGGCCGATGTGCCTGAGCCCGATGCCTCCGACAGAGTGGTCGATAATAAGACGGTATCCCAGCCGAAAGGGCTGCAGCCGCACGTGCCGGAAGCGCCGCTGCCCAACCGGAACAACGAGGACTTCCACCCGGATGCGCCTAATAGCTACAAGAACGTGAATAGCGGCGGCGCGCCCGTCGGCTATTAGCGAGCCCGCTTAACCAAGCGAACCCCTAAAAGGGCTGCGCTCTCGCGGTTGGCCGTGATCTTGCACCTCTGTTTTCATTGAAAAACTTGGCCCGAGGCCCGACATGTGGCGCATCGGTTAGGGGCTTGTTAAGCTTAAGCCTCCCGCGCGCCTATTGCCCGCATCACAACCCTCAGGCCTCGCTGAATGGTGGTAGGGATGCTAGATCAACGGACCGCCGCTCTCGGAGTCGGCCTGGTCATAGCCTGTATGAGCCTTCCAATGTCGGTTGCTGCCGTCGCGGCTGAAAAAGCCCCTTCCGAGCACGTTCGCGAGTTCACCCTGGCCAACGGCCTTGATGTCGTGGTCATCCCCGACCACCGGGCCCCGGTCGTGACCCAGATGGTCTGGTATAGGGCGGGCGCGGCCGACGAGCCGCCGGGCTCTTCCGGAATCGCCCACTTCCTCGAGCATCTCATGTTCAAGGGCACCGACAAGATCCCCACCGGGCAGTTCTCCAAGATCATCGCCAGGAACGGTGGCGAAGATAACGCCTTCACCAATCACGACGTCACCGCCTATTTCCAGCGGGTTGCCAGGGATCGTCTCCCCACGGTGATGGAGATGGAGGCCGACCGCATGGCCAATCTCCGCCTCACCCCGGAGGACGTGAAGACCGAGCGCGACGTCATCCTCGAAGAGCGCCGCTCCCGTGTCGACAACGACCCGGGCAGCATCCTGCAAGAGCAGATGATGGCCGCGCTCTACCGCAACCACCCTTACGGCATCCCGATCATCGGCTGGGAGCATGAGATCAAAGCTCTGAACCGCGAGGACGCCTTCGCCTTCTATCACCGCTTCTATGCCCCGGAGAATGCGATCCTCATCGTGGCGGGCGACGTGGAGCCGGAAGAGGTGAGAGATCTCGCTGAGAAGACCTTCGGCAAGATCCCCTCGCATGGCCCCCACATCAAGCGCGTCCGGCCGCAAGAGCCCGAGCATGACGCACCGGTCACGGTCACTCTCGAAGATGCCCGCGCCGGCCGCACCACGGTGCAGCGCTATTACATCGCGCCGAGCTACGCCTCGGCCGAGCCGGGCGAAGCGGAAGCCCTCGACCTCCTGATGCGTATCGCCGCCCATGGCGCCGTCAGCCGCATCTACAAGCGGCTCGTTGTGGAGCAGAAGGTCGCGGCGAGCGCCGGCGGCTGGTACACCGATTCTGGTCTCGATTCCGGCAGGCTCGGCTTCTATGCCATTGCCGGCGCGTCGGACGCGGCAGAAGACCTCGAAAAGGCCATCGACGGCGTCATCGCCGAGCTGCGCGAGAAGGGCGTCACGCAAGACGAGCTCGACCGCGCCCGCGCTTCGCAAGTCGCCGAGTTCGTCTACAACTCCGACTCCATTTCCCGCATGGCGCGCCAATATGGCTGGCGGCTCGCTGCCGGCATGAGCGTGGAGGACGTGGAGGAATGGCCCGACCGGCTGAAGCAGGTGACCGTGGACGACATCCGCGCCGTAGCCCGCAAATATCTTGTTGAAAACAACTCGGTCACGGGAATTCTCACGCCGGTCCCCGAATATACGAGCAGCATTGGTCAGAAACCCGCCCCACGGGCCGGAAACGGAAAGTCGTAGACGCGGATGACGATTCGCTCTTCGCTTTTCGCCCAAATGGTCCGGCTTGGTGTGTCGCTCGCGGCGCTGGCGCTGCTGGCGATGCCCGCGGCGGCCAAAGGGAGTGGCATGAAAATTCAAGAGGTTACCAGCCCCGGCGGGATCAAGGCGTGGCTCGTGGAGAGTCATGCAAATCCGTTGATCGCCATGCGCTTCGCCTTTCGCGGCGGCGCGTCCCAGGATGAGCCGGGCAAGGAGGGTTTGGCCTATTTTGTGACTGCCATGATGGACGAGGGCGCCGGCGATCTCGACTCCACCGCCTTCCAGGAGCGCGAGCAGGCGCTCGCCATGCGCATGGACTTCGACGCTGGCCGCGACGTCATGCTCGGCAGCCTGCAGACGCTGACCGAGAACAAGGACCAGGTCTTCGACCTGCTGCGGCTCGCCATGGGCCAGCCCCGCTTCGATGAGGATGCGCTTGAGCGCGTGCGCGCCCAGATTCTGGCCGGGCTCAAATTCGACGAGAACGACCCGGAGACCGTGGCCTCGCTCGCCTGGGACAAGCTCGCGTTCCACAATCATCCGTACGGACGCCCGGTAAAGGGCACGACGCAATCGGTCTCTGCCATCACCACGGATGATCTCCACGGCTACGTTCGCCGCGTATTCGCTCGCGACAAACTGGTGGTCTCGGTGGTCGGCGACATTGATGCCGAAGAGCTCGGCAAGGCGCTGGACAAGATCTTCGGCGACCTGCCGGCGAAATCGGAGCTCTCGGCCGTGGCCGATGCGAACCCGACGCAGGGCCCCAAGCGTGAGGTCATCGTCATGGACGTGCCCCAATCCGTGGCGCAGTTCGGTCTGCGCGGCGTCTCGCGGCACGACACTGATTTCATCCCGGCCTACGTGCTCAACTACATCATCGGCGGCGGCGGCTTCTCCTCGCGGCTGATGGAAGAGGTCCGCGAGAAGCGCGGCCTCGCTTACTCGGTCTATTCCAACCTCTATCCCTATCAGCATGGCGCCGTGTTCATCGGCAACGTGGCCACCAAGAACGAGGCCGTCGGCCAGTCGCTCGCGGTGATCCAGGACGAGCTCAAGCGGCTGGCGGAGCACGGCCCGAGTGAAGAGGAGCTGGAAAGCGCCAAGGCCTATCTGACCGGCGCCTATGCTCTGCGCTTTGAGTCGTCGACGAGCATTGCCAGCCAGCTTCTGTGGATCCAGATCGAGGATCTCGGCATCGACTATGTCAGCCGGCGCAACGAGTTGGTCGAGGCGGTGACCATGGACGACGTCAAGCGGGTGGCGAGGCGCATGCTCGCGCCCGATCGCCTCCTCACCACCATCGTCGGCAAGCCGGTCGAGCCGGCCGCCACGGCGCGCCAAGGCGCCCCAGGGTAGTTCTCATACGAGGCTAGCCCGCATACGAGTCTTCAAGGCGTAGAATCGGAGTAGAGTGCCGATCCCGCCGCTATCGTCGGCGGGCAAACGGAGGCACGCGATGGCTATTCGTCAGCTGCCGCCGAACCTCATAAATCGCATCGCCGCGGGTGAGGTGGTCGAGCGGCCTGCAAGCGTCGTCAAGGAGTTGGTCGAGAACGCAATCGACGCGGGCGCTTCCCGCATCGACGTGACGGCCACGGGCGGGGGCTTGGGGCTGATCCGCGTCGCCGACGACGGCGCCGGCATGGGACCAGAGGACCTGGCGCTCGCCGTCGAGCGCCACGCCACCTCGAAGCTCGCCGACGACGAGCTCTCCCATATTTTGACGCTCGGCTTTCGTGGCGAGGCGCTGCCCTCGATCGGCGCCGTGGCGCGGCTCTCCATCACCAGCCGCGCCAAAGGCGCGAAGGAGGCCTACCGGATCGCCGTGGACGGCGGCCGGAAAGCCCCGTTGAAACCGGCCGCGCGTGCCGCCGGCACCGAGGTCGAGGTGCGCGATCTGTTCTACGCCACGCCTGCCCGCCTCAAATTCATGAAGTCCGAACGCGCGGAGAGTGCGGCCATCGCCGACGCCGTCAAGCGGCTCGCGCTCGCCCATCCGGAGATCGCCTTTTCGCTGTCGACCGGCGAGCGCACCACGCTCCGCCTCGATGCCTGTCCGCCGGGCCTGCTCGACCACGCTTTGGCGCGGCTCGGGCGCATCCTCGGGTCGGAGTTCGTCGACGACGCGCTTCCCGTGAAGGCGGCGCGCGGGCCCATGACGGTGGAAGGCTTTGCCGGGCTGCCCACCCTCCACCGGCCGAACGGACTGCAAGCCTACCTCGTGGTGAACGGACGGCCCGTGCGCGACAAGCTTATCGCCGGCACCGTGCGCGCGGCCTATGGCGATCTCGTGCCCCATGGGCGCTACCCCATGCTGGCGCTGTTCCTCAATTTGCCGCCGGACGAGGTGGACGTGAACGTCCATCCTGCCAAGACCGAGCTCCGTTTCCGCGATCCGAACGCCGTGCGCTCGCTCCTGATCGGGAGCTTGCGCGAGGCCTTAGGCGCGGCTGGCCACCGGGCCACGGCGAGCCTGTCCCAATCGGCACTTCAGCGCATGGTCCAGCCCTCCGAGACGCCTACGCCATCAGCGGCTGCGCGCCCGCAAACCTATGCGGGCTATGGCCCCCCGCGGAGCTTCGGGTTTGCGGAGCGGGCGCAAGCGCCGCTGGCGGAGGTCTCTGCGCCTTCCGCCGATATGCGTGGGGCCGCCACCGAGGATGACACCGGCACCGACTACCCGCTCGGCGCCGCGCGGGCCCAAGTGCAAGACACCTTCATCATCGCCGAAACCGGGGATGCGCTGGTCATCATCGACCAGCACGCCGCGCACGAGCGCCTCGTCTACGAGCGGCTGAAGGGCGCGTTGGCGAATGGCGGCATCGCCCGCCAGATGCTGTTGATCCCCGAAGTGGTCGAACTCGACGGCGAGGCGGCCGCAAGCCTTCTCGCCGCCTCGGATGAGCTGGAGCGCTTGGGGCTGGTCGTCGAGGCCTTCGGGCCTCAAGCCATCGTCGTGCGCGAGGTGCCCGCGCTGCTCGGCACCTGCGACGTCAAAGGCCTGCTCGCGGATCTCGCCAATACGCTCCTCGAAGCGGAAGAAGAGGAGGAGGGGCGGCGCCTCTTGGCGGCAAGGCTCGACCAGGTGCTCTCCACCATGGCCTGTCACGGCAGCGTCCGCGCCGGGCGCAGGCTGAGCCCCGATGAGATGAACGCCCTGCTCCGCGACATGGAGAAGACGCCGTTCTCCGGCCAGTGCAATCACGGCCGTCCCACCTATGTCGAGCTCAAGCTCACCGATATCGAGAAGCTGTTCTCCCGCCGCTAACTGTGCCTCAGAGCTGGACCCGCGCGGTCCCTTGGTGCTCGGTGACGCAAGCGGCAAGATCGGCAATGGCGTCGGCTGTGCCGGTCAATTTGAAGCTGAACTCGGCCCCGTCCGTGGCGATCCGCAAGACCTTGCCGTGGCGCATGGCCTCGATCACCGGATCGGAGTTCTCGAGCGGGATGAGGATGCCGTGAGCGTCGACCACCTTGGCCACCGCGGCGATGGGGTCACGCTTATCCACGAGCAGCAGCACGGCTTTGCGCGCGCCGACCTCGAAGGTTCGCGTCTCGTCGGCGATGACCAGGCCCCAGTCGAAATCCGCGCTGATGACGAAGCCGAGCAGAACGCCGTCCTTGGCTTGCGCCGTCATGGTGCAGTCGGAGAATTGCCCGTCCGCGTCGTAATTGGCGTCGCCTTGCCATACGCCCGAGTTGAAGCTGTCCTTGGGGGCCTGGGTTGCCGCGACGGTCGCCAAGAACAAAGGCGCAAACAGCAGCGCTCTCAACCTCATCAGCCCTCCCCGCTCCACGCCTCTTGTATCTAAACACATTTTCTCGCCTTGCGCGAAAGCCGCCCGCCTCATCCGGAAAGCTTGGCGATGCCGATCTCCGTGTCGCCGTAGCGGCGCCGGTCGATCTCGGCGAAGGGGGCGGGCCAGGCGGGCGCTAACCCTGCCCGCTCCTCGAGTACGGCGATGGCCTCGTCGTTGAGCCACCCACCTTCAACGGCTGCCGCGAGGGCCCGTTCCCCCAAACCTTTGCCGTAGGGCGGATCGCAGAACACGAGATCGAAGGGGGAGACCGTGCCGGCCGGGCCGAGCCGTGTCGCGTCGCGGCGCCAGATCTTGGTGACGCCGGTGAGCCCGAGCGCCTCGACATTGCGGCGGATGGCGGCGCGGGCGGCGGCATCGTCCTCGATGAACAGGCAATAGCGGGCCCCGCGCGACAGCGCCTCGATCCCGAGCGCGCCGGAGCCCGCGAACAGGTCGAGCACCCGTGCGCCTTCGAAGTCGACGGCCGGCGTCCCATGCTCCAGCACGTTGAACAGCGACTCGCGCACCCGGTCCGAGGTGGGCCTTGTGCCGAGCCCTTTCGGGGCCTCGATGCCGGCACCCCTGAACTTTCCCGCGATGATCCTCATTTTCGGCGGGTCGCCTGCCGGTCGAGCTGTCCCCGGCGTAGGCCGAGTTCCCCGGCCAGTTTTGTGCCGAGCTGGTCGACCAAGACCTTGGGCTTCACCTCCTCGACCGCGCCGGCGGTGAGCTCGCCGAGGGCAAACGGCCCGAACGACACGCGGATCAGCCGGTTCACCGTGAGCCCCAAATGCTCGGCGATGCGCTTCACCTCGCGGTTCTTGCCTTCGCGCAAGGCGATCGTCAGCCACACATTGCTGCCTTGCTCGCGCTCGATGCGCGCCTCGACCGGTCCGTAGCGGACACTGTCGATGGTGACGCCGCTTCTTAGGGCATCGAGCGCATCTTGCGTGACGCGCCCATGCGCCCGCACCCGGTAGCGCCGCACCCAGCCCGTGCTCGGCAGCTCCAGATGCCGCGCCAGAGCGCCATCCGTGGTGAGCAGAAGCAGACCTTCGGTGTTGATGTCGAGTCGCCCCACCGAGACGACCCGCGGCAACCCGTCCGGCAGCGCCTCGAACACCGTCTTGCGCCCTTGCGGGTCCTTGTGGCTGGTCACCAGCCCCTTCGGCTTGTGGTAGCGCCATAACCGCGCCGGCGCAGCTTGCGGCAGAGGCTCGCCGTCGACCGTGATCGTGTCGGTATCCGAGACCACATGGGCCGGGGTCTTGAGCACCGTGCCGTTGACCGCCACACGGCCCGCTTCGATCCATTTCTCGGCGTCGCGCCGCGAGCAGAGCCCGGCATGGGCGATCGCCTTGGCGATGCGCATGGGCTCGTGCGGGGCAGGGGGCGCATCACCCCGTTTCCGAGGCGCTTGACCCCGGCTTCGCTTCTCGCCCACTTTGCCGCCCATGACGGCGAAGCTTGCAGATGCGGCGCTCCCGAGCAAGCGTCCCATGGACTTGGCCCTAAAGGAGGCCGAGGAGGCGCGCGACCGCGGCGAGGTGCCGATCGGCGCCGTTGTGGTGAGCCCTGACGGCGCGGTGCTGGCCTCCGCCGGCAACCGCACGCTTGAGCTGCGCGATCCTACGGCCCATGCCGAACTGCTGGCCATCCGCGAGGCCTGCGCCAAGCTCGGAACCGAGCGGCTCGTCGATTGCGATCTCTACGTGACGCTGGAGCCGTGCGCCATGTGCGCCGCGGCCATCTCCTTCGCCCGCATCCGCCGTCTCTATTTCGGTGCGGCCGACCCCAAAGGCGGCGCCGTGGAGCACGGCCCGCGGTTCTTCCAGCAGCCCACGTGCCACCACGCGCCGGAGGTCTATGGCGGCATCGGCGAGACCGCCGCCGCGGGCCTCCTCAAGAACTTCTTCGCCGCCCGCCGCTAGGGCGGCCGACCGCCGGTCTAGTTGAAGTCCTCGAGATTGAGGTCCCACTTGCCGGGCGTGTACCAGAGGCAGCCGTTGAGCGCCTTGGACCACAGGCATTTCTGGCCGGGGCGGGGGCCGGCCAGCGTGCCGTTCCGCTTGTGGGTGAGGAGAGAGTTCTCCCAGCGCTCGCCGACGCTCTGTTCGGCAAGCGCGACGCTCGCCGAGACGGCAACGAGACAAAGGGCGATGAGCAAAGATTTCATGTCAGCCTCCCAGGGGTAGAGGCGAAGTATTCCCTGGACGAACTAACAGCGAGTTGAGTAGTTCGGTGAATATTCGGTCACTTAAATATTGATGCGCGGGAAATTCTTGAGAAGAACTTCAAAGAGAATTTTACTCAATAAGTATCGGCCCGGCCTCCCGTCGCTGGGGACGTGTGGACGAGATGAACCAATTGAGCGCAACCCCCACGCAAAGCGCGCGGAGCTTCGATCACTGCAGCAACGAAGAGGAGATTTAGCGGTTAGGACCCACGCCGTAGGGTTGTGGGTATGGGGCGTTAGGGTCGTGCGGCCAGGTGTTCTGCGGATAGAAGCTCCGCTCGATGGCTTGGTTCTCGACTTGGCCCTTGGTGTAGGGCACGAAGCCGAAATAGCCGGACCAGCCGCGCCGGCCTGGCCCCGTGGCCACGTAAGGATAGATAGGTGTCCGGTCGCGCTGAAAGATCTTCGCTTGCTCGACCGGAGACTGCGGGCTCGGGACATGGGCGGCGAAGCCCGGCATCGCTTTGGCGGGACCGGCCCAGGTCAGCAGCCACAGGTAGAAGAGAATCGCAGCAACCCCCACGATACCGGACACGGTCTTCTTCGAAACGGGGAGGTCGTAAGTCATATGATTCTCGATTTCTCTCGGCGTCAGCCAGATAACTTGGAAATAGTGACGTCATTGCGAAAAGGCAACGCTTCTTCGCAGGAAAACACGGAAAAAACGCGTTTCGCACTCTTCCTGGCAGCTTTCAGTGAATTTCTCGCTAAGGAGCGCGGCAAGCGCGAGCGCTAGGCCTTCCGCGCGACAGCCCGCCAGCCGATGTCGCGGCGGCAGAAGCCGCCGGGCCAATCGATCTTGTCGACCGCCGCATAGGCGCGCGCCTGCGCTTCGGCGATGTCCTTGCCCCGCGCGGTGATGCCGAGCACACGGCCGCCATTGGCGATGATCTTGTCGCCCTCGCGCTTGGTGCCGGCGTGGAAGATCTCGACATCTGGATCGGAGGCGGCCGCGTCCAGCCCTTTGATCTCGGTGCCCTTGGCGTAAGCGCCGGGATAGCCCTTGGCCGCCATGACCACGCAGAGCGCCGCGGCGTCGTGCCAGTCGAGGCTCACGCCGGCGAGTTTCCCTTGCGCGGTTGCGATCAGCGCCGGCAACAGGTCCGACTTGAGGCGCATCATCAGCGCCTGCGCCTCGGGATCGCCGAAGCGCACATTATATTCGATGAGCTTCGGGGCCCCGTCCTGGATCATCAGCCCGGCATAGAGCACGCCTTTGAAGGGCGTGCCCCGCGCGCGCATCGCGGCGACGGTGGGGACGATGATCTCGTCCATGACGCGGGCGCACAGTGCCTCCGTCATGACCGGCGCCGGCGAGTAGGCGCCCATCCCGCCCGTATTGGGCCCGGTGTCGCCGTCATAGGCCCGCTTGTGGTCTTGCGCCGTGGCCAGCGGCAGGGCCGTTTCGCCGTCGACCAGGGCGAAGAAGCTCGCCTCTTCGCCGGCCAAATGCTCCTCGACCACGACCTCGCCGCCGGCTTCGCCGAAGGCGCCCGAGAAGCAGGCCTCGATCGCGG
This sequence comes from uncultured Alphaproteobacteria bacterium, assembly GCA_963727165.1. Lineage (GTDB taxonomy): Bacteria > Pseudomonadota > Alphaproteobacteria > Rhizobiales > Methyloligellaceae > Methyloceanibacter. Next base: position 28,796 of record CAVSFJ010000018.1, read on the forward strand.
CATCCGCCTGCGCGCCGGTCTCGGCGATCACCACGCCTTTGCCGGCGGCAAGCCCGTCCGCCTTGATGACGATGGGGAGCTCTTGCTCTGCCGCGTATGTCTTGGCCGCCGCGGCGTTATCGAAGCGCCCATAGGCCGCGGTCGGGATGCCGTATTCGGCGCACAGATCCTTGGTGAAGCCTTTGGAGCCTTCGAGCTGGGACGCCGCCTCGGACGGCCCGAACACGAGGATACCGTCCGTTTCGAGGGCGTCGGCAAGGCCGGCGACCAGCGGGGCCTCGGGTCCCACCACCACGAGGCCGATCGCCCTGTCCTTGCAGAACGCGGCGACCGCGCCGTGATCGCTCACGTCGAGGGCCACGCACTCGGCAACCGCCGCGATGCCGGCATTTCCCGGCGCGCAATAGAGCTGGTCGAGAAGGGGGCTCTGCGCGAGTTTCCAGGCGAGCGCATGCTCGCGTCCCCCACCGCCGATCAGAAGCACATTCACCGTCCGCAACACCCCGCTTGTTCCGATCTTGTTCGCCGCTTCCGGGGCCTGTATGCCCTTTGTGACAGACCCCGCGCGGCTCTTAGCACGAGACGGCGCGTCGGCGAAAAGAGATGAAGTGAAATGGCCAGCCGTATCCCCCTAGAGGTCCAGACGAACCTCGTCGAGTACACCGTCTCCGAGCTCGCCTTCGCGCTGAAGCGGACGGTGGAGGACGCCTATGGCCTGGTGCGGCTGCGCGGCGAGATTTCCGGCTATCGGGGCCCGCACAATTCCGGCCATTGCTATTTCACGCTCAAGGACGAGAAGGCGCGGCGATCGAGGCGGTGGTCTGGCGCAGCACGTTTGCCCGCCTCAAGTTCAAGCCCGAGGAAGGGCTCGAGATCGTCGCCAAGGGCAAGATCACAACCTATCCCGGCAAGTCGACCTATCAGATCGTCATCGACGAGCTGGAGCCTGCCGGCGTCGGCGCGCTGATGGCGCTGCTCGAGCAGCGCAAGAAGCAGCTCGCCGCCGAAGGCCTGTTCGACGAGGCGCGGAAAAGACCGCTGCCTTTCCTGCCGCGCCTTATCGGCGTGGTCACCTCGCCCACGGGCGCCGTGATCCGCGACATCCTCCATCGCCTTGAGGATCGCTTTCCCTCCCATGTGCTGGTGTGGCCGGTCAGGGTGCAAGGCGAGACCTGCGCGAGCGAAGTGGCTGCCGCCATTCACGGCTTCAATGCCACGACGGCGCCCAGAAGGACTCAGCCGGCCCGATCTCATCATCGTCGCCCGCGGCGGTGGCAGCCTCGAGGACCTTTGGGGCTTCAACGAGGAGATCGTCGCGCGTGCCGCGGCCGCGAGCGCCATTCCGCTCATCTCGGCGGTGGGGCACGAGACCGACTGGACCCTCATCGACCTCGTCGCCGATCACCGCGCGCCGACGCCGACCGCGGCGGCGGAGCGCGCCGTACCGGTGCGCTCCGAGCTTCTCATCACGGTGCGGAACGTTCGGCGTGCGCGGCGCAGGCACGCTGCGCCGCACGCTGGAAACTTGGCGTCAGCCGCTTTGCGGCTTCCGCGCGTGGGCTGCCCCGCCGGGCCGACATTCTGGGCTTGCCGCGCCAGCGTCTCGACACGGCCAGCCATAAGCTCCTAAGTGCGCTGCGCGCGAACGCCGTGGCGCATCGTTCGGGTCTCGACAAGGCAGGACCAAGGCTCAGGCCGCATCTCGTCGCGCGCGCGGTGAGCAAGGGCCGCGAGCAAATCATTCGCCTCGACCGCGCCCGCGCCCGCGCGCTTCACGTCACGGTTGATCGCGCACGCCGCCGTCTCGACGCCCAAGCGAAGCTTCTCTCCACGCTCGGCTATCACAACGTGCTGGCGCGCGGCTTCACGCTGGTCCGCGCCGCCGACGGTACCATGCTGCGCAAAGCCTCCGAGGTGAAGCCGGGCGCGGCACTGGACATCGAGTTCGCCGATGGCCATGTTGAGGCGCATGCAGACCCGCGCGGGGTGAAAGGGAAGGGGGAGGCGGAAGCGAAAGAGCCGCGCCGCCGCTCTGACGAAAAGCAGGGAAGTCTGCTCTGAGCATGATCCGGAAAAGTGGGAACCGGTTTTCTGATAAGATCATGCGTCATGATAAAGAGTGCGCTGGCAACGTATCGTCCGTGACGCTATGGTGACGGATCACAAGAGAGTTTCACCGATTTGATGAACCGCTTCGAACGCAATATCGGCTTCAAGGGCGAGGCCAAACTCAAATATCTCGACGGCGAGGTGCAGGTGATGACGCCTGGCGACTTCGTGCGCTGCGCCGTCACCGGCAAGGCGATCCCGCTCGACGAGTTGCGCTATTGGAGCGTCGAGCTGCAAGAGGCCTATGCCGACGCGGCGACGTCTCTCAAGCGCTACCGCGAGACCCACGCCGCCGACCGAGCCCGAAGTCAGCTAGCGCTCAGTCACTCTGCTCAGCAAGTCTCTCGCCGCCGCTTCGTCGTCGAATGTCACGACGATCGGGAAGGGGCGCGAGCGGTGCTTGAGCTCGGTGAGCGCGCTGTCCTCATCGTCATCAGGAAGCCGCGCCCAGTCCTTCTCCGTGGTCACCAGCATCGCCTTTTTGTCTTCCGCCTCTTGCAAGAGACGCTTTGCCTCTTTCTCGGTGAAGCGGTGATGGTCGCCGAAGCCGTGACTTGCGATCAGCCGCGCGCCGTTTGCTTTCAGCGTGGCGAAGAACTTGGCCGGCCGCGCGATGCCGGCAAAGCCGATAGCCGGCAACACGCCGAGCCAGCGCGGGTCGCAATTGGGCGCGATCTTGGCGCGGAGCACGGGCTTGGTGGCAGTGCTCGAACGCGGCGATCAGCGCGTCAGCCTTCTTACCCTCGCCGATGACGAGAAGCGCATCGGCGCGGGCGATCTGGATATCGAGCGGCGCGCGGAGCGGTCCGGCCGGGATGACACGCCCATTGCCGAGACCCGATGCGGCATCCACCACGATCAGCGAAAGATCCTTGGCGAGGGAAGGGTTCTGGAAGCCGTCGTCCATGACGATGACGTCCGCGTCCGAGGACTCGATGGCCTTGGCCCCGGCCACCCGGTCGGCGGACACGACGGTCGGCGCCATGCCTGCGAGCAACAGCGGCTCATCGCCGACCTCTTCTGCGCTCTGGCCCTCGCGCGACCTGCACCGAGTCCCTTGGCCGCGCCGCCATAGCCGCGCGTAAGAAACGCGGGCTTTTTCCCCATCGCCTTCAGAAGCGTCGGCCACCGCGAGCGCCGTCGGTGTCTTGCCGCCGCCCCCCGCCGTGAAATTGCCGACGCAGACCACCGGCAGGCGCGAGCGGTAGGGCTCGACCTTTTCCAGGCGCGCCGCAGCCACCCGCCCATAGAGTGCGGCAAGCGGGGAGAGTGCCGCCGAGACCAACCCCGCCTTGCGGTACCACCAAGAGGGCGTCTCAAGAGGCATGTTGCAGGGTCGCCTTCGGGGGGAGGTAAGGGTCGAGGGCTGCGAGCGTATAGTCCAGCGCGCCACTCATGGCCGCGACGGTGGCCTCGGCGCGCGCCGTCATGGCGTTCCGCGCCGCCTCGTCTTGCAGGAGGTTGAGCACCGCGACGGCGAGGGTCTCCGCGTCGGTCACTTCCTTGGCGGCGCCGGCCTTGAGGAGCTGCGTGTAGGAGTCACGGAAGTTCTGCCAGTTCGGACCCGTCAGCACCGCGGTGCCGAGCTTGATCGCCTCGACCGGGTTCTGCCCGCCATGGGGCACCAGCGACCCGCCGATGAAGGCAACCGGTGCCAGCGCATAGAACAGGCCGAGCTCGCCGATCGTGTCGGCCAGATAGATATCCGTGCTGCTTTCGGGGAGTGCGCCTTGCGAGCGGAGCGCGGTGCTCAAGCCGTCGCCTTTCAGCTGCTCGGCGATCAGCGTCCCGCGCTCGGGATGCCGCGGCACGATGATGGTGAGGAGGTTGGGGAGCGCCCGTTTGATCATGCTGTGGGCGGTGGCGATCACCTCGTCCTCGCCTGGATGCGTGCTCGCCGCGAGCCACAGAGGCCGCCCCGACAGCGCCGATGCGAGACGCCTCTTGTCGGCCTGATCCACAGGCGGCGGCGGGGCGTCGGCTTTCAGATTGCCTGCAGCGCGGGCGTCGCCCGCACCGAGTTGGGCGAAGTGCTCGGCGAGGCTGTCGTTCTGGGCAAGCACCAAGTCGAAGGCCGAGAAGATCGGACGGCTCAAGCCCGGGCGCCGCCGCCACGCCTTGAACGAGGAGGTCGACATGCGCCCGTTGATCAGGAGGAGGGGGATATTCCGCGCCTTCGTCTCCAGCACCAGATTTGGCCAGATCTCCGACTCCACGAGAACGGCAAGGTCGGGACGCCAATGATCGAGGAACCGCTTCACATAGCCCTGGCGGTCGAGCGGCACATATTGATGCAGCGCGCCCTCGGGCAGCCGGCCAGCGGCCAGACGCGCCGAGGTGACCGTTGCCGTGGTCAGCAGGATGCGGACGTCGGTCCGTTCCTTGGCGATGGCGTCGATCACCGGTAGTGCGGCGTTGACCTCGCCGACACTCGCCGCATGGAACCAGGCGAGGAAACCGGACGGCCGCGGCGTGCCGGCGAGACCGTAGCGCTCGGGATGCCGGTCAGGCTCCTCCTTGCCGCGCCGCGTGCGCCAGGCAAGCAGCAACGGTGCAACGGGCGCCGCGATCTTCGTCACCAGGCGATAGGCTTTGAGCGAGAGGCCCGGCTTCGACATCTCCTCCTTGTGGAGTGGATCGGCGGCGCCGACGAGCGCATAAGCGCGCGCGGTGACTTCGGCGAGCGCCCGTTCGATTGCCGCGCGTCCCGCCTCGAGCTTCTCCGCGTCCTCGGTGGTGGGCACATGCACCGGATCGCCGATGACGATGGCAAGCGTCGAGAACGGGAGATTGATGGTGAAGGCGCTCCAGGTCGGCAGCTTCAAGAAGTGACTGGTGGCGATGGCGAACGGCACGACCGGCCGGCCCGACTTCGCGGCCAGCGTGGCGATGCCGATCCCGGCGCGCCGCGCCGGTCCTGGCGGCACGTCAGCCGTCATGGCGACGGTAGCGCCCGAGGCGAGCGCGCGCAGAGATTCCCGCATGGCCGTGGCTCCGCCGCGGTTCCGCTTCCGCTTTCCGGCGCCGGCGCCTCTGATCAGGTCCATGCCGAAGCGCTGCAGCACCGCGCCGATGAGCTCAGCGTCGCCATGGCGTGAGACCATGGCTTTCACCTCCGCCGGACGCTCGGGCTTGAGATTCGGCAACAGCAAGAACTGGCCGTGCCACATGGCGAGGATCTGCGGGTGCTGCTCGAACAGCTTGGCGTCCGTGTCGGCCGGCTCGCGCTTGATGGTGCTCGTGGCGTAGATCAGGCGGATATAGGCCGAAGCGAGCCCGCTGAGAAAAGCGACGGCGGGCTTCGATGTGAGCAGCCGTTTCACCGTGCCTCTCTGGCGCCGCTACTCGCCGGCCACGGCGACGGCGCTGCCTTCGTCTTGAGCGGCGGCCGCAAAACCTCCGGCGATGCCGAATTGGGTGCGATGCAGTCTGGTGTAGAGACCGCCTTTGGCGACGAGCTCGTCATGGCGGCCGATCTCGATGATGCGGCCTTGGTCGAGCACGCAGATAAGGTCGGCCTTCTTCACCGTGGACAGCCGGTGCGCGATCATCAGCACCGATCGGCCCTTCATCAGGACCTCGAGCGCCGCTTGCACTTTGGCCTCGGATTCCGAGTCGAGCGAGCTGGTCGGCTCATCAAGCAAAAGGATCGGGGCGCTCTTGTAGATCGCCCGCGCGATGGCGATGCGCTGGCGCTCGCCGCCAGAGAGAAGTCCGCCAGCCTCGCCGACGCGCGTATCGTAGCCGTGCGGCAGGCCCATGATGAAATCGTGCGCCGCCGCCGCCTTCGCCGCCGCGATCACCTCCTCCTCGACCACCGGCTTCGGCCCATAGGCGATATTGGCGCGGATCGTATCGTCGAACAGCACCGGGTCTTGGGTGACGAGGCCAATGGCCTCGCGCAGACTTTCGACGGTCACATGCTTGATGTCCTGACCGTCGATCAGCACCTCGCCCTTGTCGGGATCGAAGAAGCGCAGCGCGAGATTGACCATCGTGCTCTTGCCCGAGCCGGACGGACCCACCAGGGCCACGGTCTTGCCGGGCGGCACCGTCAAGCTGACGCCTTTGAGCACCACGTTCTCCGGGTCGTAGGCGAAGGTCACGTCCTTGAATTCGATCTCGCCGTCCTTGAGCGCGAGAGGCTTGGCGTCGGGCAGTTCAGTCAGGCTAACCCTGCGGTCGACCACGCCGAACACCCGGCTTGCTGCGGCGACGCCTTCCTGCAACTGCGTCTGCAAGGTGGCGACGCTCTTGAGCGGAGAATAGATAAGCAGCGCCGCCGTCATGAAGCCCATGAAATGGCCGAGCGAGAGATCGCCGCGAAGTCCTTGGGTGCCGGCATAATAGATCGCAAGCGCGAAACCGAGGCCTACCAGAAGCTCCATCGCCGGGCTCGATATTGCACGGGCCCGCGTGCCGCGCATGGTGAACTCGAGCGCGCGATTGATGGCGGTCGCCGCCCGCTTCTCCTCCTGGCCCTCTTGCTGGTAGGCGCGCACCACGCGCATGCCGCGCAAGGTCTGGGTCACGAGCGCTGAGAGATCCCCCGTCTCTTGCAGCGATTTCGTCGTCGATTTGCGCATCTTCTTCCGCTGCTTGCTCAGCATGATCCAGGCAAGCGGCATGAAGATCAGGATCAGCAGCGAGAAGCGCGGGTCCATATAGATGATGCTACCGACGAGGATGACCACTTTCAGAAAGTTCTCGCCCAGCGTGACGATCGAGCGACTCGCCGTGGCGCGGATGAGATTGGCGTCGTTGAGAAAGCCCGAGAGCAGCCGCCCCGAATGCACCGTCTGTATCCAGCCGAGATCGGCCTTGGCGAGCTTGGCGAACATTTGGATGCGGAGATCGGCGATGAAGCGGTAGCCGAGATAGGCCACAGTCACATTGGCCACATATTCGGAGATCGCCTTGACCACCGTGACCACGACGATGGCCGCGGTGATCCAGTAGACCATGTCCACATTCTTGGCGACGAACACGTCGTCGGCGGTGCGCTGGATCAGAAAGGGAATGGCGCCGGTGGTCGCGGCCGTCAGCAGCATGGCGACGCTGGCGATAGCCAGGAGGCCGATACGGGGGCGTAAGTGCTCCCGCCAGATGCGCTTGACGATCTCGGCAGTCGTATAGTGGGCGGCAAGCTCGTCGGCGCCCCTGGAAACTGCACGTGCGTCTTTGAACAGCTGATCTTTCAAGGATTTCCCCGATTCTTGAGTGCCCCGGGGAAGAGCGCCACAACCCCGGCTGCCCCCTTCTAGCACGGGGCTCCGGCCCCCTTTAAGGCGAAAAACCCGGCGCCGAAAGCGGCTGGCTAGCTCTCGGCCCCGCTGGTGTCGTGCTCCGGATCGAGCAGCCGGTGCAGATGCACGATGAAATAGCGCATATGGGCGTCGTCCACCGTGCGCTGCGCGGCGTCCTTCCAGGCGTCATAGGCTTGGGCGTAATTGGGATAGATGCCTACAATATCGAGCTTTTTGAGGTTGCTGAACTCGACCTTGTCGAGCTCGGTGAGCTCTCCCCCGAACACGAGATGGAGCAGTTGCTTGGCGGGCGCCTTTGCCTTGTGTGTTGCGGCCATACGTCTGCTTTCCCTCCTTTGGTCGCCCGCACCTTGCCGAAATGCGCCCTAAAGGTCTATGCGGCTTGTGCGCTCGATGAGAAGGGGGTGCAGCGCCTTGCCGCTCGCCACCAGGCTCGGAAACCGCGGGGTCTCGCGATTATAGGGATGCGGATTCCCGTGATGATCGGTGGTGATGCCGCCGGCCTCGTCCATGATCACCGCGGCGGCAGCCAGGTCCCATTCGGCCTTGCCCGAAAGTGAGATGGTGGCGTCCCCCCTGCCGCAGGCGACGAGCGCGAGCCGGTAGGCGACCGAGTTGACCCATTGCGCCGTCACCTCGGGCCAGGGCTCTTCCCAGATCTTCTTTTTGAAGAGACCGCCGCTGGCGATCATCGTTGCGCCCTCGAGCGTCGTCTTATCGCTCGTGTGGATCGGCTCGTCGTTGAGGAAGGCGCCGTGTCCACGCAAAGCGTGAAAGAACTCGTCTTTTGCCGGGGCGAACACCACGCCGAGCACCGGCACGCCATCCTCCACCAAGGCCGCCGACACGGTCCATTCCGGGTTGTGGCGCAGAAAGGCGCTGGTCCCGTCGATCGGGTCGATCATCCACACCCGGGAATGCTTGAGCCGGGTACGGTCGTCCGGGCTCTCCTCCGACAGCCAGCCGTAATCCTTGCGGCGCGTCGTGAGATCGAGCTTCAGCGCTGCGTCCACGGCGAGGTCTGCCTCGCTCACCTCCGATCCGTCGGGTTTCCTATGGACCTCGACCTGGCGGCGGAAATAGCTGTTGGCCAGCGCCCCGGCATCGCGCACGGCGGTCTTTAGAAGTTCGTAATCCTCCGCGAGCGGAGGCATGATCTCAGGGTTTTTTGTGCGTATTGCGGTCATCAGGCGAAAGGAACACTCTCTAAACCATGGTGGAAGCTACCGGTCGTTAATTACGTCCATTAAGCGTCCAGGAAAGCTTCAGTGGCACCATGGGGTCAATCAAGGCTACCTCAAGGCAGCCAATAAGGAAGCTAACAGCAAGGCGTCACCGGGCCCCGTGAGCAACAAGCTCCGGGGCCCTCTTGCTTTGGTTCTCTGCTCTTCGTCTCTTGCATTTCTCGGACCAGTCTTTCAAGCCCGACAAATCGGCACTCTAGGCCAGGGATGCAACCGCCATATCGAACACGATTGCGACAAATATGAGCAATCCGAAGTCCCGGTTCGACCGAAAGCGGGCAAGGCAGTTGTCCGCATTGTCGATATCAAGCGTCATGACCTGCCAGGCGAGCTGCGCCCCGGCGACGCCCATGCCCACCACGAACACGGCCCCCGCGCCCGCAAGCAGTCCCGCCGCGACGAGCGCGGACCACGCCAAGCCGTAGAACAGGCTGAGCCAGGTCTTGGTGGCGCGGCCGAATCTGAGCGCCGTCGACTTCATGCCGATGAGCTCATCGTCCTCGCGGTCCTGATGGGCGTAGATCGTGTCGTAGCCGATGGTCCAGGCGATGGCGCCGACATAGAGCACGAAGGGCGCGAGATCGAGACTCGCGAGCACCGCGGCCCAGCCGATCAGCGCGCCCCAATTGAAGGCAAGCCCCAGCACGGCCTGCGGCCAATGGCTGATGCGCTTCATGAAGGGGTAGAGCGTCACGATGGGAACGACGCCGAAGCCGAGCAGGATCGAGAAGGTGTTGAGGCTGAGCAGCACGGCAAGCCCGACAAGGCAGAGCCCCAGCATGAAGACGACGGCAGCATGTCAGGGTCACCTGGCCGCTCGGCAGTGGCCGCGAGCGCGTGCGCGCGACTTTAGCGTCGATGTCGCGGTCGACGATGTCGTTATAGGTGCAGCCTGCCGCGCGCATGGCGATGGCGCCCACGGCGAACAGAAGCAGCAGCCACGGATCGGGGTAGGGGGCGCCGACGCTGCGGCCCGCGAGCGCCACCGACCAGAAGCAGGGAAGCGCCAGCAGGAAGAAGCCGACCGGCCGGTCGGCGCGCGCAAGCCGCAAATAGGGGACGAGCCAACCGGGCGCGAAGCGGTCGACCCAGTTCGCCGGCGCCGCATCGGCCACGCCGGGCGCTTTGCCTTGGGATACCGGACGTGGCATGTCTCGTTTCGCTCGCCTCTGCTCGCTTCGCCGGGTCTCGCCCATGCCCTCTAAACTTCCACGGCTCTTCGTCAAGTCTCCCTTGCAGGCCGGTGTAGAGATCGCACTTATCCCTGAGCAGGCGCATTATCTCGGAAACGTGTTGCGCCTGAAGCCGGGCGATCAAGTCCTCCTCTTCAACGGTGCGGATGGCGAATGGTGCATGCGCCTCACCGCGCTCGGCAAGAAGAAGGCGGTTGCCACGGCCGAGCATCAGACACGCCCTCAAGAGGACGGGCCCGACCTCCATTATCTTTTCGCGCCCATCAAGCGGGCGCGCGTCGACTACATGGCGCAGAAGGCGACGGAGATGGGCGTGAGCGTGCTCCAGCCGGTGATCACCCGCCGCACCGTGGCCGAACGCGTCAACACCGATCGCCTCCATGCCAATGCCGTCGAGGCCGCCGAGCAATGCGGGATCTTGCGGGTGCCGGACGTGCGCGCGCCGCAGAAGCTCGAAAGCTTGCTCAAGGAGTGGGACGAGAACCGGCTGCTGATCTTCGCCGACGAGGCTGCACCCATAGCTTCGCCTCTTGAGGCGCTCGCAGGCCAAAGCGGCCGTCCGCTTGCCGTGCTGATCGGACCCGAAGGCGGCTTCGAGCCGGAGGAGCGAGCGCATCTGTTGAAGCAGACCTTTGTCATTCCCGCTGTCACTCGGACCGCGCGTGATGCGCGCCGACACGGCCGCCGTTGCGTGCCTTGCCTTGGTGAACGCTGTGCTCGGTGATTGGCGCTGAAAATCGCGGAGACAAGCTTGACGCAATTTTCACAATGACGCCCAAATGGGCCGACAATTCGGTGCCGAATCGGATAGAACGGTCTTGAATAGGGAGCAGACACCGAGCACCCGCAACCGCTCAATCGAACCGCAAGGCGTGATCTTGAGACAAACGCTTGCCTATCGATTCAAGGGGATAGCGTCGGCCATTGCCGCGGGTCTCCTCTGTGCGGGCTGCGGGTTCATGACCAGCCCGGTCATGGAGCCCAACGGGCCCATCACGCTCACCGAGCGGGACCTCTTGTTCAAGGGCGTCGCGATCATGATGATCGTGATCATCCCGGTCTGGGTGATGGCTGCGCTCTTCCTGTGGCGCTATCGCGGCACCAACCGCAGTGCCCGCTACACACCGAACCTCGCCTATTACTGGCCCGTCGAGATCCTCGTCTGGGGCGTGCCCGCGGCCATCATCGTCTGGCTTGGCATTCATCTGTGGCACAACACCTACAAGCTCGACCCCTATAGCGCGATCGATCCCAGCGTGGAGCCGCTTAAGGTCGAGGCCATCGCTCAGGACTGGAAGTGGCTCTTCATCTATCCCGAGCAGAACGTCGCCGCGGTCAACGAGCTGGTCCTGCCGGTCAACACGCCGGTCAGCATCGAGATCACCTCGGACACGGTGATGAACTCGCTGCTCATCCCGGCGCTGGCCGGCCAGATCTACGCCATGGCCGGCATGCGGACCGAGCTGCATCTTCTCGCCGACAAGCCCGGGAAGTTCTGGGGGCGCAACGCGCAATTCAGCGGCACCGGCTTCGCCAATCAGCAGTTCCGGGTCATCGCCGACTCGAAGGAGGATTTCGACGCCTGGGTGGACAAGGCCAAGCAGTCCTCCGACACGCTCGATGCCGCCACCTACGAGACACTCGCCAAGCCGAGCCAAAAAGTGCCGGTGACCTACTACTCCGGCGTCGAGCCTGACCTGTTCGACAAGATCATCGCCAAATACGCCCGTAACGACGCCGAGCTCGCCCCGAGCACGGCACAGGCGGAACCAGCGGAATGAGGAATGGACCTAATCTTCGGTAGGCTGACCATCGAATCATTGCCGTTCTACAGCGCCATCGCCGCCTCCGGCGCGGCGATCACCGTGCTCGGTGCGCTCTCGGTTATGGCGGTGATCACCTATTTCGGCGCTTGGCGTCTGGTGCTGTTCGATTGGATCTCGAGCCTCGATCATAAGAAGATCGGCATCATGTACATCATGGTCGCGCTCGTCATGCTGATGCGCGGCTTTATCGACGCGGCCATGATGCGCAGCCAACAGGCCATCGCCTTCAACAACGACGGCTATCTGCCGCCCAGCCATTTCGATCAGATTTTCTCGTCCCACGGCACGATCATGATCTTCTTCATGGCCATGCCGTTCCTCTCCGGTCTGGCCAATCTCGTCATGCCGCAACAGATCGGCTCGCGCGACGTCGCCTTCCCCTTCATGAACTCGATCAGCCTGTGGCTCACCACGGCCGGCGCCGGGCTCGTGCTGATCTCCCTCGTTATCGGCAAGTTCTCCACTGCCGGTTGGACCGGCTACCCGCCTTATTCCGAGTCGCAGTTCACGCCGGGGGTCGGCGTCGACTACTGGCTGTGGGCGGTGCTCATCTCGGGCATCGGCACCACCATGACCGGCATCAATTTCCTCGTCACCATCATCAAGTGCCGCGCGCCGGGCATGACGATGTTCCGCTTGCCGTTGTTCACCTGGACAGTGTTCGTCACCGCGATCCTGATGATCTTCGCCTTCCCCGCGCTCACTGTCGCCTGCAGCATGTTGTTTCTCGATCGCACCTTTGGCTTCCACTTCTTCACCAACGCCATGGGCGGCAACATGATGAACTACATCAACCTGTTCTGGTTGTGGGGTCATCCCGAGGTCTACATCCTCATCCTGCCCGCCTTCGGCGTGTTCTCCGAAGTGGTCGCCGTCTTCAGCCAGAAACGCCTGTTCGGCTACATCTCGCTCGTTCTCGCCACCATGGCGATCGGCCTCTTGTCCTTCACCGTCTGGCTGCACCACTTCTTCACCATGGGATCGAGCGCGCGCGTGAATTCCTTCTTTGGCACCATGACCACCATCATCGCCGTGCCGACGGGCGTGAAGGTATACGATTGGCTGTTCACCATCTTCCGCGGGCGCGTCATCTTTAAGCCGCCGATGCTGTTCACGCTCGGCTTCCTCGTCACCTTCGTCATTGGCGGCTTGTCCGGCGTTCTGCTCGCAATGCCGCCGGTCGACTATTTGATGCACAACACGACGTTTCTGATTGCGCACTTCCACAACATGATCATCCCCGGCGTGCTGTTCGGCTATCTCGCCGGCTACATGTTCTGGTTCCCCAAGGCGTTCGGCTTCAAGCTGAACGAGAAATGGGGCGCGTGGTCGTTCTGGTGCTGGATCATCGGCTTCTATCTCGCCTTCATGCCGCTCTATGTGCTCGGCTTCTTGGGCATGCCGCGCCGCATGGAGCACTACGAGATCGCCGCTTGGCAGCCGCACCTGATCATCGCCGCGATCGGCGCGTTCATCATCTTCCTCGGCATCGTCTGCCTCGGTGTTCAGCTTTGGGTCAGCGTCAGGGATCGTAACCAGCTCCTCGATCTCTCCGGCGATCCGTGGAACGGGCGCAGCCTCGAATGGGGCACCTCCTCGCCGGCAGCGCCATACAATTTTGCCGTTCTGCCGCAGGTGCAAAGCATCGACGCTTGGTGGGACATGAAGCAGCGCGGTGTCGCCTATCAGCGGCCTGACAAGTACGAGCCCATCACGCTGCCCAAGAACACGTTCATCAGCGCCTTCATCGGCGGCGCCGGCTTCGTCTTCGGCTTCGCCATGATCTGGTACATGTGGTGGCTCGCCATCCTCTGCCTCGCGTCGATCGCCGTCGCCATCATCATTCGCGCCTCCGATGACGACAGCGAGTACACAATGTCGGCAGACGAGGTGAAGGCCATCGAGGATGCGCGCTTCGCCCAGCTCGCCAAGGCGCCGAAGAACGCGATGGAAGATGAGCCCGGCTTTGCCGGCCAGCCTGTGCCGGAGGCCACATGAGCGCTGCAGCCGACACCATGGGCGCCATCAGCCCGCACGACGCCGAGAAGTACGAGGAGAAGGAGTTCGGCTTCTGGCTCTATCTCATGAGCGATGCCGTCATCTTCTCGCTTCTGTTCGCCACCTATCTGGTCATGGTCGGGAACACGGCCGGCGGGCCACCTGGCAAGGAGCTTTTCAGCCTTGAGCGTGCCGCTGGCGAGACCCTCGCGCTTCTCTTGAGCAGCACCACGTTCGGCTTCGCCGCCGTCGCGCTCTCGGCAGCCGACAGGTCCAAGGTGCTGCTCTGGCTGTGCATCACCTTCCTCCTCGGCGGCTGCTTTATCTTTCTCGAATACAGCGAGTTCTCGCGGCATGATCGCCCAAGGCGCAGGCCCCGACCGCAGCGGCTTCCTGTCGGGCTTCTTCACGCTGGTCGGCACTCACGGCCTGCATGTGAGCGTCGGGCTGCTCTGGATCCTGGTGATGATCGGTCAGGTCCTGTTCAAAGGGCTGACGGCGCCGGTCGCCTCGCGGCTGATGCGGCTCGGCCTGTTCTGGCACTTCCTAGACATCATCTGGGTCGTGATCTTCTCGGTCGTCTATCTGCCAGGGTTATTGTGATGGAGACCTCTTCAGGCATTCCCGTCGAGCGCACCATGCGGCCGTACATCATCGGCATCGTGGCCGCGCTGATCCTAACGGCGATCCCGTTCGCCCTCGTGTTCACTGGCGCGCTTCCTCGTGAGACGACACTTGTCATCATCGCCGCGTTCGCCGTCGTCCAGATCCTGGTTCACTTGCGCTTCTTCCTGCATATCGACCTGGAGTCCACGCCGCGGGAAAATCTAGTCGCGCTCGCCTTCGCCTGCGTCATCATTTTCCTCATGGTCGGCGGCAGCCTGTGGATCATGTTCGACCTCTACCACCGCATGATGGTGTGAGGCATTTCGGCGCAACGTCTTATCAGCATTGTGTGATTACCTCTCGGTGGCCCTTGCCGGGCCGAGCGCCTCGCGCGATATAGAGTTCCCCTTTGCCTCGGGACCGTAGCGCCCAGGCCAAGTTTCCCTCGATCCAAGCGGAGTTCCTTCGATGTCGACACGGGTGGATGGGCCGCAGAGCCCCGTCATCGAGTCGCGCGACGAACTCGTCGCTTATCTCGAGGCGGGGTCGAAGCCTGAGGCCGAGTGGCGGATCGGCACCGAGCACGAGAAGTTCGGCTTCAACGTCAAGGACAACACCCCGGTCCCTTACGACGGCGACCATGGCATCCGCGCGCTGCTCGAGGCGCACCATGATTGCTACTGCTGGGAGCCCGTCCTCGAGAACGGCAACATCATCGCGCTCTCCTGCACGGATTGCCCCATCGGCGGCGCCATCAGCCTCGAGCCGGGCGGCCAGCTCGAACTGTCCGGCGCGCCGCTCAAGACCATCCACGAGACCGAGCAGGAGCTGCGCCTGCATCTCTCCGAGGTGGGCGGCGTCGCGCGCGCGCTCGGCATCGGCTTTCTCGGGCTCGGCTTCAGCCCGAAATGGACGCTTGAAGAACTGCCTCTGATGCCCAAGGAGCGCTACCGCATCATGATGCGGTACATGCCGACCCGCGGGCGCCACGGCCTCGACATGATGTTCCGCACCGCGACGGTTCAGGTGAACATGGATTTCGGCAGCGAGGCGGACATGGTGCAGAAGCTCCGCGTCGGGCTTGCGCTCCAGCCGGTGGCTACCGCGCTCTTCGCCAACTCGCCTTTTACCGAAGGCAAGCCCAACGGGTTTCAGTCCTATCGCGCCGAGGTCTGGCGCGACACCGATCCCGACCGCACCGGCATGCTGCCCTTCGCCTTCGAGGATGGCATGGGCTTTGAGCGCTACGTGGACTACGCGCTCGATGTGCCCATGTATTTCGTCTACCGCAACAACCGCTATGTGGACGTGGCCGGCGCCTCGTTCCGGGACTTTCTCGAAGGCCGAACTCGAGGCGCTTCCGGGGGAGAAGCCCACCATCGAGGATTGGACCGACCACCTCACCACGCTCTTCCCGGAGGTGCGGCTGAAGCGCTTCCTGGAGATGCGCGGCGCCGATGCCGGACCGTTCCCGCATCTCTTAGCGCTGCCGGCCTTGTGGGCTGGGCTCCTCTACGACAGCACGGCGCTCGATGGGGCCGCGAGCCTCGTCGCCAGCTGGACGGCGGAGGAGCGGCAGGCCATGCGCGATGCCGTGCCCCGGCTCGGTCTCAACACGCCGTTCCGCGGGCGCACGCTGCGCGAGGTCGCCCGCGAGATGCTGGCCCTTGCCGAAGGCGGATTGCTGCGGCGCGCCCGCCTCAACAAGAAGGGCGAGGACGAGACGCGTGCGCTTCTGCCTTTGATGCAGATCGTCGAGGAGGGGCGCACCGAAGCCGATCGCCTGCTTGCCGCTTACGAGGGGGAGTGGGGCGGCAATATCGACCGCCTCTTCGAGACCCAGGCACTTTAGCGCAAGGAGGACACTATGGGCCTTCTGTTCCCCGTCATTCTCGGCTCGGTGCGGCGCGACCGCCAAGGCATCAAGGCCGCCCGCTTCATCATCGACAAGATTGCCGCGCGCGGCGACGAGCCGGTCTTGGTCGATCCTTGCGAGAAAGAGCTTCCGCTGCTCGACCGCATGTACAAGGAGTATCCCAAGGGCGAGGCGCCGCCGCTGCTCGAGGAGCTTGCCGATCTGTTCCGCCGCGCGGACGGCTTCGTCATCGTCAGCGCGGAATACAATCAATCGGTTCCGCCGGCCCTGAAGAACCTCCTGGACCATTTCCTCGAGGAGTTTTTCTGGCGCCCCTCGGCCATCGTGTCTTATTCGGCAGGGCGATTCGGCGGCGTACGGGCCGCCGTGGCGCTGCGGACCATCCTTTCCGAGATGGGCATGCCGAGCGTGCCGTCGGTGCTTTCGATCCCGAGTATCGGCAGCGCGCTTAAAGACGATGGCACGGCGACGGAGAGCTGGATCGACAACGCCGCCGGCCGCTTCCTCGATGAGTTCGTGTGGTACGCACAGGCGCTGAAACGCCAGCGCGAGGCCGAAGGCACGCCTTACTGAGGATTACGCCCATGCCTCTTCGAGGGTTGGGTAGTCCGTGTAGCCGCGCTCGTCGCCGCCATAGAACGTGCTCGGGTCCGGCTCGTTCAGCGGTGCGTTCATCTCCAGACGTTTCACGAGGTCCGGGTTGGCGATAAACAGCTTCCCGAAGGCGATGAGATCGGCTTCGCCGGACTCGACGGCATCGATTGCACGCTCGCGATCGTAGCCGTTGTTCGCCATGTAGGCGCCATCGAACCCGGCCCGAAGCTTCGCAATAGCACCTTCCGGAAACTCGCGCGGTCCGCCGGTCTGGCCCTCGACGAGATGCACATAGCCGAGCCTCGCGTCATTGGCCCGCGCGATCGCGGCGCCGAAGGTCGTCAGCGGATCGCTATCGGCAATATCGTTGAAGTTCGAGAACGGGCTGAACCGCACGCCGACCCGCTTCGACGGATAGACCTCGGTGACGGCAGCCAGATACCTCGGCGAGAAAGCGCGTGCGGTTCTCGACGCTGCCGCCATAGGCGTCTGTCCGCTTGTTGGTGCCGTCGCGCAGAAACTGGTCGATCAGATAGCCGTTGGCCGAATGCACCTCGACGCCGTCGAACCCGGCCGCGCGCGCATTCTCGGCAGCCTTGCGGTAATCCTCGACCACACGCGCGATCTCCTTGGTCTCCAACGCGCGCGGCGCGGAGACGTCGGCGTAGCCTGAGGCGGTGAAGGTCTGGGACTTGGCGGTAATCGGGGAGGGCGCGACCGGCGCTTGGCCATTCGGCAGGAGCGAGACATGGGAGATGCGCCCCACATGCCAGAGCTGGGCGAAGATGCGGCCGCCCGCTTTGTGCACCGCCTCGGTGACTGTCTTCCAGCCGGCGACTTGCTCGGGGCTGTGGATGCCGGGCGTCTGGATATAGCCTTTGCCTTCCGGCGAGATCTGCGTGCCCTCGGAGATGATGAGGCCCGCCGAGGCGCGCTGGGCGTAGTACTCAGCATGGAGCGCGTAAGGCACGTCCCCGTCCGGCTTGGCGCGGTTGCGCGTCAGCGGCGCCATGACGACGCGGTTGGGCAGGATGAGATCGTCGCCAAGGTCGAGCGGCGTGAACAGCTTGGGTGTCATGGTCTGCCAGTCTCCCGGTTGCGGTGCTTCGTTGATGCGAGGCTTGACGTGGCATCTCAGGTTTCGATAATCAACCAGTATACTTTTTGTAACCACTATCCGGGAGCAGGGGCAAAATGGTCGCAGCGCAGAAGATCGACGCGAAGACGCACAAGGCCGCCGGCAAGCGCGCTGAGCCGTGTCCCATCGAACGCGGCATGCGGATCCTCGGCGGCAAGTGGACGGGCTCGATCCTGTGGCACCTGAAGGACGGCCCGGTGCGCTTCAACGAGCTTGCGCGTCAGCTCGACGGCGCCAGCAAGAAGATGGTCAACGAGCGGCTGAAGGAGCTCGAACAGGCGAGGCTGGTGCGGCGGAAGGTGCTCAGCACCAAGCCGATCGCTGTCACCTATGAGATCACCGAGTTGGGCTGCACGGCGCTCGGCATTTTGAAAAAAATAAAGGAGTGGTCCGAGAGCGAAGGGCTGCACGTGCGCCAGGCCGCGCCCTAGCGGCCCTGGCCACGCGACAACCTACGAGGAGACCGCTTCCAGCAGGTCCTTGCGGCGCTTGAGGATCTCCTTGATTCGGCTCTGAGGAACGCGGAACTCCCACCCCTTGGCGCGGGCATTGAGGGCGTCGGCGATCGTCTTGGCTCCGCCGTCGCCTTTCGCCTCGACCGACACCCAGGCGTCGTCACCTTCTTGGCGAATGTGGAAGGTGGCGTTGACCCCGCCCTTCGTCGTCAGGACCACGGTGCTGATCTTCGCGTCGTCCGGCGGCGTCTGGAATTTGCGCACGTCGTCGAACTCGAACGTGCGCGCCGCGCGCACGATCTCGTCGACGATGTTGGTATATTTCAACTTCATGCCGTCCGGGATCTCGCTCAGCGTATGCCCCGGGCTGTTCTTGGCGTGGACGATCTCAAGCGGTTGCTCGCCGGGAATGTCCACCGTGAGATGCTCCACGTCCTCTCGGGGGGTCTCGAAGAGCTGCGGATCGATCCAGTCGGAGAGCTTCACGCCGGCATTGATGTTGGCGTTCGCGAGCCATGCCTGCGCATCGCCGGGCTTGCGGACATAGGTCCCGCTGCCGCCGATGCCGAGCGTGTCCTGACGCTTGTTGCCGACGATGATGGAGGTGACTTCCTTCCCTTTGTCGTCGACCAGGCGCACGAGGACGGACTTCGCGTCCTTGGTGTCGGGATCCTCGACGCCGAGAAGCGGATACTTATCCTTCATCCTGGTCTTCGCCTCGACGAGCTGTGCCTTGCTCAACCCGGCGAGGAGCGCGTCGACCTTCTTGGGATCCGCCACATAGGAGTCATGCTCCGCCAGAACCCAGTTCTTCCCTTTGCGCTCCAGCGTGATCTTCTTGTCGCCCTGGTCGACTTCGACCTCGGCAACGGCCTTGGCACGGGCCGGCAATCCAGCGACAAGCGCCTCGCCGCTCTCCGTCACGCTCGACCATTGGACCGAGGACGAATAGACGATGATCGCCACCACGGCCGACACGACAGCGGCCACCGCCAGCCCAGCGAATTGTTTCGGCGTCATGAGCGATCCTCCGAGCCCGTTTTGTCGTCCTTCCTCTTGGTCTTCCGCGTTCGCCATACCGACCAGCCCACGCCGCCGATGCCGATGGCGAGTGGAATGAGCGCGATATTGGTGAACTTCAGCCAGCCATCGAGCCGGTCGATGTCGCGATGCAGGGCAAGCTTCACGTCACGCAGTTCGCGTCGTGTCTTGAGCATCTGGGAGCGGAAGTCCTTGGCGGCATTCTGCTCCTCGTCGGACAGGATCACCTGACCTTTGTCCGATGACTCGAGCTTGGCCAGCTTGCCTTGCAGCTCCGTGAGCTTTTGCGTGAGCGTTTGCTCCTTCTCCCGGAACTTGCGCTCGGCGTCTCGCCGCAAGCTGGCCACCAAGGTGAATGGCCGCTCGGCGACGCCGCGCCCGCGCAGCGCAATGAGCGCATCGCTTCCCGATAGGTTCTCGATCGCGCCGATGATCAGCGCCGCGTTCTGGGCGGTCGGCACCGCGAGTTCCTGACCCATGAGCTGCTGCCGTTGGACCCAGAACCGGTCGGCCATGAGATCGGAATCGGCGATGACGATCGCGTTCACCTTGCCCGAGGCGAGGGGCTTCTTGGTGTCCGCTTTGGCGTCTGCATCAGCCGCCCCGGCAGCATCGGCGCCTGCGGCTCCCGCCGCTTTGGTTGCCTTGGGCGGACCGTCGGGGAAGGCCGTCTTGGCCTCGCCGGACACGCGCGCGGCGAGGATGAGTGGCGTGCCGCCCGGTTTGTAGTTACGGAGCAATTGGAGCGGGTTGGCGCGCACGCCCACGTCGATGAGATCGACCTTCATGGCTTGATCGCTCGTGCGGAGGATCGGCGTCACCTTCGTCGTCGCGCCCTTGACCGGCTCAAGGAAGCCGGCCGAGGCAAGATTGAGGGTATCGATGCCGGCCGAAAGGACGTCGCTCTTCTCGATGCTGCTGTCGTCCAGTCCAAGCCAGGCGACGTAGTCCGTCACCGTGTCGCCGGTGGCGCCGAAGCGCACGCGCTGCGCATGGGCGATATCCGCCGCAACCTTCGTTTTGTCGAACTTGAGACCCCACGATTTGAGGAGCTTCGTGAGCTCGTCCATACCCTTCTTGTTCCGTCCCAAGGACTGGAACTGCGTGACCTCCGAAACCGGATCGGCGAGCACCAGCGCCCGGCCGCCGCCGAGCACGTATTGGTCGACCGCGTAGGCGGTTTGCGGCGCCATCCCGCGCGGCTGGGCGAGGAGCAGAACGTCGATGTCGGACGGTATGGTCTTGGCGTCCTCCTTGAGCATGCGGACGTCAAACAGCTCGCGCATTTGCTGCATGATCAGCCATGGCGGCGATGTTTGGCCGGTCCTCGGGTTTGTCTGGCCGTCGAGCGGCAGATCGGTGATGACGCCGACCACGGTCTTCTTCGGATTTGCCAGCGTATGGATCAGCTTGGTGATGTCGTATTCGAGGAACGTCTCCCGATTGGGGTAGAAGAACTCGATCGTCTGCTGATTGTCGGTCGAGTTGACCGCGGTGAGCCCGAAATAGCCGGAGTCGCCGTCGCCATTGTAGGTGACCTTCCGCAAGCCGGCCGCCACGGCGCGATCTTCTTCCGGGGAGAACGGCTCGGGATCGAGATAGGAGACCTGCAGCTTGCCGCCGGAGATATCCCTGAAGCTGTCGAGCAGGCTCTTCACGCGCTCGAAGTAGCGGGCATAGGTCGGCGATGCTTCTCCGATCCCCTTGGAGAAATACACCTGGACCTTGATCGGCTCCTCGATGCCGCGAAGGATTTCGCGCGTCCCATCGGAGATCGTGAACAACTTGTCCTCGGTCATGTCGTCTTGCACGCCGCGCAGGCTGACCGAGGAGATGAGATTGATCGACAGCAGGATCACGGCGGCGAGCGCCAGGCCGCCCCAGGCAAGCGTGCCACGGCTCAGCGATGCGAACCGGCCCGACAGCCGA
This sequence comes from uncultured Alphaproteobacteria bacterium, assembly GCA_963727165.1. GTDB lineage: Bacteria > Pseudomonadota > Alphaproteobacteria > Rhizobiales > Methyloligellaceae > Methyloceanibacter. The sequence goes on from CAVSFJ010000018.1 coordinate 50,072, forward strand.
TCCCAGGCAGAGGGAGATTTCTGATTCTTGTCCATCTTCTTCCTCTCAGGCGGCTTTCTTCTGATCGACAGCGATCACGTTGGCGAACAGGAAGAACACGATGAGCGATACGAACAGGATGATGGTCGGCGCTTCCACGACGCCCCGCGCGATATCTTGGAAATGCGTCAGGAAGCTCATGGAGGAGATCGCCGAGGAGACGATGCCCGGTGCCCAGGCCTGCAGTGCGTTCTGAACGAGATCGACGCCGCTCATCAGGAACAGGAAGCAGATCGTGGCGGCGAGGATGAAGGCGATGACCTGGTTCTTGGTCAGCGCCGACACGAACGCGCCGATGGCGAGGAACGCACCGGCCATCAGGAAGCTTCCGAGATATCCCGTGAGGATCACGCCGTTATCGGGCTGACCCAAGACATTCACCGTGATCCAGATGGGGAAGGTGAGCGCGAGCGCCACGCCGACGAAAGCCCACGCGGCGAGGAACTTGCCGAGCACCGCCGCCCAGGGCGAGATCGGCAGAGTCATGAGAAGCTCGATGGTCCCGCTCTTGCGCTCTTCGGCCCAAAGCCGCATGGCGACGGCGGGAACGAGCAAGAGATAGAGCCAGGGGTGATAGGCGAAGAAGGGGGAGAGGTCCGCCTCGCCGCGCTGGAAAAAATTGCCCACGTAGAAGGTGAACGCGCCCGTCAAGGCCACGAAGACGATGAGGAACACGGCCGCCAACGGCGTGGAGAAATAGGCCAGGAATTCACGCTTGGTGATGACGGCCGTCGTGCGCAGCAACTCACGCATGATGTGCTCCCTCCTTCTCGGCGATCGTCACCTCTCGGAACACGTCGTCGAGTTTGCCGCGCTCGACGAACAGCTCGCTCACGGTGATTCCCTTCTCCTGGAGCAACGAGGCCACGTCCGTGACGATCGGCGCGCCGTTGCTTGGGATAGCCCTCAAGTCGACTTGGCCATCGCCCGAGTTGATCGTCTCGACGTGATCGATCGCCTTGTGGCCGGACAGCGCCGCGATCACCGTCTTTTCCGTCTTTGCCGGGACGCGGATGGCGACAGCGCCGTGATAAGGCGCCCGGCGCAACAGCTCTTCGGCGGTGCCGTCGGCGACGATGCGGCCGTGACTGATGATCACCGCTCTGGTGCAGACGGCCTCGACCTCTTCCAGGATGTGTGTCGAGACGACGATCGCCTTCTCAGACGCCATCTCCTTGATGAGCTCGCGGACGTGATGCTTCTGATTGGGATCGAGGCCGTCCGTCGGCTCGTCCATGATCAAGACAGCCGGATCATGGAGAATGGCCTGGGCGAATCCGACGCGCCGTTTGTATCCCTTGGAGAGGGTCTCGATACGCTGGTCGAGAACGCCTTCGAGGCCGGTTCTCTCGACCGCCGCGCCAATCTTGGCGGCGCGCGACTTCCGATCGATGCCGCGAATCTCCGCAATGAAGGTCAGGAAGCTCTTCGGGGTCATCTCCGCATAGAGCGGAGCGCCTTCCGGGAGGTAGCCGAGCCGGCTCTTAGCGGCCAGCGGCTCGGTCTCCACGTCGAATCCGCAAATCTTCGAGCTTCCCGAGTTCAGGCTCGAGGAAGCCCGTAATCATCTTCATGGTTGTCGACTTGCCGGCGCCGTTGGGCCCGAGGAACCCGAGGACCTCGCCTTTGCCGACGGACAGCGAGATGCCGTCGACCGCGACAATCGGGCCAAAGGCCTTGTGCAGAGCGTTTGCCTCAACGAGGGCTCCCATCGCGTGACCTCCTTGCGAAGGGCGGCCGCGTCACGCGGCACAGACCATTCGCGTCATCACAGGTTGTGATTGTTATGCGGTGGGCTGGGCAGCCGAAGTTGCGTCATGTGAGGAGACAGGCATCTGGTGCAGATCTGTCTCGGGCGCTCGCTGTCGGCCTGTCCTAAGACTTGCCGCGCCGCAACCTTCGAATTTCAATTTGAGTAAGAAAACAGGTCCTCGCTAAGCATTGCGCGTTTTGGTGCGGAGCCGCGGGGGACCGGTGTTCTCCACCTCCTTTGTATGTTTCCTCAAACGCCCGCGCGTTGTCGTCCGCAGGCTGGCGGCAAAATAATCCAATCGCCGCGCGTTGCAACAACGCGAGGCCTCTAAGTGCGTAACCTAACGAACTTTTCATGTTCGGCGCGGGGCCGGTGTGAATTTTACGCGTCTTTGGCTTGCTTCTCGGCGAGAGCCGGCACGGGATTGTTGCGGTAGACGATCCACGTCCACATGAGAATCGCGACTGGCATTCCGACGAAGACGAGCAGCGACAACGGCGTGAGCCCCATGCCCGAGAAGCGCAGTGCGACCAAACAGGGAATCAACACCTGCGGCACGAGCCCGATCGCCAGGTAGTTGATGAGCGCACCGCCACGCAAACGTGCCGGTCCCCAGATGAGCTGCGATCCGTAGATGATCTCGATCTCCGCGCGTAACAGAAAGGCGAATGCCGCCGGCACCACGTAAGCCGGCCGTGGATCCTGAAGCATGCCGTAGAGCAACAGGATCTCGATCGTGCAGGTCGCCAGCGCATTCGTCACGCAGAGTGCGGTCACCCAAGGCGCGGGCACGCTGGCCGGACCATCCACGCGGTCGGCCCGCGCATTCGGATCGGTCGAGGCCCACACGCGGTAGTAAATGCGCTGCACGAAGTTTGGCGAATCGCGGTCAAGACGCTGGCCGTAGGAGATCCCGCTGAGCCAGTTCAGCGTGAAATCCGTGCCCAGGAACATGTAGAGGATGCCGAGCCAGAGGACCCAATCGTACCAAGCCATGAGCCACCTCTCCTTGGTTCGATGTTGATCGTCGCGGTGAAGACCTGCGCCGTTTGGCGTTTGGGCGCAAGGCGCGAGATCCGGCCGATTTACGGTGTTTCTGCCCGAATCTTGAAAGTTTGCCCGCCGTTGCCATATACTTGGCAAGTCACGTCCTTACCGCGACCCTGCACGGATAAGGACGCTTCCGTCCCCCAAAGACGGATGATCGGCGGCAGATTTCTCCTTTTCTGCCGCCGATTTTTTATGCGCTGATGAAAGTGCCGCTATTTCAGGCTGGCGAACGCGTCGGCGAAGCCCTGCAGGCTGACCGGGATGCCGATGCCGGCCTCGGGCGTGTCGAAGATGATGAACATCGCGGTCTCGCCCTTCTTGAGTTTCTTGATGACGTCGTCTTGCAGCACCACCTCGGCCACGCAGCCGCGTTTGCCACATTTCAGGAAGGGCGCGTTGCCCACGTCCTGATTGTCGATCTTGAGGCCGAGCCCCGTGGGAAGCAGCACGCCGAGCGGCACCACCACGCGCAGCAGCTTCTTGTTCTCGCCGATCGCCTTATAGAACACGACGGTGAGCCCGACATTGGGCCGGTCCTCGGCGGTGACGCTCTGCACCAGCGCGCATTTCTCTTCCTTGGCGCCGGGCGGCGTGCGGCAGCTGACCTGCCAAGCGCCGTGAGTCTCTCGCACCACGCTGCCCGGTCCGGTGGCGCCCGCCGCCGCGTCGGTGGATGCGGGGGATGCGCCTTGCGCCGCCACGTGGCTCGCGAGCCCGATCACGAGCGCCAGCGCCACGCTGAGCGTAGCCAGGGGACGGGATCTCGGCGCGAAGAACTGCATGGTGGGCTTGTGAGCCTTCAGTTTCAGAAAGACCGGCCGGTCCGCCTTTTCAAGCGCTAGGGCAACCGCGCAGGGACTTCGAGCGTCTTAGCGCGCGAAAGCAAGCGGTGTGAAGAGGCGATGCGCAGCATGGAAAACGGCCATCGCCGAGCAATAGGGCCAAATTTCGGCGGTGCCGCTCTCGGAAAAGTCTCCACCGCCCGCAAAGCCCTGTGACAATTGCCCGGAAGTCAATGTCAAGCGTGCATATGCCGCAGCAAAGCTCTGAATCATGAGTGTTGCCAATCTATATCCTTTATGATTTTAAAAACACAAAAGAACCATCAGGTCCCAGCGCTTGGACGGGGGACGGGAAGAAGACTTGTTGCGGGGGCGACGCCTTTAATTTCGCGCCGACGATCTTCGCGCTGGCCCTGTTGCAGGAGACGGCGCGGGCGCTGCCCGTGCCCAATGAAATGGCCGGACCCTTCATGCCGAGGGGAATGGCGGGGAGCAGGCTTAGGAGTGAAGGGATGGCGATCTTCCACCGCGCGCTAACGGTTCTTGCTGGGCTTGCCGGGCTGGTCTTGTGTGGACCTGCTCTGGCCGGGGAGGGTAAGGCCTCACCCTGGGAGATGGGCTTCCAGGACGCTGCCTCTCCGATCATGAGGCAGATCACCGAATTCCACACCTATGTCACCATCATCATCACGCTCATCGCCCTGTTCGTTCTGGGGCTGCTGATCTATGTGATGGTGCGCTTCAACGAGAAGCGTAACCCCGAGCCGTCCCGCACCTCGCACAACACCACGATCGAGGTCATCTGGACCGTCGTCCCGATTTTCATTCTCGTGGCCATCGCCATTCCCTCGTTCCGGCTGCTCTTCGCCCAGTACGATTTTCCCAAGGCCGATATCACCCTCACCGCCACCGGCAACCAGTGGTACTGGTCTTACGACTATCCCGATGAGGGCATCAGCTTCGATTCGATCATGGTGCAGGACGCCGATCTGAAGCCGGGCCAGCCCCGTCTTCTCACCGTCAACAACCCTGTCGTGGTGCCGGTGAACAAGAACGTGATCGTCGGGCTGAAATCCAACGACGTGATCCACGACTGGGCCATGCCGTCCTTCGGCGTCAAGCTCGACGCGGTCCCCGGCCGCCTCCAGAAGACTTGGTTCAGGGCTGAGAAGGAGGGCTGGTTCTACGGCCAGTGCTCGGAGCTTTGCGGTCGCAATCACGCCTTCATGCCGATCGCCGTCCACGTCGTCTCGCAAAAGGAGTACGATGCGTGGGTCGCCAAGCAGAAGGCGGCGCAGCTCGACAGCAAGAACAAGGTTGCCGCGAAGTAGCTGAAACTTAAAACCAAAGCGTGGTCTGAACCGGCCCACGGGGTCTCAGAAGAACAAAGGACGATAAGGGAAGACAGTCATGGCACAAACCGCCCAGGCAGAAGCCGCCCATCACGACGATCATCCGCATGGCTTGCGTCGGTGGCTGTTCTCCACCAACCACAAGGACATCGGCACGATGTACCTCATCTTCGCCCTCGTGGCGGGTGTGATTGGTGGCCTGTTGTCCATGGGCATGCGCGCCGAGCTCATGGAGCCCGGCATGCAGGTCTTCTCCAACCCCGAGATGTTCAACGTCTTCGTCACCGCCCACGGCCTGATCATGGTGTTCTTCATGGTCATGCCCTCGACCATGGGCGGCTTCGGCAACTGGATGGTGCCGTTGATGATCGGCGCGCCGGATATGGCCTTCCCGCGCATGAACAACATCTCGTTCTGGCTGATCGTGATGGCCTTCACGCTTCTCGTCCTGTCGCTATTCATGCCTGGCGCTTCCGGCACGACCGGCGCGGGCAGCGGCTGGACCGTCTATGCGCCGCTCAGCACGATCGGCATGCCCGGCATCGCCATGGACTTCGCCCTCCTGTCGCTCCACCTTGCGGGCGCGTCCTCGATCCTCGGCGCCATCAACTTCATCACCACCATCTTCAACATGCGCGCGCCGGGCATGACCCTGCATAAGATGCCGCTGTTCGTGTGGTCCGTGTTGGTCACCGCCTTCCTGCTGCTGCTGTCGCTGCCGGTGCTGGCGGGTGCCATCACCATGCTGCTGACCGACCGCAACTTCGGCACCGCGTTCTTCGACTCCGCCCATGGCGGCGACCCGCTGCTGTGGCAGCACCTGTTCTGGTTCTTCGGCCATCCCGAGGTGTACATCCTGATCGTCCCGGGCTTCGGCATCGTCAGCCAGATCGTGTCGACGTTCTCCCGGAAGCCGATCTTCGGTTATCTCGGCATGGCCTACGCCATGGTCGCCATCGGCGTGATCGGCTTCGTGGTGTGGGCGCATCACATGTATGCGGCCGGTATCTCGGTGAACACGCAGGCCTATTTCGTGTTCGCCACCATGGTCATCGCCGTGCCTACAGGCATCAAGATCTTCTCGTGGATCGCCACCATGTGGGGCGGCTCGCTCAGGTTCGACACGCCCATGCTCTGGGCGATCGGCTTCATCTTCTTGTTCACTGTCGGCGGCGTCACCGGCGTGGTGCTGTCGAACGCGGGCGTCGACCGTTCGCTGCATGACACCTATTACGTGGTGGCCCATTTCCACTACACCATGTCGATCGGTGCCGTGTTCTCGATCTTCGCGGGCTGGTACTACTGGACGCCGAAGATGTGGGGCTACATGTACTCCGAGACGCTCGGAAAGCTTCACTTCTGGCTGATGTTCATCGGCGCCAACCTCACCTTCTTCCCGCAGCACTTCCTCGGCTTGGCCGGCATGCCGCGTCGCTATGCCGACTATCCCGATGCCTATGCGGGGTGGAACATGGTCTCGTCCATCGGCTCCTACATCGGCTTTGCGGGCCTGTTGGTGTTCCTGTTCTCGATCGTCTACATGTTCAGCCGCAAGCAGAAGGCTGCAGCCAACCCGTGGGGCGTCGGTGCCACGACGCTCGAATGGACGCTGTCGTCTCCGCCGCCGTTCCACACCTACGATACGCTGCCGCGCATCAAGTAATGGGGCACGGTGCCTGTGACCGTAGAGGGGCTTGAGTGAGTAGGCTGATGTCCGACGTTACGGTCCAAGCGACTCCAGAGAATTTAGACGTCGCCCTTGGGGGCGACGTCGCCGACTATGTGGCGCTGCTGAAGCCGCGGGTCATGTTCCTCGTGGTGTTCACGGCGCTGGTCGGCCTCGTGGCCGCGCCGGGCACCATGCATCCCGTCCTGGCCATTGCCGCGCTCATCTGCATCGCCGTCGGGGCCGGCGCCTCGGGCGCGCTGAATATGTGGTACGACGCCGACATCGACGCGCGCATGGCCCGTACCGCCGGGCGGCCCGTGCCGCAGGGCGCGGTCACGCCGCAAGAAGCGCTTACCTTCGGCTCCGTGCTTGCCGCGGGCTCGGTGATGTGTCTCGGCCTGATGGCGAACTGGGTCGCGGCCGGGCTGCTGGCCTTCACCATCGCCTTCTATGTCTTCGTCTACACGATGTGGCTGAAGCGTGCGACGCCCCAGAACATCGTCATCGGCGGCGCCGCGGGTGCCTTGCCGCCGGTGGTCGGATGGGCGGCAGCGACCGGCACGGTGAGCCTTGAGCCCCTCGTGCTGTTCCTCATCATCTTCGTGTGGACGCCGCCCCACTTCTGGGCGCTGGCCTTGATCCGCGCGCGCGACTACGAGCGCGCCGGCGTGCCCATGCTTCCGGTCACCCACGGCGCCGATGCGACGCGGCGGCAGATCCTGATCTACAGCCTCGTCTTGGCGCCGCTCGGCATGGTGCCTTCGGTCATGGGCTTCGGCGGCACGCTCTATACCGTCGTCGCCTCGATCCTCGGGGCCTTCTTCGTGGTCTTCGCCGTGGATTGTTATCGCACGCGGGAAGGGGAGGCGGCCGAACGGGCGGCCAAGCACCTTTTCGCCTATTCTGTGCTCTATCTCTTCCTGCTCTTCACCGTTCTCCTGGTGGAGCAGGGTTTCGGTATTCATGGCGGCATACTGCCGCTCAGCTGGGCGTTGTGATGCAAGATGCGGAAGCGGAACGCAAACGACGCCAACGCAAACGGTCTCTGGCCATCGCCTGGATCCTTGCGGCGCTCGTTGTGCTGTTCTTCATCGTCACCATTGTCAGGCTGGGCGGCAACGTGTTCGTCCGGCCTATCTGATCGGCAAGCCGCATGACGGACAATCCGAACAACAACAAGCAAACCGGCAGGAACGTTGTCGCCCTGTTGCTGGTCGGACTGGTCGCCGGCATGGTCGGCCTGTCCTTCGCGGCCGTACCGCTCTATCGCATCTTCTGCCAGGCGACCGGCTATAACGGTACGCCGCAGCGCGCCGACCGGGGCGCCGACAAGGTTCTCGACCGCACCATCACGGTTCGCTTCGACGCCAATGTCGACAAGCATCTGGCTTGGAGCTTCGTGCCGGTAAAGAAGAAGATGGACGTGAAGATCGGCGAGACGGCGCTTGCCTTCTTCAAGGCGACCAACAAGTCCGATCATCCGATCACCGGGAGCGCGATCTTCAACGTCTCGCCGGAACAGATCGGGTCTTACTTCAACAAGATTCAATGCTTCTGCTTCACCAAGCAGACGCTTGCGCCGGGCGCTAGCAAGGACATGCCAGTGACGTTCTTTGTCGATCCCAAGATGGTCGACGACGTCGACACCAAGAATCTGACCGAGGTTACTTTGTCCTATACGTTCTACCAAAACGACGACGAGCCGGTCGCGGCGGTGTCGCAGGGCGAGAGCTCGGGATCGTGAGTTAGGCGGCGCGAGAGAGGCGCCTGTGAGACAGACTGGGGAGGAAGGGGAACTAAAAGATGGCCCAAGCCCACGCTAAACCGCAACACGACTACCACCTTGTCAATCCGAGCCCGTGGCCGATTGTCGGCGCGCTCGGCGCGCTCACCCTCGCGCTTGGCGTTCTCATGTACTTCCACACGAAGAAGCTCGGCGAGCCGGAGCTCTGGTGGGTCGTTCCGGGTCTTCTGCTGGTCATCATCACCATGTTCGGGTGGTGGCGCGACGTCATCAAGGAAGCGCATGAAGGCCTCGAGACCCCCGTCGTGCAGCTTCATCTGCGCTACGGCATGATCCTGTTCATCGCTTCGGAGGTGATGTTCTTCGTGGCGTGGTTCTGGGCTTATTTCGATGTGGCCCTGTTCCCCCACGATTTGGTGACCTATGCGCGCACCAAGGTGACGGGCGGCGAGTGGCCGCCGATCCCGAGCGCCGATACCGGCGTGGCTGGACTCGGCTATTTCGGGCACACCTTCAATCCGTGGCAGATCCCCTTCGTCAACACGCTGATCCTGCTCACCTCGGGCACCACGGCGACGTGGGCGCACCACGCGATGCTGCACAACGATCGGAAGAGCCTCGTCTGGGGTCTCGCCTGCACCGTCGTGCTCGGCCTACTGTTCACCAGCCTGCAGGCCTTTGAGTACATGCATGCCGGCTTTAGCTTCTCGAACCACATCTATGGCTCGACCTTCTTCATGGCGACCGGCTTCCACGGCTTCCATGTGATCGTCGGTACGATCTTCCTGTTCGTCTGCTTGATGAGGGCGTTGCAGGGTCACTTCACGCCGAAACAGCATTTCGGCTTCGAGGCGGCTGCCTGGTACTGGCACTTTGTCGACGTCGTATGGCTGTTCCTGTTCACCTGCATCTATGTGTGGGGCGCGGGCGCCAACTATCCCGCGGGCTAGCGGCGGCGAGAACCCGTCTTATATGGAAGGGGCGGTCGGACGGGCCGCCCCTTTTGATTTGGACCTGGACCCAAGATGAACGACAAGCAACTCAGTCACGCGCATCACACCCTGGGCTCAACCGTGTGGGCCGGGTTGATGGGCCGCTGCCCCGCCTGCCACCAGGGCAAGCTGTTCGCGGGCTACCTCACGGTCGCGCCGCGTTGCGAGGTGTGCGGTCTCGACTACGACTTCGCCCATTCCGGCGACGGGCCCGCGGTGTTCGTCATCCTGATCACCGGCTTCATCATTGTCGGTGCGGCGCTCTACGTCGAAGTCTACTACCAGCCACCGTATTGGCTGCACGCGATCATCTGGGGCAGCCTCGCCATCATCCTGCCTTTGCTTCTGCTTCGGGCCTTCAAGGGCGTGCTCATCGCGCTCCAGTTCAGGCACAAGGCCGAAGAGGGCAAGCTGGCCTCCGACTAGAGGCCGCTCGATGCGGACTGCAGCGCTTCTGAAGCTTACCCTTGCCACGCTCTTGGGCGTGGCGCTCCTCATCGGCCTCGGCGTTTGGCAGCTTCAACGCCTTCAGTGGAAGGAGGGGCTCATCGCCCGCGTCGAGGCGCGGACCAAAGCCGAGCCTCTGCCGCTCGACCGCGCCATCGCGCTGGCCCGCGAGGGCCGCGATCTGAGCTACAGACCGGTCACCGCCGAGGGGCGTTACCATCACACCCTGGAGCGCTATCTCTATGCCCTGTCGCCGGAGGGCAAGCCGGGCTGGCATGTCATCACGCCGCTTGAGACCGTCAAAGGGACCATGGTGCTCGTCGACCGCGGCTTCGTGCCCGAGGACTTGCGCGATCCCGCAACCCGGAAACAGGGCGAGATCCAGAAGGTGGTGACCGTGACCGGGCTCGTGCGCAACTCCGAGACGCCGAATATCTTCGTTCCTAGCAACGAACCTGATAAAAATCAGTGGTTTAGCCGCGAATCTGCCGGCCATGGCGCGGTCCATGTTCCCCGGCGGCACGGTCCAGGTGGCGCCCTTCTTCCTGGAGGCCAAGGCGAGCGAGGTGCCCGGCGGCTGGCCGCAAGGGGGCCAGACCCGGGTCAGTTTCCCCAACAACCACCTGCAATACGCGATCACCTGGTTCGGCCTCGCCTTGTGCTTGGTGGTGGTCTACGGGGTCTATGTCTGGGGCGCCTATCGCCGCAAAGGCTCTTAACGAGCCTCTTTCGGCCTTGTTGCGGGGGGCCTCACCGACCGCTAGGGTCAGCGCCGAAAAGCCCCCATTTTTCGGCGAGAGGCAGATCTTGAAGTTCATCTCCACGCGCGGTGAGGCGCCGGCGCTCTCCTTTGAGGGTGCGCTTATGGCGGCGCTCGCCCCGGATGGCGGGCTGTTCATGCCGGAGGCCTGGCCGCGGCTCGAGCCGGGCGAGATCGCAGAGCTCGCCGGGCTCGACTATGCCGATGCCGCCTACCGGGTCATGAGCCCTTATCTTGCCGGCGATCCCTGCCTCGGGGACCTCGAATGCGTGCTCGAGGAGGCTTATGACGGCTTCCACCATCCGGCCGTGGCCCCGCTCAGCCAGCTCGGCCCGAATGCCTTCGTGCTGGAGCTGTTCCACGGGCCGACGCTCGCCTTCAAGGACCTCGCCATGCAGGTCGTGTCCCGGTTCATGAACCGGGCGCTGCTCCGCAAAGGCGCGCATGCGACCGTGGTTGGCGCCACCTCCGGCGACACCGGTGCGGCCGCTATAGAGGCCTTTCGCGGGCTCGACGCCATCGACGTGTTCATCCTCCATCCCAAGGGCCGCATCAGCGACGTGCAGCGGCGGCAGATGACCACGGCGACCGAGGCCAATGTCCATAACATCGCGCTGGAGGGCACCTTCGACGACTGCCAGGCGATCGTGAAGGCGCTGTTCAGGGACCAGGCCTTAAGCGGGCGCCTTGCGCTCACCGGCGTGAACTCGATCAACTTCGCCCGGATCCTCGCCCAGATCCCGTATTATTTCACCGCCGCCGTCAGCCTCGGCGCCCCCCATCGGCCGGTGGCCTTTACCGTGCCCACCGGAAATTTTGGTGATATTTTCGCAGGTTACGCGGCCCGTGCCATGGGCCTGCCGGTCTCGCGCCTCGTTATCGCCACGAACCTCAACGACAGTTTACCGCGCGCATTTGCGTCGGGGGTTTTCCAGCCGCAAGGCGTCATCGCCACCTCAAGCCCGAGCATGGACATCCAGCTTGCGAGCAATTTCGAGCGCTTGCTGTTCGAGCTTGCCGGCCGGGATGCCGCCCGCGTCAGGGCCTTGATGGAGGAGTTGCGCGCGAATGGCGCGTTCCGCATGAGCCAGGGAGAGCTCGGCCAATTGCGCGATCTTTTCGGCGCACATTCGGTCAGCGAGCAAGATACGGAGATGAGCATTCGGTGGGTTTTCGAAGAGACGGGCATGCTGGTCGACCCGCACACGGCCGTCGCCATCGCCGCGTCCCACCAAGAGACCGATCTGGGCACCACGCCCATGGTCGTGCTTTCCACCGCTCACCCGGCCAAGTTCCCGGAGGCGGTGAAGCGGGCGACCGGCCGCGTGCCGGAGCAGCCTGAGCGCTTGAGCCTGCGGCTCGGCCAGGACGAGCGTTGCACCTCGCTGCCCAACGATTTCGCCGCCGTCGCCGACTTCATCGTCGGCCGTAGCCGCGCGGCGCCGGCTGGCGCGGAGGTGGGCGCATGAGCGTGGAGCGGACCGAGCTGAAGAATGGCCTGACGGTGATCAGCCATACCATGCCCGAGGTCGAGACCGTGTCGCTCGGCATCTGGGTCGGGGCGGGGAGCCGCTCGGAAGGGCCGGCCGAGCACGGCGTGGCCCACTTCCTGGAGCATATGGCCTTCAAAGGCACCGCCCGGCGGAGCGCCCGCGACATCGCCGAAGAGATCGAGGCGGTCGGCGGCGAGCTCAACGCCGCCACCAGCGTGGACTCTACCGCCTATTATGCGCGGGTGATGCGCAAGGACATGCCGCTCGCCCTCGATATCTTAAGCGACATCCTGCTTGAGCCGCGCTTCGATCGTGCCGAGTTGGCCCGCGAGCGCGACGTGATCTTGCAAGAGATCGCCGCGTCCATGGATTCGCCCGAGGACATCGTCTACGACCTGGTGTCAGAGGCGGCGTATCCGGAGCAGCCCGTCGGACGTCCGATTCTGGGCACGGCTGCGAGCGTGAGCGGCTTCGGCCGTACCCACCTCAGCGCCTACCTCATGGCCCACTATCACGCGCCGAATATGGTGCTGGCTGCCGCCGGCGCCGTCGATCACGCGGCGCTTGTCGCGGAGGCCGAACGCCGGCTCGCGGGCCTTCCCGAGAACACTTCGCCGCGGCCGCAAGGCGCAACCTATACCGGCGGCTCCAAACGGTCGGACAAACCCTTCGAGCAGACCCATCTCGTGCTCGCCTTCGAGGCGCCGCCTTACCGTCATCCCGATTACTTCGCCGCCCAGATCCTCGCTGGCGCGCTCGGTGGCGGCATGTCCTCGCGTCTGTTCCAAGAGGTGCGTGAGCGGCGCGGGCTCTGCTACTCCGTCTATGCCTTCTCCACGGGGCTGACCGACAGCGGCATGTTCGCCATCTATGCCGCCGGCGCTCCGGACCGGGCCGACCAGCTCTTCGCCGTGATCCGCGACGAGCTGGAGCGCGCCGCCGACCAGGGCTTCGACGACGAGGAGATCGCGCGGGTGAAGGCTCAGCTCAAGATGGGACTCCTCACGGGCCTCGAGAGTTCGTGCGCCCGCGCCGAGCAGCTGGCCCGGCAGATCCTCATCCACGGCCGGGCGTTGCCGACCGAGGAGCTGATCGAGAAAGTCGAGGAGGTCGAGGCCGCCGATCTGCAATCCATGGTTGAGCGCGTTCTCGTCTCGCCGCTCAGCCTTGCCACGGTCGGCCCCATTGCTAATGTTGCAAGATTCGAAGCTGTGGCGGGAAAATTCACCGTTCCGGCGAGCAGGGCCGCCTGAAGAGGGTGCTAGTCGATGGCGTTGTTGCGAGCTGCCTCCCCGAGCGACTTTGGGCCGGTCATCGAGTCCGAGCGCGTCATGCTGCGGACCCCGCAGATGTCCGACTATCCTGCTTGGGCCGAGCTCCGAGCCTCGAGCCGCGATTTTCTGATGCCGTGGGAGCCGCTATGGGCGGCTGACGAGCTGTCTCGCGCCTCCTTTCGGCGGCGCGTACGCCACTATCTGCGTGATCTGCGCGAGGACGTGGGCTACGCGCTCTTCATCCACGCGGCCGCCACCGGCGAGCTGGTCGGCGGGCTGACCCTGTGCAACGTGCGCCGTGGCGTCACCCAGTCTTGCACGCTCGGCTACTGGGTCGGCGCCAAATATGCCCAGCAAGGTTACATGACGGCGGCCGTCCGCGCCGTCGTGCCTTTCGTGTTCGAATCCCTTGAGCTGCATCGGCTGGAGGCGGCTTGTCTGCCGACCAACACAGCTTCGATGCGTCTCCTGGAGAAGACAGGTTTCAAGCGCGAAGGCCTGGCGCGCCGTTATTTGCGGATCAACGGCGTGTGGCAGGATCACCTGCTCTACGCGCTGCTTGACTCCGATCCACGCGTCTAAGTCGGCAGCGGCTCGAGAACGGGGGAAGCATGGCGGAAAGGAACGCCTCGGCAAGCGCTGAAGCGGCCCGCGCCTGGCAGCGACGCCAGGAATGGCTGCCCACGCTTGCCTGCGCCGTCCTGCTCGCATGCCTCGTCCTGCTGCCGCGGCTCGCTTACGCCATCGAGGCGATTCCCGTCGATCCCCATCAGTCCAGAATCGACATCACCTCCAAGGGCGAGCTCTACGAAGGCCGTGGCGACCGGCTTCAGATTGAGACGGCACCCGGACCGGACGGCTATATCGGCCGTATGGCCGTGCAGGCCTCGACGCCTGGCACCAATCCCGGTTGGCTCGTCTTTGCTCTGTCGAACCCAACGGACAAGCAGATCGTGCGCTGGCTGGTAGCGCCGCGCTACACGCTGGCCAATTCCCGCGTGCTTCGTCCCGAGCTCGACGCGCCCCGTATCACCGCGATCACCCCCTCGCTCGGCTTCCGGCCTGAGCCGCTGAAGAGCGATCGCGCCGACATGTTCCGGCTCAATCTCGAGCCGGGGCAGACTGTGACCTTCGCGGCGGAGCTTGCCTCGTCGACCGTGCCGCG
>CAVSFJ010000019.1:0-96418 GCA_963727165.1 uncultured Alphaproteobacteria bacterium
GGTGTTACTACGACGTACTGGGCGTTAGTCGCGGTGCGGACGACCGCGACATCAAGTCCGCGTTTCGCCGTCTCGCCAAGGAATGTCATCCTGACACCTGCAATGGCGACCCGACCGCCGAGCAGCGCTTCAAGGAAGTTAACGAAGCCTACGAGGCGCTGAAGGATCCGCAGCGCCGGGCGGCGTATGACCGCTTCGGCCATGCCGCGTTCGAAGGCGGCATGGGTGGCGGCGGATTTGGCGGCGGCCCGCATGGTTTTGGCGGCGACTTCTCCGCGTCCATGTCGGCCATGTTCGACGATTTGTTCGGCGAGTTCATGGGCCAGCGCCGGCCGCGCCAGCGTTCGGCGCGCGAGCGCGGCGCCGACCTTCGCTACAACATGGAGATCACGCTCGCCGAAGCCTATGAAGGCAAGACGGCGCAGATCCGCGTGCCGACATCCATCACTTGCGACGACTGCTCCGGCTCGGGCGCCAAGGCAGGCACCTCGCCGACCGCGTGCCGCACGTGCGGCGGCGCCGGCAAAGTGCGCGCGAGCCAGGGCTTCTTCACCATCGAGCGCACCTGCCCCGCCTGCCAAGGCCGGGGTGAGACCATCGACACCCCGTGCCCCTCGTGTAACGGCGCCGGGCGCGTCACGCGCGAGCGCACGCTGTCCGTGACCATCCCGGTGGGCGTTGAGGACGGCACGCGCATCAGGCTTGCTGGCGAGGGCGAGGCGGGTTTACGCGGCGGTCCGCCAGGCGACCTCTATATTTTTCTGTCGATCAAGCCGCACGAGTTCTTCCAGCGCGACGGCGCCGATCTCTTCTGCCGGGTGCCGATCTCCATGACCACGGCGGCGCTCGGAGGCCAGATCGAGGTGCCGACCATCGACGGCGGCCGGAGCCGGGTCAAGGTTCCGGAAGGCAGCGAAAGCGGCAAGCAGTTCCGGCTCAAGGCCAAAGGCATGCCGGTGTTGCGCTCCAAGCAGCAAGGCGACCTCTATATTCAGGTCGAGGTCGAGACGCCGAAGAACCTCTCGCGCAAGCAGCGCGACCTGTTGAAAGCCTTCGAAGAAGCCTCGAACCCGGACACGAGCCCGGCATCGGCCGGATTTTTTGCCCGGGTGAAGGAGTTCTTTGAGGGTATCGGGGAGTAGCGCCTACCCTTTGGCGCCGTCTTTGACGTAGATTGGCGGGACCATCCGTCCCCCGCGCCCGTTCCAGCGTCCCCTTCAGCGCGGCCAGCAAGCGAGACAGCCATGCCCGGCGAGCCTGCCTTGCGCGACCGAAAGGACACCCCAGTCACCCTGGCCCCGACCGCCGCTCCCATGACTGCCGTGCAGGCGGCGAGGATCACCGCAGCCGCCATCGCCGTCATCGCCGCCGCTTTCGCCCTGTGGTACGCGCAGACCGCGATCCTGCTCACCTTTGCCGGAATCCTGCTCGCCATCGTGCTCTACGGCGCGAGCCGCGAGCTTGCCAGGATCACCGAATTGCCGCGTCTGTTGATGCTCGCGCTCGTGACCGTGGCCATCGCGGCCGGTCTCGCCCTCGCGGCCTGGACCGCCGGACCGACACTCGCCAATCAAGTCGCCCAGCTGGCGCAGAGCATCGCTGTCGGCGCCATGACCCTCACGACGCGGCTCGCGAGCTTCGCCGACCGGACGGCCTTCCTCGAGAAGTTCGATCTCGTCCAGCTTCTCGGCAATTTCATGAGCCAGTGGGGCATCGCCACGGGCGCGACCTCGGTCGCCGTTTCCGTCTTCGGCATGTTCAGCGCCGGGCTGATCGTGGTGTTCTTCGGCGTCTATCTCGCCGCCGACCCGCACACCTACGTCAACCTCGTGGCGCGGCTCGCGCCGCCGGAGAAGCGCCAGAGATTCCTCGAAATTATGTACGAGACCGGCGAACTGCTCAGGCGCTGGCTGATCGGGCAGTCGATCACCATGTCGGTGATCGGCGGCTTCACCTATGTCGGCCTCCTGATTCTCGGCGTGCCGATCGCCTTCGTGCTCGCTCTGTTCGCGGGCTTTGCATGCTTCCTGCCTTATCTCGGCCCGATCATCGGCGCGATCCCCATCATCCTCGTCGCCGGCGGACAAAGCTTCCATCTCGCGCTATGGGCGCTCGGGCTCTATTGCTGCGTCCAGTTCCTGGAGAGCTATCTCCTGACACCGCTGATCCAAGCGCGCGCGGTGTCGATGCCGCCTGCGGTCGTGATCTTGAACCAGCTCGTGTTCGGCGCCGTGTTCGGTCTCATAGGCCTCGCACTCGCCACGCCGCTTGCCGCCGCCGCAACCGTGCCCTTGCGCGAAGTATTTGGTATTGGCGAGGACGGAACCGACGACAAGGACGGCACAAGCGCGTAACAGGAGACATGCATGCGGCTTTTGTTTTTCGCCGGCAGCGGCCGGGAAGGCTCGCTCAACAAGAAGCTCGCGCGTTTGGCGCGCCATATTGCCGAAGCCAACGGTATCGAGGCCGTGTTCGTCGATCTCTGCGACTATCAGATGCCGATCTATCACGGCGACCTCGAGGCCTCTGACGGACCGCCGGAACGGGCCCGCGCCTTCAAGGCGCTGCTCGAAGAGTATGACGGGGTGTTCATCGCCACGCCGGAATACAATTCCTCGATTCCGGCGCTGCTCAAGAACACGCTTGACTGGGTGAGCCGGGTGAAGGACGAGCCCGACGTGTTCAAGACACGCGTGTTCGCCATCTGCGGCGCTTCGCCCGGCTATTACGGGGCCATGCGGAGCTTGCTGACGTTGCGCCAGATCCTCGAAGTGGGCCTAGGCGCTACCGTCATTCCCCAGCAGATGGCGCTGCCGCGTGCCATGCATGCCTTCGAGGAGGACGGGAGCCTCAAAGACGAGGCCCAACAGAAATTCCTGGCCAGCGTCGTGGAGGCGCTCGCCGTTGCCGCCAAGAGGTTCAAGACATGACTGCAAAGGATCGGATCATCGTCGCGCTCGACGTGCCTCACGTCGATGAGGCGCACGCGCTCATCAAGACGCTTGGCGACAGCGTCGGCGTCTACAAGATCGGGCTCGAGCTCTTGTTCGCCGGCGGGATCGAGCTTGCGCGCGAGCTCGTGGCGCAAGGCCGCCGTGTGTTCCTCGACGCCAAGCTCCTCGACATCGAGGCGACGGTGGAGCGGGCCACAGCGGCGATCGCGCGCACGGGCGCCCATTTCCTCACCGTGCATGCGACCGACCGTAAGACGCTCGATGCGGCGGTGCGCGGCCGCGGCGACAGCGCTCTGAAGCTGCTCGGCGTCACGGTGCTCACCAATCTCGACCGCGCCGACCTGTCCCAGCAAGGCATCGAAATGCCGCCGCTCGCGCTCGTGCAAGAGCGGGCGCGGCTCGCGCAGGACGCAGGCTTCGACGGCATCGTCGCTTCGGGGAAAGAGGCGGCGGCCTTGCGGGAGCGCTTGCGCAATTTCCTGATCGTCACGCCCGGCATTCGCCAGGCGGGAACCGACGTCCAGGACCAGACCCGCGTGGTGACGCCGAAAAGCGCGATCGAGGGGGGCGCCGACTATCTCGTGATCGGACGGCCCATCACGCGCGCCGAAGACCCGCGCGCGGCGGCGGAGGCCATCGCCGCGGAAATCGCCGAGGCGGCGGCCTAGAGCGCGGCGAGCCGCTCGGCGATCAGTGCGGGAAGTGACGCTTGGTCGCCAGTGATGGCGATCTGCTTGAGGCGCGACTTGCCGCCATGGGCAACCTTGACCGCCGAGGGCGGGAGACCAAGCCACTTGGCGATGAGCTTCTCGAGCGCCGTGTTGGCGCGGCCGTCCTCCGGCACCGCGCGCACCCGGGCTTTCAGCACGGTCTCACCGCCGAAATCCTCGAGACCCGCGATTTCATCGCGCCCCGATTTCGGGGTGAGACGCACGGGCACAACCACGCCGGTGGCAGTCTTGCGGACGTTCAGGCTTGGGCCCGCGCCGCTCAACTAGATGACCGCCGGCAGGATCCAGCCGAACAGCACCACGTCGCGAATGAACAGAAGGAGCAGAATGAGGATCACCGGCGAAATGTCGATGCCGCCGAGATTCGGCAAGATGTTTCGGATCGGCCGCAGCGCAGGCTCCGTGACCCGGTAAAGCCCCTCGGCGATGGTGTAGACGAGGCGGTTGCTGGTGTTCACCACGTTGAAGGCGATCAGCCAGCTCAAAATCGCGCTCGCGATGACCACCCAGATATAGAGGTTGATAACGAGAGCGATGAATCCGATCAAAGGCACCATGAAAAGACCCCTCCCGGCGCGGTCTTGGCCGTCCATGTAGCGGAGAGGCGGCAAGGAGGGCAAGCCTTGGGGGCGCCTTAACTCGTCATCCCGGCGAAAGCCCGGGATCCGAGGCTGCGACATGTGGCCCTGGGTTTCCGGCCGTCGCCGGAATGAGGCTGGTTGTCCCGCCCTCGCTTGACAGGGATATAGGGCGCTCCCTAAATGCGGGCTTCCTGGGGCCGTAGCTCAGTTGGGAGAGCGCAGCAATCGCACTGCTGAGGTCGTCGGTTCGATCCCGTCCGGCTCCACCATTCCCCTTGCACCTTCAACTCAAGAGGCCTTTCGGGTCTTCTCGTCGGCTTCGCGCTTGGCCGGCGCAGACTTTGCGGCCTGTTCGGGGCTCGGCAAGGGCTTCGGCCATTGCAGATTGCCTTCGGCATCGCGCACCCGGAAGAACCAGCCGACGGCGGGGATCAGCATGATGCCGGGGACGAAGCGCACGCCGAAGGCGATGATCCGGTTGACCCAGCCTTCGGTGATGACCCAATTCCCTTTCATGAACCGGCGATAGGCGGCTTCCGCCATCGCTTCGGGGGTCATGGCCGGCGTGTAGAGCACGTAGCGCGAGTACTCGGCGCCGGCCTTGGCGTGCATCTTGGTTTCGATGGTGCCGGGGGTGACCACGCAGACGCGCACGCCCGTGCCGAACACCTCCCAGGCGAGCGCGCGGCTCCAGGAGATCAGGAACGCCTTGCTGCCGGCATAGGTGGCCTGATAGGGCACCGGCATGAAGCCTTCGAGGGAGGCGACGTTGAGCACGCCGCCTTTGTCGCGCGCCAGCATGTCGGGCAGGAAGCGGCGTGTCAGATCGACGGCGGCGCGGATGTTGAGGTCCACCAGCTTGCGCAAGGTTTCCGGATCCTGCTCCTGGAAAAAGCCGGCGATCATGATCGCGGCATTGTTGACCAGCAACTCGCAGTAGAGCCCGTTGGAGCTCAGCGCCTGTTCCAGGTGGTCGCAGCCCTCGCGCGTCGACAGGTCGCAAGCCGCGTAATGGACGGGGACGTTGTATTTGGCGGACACCTCGCTCGCGGTCTTGGCGAGCGCCGCCTCGGTGCGGGCGACGAGGAGAAGCGTGTGGCCGCCCTTAGCGAACTCGTCGGCCAGAGCGCGGCCGATGCCTTGCGTCGCACCGGTGATGACGGCGGCGGGAGCAAGCAACTCCGGGATATTATCGCGCGCGTTCATGTTCATCTGGTGCCACTCTCTGGGCGCCTCATAAGCCCGAGTCAGCCGCGCGGGCAAGCAATCACCTAACGCCGGATCATGCAAGCGGGTGCGGCGCTTCGCCGGGCTACCGCCATGCTGCTCCAAGAGTTGGGGATGCCTCAGACGCCGCGCCAGAGTGTTGCAGGTTCATGTCAGCCAAATGTTTGTGACGGCTGAAAAGCACTGCGTAGCATCGCCAATTCGTTACTTGGATGGCCCTTAACGCGCTCGAACGCATGCTTAACGAAAATGGCTATAAGATAGAAGGCTAAGGCCCAACCCCCGGAATTCCGCCTGGAACGCTTGGGGGTGGGCGTGGTTCTCCTTACCTGGCTCCGTTTTCTAGGGTGCCGGGAAGGTTTTTGCGCGTTTTCCAAGGAGTAGAGCGCATGGCACCCCGCGCTTTCTGGACCGGCCACCTGCGGCTGTCGCTCGTCAACATTCCCGTCAGGCTCTATCCCGCGACCTCGACCGAGAAGACGATCGCCTTCCACCAAATCCACGAGCCTAGCGGAAAGCGTATCCGCTATCAGAAGACGGCGCCGGGCGTCGGCCCCGTGGAGAACGAGGAGATCACCAAGGGCTACGAATACGAGAAGGGCAAATATGTCCTGATCGACCCCAAGGAGATCGACGAGCTCAAGCTCGAATCGAAGCAGACCATCGATCTCGCCCGCTTCGTGGACGAGGACGCGATCGACCCGCGCTATTTTCAGACGCCCTATTACCTGATGCCCGACGGCGACATGGCCGACGAGGGCTATGTCCTTCTCCAGCGGGCGCTGAAAGAGACGAAAAAGATCGGCGTCGGCCAGTTCATCCTGCGCGGCCACGGCAACATCGTCGCCATCAAGCCGTTCGAGAAGGGCTTGCTCCTCGAAGTGCTGCGCCACGCCAACGAGATCCGTTCGGCCGAGGCGCTGTTCAAGGAGATCGGTGACGTCAAGGTGGACAAGGAAGCGCTCGATCTCGCCAAGGAGCTCATCACGCGCAAGTCCGGCAAGTTCGAGCCGGGGCAGTTCAAGGACGAATACACCGAGGCGGTGTGGGAGCTGATCCATGCCAAGCTCGAGAATCGCGCGCCGGAGATCGTCACCGAGGAGCCGGGCGGCGCCAAGGTCATCAACATCATGGACGCGCTGAAGAAGAGCGTGAAGCAAGGCAAGGGCGGAAGCGCCAAGGCGAGCGGCAAGAAAACTGCCTCATCGCGCGGCGCAGCCAAGAAGACCACGCGGACCGCGAAGCGGAAATCGGCCTAAGACATGGCGCGGGCGCAAGACTCGGACCCGCTTGCGACGTACAAAGCGAAGCGGGATTTCGGCAAGACGCCCGAGCCTGGGCCGAAGCGCGCGCGGAAGAAGGGCAACAGCTTCGTCATCCAGAAGCACGCCGCGCGGCGCACCCATTTCGATTTCCGGCTCGAGCATGACGGCGTGCTGAAGAGCTGGGCCGTGACCAAAGGCCCAAGCCTCGATCCCTCGCAGAAGCGTCTGGCCGTCCGCACCGAGGATCATCCGCTCGAATACGGTGGCTTCGAAGGCGTGATCCCCAAAGGCGAGTATGGCGGCGGCCCGGTGATGATCTGGGACCAGGGCACGTGGGAGCCGATCGGCGACCCGGACGAAGGCCTCAAGAAGGGCGATCTCAAATTCCGGCTGCATGGCAAGCGGCTGAAGGGCGATTGGGTGCTCGTGCGCATGAAGAAGGACCGCACGGGGGGCAAGCGCGAGAACTGGCTGCTCATCAAGAAGCGCGACGCCTACGCAGGCGACGGCGAGGAACCCACGGAAGAGTACGACACCAGCGTCAAGACCGGCCGCACCATGGACCAGATCGAGACCGGCGCCAACTCAGCGGTGTGGACCTCGAACAAGGCTCAAAAAAAAACTCCGGCGAAGCGCAAGGTGACGGCAAAGCCGAAGTCAAAACCAAAAGCCAAGGCAAAGGCAAAGCGCGGCGCAAAATAGCCGCGCCACCGTTCGTCGAACCGGAGCTCGCCACGCTCGACGCCGAAGTGCCGCGCGGGGACGCCTGGCTGCACGAGCTCAAATATGACGGCTACCGCATCGAGGCGCGCAAGGCCGGCGACGACATCACCCTGTTCAGCCGGAGCGGGCTCGACTGGACGGTGCGCTTTCCGGCCATCGCCAAGGCGCTTGAGACGCTACCTTGCGAGAGCGCACTGATCGACGGCGAGGCCGCGTACGTGCTGCCGTCGGGCATCACCGACTTCAAATCGCTGCAAGAGCATATCGATACGCCCAATTCCGCGATCCGCTATTTCGCGTTCGATCTCCTGTTCCTCGACGGCAAGGACCTGCGCAAAGAGCCGCTCATCAAGAGGAAAGAACGCTTGCGCGAGCTCATGGCGGCGAAAGGCGTCTCCGACTTTCTCATCTACTCGGATCACGTGGTGGGATTGGGGCCGGAGTTCTACGAGAAAGCCTCGGCAGCCCATCTCGAAGGCATCATGTCAAAGCGCGTGGACGCGCCTTACCGCTCGGGCCGTGGCAAGGACTGGCGCAAGATCAAATGCCTGCACGCGCAAGAGTTCGTTATCGGCGGCTATGCGAGATCGGAGGTGCGCGGCAAGCCGTTCTCCTCGCTGCTGCTCGGCACCTATGACGGCGGCACGCTCATCTATGCCGGCAAGGTCGGCACGGGCTTCAACGCCGCCGATTTCAAAAATCTCGCCAAGCGCTTCAAGCCTCTGACCCGCAAGACCTCGCCCTTCGCAGAGGTGCCGGCGGCGGAACGCAAGGAGGCGGTGTGGCTCGATCCTGAGCTCGTCTGCGCGGTGCATTTTACAGAATGGACGCGGGACGGACGCTTGCGGCATCCGAGCTTTCAGGGCTTGCGCGAGGACAAGCCGGCGCGCGCGATTGGCCGCGAGGGCGAAGCCAACGAGGAGGCCGACATGGCCACGACGACCAAGACTGCCAAAGCAAGCGACGTCGCTTTCGGCGGGGTCACGCTGACCAGCCCGGACAAGGTGCTCTACCCCGATATCGGGGTCACCAAGCTCGATCTCGCCCGCTACTACGAGGCGGTGGCCGACGCCATGCTGCGTTACGTCGTCAGGCGGCCGATCAGCCTGGTGCGCTGTCCCGAGGGCATTGACGGCGAGCGGTTCTTCCAGCGCCACGCCATGAAGGGCATGAGCAAGGCGATCAAGGAGATCCCCATCCCCGGCGGCGAGACCAAGAAGCCGTATCTCTATATCGACGGTGAAGACGGCTTGTTCGGGCTCGTGCAAATCGCCGCGCTGGAAATTCACGACTGGAGTGTTTCGCTCAAAGCTATCGACAAGCCGGACCGGCTCGTGTTCGACCTCGATCCAGATGAGGATCTCGACGTCGCTATTCTGAAGGCTGCCGCGCAGGAGGTGCGTGACTTCCTCGCCGATCTCGGCCTCAAGAGCTTCCTCAAAGCGACCGGCGGCAAGGGCGTTCATGTTGTTGCGCCGCTCACGCCGCGCGCCGGCTGGGACGAGATCAAGGCATTTGCCAAGGCGGTGGCGGACGCGCTGGTCACGGCGCGACCCGACCGCTACACGGCGAACCCGTTGAAGCGCACCCGCGTCGGCAAGGTCTTCGTCGACTATCTTGCGCAATCAGCGTGGCAGCTCGGCCATCTGCAACTACTCCACCCGCGCCAAGCCGGGGGCGCCCGTGGCGACGCCACTGCGCTGGGACGAGCTCAAGCGTCTCAAAGGTGGCGCGCCTTACACGGTGAAGACCATGCCGGCGCGCCTCAAGCGGCTGAAAAGTCGACCCGTGGGAGGGCTTCTTCTCCACGCGGCAGTCGATCACAGCAAAGGCCCGCAAGGCGCTCGGTCTCGACTGAGGCCTCGCGCCGGTGATGCCGTTCCCTTTTTGTGCCGGGCGCCCTATAATCGATTCATCCCATCAACAATCGAAAGGAGGTGATCCAGTGTCTCATTGTCATAGCCCGCGGTCTGAGGGTGGTGCGGCCTGGATGCTCGCCTCTGGTGAGGTCTAGGCGTCGCAACGCTTTTCGAAGCGGTCCACGCGCGACCGCGGCCGACAATGGAAGGGCTGCCCCTAGCCGGGCGGCCCTTCTTTTTTGCCCAAAATCTGGGCTCTTGAGCCCCTTCCGCATTGAAGGATTCTTCAGACCCTTGGCCGCATGGTACCGGCCATGGTGGGGGCACGTTTTGCGTATTTGGCCGCCCTGCTCGCGGCCGCATTCCTTCTCAATGGCTGCGCCGGTGGCGGCGTTCCGTCCGAGACGCGCGCCGCGTGGCGCGATAAGGCGGAGTCCGCCTGCATGGCCTCGGGCCGCGTCCGCGCCTCCGCCTATATCCAGCCGGCAGGCAATGTGGACGGTCCCAGCGCCTGCGGCATCTTGGCGCCCCTCAAGGTCTCCGGTGTCGGCCGGGTGAGGATCACGCCGCCGGCTACGATCGACTGTCCGCTCACGGCCGAACTCACCCGTTGGCTCAACGGCCCTGTGCAGAAGGCGGCCTATCGCCAGTTCGGCAAGCCGGTGGTCGAGATCAAGCAGATCTCATCCTATAGCTGCCGCGGGCGGAACGGCCGCCACCGCGGTCCGCTGTCGGAGCACGCTTACGGCAACGCGCTCGACATCGCCGCCTTCCGCCTGTCGGACGGCAGGCAAATCACCGTGGTCAAAGGCTGGTGGCGCGGCACCCCCCGCGAGAAGGCGTTCCTGAAGGAGGCGTTCGCCGGGGCGTGCAATGAGTTCTACACCGTGCTCGGTCCGGGTGCCGACCGCTTCCACTACAACCATTTCCACGTGGATCTTCTCGTCACCAATGCCTTGCACGGGCGCCATTTCTGCCAGCCGCGACCGCGCCGTGGCTTTTTCGCCCAAGCCGATGACGCGGCCGATCCCATTTCCACGGCCTCGATCAAGCCCATCCCATTCACAGGCCCACGCGGGGACTAGGGGAGAAAAGCCGGGACTGTGACCCGTTGGCAACTTCGCATCCGCGAAAGACACAGTATGATTGGGAGTAGGGGAATCGCACCAGGAGAGCGCGACAACGGCGTGACCACGGCCATAAGCCTTTAGGCTTGGTTGGAATTGGAGGGGCACGATGGCAGCAGAATCATTGGTGCAGATGCTGGAAGAGATCGCTGTCGGGCTCAAGGCCGGCGACGAAGAGGTCTATGGCTGGCTGCGGGAGCAGCTCAAAGAGTGCGGCGCGAGCGAGATCTCGGTCGAACTGGCCATGGGCGTAATCGCCAGGCTCTTGCCGGAAGAAGCCCAAGGCAATCTCGAGCTCATCGAGCACTACAATCGCCGCTGGGCCCATTAGCGGCGGAGCGCGGCTTCCAGACGTTGCCAATCCGCCTCGGCGCCGGGGAGGCCGAAGCGGAGCCATCGCGGCTCCTCGGCGAAGCGGCGTACGACGATTCCCGCGCGGCCCAGCCTGTCGAAGACCTGTTGGGCGTCGGCCTTGCGGACGAGGCTGAACAGGGACGTCCCGCCCACCTTTTCCAAACCTGCCTCATCCAACATGCCATCGAGACGCTGTGACGCCTCGGCAAGTGTGCGGCATGTGCTCTCGATCCACGCCGTGTCGCTCAACGCAGTCTCACCAATCGCAAGCGCAGGGCCCGACACCGGCCACGGACCGAGCATTGCGTTCAAACGGGCGGCGGTCTCGCGCGCAGCGAGCGCGAAGCTCAGCCGTAAGCCGGCAAGCCCAAAGAACTTGCCGAAGGAGCGGAGCACGATGACGTTGCCGCGCTCCACGTGACCGGCCAGGCTCATTGCGCGCGGGCCCACATCCATGAAGGCCTCGTCGACGATCAAGAGCCCGCCATGCGCGCGCTGCCGCGCGGCAACGGCAAGCAGATCGTCAAGGGTGTGAATGCGGCCATCCGGATTGTTCGGATTGACGACGACAGCGAGATCGGCGTCATCGAGCTGATCGAGCGCCGTGACGATCGACACATCGTGGCCGGCGAGAGACGCGGCGCGCGCGTGCTCCGCATAAGTCGGTCCGACAATCATCGCGCGGCCCGGCGGCACGAGGGTCGTGATCAGCGCCATGAGGCTTTGCGTGCCTGGGGCCGGGACCACATTGGACTCCGAAGGCGCGCCATAGGCCGCGGCGGCGCGGCTCCTGAGCTGCACCAGGTGCGCAGGCTCGGGGAGGTGCGCAAAAACTTGCGGCGCCAGCGCCGGGATAGGATAGGGATTGGGGTTGATCCCCGTCGACAGATCGAGGAACGGTTCGGGCGCGCCGGGGAACAGCTTTCGCGCCGTGTCGAGATCGCCGCCATGCACGAGCGGCTCGAGCGCGTTTGGAGGGATCATGTCTACACCGCTAGCGCTTCTGGCCTTGCTGACCGAGCTCATTGCCGGGTATCCGCACGAGCTCAGCAAGATGGTAGGCCATCCCGTGACGTGGATGGGCCATCTCATCGGCTATCTCGACGCCAACCTCAACCGCGAGAGTGCAGACCCCGAGACGCGCCGCCGGGCAGGCGCCATCGCGCTGTTCATCCTGCTCTTGATCGTCGGCGGCATCGCCTTTGCGCTCGAGACTGCGCTCTTGCTGGTGCCCTTCGGGGTGATCGCCGTCGGCATCCTGTGCAGCACGTTCATTGCCCAGCGCAGTCTCTATCTGCATGTGGCCAATGTCGCCGACGCGCTCGATTCGGGGAACCTCGTCAAAGCTCGCCGCGAGGTCGCGCACATCGTCGGCCGCGACACCAGCCGAGCTCGACGAGGCTGGTGTGGCGCGGGCGGCGATCGAAAGCCTCGCCGAGAACTTCTCCGACGGCGTGGTGTCGCCCGTGTTCTGGATCGGCCTTCTCGGCATGACCGGCGGGGCCGTGTACAAGGCGGTCAACACCGCCGACAGCATGATCGGTCACCACAACGCGCGGTACGAGGATTTCGGCAAGCCGGCGGCGCAGCTCGACGACATCGTCAACCTGCCGGGCTCGCGGATCTCCGGCTTGCTTCTCGTGGCGGCCGCGGCGATGACGGGCGACGCCTCTGTCGGCGGCGCCTGGCACGCGATGGTCCGCGATGCGGGAAAACACGCCTCGCCCAATGCCGGATATCCGGAAGCCGCCATGGCCGGCGCGCTCGGACTGTCCCTCGGCGGTCCCAGGACCTATGACGGCAAGGAGACCGACGGCGCGTGGCTCGGCGATGGGCGGCGCGAGGCCAAGGGCGCCGACGTCCAGGCGGCGCTCGACCTCTATGGCCGTGCCGACGGACTGCTCATCGCCGTCGTGTTCGTGCTCGCGGCGCTTACCGCGATATTGTGAGCAGGCGATCGACATCGACATGGGCTTCCAGATGCGCGGCGAGACGATCGAGGATCGCGTCGACCGAAGCTTCGTAAGAGACTTGCGCGGGTCCGCCGGCGAAGCGCGCCAGCCAAGCGGCGCGCTGGCGGTCGTCGGCGAAGAGGCCGTGTACATACGTGCCGATGACGCGGCCGTCCGCCGCCATGGCGCCTTCCGGTGTCTCATCGCCGAGGCGGGCGAAGGGTCGCGCGCAGTCGGGTCCTTCGGTGACCCCCATATGCATCTCGTAGCCTGAGAAGGGCGCACCGTCGAAAGTCGTGCCGCGTGCCGGCTCGAGACGCTTCTCCGCGCTCAACGTGGTCTCGACATCGAGGAGGCCGAGGCCGGGCGCGGTGCCGCCCGCAGGTCCTTCGATGCCGTCAGGATCGTGGACGGCGCGGCCGAGCATCTGATAGCCGCCGCACAGCCCCAACACCATGCCGCCGCGGCGGACATGCGCGGCAATGTCGATGTCGAAGCCGGCGTCATGAAGCGCCTTCAGATCGGAGAGGACGGCTTTCGAGCCCGGCAGGATGACGAGCGCCGCATCGGCAGGGAGCGCCTCGCCAGGGCGCACGCGCACGAGATCGACGGCGGGTTCCGCCTCAAGCGGATCGAGATCGTCGAAATTGGCGATGTGGGGCAGGAGGGGAACCGCGATCTTGACGGCCGCGCCCGCTTTCGCCGGCCGCGCGCCATCAAGGGCGAGCGCATCCTCGGCCGGCAGCGCGCGCGCCTCGGGGAAGAAGGGGATCAGGCCGAGTTCCTCCCATCCTGTTGCTGCGGCGACGAGCGCCATGCCGTGGTGGAAGAGCGTTGGATCGCCACGGAACTTGTTGACGAGGAAGCCAACGATCAGCGCGGCGTCTTCCGCATCGAGCACCGCCTTGGTGCCGACGAGGCTGGCGATGACGCCGCCGCGGTCGATGTCACCAATAAGGACGACCGGCACGTCGCACGCACGGGCGAAGCCCATATTGGCGATGTCGTTGGCGCGCAGGTTCACCTCGGACGCGCTACCGGCGCCCTCCACCAGCACGATGTCGGCCTCGCCCTTCAGCCGCGCGAAGCTCTCTTGCACGAAGCCCATCAGCTCCGGCTTGAGCTTCTGGTAGTCGGCGGCCTTGGCTTTGCCGTAGACGCGGCCCTGCACGATAATTTGCGCGCCCACCTCGCTCTGCGGCTTCAACAATACCGGGTTCATGTGCACGCTCGGTGCAACGCGCGCGGCACGCGCCTGCAAGGCTTGCGCGCGCCCGATCTCGCCGCCGTCGATGGTGACCGCCGCGTTGTTCGACATGTTCTGCGGCTTGAACGGCAACACTTTCAGTCCGCGCGCGTGAAGCGCGCGGGCGAGGCCGGCGACGATCAGCGATTTGCCGACATCGGAGCCCGTGCCCTGGAACATGAGCGCGCGGGCGGTCATCTCATCAGAACTCGATGCCGGGTTGCGCCTTCACGCCGGCGGCGAAGTGATGCTTCACCAAGGTCATGTCGGTGACGAGGTCGGCGGCCTCGATGAGATCGGGCTTGGCGTTGCGCCCGGTGACGACGACGTGGAGATCAGGCCGCCGCGCCTTGAGTGTGGCAATCACCTCATCGAGCGGCAGATAGTCGTAGCGCAGCGCGATGTTGAGCTCATCGAGGATGACGAGACCGAAGCTCGGATCGTCCATCAGCTCGACCGCCTTGGCCCAGGCGCGCTGCGCCGCAGCGATGTCGCGGGCAAGGTCCTGGGTCTCCCAGGTGAAACCCTCGCCCATGGAATACCAGGCGACCTGATCGCCGAACTTCGCCAGCGCGTCGCGCTCCGCCGTGTGCCAAGCGCCTTTGACGAACTGCACGACGCCGACGCGCCGGCCACGTCCGAGCATGCGCAGCGCCAAGCCGAAGGCCGCCGTCGACTTGCCCTTGCCGGTGCCGGTGTGGACGATGAGCAGGCCCTTCTCGACGGTCTTGCCGGCGACCTCCTGGTCCTGCACAGACTTCCGTTTGGCCATCTTGGCGCGATGGCGTTCGGCCTCTTGCTCGTCGACGGGTTTGGTCATGATGGTCCTTTCACGGTGAGCGGCAGGCCGGCAACCATGAGCACGACGCGCGCCGCAACGCTTGCGAGGCGCTGGTTGAGCAGGCCTTGCGCGTCACGGAAAGCGCGGGCCAGCGCGTTATCCGGCACGATGCCAAGCCCCACTTCGTTGGAGACCAGCACGGTGGTGCCGGTGCGCGCGCGAAGTGCCTCTTCGAGCTTGAGCGTGATCTCGTCGATGTCGAACTTGGCATGCATCACATTGGAGAGCCACAAGGTCAGGCAATCGACCAGGACAGCGGACCCTTGCGGCGCGTCGCGAAGCGCCGCGGGCAGTTCGTGGGGCGCCTCGATGGTCTGCCAGCCTTCGGCGCGGCGCGCCTGATGCGCGGCGATGCGCGCGGCCATCTCGTCGTCGCGGGCCTCGGCACTGGCGATGTACACCCACGGGTGCGGCCGCGCGGTGACGAGGCTTTCGGCGTAACGGCTCTTGCCGGAGCGGGCGCCGCCGAGGACGAGGGTCACGCCTTCGTCCCCGGCCGCGTTTGGTTGCGCCATGGTCAGGCGGCGTGGATGAAACGCCCGCGCACGTAGCCGGCAAGCCCGCCGAGCAGCACCCAGAACAGCAGCGCCGTCATCACCGCGGCGACGACGAAGCTATGGTGCAGGCCCTCAGGAATGGGGCTCTCGTAGCTCACAGGCTGGGGCGCGCCGATCACATGGGGCGCGACCAGAAGCGCGATGGCCGCGAGCACGGCGACGAGCGAGCGGCTGTAGAACAGAAGCCCGAGCGCCGTCGCCGTGGCGAGGACCGTCCCCAGCCACCAAGCCTGGCGCGCGCCCAGATCCGCCGCAGGCATCGCGGGCAGCTCCGGCGGAAGGCCGAGACCCGGCGCGAGCGTGAACACCACGAAGCCGGCCAAGCCCCAGAACACGCCCTGGCGCCAATTGGCGATGCCGCCGAACAGCTCGCTCACGGCGACGAGGAGCAGCGCGAAGCCGATCCCGGTGAGCATGTTGGCGGCGAAGGTGAAGAAGGTCCGCTCGGCGCCGTCCGCAGGCGCCCAGCCGTCGCCGTGCTCATGCGCGTGCGCCGACACGGCATGCTCGTGTCCCGTGGCCTCGTGCTCATGGACATGGGCGGGCGCCGCGCCCTGCTCCTCATAGACCTCGGCCTTGAGGATCATCGGCACGGTGGTGAGCTGCTGCGCGACGGTCATGCCAAGGCCGGCAAGCGCACCGGCGATGGCCGCAACGATCACGATGTTGCGGAAATAATCCATGTGTGCGCCCTCCTTAGTGACAAGGGAAGGCCATGGAGTGGCGATAGTCGTGCGCGGCGTTGTGCACCGCCTCGATGTGGGAGAAGCCCACGCCGCCGACGATGAAGGCGCCGAGCAGCATGGCCATGAAGATCGGGATGGCGCGTGATGCCGTAAAGGCGGCGGCGGTGTTGGCGGTCGTTTCAGGCTTGGTCGAAAACGTCGTCATCTGGTCCCCTTCTCGCCCTCCACCCGAGGGCGCGGTTCAAGGTTTCAAGCCGCCGGCAGGTCTCCTGGCTCGCGGGTCGACGCCTTCCCTCGGCCTTCCCGGAGGCTCGTCTCCAGTGGCCAGCGGAGGGGTGCTCGCCGCTTACAGTTGCGGGGGCAGCCGCGGAATCGGGGAAATTCCCTCACCGCGTTCCCTTTTCTCGTCCCACGGAATGCGGGAACCGACGACGAGGGCGACTATAACTGGCTCGCGCCGCACCGCAAGCAGGCCGTGGGTTTCTTCCTCCGCAGCGCATTGACAAAGGGGGGACACGCCCCCTTAAGTGCCTGATCGACGGTGCTCTATGAGAGCAAACAGGGAACGCGGTACGGACAGGTCCAAAGCCGCGGCTGCCCCCGCAACTGTAAGCGGTGAGCCCGAACCACAAGAGCCACTGGGAGGCCGATCCCGGGAAGGCGGGGAGGGGCTGAGACCCGCGAGCCAGGAGACCTACCGTCGATCTGGTCGCCTACCGGGCGGGGTGCCTCGGGGCGGTTGGTTCTTTGGCGGCAGCCGGCAGGTTGCGGCCGTTCAGCACCCCATCGAGATGCCCGAGGAGCGGCTTTGCAAGGGGTGACTCTTACCGACATCGCCGAGGACGACGACGTCGCGGTCCGGACCGGGGCCACGGTCTATGTCTGCGTGACCTGCCGCCGGC
The DNA here is from genome assembly GCA_963727165.1 of uncultured Alphaproteobacteria bacterium. Classification (GTDB taxonomy): domain Bacteria; phylum Pseudomonadota; class Alphaproteobacteria; order Rhizobiales; family Methyloligellaceae; genus Methyloceanibacter. The sequence continues at coordinate 17,006 of CAVSFJ010000019.1, forward strand.
CCGGCGACCCGGAAGACACCCCGCGTCCCGGCCTTGTGCTGGCGCGCGCCACGGCCAAGGCGGCGGAAGGCACTGAAGTCGCGGTCTGCCAGGTCGAATGCCTTGCCAATTGCAGCCGGTCATTGAGCGCCGCGATGCGCTGCGACGGCGCCTGGACCTATGTGTTCGGCGGGCTCGAGCCTGAGCGGGATGCCGCGGCGCTGATCGAAGGGGCCCAGCTTTTGGCCCGCGCCGAAGACGGTATCTTGCCGTGGCGCGGCCGTCCCGAGGTGCTGAAGCGGGGGCTGATCGCCCGCGTGCCGCCACTCGATTTCGCCAACAAGGATTCCAAGGAGGAGACTGAATGACGTCGCTCGCCCGCGTTCCTTGCACCATCGTCACCGGCTTTCTCGGCTCGGGCAAGACGACGCTGATCCGCCACGTGCTCGCCAACGCGAATGGGAAGCGGCTCGCCGTGATCGTCAACGAGTTCGGCGATGTCGGCATCGACGGCGAGATCCTGAAAGGCTGCGGCGACGCCTCGTGTCCCGAGGAGAATGTCGTCGAGCTCGCCAATGGCTGCCTGTGCTGCACCGTGGCCGACGAATTCGTGCCGGCGCTCGACGAGATCCTGGCGCGGGCGCCGCAAGTCGATCACATCGTCATCGAGACCTCGGGTCTGGCGCTGCCGAAGCCGCTGGTGCAGGCCTTCCATTGGCCGGCGATCAAGAGCCGCGTCACCGTGGACGGCGTGGTCGCGGTGGTGGATGGCGCCGCGCTTGCCGGCGGGCAAGTCTCCGCCGATCTCGAAGCGCTCACCGCGCAGCGCGTGGCCGACGCCGCCCTCGATCACGACGATCCCATCGAGGAAGTGTTCGAGGATCAGATCGCTTGCGCCGATCTCGTCGTGCTCAACAAGCGCGACCTGCTCGACGCTGGCGGCTTGGAACGTGCCATGGCCACGGTCACCGGCGCGCTGCCGCGCGCGGTCGGCATCGTCACCGTGGCCGACGGCAAGGTCGATCCTGTGGCACTCTTGGGCCTGGGCGTCGGCACCGAGAACGACATCGAGAACCGCATGACCCATCACGATACGGAGGAGGAGCACGACCACGACGACTTCGACACGTTCGTGGTGCCACTCGCCGAGGTGGGCGATCCGGCGACGATCGCCGCGCGCATCGCGCAGCTTGCCGAGGCCCATAATGTGTTGAGAATCAAGGGGTTTGCGTCCGTCGCCGGCAAACCCATGCGGCTTCTCATTCAGGCCGTGGGGCCGCGGGTCAGCCATTATTACGACCGCCCTTGGGGCGCGTCCGAGGACCGCCAAGGCAGCGTCGTCGTCATCGGCCTCAAAGGTCTCGACCGCGACGCCGTCGCCAAATCGCTCGCAGGATAACGCGGATGCATCTGTTGCAAACAAGCGCTGCGACGCTCGACGACATCGTCGAGCCTGTCGATCTCGGCCAGACGCCGGGCGACATCGTGGTGCTGTCGTTTGCCGACAGCGATCTTGCCGGGCTCGCGGCGGCCTATGCCGCGGAGCGCGACGTGCTGCCCACCGTGCGGCTCGCACACTTGCGCGACCTGCGCCATCCCATGTCCATCGATCTGTGGATCGATGCGGTGGCGCAGCACGCCAAAGTCATCGTGGTGCGGCTTCTGGGCGGGCTCGACTGGTGGCGCTATGGCGTCGAGGCGTTGTCGGTGCTCGCGCGCGACAACGACATCGCGCTCGCCGTGTTGCCGGGCGAGGACCGCGACGACGCACGGCTGTTCGAAGCGTCGACCCTATCGCCCGACGACTTGCAGAACTTGCTGCGCTACTTCCGCGAAGGCGGGCCGGAGAACTTGCGCGGCCTGCTGCGGTATCTTGCCCGCCATGCAGGCGCTACGCTCGATGTGCCGGCGCCGCAGCGGCTGCCGCGCATGGCCGCCTATGTGCCAGGCAAAGGGCCCGTGCCGCTCCATAGGTTGCGCAGCGAAATCGCGACGGGCCTGCCTTTGGTCCCGGTGATCTTCTACCGCTCGGCGCTGCTCGCGGCCGATACCGCACCCATCGATGCGCTGTGCGCCGCGCTTTCGGCCCGCGGCCTGACGCCAGCGCCGCTCTTCGTGCCGAGCTTGAAGGATCCGGACGCTGGCGCATTCGTGCGCGAGACGCTTCAAGCGCTGTCGCCTGACGTGATTGTCACCACCACGGCGTTCGCCGCCGGCGACGGCGAGACCTCGCCGCTCGACGGCACGGATGCGCCCGTGTTGCAGGCGGTGATCGCCACCACGCGGCGCGAGGCCTGGGCCGAAAACCCCCGCGGGCTCGGGCCCGCCGACCTCGCCATGCATGTGGTGCTGCCGGAGCTCGACGGGCGGGTGCTCGCCGGCGCGCTCGGCTTCAAGGACGCGCTGACAAAGGACGACGCGCTCGGCTTTACCTCTTACGCGAGCCGCCCCGAGCCTGACCGCATCGAGGCCGTTGCCGACAAGGTCGCCGCACTGGTGCGGCTACGAGACATGCCGCGCGCAGAGCGCCGCGTTGCCGTGGTGATGCCCGATTATCCCGGGGCAGGCGGACGCACCGGCTATGCGGTCGGCCTCGACGTGCCGGCCAGCGTCTTGGCGCTCCTCGCCGATCTCGATGCGGCGGGCTATGCCGTCGAAGGCGCCCCGGAGACTTCGCCAGAGCTGCTCGATGTGCTGGAGCACGGAGCAGAGGCGCCGGCGCTCTCTCTTGTCGACTACACCGCTCTGCTCGCGACGCTTCCGGCTAAGATCGCGGACGAGATCAACGCGGCCTGGGGCGCACCGGAAGACGATCCCGATTTCCGCGACGGGGCCTTCCACTTCCGCGCCTGCCAATTCGGTACGGTTACGGTGGCGCTGCCGCCGGACCGCGGCAACGCCCACGAGCGCCGCACCGACTACCACGATCCCACGCTTGCCGCCGCGCCACGCGCTGCTCGCCTTCGGGCTGTGGCTGCAGCACGCGGTCAAGGCGCATGCGCTGCTCCATCTCGGCGCGCATGGCACGCTGGAATGGCTGCCGGGCAAGGCCGTGGCGCTGACGGGCTCTTGTTTCCCCGAGACGATCGTCGGCGCGCTGCCGGTGGTCTACCCGTTCATCGTCTCCAATCCCGGCGAGGCGGCACAGGCCAAGCGCCGCATCGCCGCCGTGACCATCGGCCATTTGCCGCCGCCGCTCACGCACACCGAGATGTCCGGCGCGGCACAAGAGCTCGAGCGGCTGGTGGACGAGTACGCCATCGCCGATGGTCTCGATCGGCGCCGGCGCGAGCGGCTGGCGCGGCTCATCGTCGACAAGGCGCAAGGCTCTGGCCTGGCGCGCGAGGCGGGCGTCGAGGGGGCCGAGGACGATCAAGACGCACTGCGCAAGATCGACGCCTGGCTGTGCGATCTGAAGGACCTCGCCATCAAGGACGGGCTGCATATCTATGGGCGCAAGCCGCACACGGACGACGCGGCCTGGCAACACTGCGCCGATGCCGAGCGCGATGCGCTGATCGCGGCGCTCGACGGCAAGCGCGTGGCGCCGGGGCCCGCGGGCGCGCCGTCCAGAGGACGCCGGGACGTGCTGCCGACGGGGCGCAATCTGTTCACCGCCGATCCCCGTGTCCTGCCGACGCCGACCGCCATGGAGCTCGGCCAGCTTGCCGCCGACGAGGTGGTCCGCTCTTATATGCAGACCCATGGCGAGATGCCGCGCGCGCTGGTCATCGATCTGTGGGGAAGCGCGACCTTGCGCACCGGCGGCGAGGAGATCGCCCAAGGGCTCGCGCTGATGGGCTGCCGCCCCACCTGGGATCCGGCCACGGGCCGCGTCACCGGCATGGAGGTGCTGCCGCCGGCGGTGATGGGACGGCCGCGCGTCGACGTGACCTGGCGCATTTCCGGCCTGTTCCGCGATCTGTTCCCGGCGCAGATCGCGCTGATCGACGCCGCGGTGAAGCTCGTGGCGCAGCGCGACGAAGACGATCATGAGAACCCGCTTGCCGCGGCGCGGCGGGCGGCGAACGGGAGCGGCGAGGCGCCTGCACGCATCTTCGGCAATGCGCCCGGCGCCTACGGCGCGGGCGTTGAGGACCTGCTCGGGCGTGACACGCCTGAGGACGAGATCGGCGCGGCTTATCTCGCCGCCACGTCGCATGCGTATGGCGGCGCGGACGGCGACGGCAAGCTCGAGCCTGGCGCATTCGCCGCGCGCGTGGCGCAGGCTGACATGCTCCTCCACCTCAGCGACGATCCGAGCCGCGACCTTCTCGAAGGCGCCGAGGACGTGGCCCATGTGGGCGGCTTCGCCGCCGCGGCCCGTTCGCTCGGCGGGGCACCGGACCTCGTCATGCTCGACGTGACCGATCCCAATCGTCCGCGCGCACGTCCGCTCGATCAGGCGCTGGCCCGCATCGTGCGCGGACGCGCAACGAGCCCGAAGTTTATCGAAGGCATGATGCGGCACGGGGCGCGCGGCGCCGCCGAGCTCGCCGAGACCGTGGATCGGCTGGTGGACTTCGCCGAGACCACGGGCGCGGTGTCGAGCGCGCTGTTCGACGAAGTGCATGGCGCCTATCTCGCCGACGAGACGGTGCGCGACTTCCTCCTACGCGAAAATCCGGAGGCCGCCCGCGCCATCGCCGAGCGGCTGGAGGCGGCGCGCCGCAAAGGCCTGTGGCACCCGAAACGCAACGATCTCGGCACTGAATTCGCCACGCGCGAAGCGGAGGCGACCTTATGAGCCGGCCCTTCGTCCGTGGCGCGTGCCCGCGCCTGTCCGCGCCGATGGAGACCGGCGACGGTCTGCTCGCCCGCATCGTGCCGGCGGGGCCCATGCCGCTCAAGGCGCTGGCTCGCCTCTGCACCGCCGCACGAACGCACGGCAACGGCATCTTGGAGATCAGCGCCCGGGGCAGCCTGCAAGTGCGCGGCCTGAGCCCCGCGTCTGCGCCCCTCTTCGCCGCCGCGGTCGAAACGCTCGACATCGCGATGTGCGGTGACGTCCCTGTTGTCGCCAGTCCGCTGCCGGACGATCCGAAAGCTTTGATCGATGTGCAGGCGCTTGCTGCCGAATTGCGCAACGCCATTGCGCTGCGCGGTCTCGTGCTCGCGCCGAAGGTGTCGGTGACCGTAGATGGCGGTGGCGCGCTCCACCTCGATGCGCTCGCGGCGGACATCAGAGTCCGGGCCGTCAGCTCGGCGGACGGTCTGCGACTTCATATTGCAGTCGCAGGTGACGGAGCAACGGCTACACCGCTTGGCACGGTCGCGCCGGATGAGGCGTGCGACGCCGTTTCCTGCCTGCTTGCGGTGATTGCGGCACATGGTCCGGAAGCCCGCAGCGCCGATGTGCTTCGAAGCTGCGGGTTGGCGGCGTTCCGGAACGCCATCCGGACCCGTATCGAGTCTGGAGCGCTACCACCAACCCGGCTCCCAGCCGTTATGGTTGGCACTCACTCTCTCGGGGGCGATCTCTATGCGGTGGGTGTCGGACTGCACATTCGGCCACACCCAAGCCGACACGCTGAACGCGCTGACAGAGAGTGCCCGTGTACTCGATGCCCGATGGGCACGGCCTGCCCCGGATCGCACGTTGATGTTCGGGCCATTCCAAAGAACAAGGGTAAAGGCGATAAGGGACGAGGCGCGACGCTTTGGCTTCGCGGTTGAGGCGCGCAGATCCGCGCCGCCGCGTGGTCGCCTGCCCCGGCGCGCCGGCTTGCGCCTCGGGCCTGATCGCCTCACGCAGACTCGCGGCGGAAATCGCGGAGGAGGTGCGAGTTCGCCGGCGCAGGCATCGCCCTTCATGTCTCGGGCTGTGCCAAGGGCTGCGCGCATCCTTTGCCTGCGCCGCTCACCGTGGTCGGCACCGCGCAAGGCGCGGGGCTCGTACGCAACGCCACGGCGCGCGCCACGCCGTCGTACTATGTGAATGAGGCGGACGTCGCCGCCGCTGTCGATGAGTTTTCGATACGCGAGGCGGCCGATGCTTAAGCAGGACTATATCCGCGACGGCGCCGCCATCTACGAGCGGTCCTTCGCCATCATCCGCGCCGAAGCCGACCTTTCGCGCTTCACGCCCGCGCAAGCCGACATCGCGGTGCGCATGATCCATGCCTGCGGCCGCGTCGACGCCGCGGAGTTGATCGAATTCTCTGCCGGACCTGGTGTCTTCGGCGCGCGGCGCGCTGCAACGCGGCGCGCCGATCTTCTGCGACGCGCAGATGGTGGCGCATGGCGTGACCCGCGCGCGGCTTCCCGCCGACAACGATGTCATCTGCACCTTGCGCGACGAGCGCGTGCCAGAGCTTGCGGCAGAGCTCGGCACGACGCGTTCGGCCGCGGCGCTCGAGCTGTGGCGCGATCGGCTGGAAGGCGTCCGTCGTCGCCATCGGCAATGCGCCCACGGCGCTGTTCCATCTGCTGGAGATGCTGGACGGAGGTGCGCCGAAACCGGCAGCGATCCTCGGCATCCCGGTCGGGTTCGTCGGCGCCGCGGAATCCAAGGACGCGCTCGCCGCAAATCCGCATGGCGTGCCCTATCTCATCGTGCGCGGGCGCATGGGCGGCAGCGCCATGACGGCGGCCGCCCTAAACGCACTCGCCAAGGAGGGGATATGACCGGCCGTCTCATCGGTGTGGGCGTCGGTCCCGGCGATCCCGGACTGCTGACGCTGAAGGCCATCGAGGCCCTCCACCAGGCGAACGTGGTCGCCTATTTCGCCAAGGCGGGGAACGCGAGCAACGCGCGGACCATCGTCGCCGCCCATCTCAATGGCGCCGAGGAGTTGCCGCTGCTCTATCCCGTCACCACCGAGATCCCGAAAGAGGACGCCGCCTATCGCGACGCGATCGGCGCCTTCTACGATGCCTCCGCCGAGACCGTGGCCAAGCACCTCGACGACGGCCGCACCGTCGCCGTGCTGTCCGAAGGCGACCCCCTGTTCTACGGATCGTACATGCATCTCCATGTGCGGCTCTCGTCGCGCTATCCGGCTGAGGTCATCGCCGGCGTGACCGGCATGTCCGGCTGCTGGTCGTCGATCGGCGTGCCGATGACCCAAGGCGACGACGTGTTCACCGTGCTGCCGGGGACGCTGCCCGAATACGAGCTTGAGCGCCGGCTTGCCGATGCCAACGCCGCGGTGGTGATGAAGATCGGCCGGCATCTTGCCAAAGTGCGCCGCGCGCTCGACCGCGCCGGGCGGCTCGACCGCGCCATCTACGTGGAGCGCGGCACCATGGCGAACGCATCGGTGATGAAGCTCACCGACAAGCTCGATACGTGCGCGCCTTATTTCGCCGTCGTGCTGGTGCCGGGCTGGGAACAACAACCATGAGCGGGCGCCTTTCCATCATCGGGCTCGGGCCCGGCGACGACCGCTACCTGACGCCAGAGGCGGCGGACGCGCTTGCGGCGGCCGAAGCGCTCTACGGCTATGGGCCGTATCTCGACCGCGTGCCGGAGCGCGAGGGCCAGCCCCGCTATCCGTCCGGCAATCGCGAAGAGGGGAAACGCTCGGAAGCCGCGCTGCGCCACGCGGCGAACGGCGCCCATGTGGCCATCGTCTCAGGCGGCGACCCCGGCGTTTTCGCCATGGCGGCCGCGGTGTGCGGGGAGATCGAGCGCGGGCCCGATGCCTGGCGCGCGGTGGATATCGTGGTGGTTCCCGGCATCACGGCCATGCTTGCCGTCGCCGCGCGAGTCGGCGCACCGCTCGGTCACGATTTCTGTGCCATCTCGCTCTCCGACAATCTGAAGCCGTGGCCCGTGATCGAGAAGCGGCTCGACGCCGCCGCGTCGGGCGGCTTCGTCATCGCGTTCTACAATCCGATCTCGGTCGCGCGGCCTTGGCAGCTCGGCGAGGCCTTCGCCCGCCTGTCGCGGCATCTCGCCCCGTCGACGCCTGTGGTGTTCGGCCGGGCGATAGGCCGCGCCGACGAGGCGGTGACCATCACCACGCTCGATCAAGCGGCCGCAACCAAGGCTGACATGGCGACACTTATTCTGGTCGGCTCGCCCGAGACGCGGTTGATCGCCCGCGAGGGCCGCGCGCCGCTCGTCTACACGCCGCGGGAAGCGGCGGAGGTGACCGCATGATCGAGCCAGGCAAGCACGCCGTCCACGGTCTCGACAGCCTCGACCTCGGGCAGCGAGGGACGCTGCAGCATGATGACCGGCAGATGCAGCGCGCGCGAAGCAGCGATCTTGCCGTAAGTGGCGTCACCGCCGCTGTTCTTGGCGACGATGACGTCGATGCGGTGGCGCTCCAGCAGCGCGCGGTCCTCCGCCTCGCTGAACGGCCCGCGCGCGGTGAGATAGATGGCGTGCGGCACGGCGAGCGGCGGATCGACGGGATCGACGCTCCGCACCAGATAGGTGTGCTGCGGGGCTTCGGCGAAGGGCGCGATCTCTTTGCGGCCGAGCGCGAGAAACACGCGGCGGGGCGCTTGGCCCAGCGCGGCAACTGCTGCGGCAATACTCTCGACCTCGATCCACTGATCGCCGGACACCTTCTCCCAGGCAGCGCGGCGCAGCGCGACGAGCGGCACGCCCGTCAGGGCAGCGGCGCGCGCAGCGTTTGCGGAGATGACGTCGGCATAAGGATGCGTAGCGTCGATCAGCACATCAATGGTCTTGTCGCGCAGATAGCGCGCGAGACCTTCAGCGCCACCGAAGCCACCGCTGCGCACCGGTGCAGGCTGGGCCAATGGCCTCGCTGTGCGGCCCGCGAGGGACAACGTGACGTCGAAGCGCCCGGTTACAGCGAGGCTCCCGGCCAGCGTGCGGGACTCCGCCGTACCGCCGAGGATGAGGATCTTCATGGCGCGCCCTGAACCGATCATGCCGGACCCTGCCCCATCGCGGCGCTGGCTGTCCATCGTCGGCATCGGCGAGGACGGAATCGACGGCTTGAGCGCCGGCGCGCGGGATCTCATCGCCCGGGCCGAGATCGTGTTCGGCGGCGCCCGGCATCTGGCGCTTGCGGCGCCTCTGATCCGTGGCGAGGCGAAGCCGTGGCCGAGCCCGTTTTCCCAAGGGATCGATGCGGTCTTGGCCGCGCGGGGGCGGCAGGTGTGCGTGCTCGCCTCCGGCGATCCCTTCTTCTATGGCGTAGGCGCGACGCTCGCCGGCCACGTGGTGCCAGAGGAGACCTGGGTGGTGCCGGCGCCGTCTGCCTTCAGCCTGGCTGCGGCGCGCATGGGCTGGGCGCTGCCTGAGACGGTGTTGCTCTCGGTGCATGGCCGCGCGCTCGACCGCATCAGGCCGCATCTTCACGCGAACGCACGGATCCTGGCGCTCACGTCCGACGCCGACGGGCCGGCGGCACTCGCGCGCCTTCTCACCGAGACCGGGTTCGGGGCTTCAAGGCTCACCGTGCTCGAAGCGCTCGGCGGTGACCACGAGCGCATCAGGACCACGACCGCCGCAGATTTCGACATCGGCGATGCTGCGGCGCTCAACACCCTGGCCATCGAGGTCGTTGCCGCGCCCGGCGCGCGCATCATCGCCTATACGCCAGGTCTCGCCGACGATCTGTTCGAGCATGACGGCCAGATCACCAAACGCGAGATCCGCGCGATCACGCTGTCCTCGCTGGCGCCGCGCCGGGGCGAGCTGTTGTGGGACGTTGGTGCGGGCTCCGGCTCCATCGCGATCGAATGGATGCTCGCCGATCCGTCTTTGCGCGCAATTGCCATCGAGGCGCGTGCCGACCGCGCTGCGCGCATCGGCCGCAACGCCGCCGCCTTCGGCGTGCCCAGTCTTCACGTTACCGAGGGCGCCGCACCGCAAGCGCTTCATGGGCTCGAAGCGCCCGATGCGATCTTCGTCGGTGGCGGTGCGAGCGCGCCCGGCGTGCTGGAAGCCTGTCTGGCCGCGCTCAAGCCGGGCGGGCGGCTCGTCGCCAATGCCGTGACGCTTGAGACGGAATCAGAGTTGATCGCGCGGCACGCTGCGCTCGGGGGCGATCTCATGCGCATCGCCGTGGCGCGGGCCGACAGCATCGGGAACAAGATGGGCTGGCGTCCCGCCATGCCGGTCACACAATGGGTTTGGGGGAAGTCATGATCGTCGCAGGGATCGGCTGCCGTAAAGGCGCCTCAGGGCAAGAGATCGACGCCGCAATCGAAGCGGCGCTCACCGAAGCGGGCAAGCCGCGCGAGGCGCTGAGCGCCATCGCGACCTCGGACGGGAAGGGCAGCGAGCCGGGGATCATCGAAGCGGCGGCAGGTCGCGGCGTGCAGCTCGTCCTGGTCACGCCGGGCGAACTCGAGGCGGCGGGGCCGCGCACGCAATCCTCCTCGCCGCGCGTTAAAGAGCTTTTCGGCGTTCCTTCGGTCGCCGAGGCTGCGGCGCTTGCGGCGTGCGGGCCTCAATCCACGCTCGTCGTGCCGCGCCTCGTGTTGGGCCCGGCGACCTGCGCCATCGCCGCCACGAAGGACGGCGCGTGACCGTCCACTTCATCGGGGCCGGCCCGGGCGCGGCCGACCTCATCACGGTGCGCGGGCGCGACATCCTCGCGCGCTGTCCGGTTTGCCTCTATGCGGGCTCCATCGTGTCGCCTGCGCTGCTTGCCTACTGCCCGCAAGGCGCACGCCTTGTTGATACCGCGCCAATGTCCCTCGACGAGATCGAGGCGGAATACGTCGCCGCGCATGAGGCCGGGCGCGATGTAGCGCGTCTCCATTCCGGCGATCTTTCGGTGTTCAGCGCCGTGGCCGAACAGATGAGGCGGCTCGAGGCCCACGGCATCCCTTACACGCTGACGCCGGGCGTGCCGGCCTTCGCCGCCGCCGCCGCCGCGCTCGGGCGCGAGCTCACCGTGCCGGAGGTGGCGCAGACCGTGGTGCTGACGCGGGTGCCGGGGCGCGCCTCGCGCATGCCGGAAGGCGAGCAGCTCTCCGCGTTCGCCGCGACGGGCGCAACGCTCGCCATCCATCTCGCCATCCACACGCTCGATCATGTCGTCGAGACGCTGCTGCCGTTCTACGGCGCCGACTGTCCTGTCGCCGTCGTGGCGCATGCGAGCTGGCCGGAAGAGCGGATCGTGCGCGGCACGCTCGCCGATATCGGCGCGAAGCTCAAAGCGAATCCAATCGAGCGCACCGCGGTGATCCTGGTGGGGCGCGCGCTTGCCGCCGAAGATTTCAGGGAGAGCGCCCTTTACGACGCCGACTATCGCCGCCGCTTCCGCGGAGGTGCGGCGTGAGCGAAGGGCGCATGGCCGACGCGCTGTCCGTCACGGTCGAACACCGCGACCTCGATTTCGACGGGCTTGCCGGCAACGACCGCCAGCGCCGTCTCTTGCGCACGTTCTGCTACGGCGTCACCGAGCGCGATGCCTTGCGCCTTGGCATGATCGAAGGCTTCCGCGGCCGTGTTCGCGGCGCGGATGCGCGCGGCGAGATCGGGCGAGCCGCCGGCGTTCTCGGCGAGCTTGGCCAACGCATCGAGATCGACCGCGCCGCGCTTGGAATGAAGATCGAGCAAACCTTGCGCGAGCTTGGTCATCTTGGCGACCCCGCCGGCGATGGTGACGCGCGGCACGGGATGGGTCTTCACATATTTCAGCGTGCCGCCGACGAAGTCGCCCATGTCGATGAGCGCGGTCTCGGGCAGATCGTGCATCTTCCGCACGGCGGCCTCGGAGGTCGAGCCGGTCGAGGCGGCGAGGTGGGTGAGCCCACAGGCGAGCGCGACGTCGATGCCGCGGTGGATCGAGGCGATCCAGGACGAGCAAGAATACGGAACAACAATCCCGGTGGTGCCGAGGATCGACAGCCCGCCGACGATGCCGAGGCGGCCGTTCAGTGTCTTGGCGGCCAGCGCCTCGCCGTCGGGAATCGAAATCTCCACCTCCAGGTCGCCGGTGTCGCCGTGGGCGGCAGCGACTTCGGCGACGGCGTCGCGGATCATCTGGCGGGGCACGGGATTGATGGCGGGCTCGCCCGGCGGAATGGGGAGACCGGGACGTGTCACCGTGCCCACGCCTTCGCCGGCGCGAAAGCTGACGCCGCTGCCGGGCGCACCGGGCCGCACCGTCGCCAGGATGAGCGCGCCATGGGTGACGTCGGGATCGTCGCCGGCGTCCTTGACCACGCCGGCCGTGGCGACCCGGTTGCCGCGCGCCGTGGTGGCCAGGGCGAAGGACGGCTTCTGGCCGCCCGGCAAGGTCACCTCAACGGGATCGGGAAACGCGCCCGTCAGCAGGCCCGTATAGGCGGCCTTGGTGGCCGCCGTGGCGCAGGCGCCGGTGGTCCAGCCCTTGCGGAGCGGGCGGGAGGTCTCGTTCATGACTTCCGCTATAGAGCGCTTGTGGCCCGCCGTCACGAAGGGAGAGCGGGGCCATGACCGCGCCGGCGCTGATCGTCGCCGCGCCGCGGTCCGGCGCCGGCAAGACCACGGTGACCCTCGCGCTGCTCAGCGCCTTGCGCCGCCGCGGACTTAGCGGTACAGGCGGCTAAGGCCGGGCCCGACTATATCGACCCGGCGTTCCATGGGGCGGCGACGGGACGGGAAAGCGTCAATCTCGACAGCTGGGCCATGGGACCCGCGCTGCTCGACGGGATTGTGGGCGCGGCGGCGGCCGGAAGCGACGTTCTCATCATCGAAGGCGTCATGGGCCTGTTCGACGGCATCGGCTTGGAGCCGGGGCGCACCGGGGCCACGGCCGATCTCGCCGCGCGTTATGGCATGCCCGTTCTGCTCGTGCTCGACGTGGCGGGGCAATCGCAATCGGCGGCGGCGCTGGTGCGCGGCTTCGCCAGCCATCGCGCCGGAGTCCACATTGCCGGCGTCGTGCTGAACAAGGTCGGCAGCGACCGGCATCGGCGGCTCGTGGCAGACGCCATCGCCGATTTGCAGATCCCCATCGTCGGTGTGGTGCCGCGCGATGCGGGGCTCGCTTTTCCCGAACGTCATCTCGGCCTGGTGCAAGCGGGCGAGCACGGCGATCTCGATGCGCGGCTCGACGCACTTGCCGATATGGCCGAGCGCTGCCTCGATCTCGATGCGATCCTCGCGCTGGCATCACCGCCGCGTGTCGGCTCGTCCGCAGCGCAAGCCGCGCTGCCGCCGCCGGGTACGCGCATCGCGCTGGCGCAAGACGACGCCTTCACCTTTCTCTATCCGCATGTGATCCAAGGATGGCGGCAGCGCTGGCGCGGAGATCGTGCCGTTCTCGCCGCTCGCCGACGAGGCGCCGCACGAGATCTTGCGATGCCTGTTGGCTTCCGGGCGGCTATCCGGAGCTGCATGCCGGACGCCTCGCCGCGGCGGAGAAATTTCAAGTCCGGCCTCGCCGCGTTTGCCGCGACGCGCCCCGTGCATGGGGAGTGCGGCGGCTACATGGTGCTCGGCGAAGGACTCGAGGACGCGGAGGGCGTGCGCCACGCCATGACCGGGCTGCTCGGTCACGCCACGAGCTTCGCGCAGCGCAAGCTCCATCTCGGCTATCGCCAGGCGCGGCTCTTGTCAGACTGTGCGCTCGGACATGAGGGGGACTCGGTGCGCGGGCACGAGTTCCACTATGCGATCTCTCGTCGAGACGGGGAATGACGCGCCCTTGGCCGAGGTCACCGACGGCGAAGGCAATCCGCTCGGCACTGCGGGCGGCCGACGCGGCAACGTCACTGGCACCTTCTTTCACGCCATCGCTTCGGTGTGAGCGGATCAGGCCTCCTTGTCGGAGACTTGGGCTTCCTCGAAGGTCGCCATGCCGGTGTGACAGGCGAGTCGCTGCGCGCAGCACCAGAACCGCGACGGCAGCGCCGGAGCCTTCGCCGAGCCGCATGCCGAGATCGAGCAGCGGCCTCAACCCGAGCTCTTGCAGCAAGAGACGATGTCCGGCTTCCGCCGACATATGGCCGGCGAGCGTATGATCGAGCGCGTCGGCGCGCAGCGCCTTCAGCGGCGCGACCGCCGCCGTCGACACCATGCCGTCGATGAGCACGGGGATACGCTTGTGGCGCGCGGCAAGACAGGCGCCGAGGATGGCGGCGAGCTCGCGGCCGCCGAGTGCCGCCGCAATACGGAGCGGATCGTCGAGCACATCGGCATGGCGCGCGAGCGCCGTCTCTATAGCCGTGCGCTTCCGGGCAAGCCCATCATCGTCGACGCCGGTGCCGAGGCCGGCAAAGCGGGCGCCGCCGCCGAACAGAGCGCCGGCAAGCGCCGCCGCGGCGGTCGTGTTGCCGATGCCCATCTCGCCGAGCACGACGAGATCGGCCGCATCGGAGACGTCGTCGTAGCCGGCCGCGACCGCCTCCAGGAACGCGGCCTCGGTCATGGCGGGTGCAACAGTGAAATCGGCGGTCGGCTCCTCCAGCGACAGCGCCACCACGCGAAGCTCGGCGTTGCCCGCGCGGGCAAGCTGATTGATGGCCGCGCCGCCGCCTGCGAAGTTCGCCACCATCTGGGCCGTGACCTCCGACGGATAGGCGGAGACGCCTTGCGCCGTCACGCCATGATTGCCGGCAAAGACCAGGATCTCGACCCGGTCGAGGACGGGCGGATTGCGGCCTTGCCACAGGCCAAGCCAGGCCACCGCCTCTTCCAGGCGCCCCAGGCTTCCGGGCGGCTTGGTCAGCCGCGCTTCGCGCCGCGCCACGGCCTCTGCCACATCCTTGTGGCCCTCAGGGAGATCGAGGCAGGCGGCGCGCAAGTCCGCAAAGGAAGCAAATCGGGTCATTTGGGGTAGACTTCTTTGGGCTGTAACGGACTGGTCTGGCCTGCGAAAAACGCGCGGCACCGGGAAAGAAGGCGGGGATGGGCGGCATTACCACGGACATCAGGACGGGCCTAGCCTTTTGCACGCGGCTGCCGCTTCCCTTTGGCGCAGGCCCGGCAGAGGCGAACCTGGCGCAGGCCGTATGGACCTTCCCGGTGATCGGCGCTGGGATCGGCGCCCTTGGCGCGCTCGTCTATTGGCTCGGCTATGGGGCCGGCACGTCCTCGTTCGTGGCGGCCACGCTCGCGGTCACTGCCACTGCGCTCATCACCGGCTGCCTCCACGAGGACGGGCTTGCCGACACGGCGGATGGCTTCGGCGGCGGTGCAACCAAAGAGCGTAAGCTCGAGATCATGCGCGACAGCCGCAGCGGCGCCTATGGCGTGGTGGCGCTGCTTCTCTCCATCCTTCTGCGCGTCGGCGCCATTGCGAGCCTGGTCGACCCGGGTCTCGCGGCGGCAGCCCTGATCGCGGCCCATGCCGGGGCACGCGCGGCGGTCCCCGTGTTCATGGCTGCGGTCCCCCGCGCGCGGCAAGACGGGCTCTCAGCGTCCGCCGGCACACCGCCCCAAGGCAGCGTCCTCACCGCCGTTCTGCTCGGGCTCCTCGCGCTCCTGCTCTGTCTCGGCTTCGGCGTGGCGTTCGTCGCCATACTGCTTGTCGTCGCCGGGCTTTTGCTCATGGCGCGGCTCAGCCTCAAACAGATCGGCGGACAGACCGGCGACGTGCTCGGCGCGGTAGAGCAATTGAGCGAGATCCTCATCCTGCTTGCCGCCTCGGCGCTGCTTTGAGGCTGTGACGGAAGTGCATAGCTGCGGTGCTATGGTGAGCGAAACGCTAAGGCGGCGCTAACGGGGCGGAAACTGACCCGTGGTAGCTTCCGCCAAACAATAATTTCGCTGGGTCAAAGAACACAGGGAGCCTTTGTCATGCGTAAGGCCTTTGCCATCTCGCTTATTGCCGGCGCGCTCTTCCTGGCGCCGGGTGTCGCCTCCGCGGCGCCGCTTGCCCTTTCCGATCACGCCGCCGTCACCAAGACCGCCGGCGGCGCCAATACCGGTGTCGAGCAGGTCGGCTGGCGCCGTAGAGCCCGCCATTGCGGACGCCGCTATGTGCGCCCGTATTGCTGCACCTGGACGTGCCGTCCGTATTATCGGCCCTACCAGTACCATTACTGGCAGTACTACTACCCGTACGGCGGCCCGCTCTTCTACTAGGCGCGTCTGCTCGTTTCTGAACGGCTCTCACGCCGATCTGACCATCAAGCGCGTTGCCGCGATCGCACGCCCCCGATAAGCTAAACGCTTGCCGGGGGCGGTTGCGTCCTAGGAGTATGAAATGCGTCACTCCCTCATCACACTTGCCGTCGCGGCGATGGCGGCGGGCTTCGCGCTTGGCGCCGGTCCCGCGAAGGCGGCATCGCTTCCCAAGATCGACAGCGTGAATAACCAGAGCGGAATCGTCGAGCCCGTCCGCTATTGGCGCCGCTGGGGCTATCGCCCTTACGGCTACCGGGGCTACTACCCGGGCTACCGGGCTCCCTACCGGTACTACGTGCCGCCCCGCTACAACTACTATTACGGACCGCCTTACTCGCGGTATTACCGGCCTTACCGCTATTGGGGCGGCCCCTATTACGGGCGCCGCTACTGGTACTAGCGCGATTTTCAGGGCCGGCGGCGTCTCGCCGGCCCTGGCATTCTCTTGCTGACTTCGCAAAACAAAGGGTGACGATGCGCCGGCCCGTTGTGGCAGAGTGCGCGCCGTGACCCAGCCCCCCGATCTCATAGCCTCCCGCGCGCTCGAGCTGGCGCGTGCCGCACTGAGCCGCCCTGGCGCGCCGCCCGAACTGCCGGGCCGTTTGCTCGTGGTCGATGTGGCACGGCAGACCGCAACCCTCATCGAGGACGGTGGCGCCGTTGCCGCGTGGCCCGTCTCGACGGCACGAAACGGCGTCGGGGGCACGGAGAACTCGTTCAAGACGCCGCCAGGATGGCACCGCATCCACGCCCGGATTGGAGACGGCGCGTGCGCCGGCACCGTGTTCTCGTCGCGCGAGCCGACCGGGGCGGTGTGGCGTGACGAAGCTTGCAGCGACGATCTCATCCTCACGCGCATCCTCACCCTCGACGGGCTCGAGGACGGGATCAATCGCGGGCCGGGGCACGACTCGCTCGAACGCTACATCTATCTCCACGGCACCAATCACGAAGACTTGGTCGGGCGGCCCGTCTCCCAGGGCTGCGTGCGCCTCGCCAATAGAGATGTCTGCGCCCTGTTCGACCGCGTGCGCGAAGGCGATTTCGTCCTCATCACACCGCCTGACGAACGCACGATCCCCGATCCCTACGGCGCCGGGCGCTTCCACTACGCGGGGCTCGGCGGCTCGGGCATGAGCGCCATCGCCCAATTTCAGGCGATGACCGGCGGCACGGTGAGCGGCAGCGACCGCGCCTTCGATCACGGCGAGCGATCCGCGCTTCGCGCACAGTTCGAGGCTCTCGGCATCCACGTGTTCCCGCAGGATGGCAGCGGGGTGGCTAAGGATTGCGCGGCGCTCGTCGTCTCGACTGCGGTCGAGGCGCAAGTTCCGGACTACGCCGCAGCCAAAGCGAACGATGTTCCGATCGTCCATCGTTCGGAGATGCTCGCTTACTTCGTGGCCGGGCGCCGCTCGATCGCCGTCACCGGCACCAGCGGCAAATCGACGGTGACCGGCATGATCTTCGAGATCTTGCGCGGGAGCAGCCGCGATCCCTCCGTTATCACCGGCGGCGACTTGCCGCTCCTGCAAGCGGAGGACCTGCCGGGCAATGCGTTTGCCGGAGGCTCCGATCTTCTCGTGGTCGAGGCGGACGAGAGCGACGGCTCGCTGGTGCGCTATACGCCTGCCGTGGGCGTGATCCTCAACCTCCAGCGCGACCACAAGGAGATGAACGAGGTCGCGGCGATGTTCGCCACCTTGCGCGCCCGCACGCGCGAGACGCTGGTCGTGGGGGACGACGAGATTCTCGATGCTTTCGCTGGCGGAAGCTTGCGCTTCGGCTTGAGCCCGCGTGCAGATGTGCGCGGCGAAGAGGTCGCGCTCGAGGCCGAAATCGAGCCGCTTCCGTGTCGAGGACACCATGTTCACGCTGCCGGTTCCCGGCGCACACAACGTCATGAATGCGCTCGCCGCGATCGCCGCATGCCGCGCGGTAGACGTGCCGCTCGCCGACATGGTCGCGCCGCTGTCGCGCTTCTCAGGCATCGGCCGACAATTCCAGACGGTCGGGCGCGCGCGGGGCGTGGAGGTGATCGACGACTTCGCCCACAACGCGGAGAAGATCGCCGCCGCCATTCGCACGGCGAAACTAAGGGCGCGCCGCGTCCTCGCCATCTATCAGCCGCACGGCTATGGGCCGACGCGCTTTCTGCGCCAGGATTTCGTCCGCACCTTCGCGCAAGAGCTCTCGCCCGAGGATCGCCTGTGGATGCTCGAAGTGTTCTATGCGGGCGGCACGACGACGCGCGATTTTTCCGCCGCGGACATCGTGGAGGAGATCAAGGCTCGCGGGACGCATGCCGCGTTCGCGCCGTCGCGGGACTGGCTCGTTCGCCGCGTTGCCGCGGAAGCGAGAGACGGGGACGTGGTGCTGGTGATGGGCGCGCGCGATCCATCGCTCACGGCATTCGCGGGCTCGCTTCTGGCGGGGCTGAAAGCCGGCGCGGGCGAGGCCTGAGCGCGATCAGTTCCCGAACAGCCCGGAAATGATGCTGTCCAGCCCACCACCGCTCGACCGGTTCCGATCGCGGTTGCTAGCCTCGAGATCGGCCGGCATGGCCGGGACCGGGAACCTGGCGGGATTGGTGAACATTTTCGCCGCCATGCGATTGTCGATCCCGTAAATATCACCGAGCTTGTTCACATTGCCGTACTCATCGACGACCGCCGTGAAATAGGTGATGTGCACGGGGATTCGCCGGTTCAGGCTGATCACCGAGGTTTGACTCTTCGCCAGCTGGTTCTTCACTTGGGCCATCGACCAGCCCTTGTCCTGGGCGAGAAGCTCCGCGGCAAACCGGTCGGGGTCGTGCACGCGGATGCAGCCGTGGCTCAGCGAACGCACACGCTCATCGAACAGCTCGGGCTGCACCGTGTCGTGCATGTAGATGGCATGCCTGTTGGGAAAATTGAACTTGAGCTTCCCGAGCACATTGGAAGGCCCCGGGTCCTGCGTAAACGTGTAGCGGCTAATGTTCACGTTTGACCAGTCGACGGCGTCTGCATCGATGGGCTCTCCCTTGAGACTCACCTTGAGACCGTAGCGAGCCAGGATCGCGTTTTTGGACGTGCTGAAAAATCCGCCACCGCTGCCTTGCAGCTTCGGTGCGAGATCCTCATTCACGATGGTGGGCGGCACCGTCCAATTCGGATGGAACACGATGTTGCGCATGGGCGCGGAGAAGAGCGGCGTCGCGTATTTCTGCTGACCGACGACGGTCTTCTCGACATAGATGATTTTGCCGTTCTTGATGACGCGGGTGTTGAACTCAGGCACATTGTTCCAGACATAGAGAGCGCCAAGGCTGCGCGGCAGCCAACGCCAGCGTTCCATGTTCATCACGATGAGCTGCACGTCGCGATCGTTGCTCGGCTTCGTGCCACGCGCCTTCGCCGCGGCGCGCGCCTTGAGCAACGCCTGGCGCAAGCGCTTGAACTGCTCTTGCTGCGGTTGGAGCGAGGTGAGATAGGTGTCCGGCGCTGACGCGGCGGCAATCTCGGTCAGCACCGTCTTTGGGCTGCGCTGGTGGGGGTGTTGGTCGAACAGCGGGCTCGCCTGTTTCGGGGTCAACCGCCCAACCTGCGCATAGCGTGCGTATTTCATAACGGCGAGCGAGAGCTGAAGCTCGTCGTCGACAATCGCATTCTGGGTCGCCAGCAGATCGCTGGCAGGCGGCAAGTCGAACGCCGAGGCGTCCAACCCCCAGTCGTCGGCCTTGCCGATCTCCTTGATGACCGCCTGCGCCTTGTCGGTGAAGCCGGCGTCCGTGACCCAGAGCGGCGGCCCCTCGCGCGTGCCGTAGAATTCGTCCAGCGCCTTGAGATCGGCGGCACGGATGCCCTTCCGGAAGTCCGATTCAGCAAGCCTGACGCGGATCGCGGCGACGATCGGATGGGCAGGCGGGGGCGCGACCTCGGCAGGTTCGGCCGCTGCCGGCTCGGCACTGGCAGGCTCGGCGCTGTCGTCAGACGTTTCGGCGGACTCGTTTGCATCCGCCGCATCGCCGTCAGGCTTCGCCTCCGCCGCAGCCGGTGTCGCATCGTCAGCCGGCGTGGCCTCGTCGGGCACGGGTGCGTTCGGCGGCGTTAACGCGGCGGTTTTTGTCTCCGCGGGCTTGTCGGGCGGCGGCGAGACCTCGAGAACGACGCTCGCATCGTAAGACGGCGCCGCGGCAGGCTGTGCCGTATCGGTGGCCGAACTCGCGTCGGCTGACTCGGTTTCGGCAGGCGCTTCGCCGTCTGCCGCTGCTGCCGCTGCCTTCACTGCAGGTTCTGACGGCGCGGTCTCGTCGGCGGTCTTGTCTGAGGTGTCCGTGGTCGCAGTCGTAGCGGCAGCATCGTCCTCCGCCGGCTCCGCCGCAGCCTCTGCGGGGGCGCTTGGCGCCGCGTCAGCGTTCTCTGCCGGTGCCGTCGCTGCGGGTACCGGCGGCGCGGTCTCGTCGGCGGTCTTGTCTGAGGTGTCCGTGGTCGCAGTCGTCTCGGCGGCATCGTCCTCCGCCGGCTCCGCCGCAGCCTCTGCGGGAGCACTTGGCGTTGCATCAGCCGCGGCGTCGACAGTGAGCTCCGCCTCCGCCGGCGCAGCGTCGTCCGTCTGCTTCGCCTCGTCGGGGGCAGAGGCTGGTTCGTCCGCCACCTGATCGGCAGCCTGCTCCGCCTCAGTTGCAGGCGCGGCTCTGCTCTCGACGGGCGGTGCTTCCGCCGTCTCGGCGGCCGGAGCGGCGGCGTCATCGGCGTCGTCAGACGTGATGCCGCTCGCCGTATCGCTGGCCGAAATCCTCAGCCGAGTCTGCCGATGCCGTCTCGTCCGCGGCAGGCGCGGAGTCCGTGTCCGCGTCGCTCGACGCCACCGCGACGTCCTGAGGCGCTGCGGGTTCGTCATGTTGTGACGTTTCTGTGTCGGTAGAGTCGGACGAATCAGAGACAGTGCTGGCCGATGGCGTGACGCCAGAGTCGTCAGCCTTGGTCTCGGCGAGCGCCACCGTGACGCTGGCCGACGCGGACGTGCCGACCACGGCGGAGACTTCGCTGTTCTCGGCCTTGGGCGGCGCGACTGTGTCCGCCGAGACACTGGCCGTCACGCGCATGGGATTTCGCTTGGGCAGAGTCGGCCGGAAGTGCCTCTTCTTGACGACCTTCGGCTTTGAATCGCCGAAGAGAGGAACCAGCATCTGCGCGCCAGCAGGCGGTGCCGCGAACAGGCTCGCGAGCATCATCACGGCAACTACAGCGAGTGGCCCTACAACTGGGGGGCGTCCGCCCATCTCCTGGTCCCCTTGACCGATCAGCGTAATCCCAGGGGATGCCTGCCGCCACCCTGAAATCGCTGACGTTTTTGCGAGCGAACGTGACCTGGCGCTGACGGAGGACGTTGTTCTCTGCCCTACCGGACAACGCGGTTCCCTGTCTGAGGTTCGCCGTGGGCGTACGATTAAGGCCAAGTCGGGCAGATTTAAGCCAGTCTCGACCGCGCGCACACAATTGCTGCTCGTGTGACATTTCAGCAAATTTGCACGTTAAGTAGGCGTTTTTTCCAATTTGTCGGCAGTTCTTGCCGCGTCCCACTTGGCCCGAATTTGCCCGCTCGCCGATTTGGTGCAATAACACCCGAAATCACACAGAAACCTAGACTGGCGATTACGCGTTCCGCTCGGCAGGCGCTTGGCGGGAAGATCGGCCCCATTCTTGCTCGCCACTTTGCGTTGCTATTCGCAGTGGCCTGAAACCTATTCAACTAGAGGCGTTCCTATGTGCGGTTTGTGCGGCGAGATCACGTTCGACGGCTCGCCTGCCTCGGTCGAGGCCTTGAGCGCCATGACCTGCTCGATGATCCCACGCGGGCCGGACGCGGAAGGGATTGTGGCACGCGGGCGTGTCGGGTTCGGCCACCGGCGGCTCAAGATCATCGACCTGTCGGAGCGCGGCCAGCAGCCGATGGTCGATTCCGAGCTCGGCCTGACGCTCGCTTTCAACGGCTGCATCTATAACCACAAGGAGCTTCGCGCCGAGCTCGAGGCGCGCGGCTACCGGTTCTTCTCCACGAGCGACACCGAGGTGATCCTCAAGGCCTGGCACGCTTGGGGACCCGAAGCGCCGAAGCGCTTCAACGGCATGTTCGCCTTCGCGATCTACGAGCGGGATACGGGCAGGCTGGTCCTCGCCCGGGACCGGCTGGGCATCAAGCCGCTCTACTACGTGCAAGACGGCAAGCGCCTGCGCTTCGCCTCCACCCTGCCGGCGCTGGTCGCGGCCGGCGGCGTGGATACCGGCATCGATCCGATCGGGCTCGCCCACTACATGACGTTCCACGCGGTGGTGCCGCCGCCGCACACGATCCTCAAAGGCGTCCGCAAGCTGCCGCCGGCGACGCTCCGCATCATCGAGCCCGACGGACGGATCAAGGACAATGTCTATTGGGAGCTTCAGTTCACGCGCACGCGCGAGGATCTGACCCTCGACCACGCGGTGTGGAAGGATCGTGTCGGCGCGGCGCTACGGCAGGCGGTCGACCGGCGCATGATCGCCGACGTCCCCGTCGGCGTGCTGCTTTCCGGCGGCGTCGATTCGAGCTTGATCGTGGGTCTTCTGGCGGAGGCCGGCCAGAAGCACCTCAAGACATTCTCCATCGGCTTCGAGGCCGCCCATGGCGAGGCCGGCGACGAGTTCAAATACTCCGACATCGTCGCCAAGCATTTCGACACCGACCATACCAAGATCATGATTCCGACCAGCAACATGCTGGGCGCATTGCCGGATACCATCGCCGCCATGTCGGAGCCCATGGTGTCCTACGACAATGTCGGCTTCTATCTGCTGTCGCGGGAGGTGGCGAAGCACGTCAAGGTCGTGCAGAGCGGCCAAGGTGCGGACGAGGTGTTCGCCGGCTACCACTGGTATCCGAGGCTCGAGAACTCCAACGACATCATCACCGACTACAAGGCCCTGTTCTTTGACCGCGACCGCGAAAAGCTCGGCCGGCATCTCGGCGCGGCGTGGATGGCGGAGACGGACGAGCCCGCCCGGCTTGTCGAGGCGCATCTCAACCGCGCGGGCGCAGAGACGCCGCTCGACAAGGCGCTGCGCATCGACACCACGGTGATGCTGGTCGACGATCCGGTGAAGCGGGTCGACAACATGACCATGGCCTGGGGGCTCGAGGCGCGCGTGCCGTTCCTTGACCACGAGCTCGTCGAGCTTGCCGCCCGCGTGCCGCCCGAATTGAAGCTTAAAGACGGCGGCAAAGGCGTGCTGAAGGACGTGGCGCGGGATGTCATCCCCTCCGAGGTCATCGACCGGCCCAAGGGTTATTTCCCGGTGCCCGCCCTCAAATATATCGACGGGCCGGTGCTGGAGATGACGAAGGACTCACTCACGTCGCGCGCGGCCCAGGATCGCGAGTTGTTCAGGCCGGACTATCTCGCCTGCCTGTTCGACGATCCGAAAGCGCACATCACACCCTTGCGCGGATCCGAGCTTTGGCAGTGCGCCTTGTTGGAACTCTGGCTTCAGGCCCACAACATCTGAGGCGCCGCGATGAGCATGGAAAAGCACCATAGTGAGACGGGCGTACAGAGGATCGCGCCCCGCGTGGAAACCGCCGACTGGGACGGCGTGATCCGCGGCAACGTGGCGCTCGACTGCGGCTGGGGACGCCTCCTGTTCGGCCAGACATTCGCCAATGCGTCCGAGCTTGCGGATTGCATTCGGGCCGAAGGCCCGGGGCGGCGCGACATCGCCTTCTATATCCTCGATCCCCACGTGGTTCTCGCCTCGGCGCCCCAGGAGCTGTTTCTGGACCCGTCGCACACCTACCGGCTCGATCTCAGCAAGTACGAGCCTGCGAAAAGCAAGCCGCGTGGCTTCTATATCCACCGCCTCAGCTCCGTCCAGGACGCCGAGGAGGTGAACCGCATTTATTCTGCCCGGGGCATGGTCACCGTGCCGCCCGACTTCTTCTGGTCCAAGCGCGACAGCCGCGCCATCACCTATTTCGTCGCCGAGGACGAAGTCACCGGCGGCATTATCGGCACCGTGACCGGCGTCGATCACTACGCCACGTTCGGCGACATCGAGCACGGGTCGTCGCTGTGGTGTCTGGCCGTCGATCCGCAAGCCACCCAGCCCGGAATCGGCGAAGCGTTGGTGCGCCGGCTTGCCGAGCATTTCAAGGAGCGGGGCGCGTCCTACATGGACCTCTCCGTGATGCATGACAACGAGCAGGCCATCGCGCTTTACGAGAAGCTCGGCTTCATTCGCTGGGCCACGTTCACCATCAAGCGCAAGAACCCGATCAACGAGAGGCTGTTCACCGAAGCGCCGTTCGACGATCAGGCTCTCAATCCTTACGCCCTGATCATCATCAACGAGGCGCGGCGGCGCGGCATCGGCGTCGACATCATCGACGCGGAGGGCGGCTTCTTTCGCCTGACCTATGGCGGGCGCTCCGTCGTTTGCCGCGAGAGCCTCACGGCGCTGACGACGGCGATCGCCATGAGCATTTGCGACGACAAGCGCGTGACCCGCCGCATCGTCGAAGCGGCGAATGTGCGGGTGCCCGAGCAGGTGACGGCCGACGACGAGGCCCGCACGCGCGCCTTCGTGGAGAGGCATGAGACGGTGGTGGTGAAGCCGGCGCGCGGCGAGCAAGGCAAAGGCGTCGCCGTTGGCCTCAAGAGCTGGGACGACGCCAAGACCGCGATCGACGCCGCGCGCGAGCTCTGCAACGAGGTGGTGGTCGAGGAGTTCGTGGAAGGCACCGACCTCCGCATCATCGTCATCGACTATCGCGTCGTCGCTGCCGCCATTCGGAAACCCGCCGCCGTGGTCGGCAATGGGCGATCAACCGTGCGCGATCTGATCGAGCGGCAATCACGCCGCCGCGCCGCCGCGACGGGCGGGGAATCGACGATCCCGCTCGATGCCGAGACCGAGCGCTGCCTGGCCGAAGCGGGCTACACGCTCGACGACGTGCCCCCGGTCGACACCTATATCGTGGTGCGCAAGACCGCCAATCTCCATACCGGCGGCACGATCCACGACGTCACCGGCATCCTGCACCGGAGCCTGATCGAAGCCGCCGTGCGGGCGGCGCGGGCCATCGAAATCCCGGTTACGGGCATCGATTTCATCGTTAAGGCACCGACCGAGCCGGAATACTGGTTTATCGAGGCCAATGAGCGGCCGGGCCTGGCCAATCACGAGCCGCAGCCAACGGCCGAGCGGTTCATTGACCTGCTATTTCCCCAGTCGATGCCCGCCGCCGTGCGCGAAGCGCTTCAAATCTAGCGCGGCTCATATTACCCATCTTTCCTAAGCCCCCTATGCGGGGCGCCTCCCATGCCCGATTATCTCCCCGGGGAAGGTCTGCCTATGACAATGCTGCATATCGATCTCGACTATCTCGCCGACACTCTGGAAGAGCTACTCTCGATCCCGAGCCCGACGAGCTACACCGACAACATCGTGCGGCATTGCGGGCATGAGCTCGACAGGCTGGGCGTGCCGTTCGAGGTCACGCGGCGCGGCGCCATTCGCGCGATCCTGCGCGGCAAGAAGCGGCGTCCGGCCCGCGCCATCGCTGCCCATCTCGATACGCTCGGGGCGCAGGTCAAAGAGATCAAGGCAAACGGCCGGCTGGGCGTCGTGTCCATCGGCAGCTGGAGTGCGCGCTTCGCGGCTGGTGCGCGCTGCACCATCTTCACCTCGCAGGGCAGCTATCGCGGCACGATCCTGCCGCTCAAGGCCTCGGGCCACACCTATGGCGATGAGGTCGATGACCAGCCCACCGACTGGGCGCATGTGGAAGTTCGCGTCGATGCGCGGTCGTCCTACGCGGACGAAGCCAGGAAGCTCGGCATCGAGGTCGGCGATATCGTCGCCATCGATCCGCAGCCCGAGTTTCTCGACAACGGCTTCATCTGCTCGCGCCATCTCGACGACAAGGCCGGTGTGGCGGTGATGTTCGCGGCTCTCAAGGCGCTAATCCCGGTCAGGGACAAGCTCCCCGTCGACGTCTATTTCCTGTTCACCATCGAGGAGGAGGTCGGCGTCGGCGCCTCCAACATCCTGACCGAGGACGTCGCGTCCCTGATCGCCGTCGACAACGGGACGACAGCTCCTGGTCAGAACAGCGCCGAGTTCGGCGTGACGATCGCCATGGCCGATCACAACGGCCCCTTCGACTACCATTTGACCCGGCAACTGGCGGGGCTTTGCGAAGACAACGACATCTTTCATCAGAAGGACGTGTTCCGCCATTACCGGTCCGACGTCGCCTCGGCGGTGGAGGCCGGTCATGACGTCCGCACGGCGCTGATCTGCTTCGGCATCGACGCCTCCCACGGCTGGGAGCGCATTCACATTCATGCCCTGCGGTCGCTGGCCGAGCTGATCACCGTCTACCTCTTGGGTCCGGTGGCGTTCACCCGCGACGCGGAGGAGATCGGCACGCTGAAGGACTTCACGCGTCAGCCCACCAGGGAGGCGGCGCAGGAGCTCACCTCGGACGTGGAGATCGAGGAAGACTGAGTCTCTCAGCGCAATCTTCGCGCCGTACCGGCTTGCTTTGCTTGGACTTCGATGAACACGCGCTGGACCTCGGGGTAAGCCTGCTTGATCCGCCGCTCGAGCTGGCTCACTGCCTCCTCCACCGCTTCGGATGATATCCCATCGGCAAAATCGACACTGAGCGCGAGCAGTATCTCCTGCGGCGCGAGATGCATGGTGCGCAGCTCGTTGATGTGGAGAATCTCCGGTGCGTCGCGCACGATTTCGCGGATGCCCCGGACCACGGTGCGGCTCGCCGCTTCGCCGATCAAGAGCCCCTTGGTCTCCACCGCCAACATGACGGCGGCGCCGGCCAGAATCGCTGCGATCACGATCGATGCCACGCCGTCGGCCCATTGAAGTCCGAGCGCATGGGCGGCGGCGACACCGGCGGCAGCGACCAAGAGTCCGAGCATGGCGGCACTGTCCTCGAACAGAACCGTGAAGATCGTCGGGTCCTTCGATTGGCGTACCGCCGTGAGGATGCCGGACGGCTGCTGCACATTCTGCGCCTTGCGGAATTCCTTGTAGGCAATTCCCCATGCGGCGGCTTCGAAGACGAACGCGACACCAAGAACGATGTAGTTGATGTAGGGATCCGTGATCGGGTGAGGGTTGAGCAGCTTGTAGACACCTTCAAAGAACGAGATCCCCGCGCCGACGGCGAAGATCAGGATGGCGACGACGAAGGCCCAAAAGTAAATCTCCGCGCCATAGCCGAAGGGATGTGCGGCGTCGGCGGGCTTCTTGGCGCGACTCATGCCGAGAAGCAGGAGACCTTGGTTCCCCGTGTCGACGACGGAATGCACGCCTTCCGACATCATGGCCGATGAACCGGTGATGTAGGCGGCCGCGAATTTGCTGATGGCGATGAGCAGGTTCGCCGCCAGCGCCGTATAGATGACCTTGTGGGAGCTGCCCTGCTTCACGTTCTCGTCTCCCTCGAGGGACGGCCATGATAGTCCGCTATAGCAGGAACATGGCGGTTTCGCTTCGGTTGTGTTGCACCCTGAGCGCCTGTCGCCATCCCGTCATGGTCTGGAGGGACGGCCTGTGCCAGACTGGGCCGGGCTCAAAACGGGGATCGGCATGGCAGACCCGGAAGACCCTATCGGCAAGTCCGCGATCCTCGGCATGGTCGCCATGGCGGTCGCCGTGTTCGTGATCGCCAACGACTTCACCGCGCTTTCGGTCGCCCTCCCCGCAATCGAGAGAACCTTCGGCACCAGCGTCAACACCTCGCAATGGGTGATCAACGGCTATGCCATGGTGTTCGGCGTGGCCATCGTCACCGGCGGCCGGCTCGCCGACATGTTCGGCCGCAGACGCATCTTCTTCATCGGTGCGGGCGTCTTCGCCACGTTCTCGGTCATCGGCGGGTTTGCGCCGGACATCTGGTTGTTGCTGGCCGGCCGCTTCACCATGGGCATCGGCGGCGCGATGATGTGGCCGGCGATCCTCGGCATGACCTTCAGCCTCCTTCCGAAGAGCAAGGCGGGGCTCGCCGGCGGCCTGGTGCTGGGCTCGGCCGGTTGCGGCAACGCGTTCGGGCCTCTGCTCGGCGGCTTCCTCACCGATACGATCGGCTGGCGGTGGATCTTCTTTCTCAATCTTCCCATCGCCGTCGCCGCGGTGATCGTCACCTATCTCGTGGTCAAGCCGGATGAAGATCGTAAGGATCACGCGGGCATCGACTATCTCGGCATGGGGGTGCTCACTGTCGGCCTGTTCGCGCTGCTGCTCGCGCTCGACATGGGCACGCGTATCGGCTGGACGTCACCTTTCATGATCGGACTTTTCGTCATGGCGGGGATCGCTCTGGCCAAGTTCTTCTTCGTCGAACGCCGGGCGGGCGATCGCGCATTGGTGCCGGACGACGTGATGCGCAATGGAAGCTTCGCCGCGGCAAGCCTCGCCACGCTTCTGATGTCGGCCATCTTCTTCGCCGCGCTGCTCTACCTGCCGCAGTTCATGTCAAAGGTACTCGGTTTCCGCGCCATCGAATCGGGCGCCGGGCTCCTGCCCATGATGGGCACGTTCGCCGTGACGTCATTCATCGCCGGACGTCTCTATGCGCGGCTGGGCGCCAAGGTCAGCGTCACCGGCGGCGCGTTGTTCTTGACGGCCGGCATGTTCCTGCTGTCGCGGATCAGCCCGACAACGACGTATGACGACCTGATCTTCGGCATGGTCGTCCTCGGCATCGGCATAGGCCTGTTCTATTCGTCGATCACCACGGCGGCGATCACGGCGCTCGATAGCTCACGGGCGAGCCTCGGCGGCGCCATCGTCTACATGGCTGAGATCGCCGGCGGCTCGATCGGTCTCGGCGCCAACACGGCCATCGTGCTCAGCGCGTCAGATATGGCCGACGGCATCCACATCGCCTTTCTGGTCGACGGCATCCTGGCGGCCTGTGGCGCGATCGTGGCGCTGTTCTTTGTCGGCGGCACGCTCAGCAAGGAGAAGCTCGAGGCGGCGTGGCCCCATCGCCACCGCGCCCACGCCTGACGCCGAGCATTCCGGCTTGATCACGAAAAGGGAAATGGTGCCGCAAGCATGCGGTGAATGCTAATCTTCTCCAGGGAAGAGAAGCATGGGTCAGGTTCAAAAGCGCCGGCGAAGTCTTGCCGTTACGGGCATGACCGAGAAGGAGTTCGCCGACACGCTCTCCTTCCTCGAGGAGGCTTGGGAAGAGGGCGCAAAGGAAGCGGTGGCGTTGGCGGTCAGTCTATGCACATCGCACGAGCAACCCACGCCGAATTGGGTCGCTCTGGCCGTGGCTTGTCTCGTGAGCCCCAGATATCAGCACGACATGGTCCATGTCCGGCGCTGGCATCTCGTCCGCATTCTGCGTGCCCAGGGCATCCCTTGGACGGACGTCTACGACGAAGCCAGCAAGAGGCTCGCCGATGAGGGTGCTGCTTGCCCACCCAGTGCCGTGCGCGAAAGCTACGAGAGCGTGCAGAAGCAGCTCGGGATTTCGAAATAGAACGGTCTCAGCTCGTGAAAAGGCGTGGGAATGGTGCCGCAAGAGGGATTCGAACCCCCGACCTACGCATTACGAATGCGCCGCTCTACCGACTGAGCTATTGCGGCCCCGGCCCGCATATGTCCGCCTGGCGCTTGGACCTTAGGCGGCGCGGGTAAAGGAAGCCTTGGCTTCAACAAGCCTTGGTCCTCAAGCCTTCGCGCCAGTGCTTAATGCCAATATCGGGACGGCGCAAGGCGGACGCCAGCCCCTGCCGGCCACGAGATCAGCGGATATGCGCCGCGCGCAGGCGCTCCAGAGAGGTCGGGCTCTCGTCCGCTTCGGCTTGCGCCACGCCCGGGTCGTCGGGCGGCCGGGTGGGCATGAACACCGAGGGCGCCGGCTTCTTCTCGACACTTTGCTCAAGGGTCGGCGCCGAAGCAGGCTCGGCGCTCTTCTCCGGGGCTTTCTCCTCGGCCGGCTTTTCCGGCGCCGGCTCTTCCTCCACCGGCGTTTCCTCTCGCGCGGTGGGAGTCACATCGACCACCGCGGGCTGCTCGGCGGTCGCCGGCGCCATGGCGCTCGCATCGCGCGGCGGCGCCAGCTCCTCGATGAGACGTTTGTCGTCGCCGCGGCCGATGGCATCGACCGGCGCTTTCCACTCAAAGGCATCGACCGCGCCGGTGACCGGCGATACCGGCAGCCAGCGGTCGGACACATAGCCGTCGGCAATCCAGGCCCGGTCGCGCGGGGCGCGCACGGCGCGGGCGAGCCATTCGCGCTCGCGTCCCTTGTCGCCCTCGCCGCCTTCGATCCGCGCCATCAGCGTGCAAACGCGCGCCGAAGGGCCGGTCCTCGAGATAAGGCGCAAGCGCATCGCGCGCCTCCTGCCACTCATGGGCGTCGATGGCGGCGTCGGCCACGGCAATGTGGCCTTCGACGTTATCGGGCGTGAGGCCGGCGAGATATTTGGCGCGCTTCAGCCGGTCGCGTGGGGAGAGGCCAGGCTGGGCGAACGCGTAAGCCACCGCGAGATCCGGATGGGGCGAGAGCTTCCACGTGCGGACGATCTGGCGCGAGGCGGCGCGGGACTCGCCCTTTGACGCGAAGATGCGGCCTGCAAGCTCCGCGGCCGGCACCAGCGACGGCGCCAGCCGCAGCGCCTCGTTGGCGAGCGTCAACGCCCGGTCGGGGTCGAAGGCTTCCGCCTCGCGCGCCTCGGCCGTGAGCAGCACGGCGCGGCGGCGGTTGGCGGTGTCGTTATCGACGTGGCCGTTCTGGCGCGCGATGGCGAGCGTGTTCAGCGCGCCTTCCCAATCGCCGGCGCGCGCTTGAATATCGAACAGCGCGTTGACGCCCCAGGCAAGCTTGGGATCACGCTGCACCGCCTGCTCAGCCAAAGTGCGCGCGGCGTCCGTGTCGTCGGCGCGCTTTGCTTCCAGGAACAGGCCGCGCACGCCGAGAAGCTGCGTCTCAGGGCGCTCCAGCATCGATTGGAAGGCGCGCCGCGCCGCCGCCTGGTCGCCTTTGAGCTGAGCGGCCTGAGCCTTGAGCAGCGCCGTCAGCGGCTCGCGCGGTAGCGCACGTCCCGCGATGCCCGCATAGCGCTGCGCCTGTGAGCGGTCGCCGACACCGATGGCGAGAAGCCCGCGCGACAGGGCTTCAAAGCCTTGCTGGCGCCGCCGCTCGCGCACATAGGCCGTGACCGCCGCAGGCCGCGTCCACAGATAGCGCAGGAGCGCGAAGGCGAGGATGAAGGCCGCCACCAGCGCGACGATCGCAAGCGTCGCCACGAAGGCGGATGTCTCGATCTGATAGCCGAGCCACTCGACGGTGACCGTTCCGGGCCGGTCAGCAAGCCAGGCAAGCCCTAGAGCCGCCGCCACGATGATGAGAACGAAAATGAGAATGCGGGTCATCTTCTAGTCTTGCTGGTCCGTCTGGTTGGGCGCTCCGCCTCCCCCTAAGGAGACGAGCAAGAGGCTCTGAAGACGTTGCAGGGTCTCGTCGGCGGCAAGCCGCGCCTTCGCTTGATCGAGCCAGCTCGCGAACGCCGTGCGCGGGGCGCCTTGCAGCGTCTCGACCTGCTTCACGGTTGCGGCGAGGTCGCCTTTCTCGAGCTGCCCTGCGGCGCGCGCCAGCACGGCCTCAGGCGTATCGCCCTCGGCTTGCGCATCGACGCGCTTGACCTTGACCAGGGATTCGGCGCTCGCCATCAGGCGGTCGGCCAGGGAGGCGTTCGCGTCGGGGGTGGGGGTCGCAAGCGCCTTATCGCGCGCGTCCTCGAATGAGACCTTGAGCTGGGCGATGGTCGGGATCCCCTCGTCGTCGTAGTCGAGGAGCGGACCAAGATCGCCGTTACCGGGCGATAGCGCCGCCAAGGTCGAGAGCTCGGTCGCATAAGGCCGGCCTTGCTCGACCGCGGCGCGCAGATTGGCGAAGGCGATGGCCAAGGTGGCCGCCTTGGTGTCCCGGGTATCGCTGTCGACCGCGTTGGCAAGCGCAGGAAGCATCGATTCGAGCTTGTCCATCCGATCATCGAGATCGGTGATCTCAGGCACGAGACGCGACGCATCGCCCGAACCGAGCTCGGCATTGGCCAGCGCCTTGAGCTTCGCATCGATCGAGGCGACCTCTTTCTTGAGAGCGGCGATGGAGGCGTCATTGGCGGTCTTAGCCTCGGCCAAAGCGGTCGTGATCTTGTCATCGAGGCGCTGCTCGGCGGCATTGATCTGCTGGCTCGGTGGCGGCCGCGTCACCGACCGAACCGCCCTGCTTCGCTGCTTCCGCCATCGATTTCAGGTTTGCTTCGAGCTGGCTCACGCGATCGGCAAGGGCTGCGACATCAGGTGACGACTCGGGTTTCTTGCTTTCGAGCGCGTCGAGCCGCGACTCCATCTTCGCGATCTCCGGACCGCTGTCCGGGGCCTCGGGCGCCGCCTCGAGCGCGGCCAGGCGATCTTGCAGCGGCTTGAGGTCCGGCGTTTCGGCGGGCTGGTTCGTCGGCAGATAGGTCCAGGCGAAGGCGATCGCGCCGGCGCCAACGAGGCCGCCGAGGAGGCCTGCGGTGAGATGGGAAAGAACCGATCCTACGCGGGAGCCGCTCGTGCTTGGGGCAGGGGCCGCCTTCGCCTCCGGCTCCTCATCGTCGGTGGCGGTCTCTCCGGTCTGTTCCGTGTCACCATCGCCGGCCGGCAGCTCCGGGGCCTCTTGGTCCGTCTTCGCCGCTTCATCGTCCTTCGCTGCGGCCGCCTCGGGCGACGGCTCGACAGCCACCTCGGTCGCGGTGCCCTCGATTGTCGGGCCTGCGCGTTTGCCCGCGGGGTCCGGACCGCTGCGTTTATCATCGGAGGAGCCGACCATCAGCTCATCACCTTTGCATCCAAGAGATTCGCGTTTTCACGAAGATGGCGTGCCGAAGTCCAGAAGCGCAAGGAGATCTTCCTCGCGCGGATGCGCCGGGACATACACCTTGAATCCCAGCGGGATCACCGGCTCTGCTATCGCCTTCGACAGGCAATAGCAAACGAGATCCTTTGCGTTCGTAACCACACCCTGACTCTGCGCGAGCCGGGCGAAAATCCGGGCCGTGCGGGGCGACATGAGGAGGACGTTCTTGATCGTGCCGCCGGCGAGTTCGGAGACCACCGGCTCGGGAAGAGTCTCGACAGCATGCGACCGGTAAAGCACCGGCCGGCGCACCTCGTAGCCATCCTCCTCCAGTGCGGATTTCAAGTCGAACGCAACCTTCTCCGCGCCGATGTGCACCAGTGCGCCCTTCTCGGGGTGCACCTCGCGGCGGATGATCGGCGGAAGGCCCGCGCCTGTGCCCGGGCCGATCGTAACTTCGTGAAAGCCGAACTTGCGTCCCGCCCATGCGGTCGCCTCGCCTACCGCGATGAGCGGCAATGCGGTGACCTCATCGCGCTGCGGGTGGTCGGCGAGCGCACGCAGCGCATTGCGGCTGGTGATGATGATGGCTTGCGCGCCCTCGAGATCCAGCGGCACGTCTTTGAGGAACTCAATTTCGAGCAGCGGCGCGAGCACGGGCTCATGCCCGCGCGCCAACAGGGCTTCCGCCTCACGGCGCGCATCAAGCTCAGGCCTGGTCACCAGCACACGCATCGGCATCACGGTAGCTTCGCGAGAAAGTTCGGGCCCGCACGGGCGAGCACTTCTTCACCGGCATCGCGGCCGAGCGCTTCGGCATGCTCGGCCTCACCGGTCACCTCGATATCGTGCCATTCTGCGCCGCCTGGCGACAGGATCAAGCCGCGAAAGCGCAGGATGTCGTCGTTGATCTCGGCAAGCCCGGCGATCGGCGTGCGGCAGGAGCCGTCGAGACGGGCGAGAAAGGCGCGTTCGCAAGCAACAGCCGTGGCGGTCTGCGGATCGTTCAGGAACGAGAGCAGGCGAAGCGTGTCGAGGTCGTCCGCCCGGGCGACGACGGCGATGGCGCCTTGGGCGACCGCGGGCAGCATCTCGTCGGTGGAAAGGATCGAGGTCGCGTGGGACGCAAGTCCCAGACGATCGAGACCGGCCATGGCAAGCAACGTCGCATCGGCGACGCCTTCATCAAGCTTTCTGAGCCGCGTCTCGACATTGCCGCGGAAGTCGATGACGCGGAGGTCGGGGCGCAAGCGCTTCACCTGAGCGCCACGCCGCAAGGATGAGGTGCCAACCACGGCGCCCGGCGGAAGTTCCATCAAAGACGGCGCCTTGCGGCCAATAAACGCATCGCGCATATCGGCGCGCGGCAGCACGGCGGCAATGCAAAGCCCGTCGGGAAGCACCGTTGGCAGGTCCTTCATCGAGTGCACGGCAAGGGCGACGTCGCCATTGAGGAGCGCCTCGTCGATCTCCTTGGTGAACAGGCCTTTGCCGCCGAAGTCCGCCAGCGGCTTGTCCTGGATGCGGTCGCCCGAGGTGGTGATGACGCTGAGATCGACATCGCCCTCGCTGAGCCCATGGGCCTCGCCCAAGCGATCGCGCACGTGACGCGCCTGCCACAATGCGAGCGGACTGCCACGGGTGCCGATGAGAATTGGGGCCGGCAAAGGAGGAACTCCTTGAGCTGACAGGAAAAAGGGTCAAACGTTCCGCATTAATGGCCCGTTTCGCCTTCCCCTTCAATCTCCTCTCGGACCGTATAGAAAGAAGCATGACGGAAAGCGGAAAGAACGCCCCCCTCGTCGTGCTCGGCATCGAGACGAGTTGCGACGAGACGGCGGCCTCACTGGTGCGCCTGAGCGCGGACGGGCGCGGCGAGATTCTGTCCAATGTGGTGCGCTCGCAGCTCGACCTGCACGCGGCCTATGGCGGCGTCGTGCCAGAAATCGCCGCGCGCGCCCATGT
This sequence comes from uncultured Alphaproteobacteria bacterium, assembly GCA_963727165.1. Taxonomy (GTDB): domain Bacteria; phylum Pseudomonadota; class Alphaproteobacteria; order Rhizobiales; family Methyloligellaceae; genus Methyloceanibacter. Next base: position 51,855 of record CAVSFJ010000019.1, read on the forward strand.
CGATCTGCTCGACACGGCGATCAAACAGGCGATGGCAGACGCAGACTTGGGTTTCGCTGCGGTCGACGGGGTCGCCGCGGCGGCAGGGCCCGGGCTGATCGGCGGGCTGATCGTCGGCGTCACCACGGCGAAAGCAATCGCGCTCGGGCTCGGCAAACCCTTCCTGGCGGTCAATCATCTCGAAGCGCACGCCCTGAGCGCCGGTCTCACTGACGGGCTTGGATTCCCCTATCTGCTTTTGCTCGTGTCCGGCGGTCATACGCAGCTCCTCATCGTCAAGGGCGTCGGCGCGTATGAGCGGCTCGGCACCACGCTTGACGACGCGTTGGGCGAGGCGTTCGACAAAGCCGCCAAACTGCTGGGCTTGAGCTATCCCGGCGGCCCGGAGGTGGAGCGTCTTGCCGCGCAAGGGCAAGCCTCGATCAAGCTGCCGCGGCCGATGCTCGGGCGCGAGGAGCCGCACTTCTCGCTCGCCGGGCTCAAGACGGCGCTTCGCCACGAGGCGCTGAAGCGCGCACCGCTCGAGCCGCAGACCATCGCCGACCTTTGCGCGAGCTTCCAGGAGGCCGTGGCCGACGTCGTCAGCGATCGCACGGCGCGCGCCATCGACATCTACGAAGAGCGGCTTGGTCCTGACGCACAACGGGCGCTTGTCGTGGCCGGCGGGGTCGCCGCCAATCAACGGCTCAAGCGCGCGCTCGAAGAGATGGCAGACGCCCGCGGATTCCGCCTCGTCGTGCCGCCGCCGGCGCTCTGCACCGACAATGCCGCCATGATCGCCTGGGCGGGGGCCATGCGGCTCGCCCGCGGGCTCATCGACGATCTCGCCGCACCGGCCCGGGCGCGCTGGCCGCTCGATGCGGATGCGCCGCCCGCACTTGGTGCCGGCGTCAAGGCTTGAGTACACGCAAAGCCCGAAACTGCGCTAAGAAGGAGCGGGGGGACGGACATGGCGCTTCAATCGGTTGGGATTATCGGCGCGGGCGCGTGGGGAACGGCACTCGCCATTACCGCACGGCGCGCCGGGCGCGACGTGCTCATCTGGGCACACGAGCCAGCGACGATCCTCGCCATCAACGAGACCCACGAGAACGACGTGTTCCTGCCGGGGGTTCCCCTCGATCCCGCGATCGAAGCGACCGCTTCGTTCAGCGAGGCGGCCACATGCGACATGCTGTTGATGGTGACGCCGGCGCAGCATCTGCGCGCCATCGCGGCCGAGCTCAATCCTTATGTGAAGGAGGGTCAACCGTTCGTCATTTGCTCCAAGGGCATCGAGCAGAAGACCGGCAGACTGATGTCGCAAATCGCCGGTGACCTGCTGCCTATGGCCGAGATCGCCGTGTTGTCGGGCCCAAGCTTTGCCGTCGACGTGGCCAATGGCCTGCCGGCCGCGGTGACCATGGCGACGGCGGACGAGGATCTCGGGAGCGCCCTCTCCCATGCCTTAAGCCACCCGCCGTTTCGCTGCTATTGGAGTGGCGACGTGATCGGCGCGGAGATCGGCGGCGCCGTGAAGAACGTCTATGCCATCGCCGCGGGCATCGTCGTGGGCAAGGCGCTCGGCGCCAGCGCCCATGCCGGGCTTGTAACGCGCGGCTTTGCCGAGATGGCCCGGTTCGGCGTGGCGCTCGGGGCGCGACTCGAGACGATGATCGGCCTCTCCGGCCTCGGCGATCTGGTGCTCACTTGCGGCAGCCCGCAATCGCGCAACATGTCGTTCGGCATCGCGCTGGGGCAAGGCCGGAGCGTCGATGAGGCGCTCAAGGGCCGGTTGACGGTGACCGAGGGCGTGCCGACTGCCGCAGCGATGGTCGAGATCGCCGGCACGCGCGGCATCGAGCTGCCGATCGCCGAGCAGGTGCACGCCGTGGTCTCGGGCCGCGTCACCGTCGACGAGGCCATCGAGGCGCTGCTGGCCCGGCCGCTGCGATCGGAACTGTGACGGGCGATGGACAGCCGCCGAGCGCCGCAATAGCGTCATCGCCTTGTAAGGGGGACATCCGATGTTGTTTGCGTTGATCTGTACTGACAAGCCGGGCGGCCTTGCCATTCGCAAGGCGAACCGCCCCGAGCATCTCGCTTATCTCGAGAGCCTCGGAGATACGCTGCTGTTCGCAGGCCCATTCACGGAAGAGGACGGGCAAACCATGAACGGCAGCCTGATCGTGATCGATGCGGAGTCACTCAGGGATGCGCGCGCCATCGCCGACGGCGATCCCTTCGCCAGGGCGGGCCTCTTCGAAAGCGTCGAGATCCGCCCGTGGCTGTGGACCATCGACAATGCCGACAGCGACGACGAAGAGTAGCGGCGTCTCATGGCGTATTGGCTGATGAAATCGGAGCCCGGGACCTGGTCTTGGGAGGATCAGAAGAAAGAGGGCAAGACAGGCGCCGAGTGGGACGGCGTGCGCAATTACCAGGCGCGCAACAATATGCGCGCCATGAAAAAGGGCGACCTCGCCTTCTTCTACCATTCGGTCGGGGAGAAGGCCTGCGTCGGCATCGTCAAGGTGGTCGCGGAGGCGCATCCGGACTCCACCGACGGCACTGGCCAGTGGGAGTGCGTCGACGTGGCGGCGGTCGCCGACCTGCCGAGGCCGGTCACGCTGGCCGAGATCAAGGACACCCCGCAGCTGGAGGACATGGTGCTGGTCAAGAACTCGCGCCTCTCGGTGCAGCCCGTGACCGCAGCCGAATGGCGGAAACTCTGCGCGCTCGGCGGCCTTGCAAATCCTCCAACAGCTTAGTGCCCGAGGCGCCGCTCCTGAGGTAAAGTCCCGGGGCGGGAGAATTGAGGGGGAGAGCCATGGCATTTTCAGGGATCAACTATATCGCCGTCATCATTGCCGCGCTCGCTGGCTTCGGCCTCGGCGCGGTGTGGTACATGGTGCTGGGCGGCCCCTGGCTGCGTGCACTCGGCAAGACGAAAGACGAGTTGCGGCCTGGGGGCTCGGCCAAGGCGCTGCCCTTCGTCATCGCCCTGATTGCCCTTTTCGTCATGGCTCTGATGCTGGCCGGACTGATGGGCCATCTGGGCGACGTCACGGTAAGAGGTGGCGCGATCAGCGGCGTGCTCGTCTGGGTTGGCTTCGTGATCACCACCATGGGGGTCAACCACGCCTTTTCTGGCGCGAAGCCAATGCTTACGCTGATCGACGGTGGCCACTGGCTCGCCGTGCTCGTGGTCATGGGCGCCGTGATCGGCGCCTTCGGTGTCTAGAAGGACCTCACGCCGCGGGATGGTCTCCCGCGTTCGTGCGAGATAATCAAACTGGGCGCGCGGAAAACGACGCGTTCGCGTAGGGAGGAACGGGCAAATGTCCGAGCATGAGAAGTTCAAAGTCGAGCCGGTGAAGGTTCCCAAAAAGTGGAAGGAAAAGGCTTTCATCGACAAGGGCGAGTACGAGAAGCTCTACGAGAAGAGCGTCGAAAAGCCCGACAAGTTCTGGGGGAAAGAAGGCAAGCGGCTCGACTGGATCAAGCCCTACACGCGCGTCAAGAACACCACGTTCGAGTTTCCCAACGTCTCGATCAAATGGTTCGAGGACGGCACGCTCAACGTCGCGGAGAACTGCGTCGACCGGCACGTAAAGAAGCGCGGCAAGCAGACCGCCATCATTTGGGAGCCGGACGACCCGAACACCGAAGCGCGGCACATCACCTATCGCGAGCTCTACGACAATGTCTGCCGCTTCGCCAATGTGCTGAAAGCCCACGGCGTCAAGAAGGGCGACCGGGTCACGATCTATCTGCCGATGATCCCGGAGGCCGCCTACGCCATGTTGGCATGCGCGCGCATCGGCGCCATCCATTCGATCGTGTTCGGCGGATTCTCGCCGGACGCGCTGGCCGGACGCGTCGAGGGCTGCGAATCGAATTTCGTCATCACCGCCGACGAGGGTTTGCGCGGCGGCCGCAAGATCCCCCTGAAAGCCAATACCGACACGGCGCTGGCGAAGAACGGCCACGTGAAGAACGTGCTCGTGGTCCGGCATACGGGGGGCAACGTGCCGTGGACGCCTGGGCGGGATCTCTGGCTCGACGAGGAGATGGCCAAGGTGCCGGCGGAATGTCCGCCCGAGGAGATGAGCGCGGAGGATCCGCTGTTCATCCTCTATACGTCGGGCTCGACCGGAAAGCCCAAGGGCGTGCTGCACACCTCAGGCGGCTATCTCGTCTACGCCGCGATGACGCATCAGTACGTGTTCGACTATCACGACGGCGATGTCTTCTGGTGCACGGCGGACGTGGGCTGGGTCACGGGCCATAGCTATATCGTCTATGGGCCGCTCGCCAACGGCGCGACGACGCTGATGTTCGAGGGCGTGCCCAACTACCCGGATGCATCGCGGTTCTGGCAGGTCGTCGACAAGCACAAGGTCGATATCTTCTATACGGCGCCGACGGCGATCCGCGCGCTCATGGGCGCGGGCGACGATTACGTGACGCGCACCAGCCGCAAGTCGCTCAAGCTGCTCGGCAGCGTGGGCGAACCGATCAATCCGGAGGCGTGGGAATGGTACTACCACGTGGTGGGTGAGGGACGTTGCCCGATCGTCGACACGTGGTGGCAGACGGAGACCGGCGGCATCCTGATCACGCCGCTGCCGGGCGCGACCAAGCTCAAGCCAGGCTCGGCAACGTTGCCGTTCTTCGGCGTCCAGCCGGCGATCGTCGACAACGAAGGAAACCTGCTCGAAGGCGAAGCGCAGGGCAATCTCGTCATCCTCGATGCCTGGCCCGGCATGATGCGCACGGTCTATGGCGACCATCAGCGCTTCGTGGAGACCTATTTCTCCACGTACAAAGGCAAGTATTTCACCGGCGACGGGTGCCGGCGGGACGCGGACGGCTATTACTGGATCACCGGCCGGGTCGACGACGTGATCAACGTGTCGGGACACCGCATGGGCACGGCGGAGGTCGAGTCCGCGCTGGTCGCCCATCCGAAGGTCTCGGAAGCCGCCGTGGTCGGCTATCCGCACGACCTCAAGGGCCAAGGCATCTATTGCTACGTGACCTTGATGGCGGGCGAGCAACCCTCTGACGCGCTAAAAAAGGAGTTGCGCGACTGGGTACGCCAGGAGATCGGGCCGATCGCCTCGCCCGACCAGATCCAGTTCGCGCCGGGATTGCCGAAGACGCGGTCCGGCAAGATCATGCGGCGCATCTTGCGCAAGATCGCCGAGGACGAATTCGGCAATCTCGGCGACACGTCCACGCTGGCTGATCCCGGCGTCGTGTCGGATCTCATCGAGAACCGTCAGAACCGGAAGACCAGGCCTAAGAAAAACCTGCGCACACAGACGGCGCATTGGGGAGGCGAAGCGGATGTCGTGGTTGTTGCGAATATTGGCCGGCCTAGGAATCGTGCTGGCGCTTGTGATCGTCTTCGTGCTCGTGATCGGAAATTGGGGCGCGAGCGACGATACCACCCAGGCGCTGTCCCTGACCGTGGGCAACCGGACGGTCACGGTGGCGGGCCACTACAAGGACATGACGCAAGAGTCGATCGCCAACGGCATGAAGGTCGTCGTGGACGGTCACGAGGTTGTCGTCACGGACGATCAGCTCTCCGTCGACGGCAAGACCGAGGTCGTGGAGCCGGACCAGGACGTGATGGTGTATGTGGGCGAGGACGGCAAGGTGCAGGTGAAGCTCGTCCACGAAAGCGAAGGGGCCTCCGAAGAGGCCCCCGAGTAAACATCGTCTTTGGGGGCGTCAGCCCGCCATCACCTTGGTGAAATAGGCGAGAAGCGTGTTCCACGCGTCCTTGGTGTCGCGGTCGAACTCCTTGTCGAGCGACCGCTCCAGCGTCCACACCAGCGCCCGCGACATGGTGCGGTAGTGGCGGGTGCGAATGCCGATCTGCCGATGCCGCGCACCAAGCAGCTTGAGGGTCGGGGCCAGACCATCCTCATGACCGAGCGAGATCATGGCGAGCTTAGCGCCGGCGGCGAACTTGCGCGCTTGAACCTCGACGGGGCCGGCGAACTTCTTGCGGAGACTGGGATCGAGGCGGAACAGCTTGAGGAAGAAGAGCTGGGCCACGAGATCGAGCGCCGGCTCGATGCGCAGGAAGCTCAAGCCGATGAGGCGCTTCTGCTCTGCCGTGAGCTGGGTCTCCGAGGACGGGCGGCTCTTGGCGCGGCGCGATCTCGATTTCGGGGCGGGCGTGGAAGTCTGAAGGGCGGCTGACATGGTGCGGCAACTCCTCGAACGCGTTTCAGCCAGGCAGCATGCGGGCTTCCGATTGACGAAGCGTTAAGGTAAGCGCGCCGGAAACCATTGGCCCGAGATCGGCCGCGGGAACCCGGTTTTCCTCGCGTCCCCAGGCTCTTGTGCTGGGCCCCTACGCCTCCAACATATTGAGGGCACCGGATTTTGCCGGCGCGTGGTCTTGAGAGGTCTGAAGGGGTTCCATGAGCTATTTCCGCACCGCCATCCTGCTTGCGGCGCTGACCGCGCTCTTCATGGGGATCGGATTCCTCATCGGCGGCCAGAGCGGCATGATCATCGCGCTCCTCGTCGCGGGCGGCATGAACCTGTTCGCCTATTGGAATTCCGACAAGATGGTCTTGCGCATGTATGGCGCGCACGAGGTCGACCAGCGCTCGGCGCCGGAGCTCTACGGCCTGGTGCAGCAGCTCGCCCAAAATGCGGGCCTGCCGATGCCGAAGGTCTACATCATGGAGAACCCGCAGCCGAACGCCTTCGCCACGGGCCGCAACCCGGAGCACGCGGCCGTCGCCGTCACCACCGGCCTGATGCAGACCGTCACGCACGACGAGCTTGCCGGCGTGCTTGCGCACGAGCTCGGCCACATCAAGCACCACGACACGTTGCTGATGACGATCACGGCGACCATCGCCGGCGCCATCTCCATGCTCGCCAACTTCGCCTTCTTCTTCGGCGGCCGCGGCAACGGCAACAATCAAGTCGGCTTCATCGGCGCGCTCGCGCTGATGATCCTCGGACCGCTGGCGGCGGGTCTCGTGCAGATGGCCATCAGCCGCACGCGCGAATACGAGGCCGACCGCGAGGGCGCGGAGATCAGCGGGCGCCCGCTATGGCTCGCCTCGGCCTTGGAGAAGATCGCCGGCGCGGCGCACCAGATCCCCAATATGGTGGCCGAGCGCAATCCGGCTTCGGCCCATCTCTTCATCGTCAACCCGCTGTCCGGCGCGCGCATGGACAATTTGTTCTCGACCCATCCGAGCGTGGAAAACCGGGTGGCGCGGCTCGTCGCGATGTCCAAGGAAATGGGCGCGACGGGCGAGGTGCCGCGCATGGCGGCGGAGCCTTCTGGCCCTTGGTCCGGCGGACAATCCGCTGGATATCGGCACGGGCCCTGGGGCTAGATTTCTTGGCCTGGCCCCCCTTGGGTCGCAACCCCACCTGCTGTTACACCCCATGACCATGACCGCACGGAAAGAGGCGAAACGCCTCTCACCCACGCGCGACCTTCAGGTCGGGCTGCCGGCCCGCCGCGCCGCAGCCGCCCTGCTCGACGCCGTGTTGCAGAAGAAGCAGCCGCTCGACGAGGTGCTCGGACGGTCGCTCGACGGCGGCTACATGTTCGACTTGCCGGCGCGCGACCGGGCGCTGGCCCGGGCCATCGTGGGCGTGTCGTTGCGCCGGCGCGGGCAGATCGACTACGTGCTGAACACGTTTCTCGAGCGCGGACTGCCGGCCAAGGCGGGCACCCTCTACCCGATCCTGTTGTCCGGCGCGGCGCAGCTCCTCTTCCTCAACACGCCGGCGCACGCGGCCATCGATCTCGCCGTGCGGCTTGCCCAATGGGACCCGCGCGCCAAACGCTACGACAAGCTGGTCAACGCCGTTCTCCGCCGCGTGGCCGAGAAGGGCGCAGGCATCGCCGCCAGCCTCGACGCCGCACGGATCAACACGCCCGACTGGCTGTGGTCGCGCTGGGTCGCCGCCTGGGGCGAGGAACGGGCGCGGGCGATCGCCGCTTGCCACCTGGTCGAGCCGCCCCTCGATCTCACCGTGAAGGCAGAGCCTGATCTTTGGGCCGAACGGCTCTCGGGCCGGGTGCTGCCGACGGGCGGCGTCCGCCTCCTGCCGAAGGGCCGGATCGAGGAGCTGCCTGGCTTTGCCGAGGGCGCGTGGTGGGTGCAGGACGCCGCAGCCTCGCTCCCGGCACAACTTCTGGGCGACGTGGCGGGCAAGCGCGTGGCCGATCTTTGCGCCGCGCCCGGCGGCAAGACGGCGCAGCTTCTGCTCGCCGGGGCCTCGGTGGTGGCCGTCGACAACTCCAAGGCCCGGCTCGACCGGCTTGCCGAGAACCTGACGCGGCTCGGCCTCAAGGCAGAGGCCGTGCAGGCGGATGCGACCCTGTGGCTTCCGGAGGAGCGCTTCGACGCGATTCTGCTCGATGCCCCCTGCTCATCCACCGGCACGATCCGGCGGCACCCCGACATCCCGTATCTGAAATCCGATCGGGACATCGCGGAGCTGGTCGCGACGCAGAGAAAGCTCCTCGAGAATGCCGTGACCCTGCTCAAACCGGGCGGCACCCTGGTCTATTCCACCTGCTCGCTCGAACCGGAAGAAGGCGAGAGCCAGGTGGCCGCGCTGATGGCGCGCGACGCGGGCCTTGCGCTCGATCCGGTCCGGGAGGATGAGCCGCTCGGCGATGCGCCGTGGACGCAAGCCTCGGGCTGCATTCGCACGTTTCCCTTCGATCTCAAGCTCGAGGCGCCGGAATGGAGCGGCATGGACGGGTTTTTCGCGGCCCGGCTGACCCGCTCTAATTAACGATTATCCGCATCCCACTTGCCCCCGGACGCGCACTGCCCGAAAATGCCCCCCGCAGGAGTACTACGGCGGCGGGGGAGCCTGCGCTTTGAGCACAAGCGCGGGCTGACTGGAGAATGACCCATATGACGGGTGATCAGGCCTTCGAGCGCGGGTCTCGCGTTCAAGAGGTGCATCTTGGCGGCCCGAGCACGTTTCGCCGCTTGATGCTCTCAAGCATGGCCTCCATCAGCTACCCCGGCGGCCAAGCAGAGCAGCTTCTGCTGGCCCCGCAAGAGCTTCGCACCGCCGACCCGAGCTTCGCCACCGAGATCTATAACGGCCATTTCGGGCTTGCCGGAAAGCTCGCCGAGCTCGGCGCGGACTCGCCCTTCGAGATCAGGCCGCCATCCGCCAACTGGGCCCGGGAGCTTTACGGCTTCGGCTGGCTGCGCCATTTGCGCGCCGCCGACAGCGAGCTGTCGCGCGAGCAGGCCAAGGCGCTGGTCCATGACTTCATTCGTCTGCGCCGGCAGATTCACGGCTTGGCCTGGCAGCCGGAAATCGTCGCCCGCCGGGTGATCTCCTGGCTCTCCAACTCGGTGCTCATTCTCGATACGGGCGAGCCGCAGGCCTACGAGTCGTTCCTCAAGGCGCTCACCACGCAGCTTCGTTATCTCTCGGCCAGCTATCGCGACACGCCGGACGGCGTGCCGCGCCTCCTCACGCTGACGGCGCTGCTCTATGCCGGGCTGTGCATCGCCGAGCAGCAGGCGGTGGTCGACCGCTACACGCGGCCCTTCTGCAAGGAGCTCGACCGGCAGATCCTGCCCGACGGCGGGCATATCTCGCGCAATCCCGAAGCGCTGATCGAGCTCCTGCTCGACCTGCTGCCCTTGCGGCAATGCTTCGTGGCGCGCGACCGCGTGCCGCCGAAGGAGCTGACCGACGCCATCGACCGCATCATGCCGATGCTGCGCTTCTTCCGGCTCGGCGACGGCACTTTGGCCCGGTTCAATGGCGCCGGCCCGACGCCGACCGACGCGCTCGCCACCGTGCTTGCCTATGACGATATCGAGGGCGCGCCGGTGCGCACCGCGGCCAACTCCGGCTATGTGCGGGTCGAGACCGGCGCGACGCTGATCCTCTGCGACCTCGGGCCGCCGCCGGTCGCCTCGCTCAGCACCCAGGCCCATGCCGGGTTCCTGTCCTTCGAGATGAGCTCAGGCACGGCCCCCATGATCATCAATTGCGGCGCGCCGTCGCCCGACCATGACGAGTGGCGGCTGTTCTCGCGCACCACGCCGGCGCACTCCACCTTGAGCCTCGAGGAAGACTCGCTCGCCGAGTTCTCGGGCGGGGCCAACGGCACGCAGCCGCCGGCCGACGCGACGCTGGTCGGCCCGCTGAACCCCCAAGGCGCGTTCTCGGACCAGGGCGACAACCTACGCATCAAAGGCTCCCATGACGGCTATATGGGCCGGTACGGGGTGAGCCATTCGCGGCAGATCCTCATCGCACCCTCCGGCAACCTTCTCAGCGCCGAGGACAAGCTCTCGACGCGCGGGCTCAAGAGCCCGCATGGGCTGATTGCCGGTTCCTACGCCATCCGCTTTCATCTGCATCCGAGCGTGAAGGCGCAAGCGACCGGTGACGGCAACACCGTGACCCTGATCCTGCGCAACGGCGAGACTTGGCGGATCAGTTCCAACGCCGAGGAGACCGCGATCGAGGAGAGCGTGCTGCTCGCCGACCCGCGCGGGCCGCAGCCGACCACGCAAGTCGTGCTGAGCGGCATGATGGGCGAGGCGAGAGAGGTTCGTATCCTCTGGAACATCGAGAAGACCAGCGACGAGGCACCCCACCCCCTGGTCGATCCCAACGACGCCGGCGATAGCGGCGCTTAGCCTGATGGAGACACGCAAGATTGCCCGTGCGCTGCTCTCGGTCAGCGACAAAACGGGCCTCGTGGAATTTGCCAAGGCGCTCAGCGATCGCGGGATCGCGCTGGTCTCGACCGGCGGGACGGCCAAGGCGCTGCGCAATGCCGGGCTCGACGTCACCGACGTCGCCGAGATCACGGGGAGCCCGGAGATGATGGACGGGCGGGTGAAGACGCTTCACCCGAAGATCCATGGCGGGCTTCTCGCCATGCGCGGCAACGCGGAGCACGAGGCGGCGATGGCCGAGCACGGTATCCCGCCGATCGATCTCCTCGTCGTCAATCTCTATCCGTTCGAGGCGACGGTCCGCGCTGGCGGCAATTTCGACGTCTGCATCGAGAATATCGACATCGGCGGGCCGGCCATGATCCGCGCCGCGGCGAAGAACCACGGAAGCGTCGCGGTTGTTGTGGATCCGGCCGACTATATGGACGTGCTCGACGAGATCGAGCGCCTCGACGGCGGGACGACGCTCGACCTTCGCAAGACGCTCGCAGCCAAGGCGTTCGCGCATACCGGCGCCTATGACGGCGCCATCGCCACGTGGTTCGCCGATCAACTCGATGAGACGACGCCGGAAAAGCGCGTCATCGCCGGCACGCTCGAACGCGCACTGCGCTATGGCGAGAACCCGCATCAATGGGCGGCCTTCTACCAGACGGCGGACGAGCGCTTCGGCGTCGCCACCGCCGTGCAGGTGCAAGGCAAGGAGCTCTCCTACAACAATCTCAACGACACCGACGCGGCCTATGAGCTCGTCGCCGAGTTCGACCCAAAGCAATCCGCGGCCGTCGCCATCATCAAGCATGCCAATCCGTGCGGCGTGGCCGTCGCGCCGACGCTTGCCGAGGCTTACGAGAAGGCGCTGGCCTGCGATTCCGTGAGCGCGTTCGGCGGCATCGTCGCGCTCAACCGCGATCTCGATGCCGCAGCGGCACAAGAGATCGTCAAGATCTTCACCGAGGTGATCATCGCGCCGGAGGCGAGCGACGAGGCGAAGGAAATCATCGCCACCAAGAAGAACCTACGTCTCCTGCTTGCCGGCGGCCTGCCCGATCCGCGCGCGCCCGGCATCACGTTTCGTGCGCTCGCCGGCGGCTTCCTGGTGCAGGGCCGGGACAACGGCATGGTCGAGGCGGCCGATCTGCAAGTGGTGACCAAGCGCAAGCCGAGCGACCAGGAGTTCGCCGATCTCATCTTCGCCTTCACGGTGGCGAAGCACGTGAAGTCGAACACCATCGTCTATGCGAAAAACGGCGCCACGGTCGGTATCGGCGCCGGGCAGATGTCCCGCGTGGATTCGGCGCGCATCGCCGCGCGCAAATCCCAAGACGCGGCGGAAGCGCTGGGCCTCGCAGAGCCCCTGACCATCGGCTCGGTCGCGGCGTCGGACGCCTTCTTCCCCTTCGCCGATGGGCTTCAGGTGGTCGCGGAAGCGGGTGCCACCGCGGTGATCCAGCCGGGCGGCTCCATGCGCGATGCCGAAGTGATTGCCGCGGCCGACGCAGCCGGCCTCGCCATGGTGTTCACCGGCATGAGGCATTTCCGGCACTGATGACGACGCGCTGACGAGGAGGGCTTATGACCCAGGCCACGATCTATTTGTGCTTGGCTGGAGCGATCGTGGCCGAGGTGATCGCCACCATCGCGCTCGCCGAATCCGAAAGTCTCTCGAAGCTCATCCCCAGCATCATAGCGGTCGTTTGCTTCGTCGCCGCGTTCTGGCTTCTCTCATTCCCGCTTCGCACGATGCCGGCCGGGATCGTCTATGCCATCTGGTCGGGACTATCGATCGTGCTGATCACCGGCGTGGCCTGGATCTGGGCCAAGCAAGCGCTCGACGCGCCGGCACTCATCGGCATCGGCCTCATTACCGCGGGCGTGATCATCATGAACGTGTTCTCGAAGTCCGCCCTCTGACCGAACAGCGGTCAGTGCGCGGATGCGTGCTTGTCCCCCTCGACATTCACGTCCACGCCCTTGGCGTTGATGCCGTCCGCGATGTCTGACGCGCGGACCGTGAGCGTGGCCTTCCCGTCGCCCTTCTGGACGACCTTGAGGCCCGTCTTGTCGCCGTCGTCATTGTCGGCGGTCTTGGTCTGATCGACCAGAACGGCGACATTGCCCGCGTCGTGCTGCTTGAAGACGGCGCCATTGCCGCCGTTATCCTTCGACGTGACGCGCTGGAGCAGCCCATCGACGCTGCCGTCCTCGCTCTCGACGATCTTGATGCCGTCGTCGTGGTTGTGCTCGACGTTCGTGCGCCAGATCGCGACCTTGACCCCGCCTTCGTCCTCCTCGCCGAAGTCGATGCCCTCGTCGAGGTTGCCGCGAACAGAGTCGCCAACGATCAGCGCCTCGAGGTCGCCCTCGCCCGCCTCGTCGATGTCGAAGCCGTCATCCAGATCGAGGCCGATCTCGTATTCTTTGACATGGCCGGAGTCGTAATGCTCGACCTCGCGCTCGAAGCAGGCATCGTCCGGCGATCCCTTGACCGCGCCGGGAATATCGGCTTCAGCGACCTTTTCCTCGTCCTTGAACGCCCCCTTGGCCTTCTCAGGGAGAAAGGCATTCAGGATCTTGGGATCGCAGTAGGCGCCGTTGTCGTCGAACTTCGAGTCGACGGCGTTGGCATACACGCTGCCCTCTTGGCCCTCGTCCAGCTCCACGCCGTCCGCGCCGACATTGGTGAAGGTCGAGCCGTGCGCGTCGAAGAAGATGTCGCCGGCGCTGCGCTCGTCCACACGCAGGCCGTCCGCATCGAACCTGCCGTTGCCGACATCGGAAATCTTGACGTTCGTCAGGCGCACGGCGATCGACGCGGGCGAGCCGCCGCCTTCACCGCCCCGGCCGGACCCGCAATCGTCGGCGAGATTGCAGTCCGAGACGTGGACACCGTAATAGGACAGGCCCGAAATCGTGACGTCGTTCAAGGTCAGCCTGACGGTGCCGGTCTGGTCGTCACGCACGTCGATGAAGATGCCCTTGCCGGCCTTGCCCCGGTGCTTGAGGCTGAAATTGCCGGGGCCGCGGAAATTCAGATCGCTCACCGTCAGGTCGGCGCCCTCGCTCAAGGTGAGCAGGGTGGTATCGGCGTCGGTCTTGACGGTCTGTCCCTTGCCGTAAATGGAGAGCGGCGCTTTGCCGGCATAGCTGAGGGTCGAGTCGATCTTGATGTCGTCCTCCGTCACCACGAGGATCCGGCCGGCCTCGTCCTCTTTCGCGACCGCTTCCAAGGCGGCGCGCAGCGAGCCCTCTCCGCTGTCGTTTCCGTTGGTGACCAGGACCGGGCCGGCGGCGCTGGCCGCCGTGGCAAGACCGACCGTCGCGGCCGTGGCCAAGACAAGAAGTGAAAGTCCGTTCAGCGAAGTGTTCACGTGCGCCCCCAGCAAGACAATCGGATCGACGCACCTTCGTAGACGGCCTATTTGATGGTTTCGTAACAGTGGTCCCGCGCGGCAACGCTTTGCGCGATGACGCCGCCGCGGCGAACGGCTGGCCGCTAACGGCCGAGGAACCAGAAGATTAGGCTCAGTATGACGCTGATGAGCACCGACGTGCCGATCGGGAGGTAGAGCCGGAAGTTGTCACGCTCGATCACGATGTCGCCGGGCAAGCGGCCGAGCCCGAGCTTGGCGAACAAAGGCCACAGAAGGCCCACAGCGACCAGTACCAAACCGAAGATGATGAGCAATCGGGGGACGGACATGATAGGCCGATTATCCAACCGTTGCGGCGCCAGGTGAAGGGACCAACGTCACCGGCGCCATAGCGTTCACCGGCATGCACCTCGACCAACGGGGGGGAGTGAAAGTAGGATGAGGAGAGGTAGGGGGGGAGGGAGTTATCCCCGCACCTCAAACCTCACCTACAATGCGCGTCACCTCGTCCGTTGAAGGGGCGCTTTCGCGAGGCGTCGTGAGATGCGGGACGGGGTGCGGCGCCTGCGGGTCTCGTTCGCAGCGAGACCTCCGGGCGGCGCCGGAGCCACCCCCCGGGGCTACTAGGAGCCCCCGCCAGAAGCTGGCTGGGACGTGGCCGTGCGCTGCCGCGCTTCGCGCTCTAAAAAAGGCGCCGCGCGGCCGGCCTTCGAAGCCAAGGCGGAACGGTCACTGAAAAGCGGGGCCCGGCGTCGTAACCGCCGCAAAATAAGCATGCGCTACCGGCCTCTGGCCTGCTTGAGCGCATGGGCGCGCCGCAAGGCGCCCGCTGCGTTTCCCTCAGAGGAAGCGCGGACACCACAAGGATTGCGCTGCGCGGCGCGCCATCCCCCCTCGGACACTCGCGGGCTAACGCCCGGCGAGAGCCGTTGTCATGCCCGAAGCAGCTTCTCTCGGCACTTCAGCTTGCCGACCGCGGTCTCGGCCTCGTAGACGAGACGCTCGAGTTGTCCTTTGGTGAGATAGACCTCGGTCTGTCTCGTTGGCGTATCAAATTCGAGCACGACATGGTCGGGGTCGTCCCCGACGAGGAAGCGGAAGTCGGTCGTCTTCATCGCTTCGGCATGCTGCGCCATCGACTCCGTTGCCATGGCATTCACCTACTCTCGTACGACGTTCACTCGCGCCGCCACGCTGCGGCGCGCTTCAAGTGCAACGCAGTCTCGCTTCCCGAGTTCCTGCGGTGCGGCGTCGAGTGGCGGCTCCGCTCAGGCCAAAGTGCCGGCGGTGCGTCCGCCCCTCAAACCTATCCTAGAGCCCTTCCGGCTTGCCGTCGGGGTAGACCGGCTGCGGCTGTGATGCGAGCCCGTCATCGCCGGACGGCGCGATCGAGCCCGTGCTGTCGTCCATGCTCGGCTCTCCGTCGGGATAGACCGGCTGGGGCTGGTTCGCCGATGGCGGTTCGCCCTTGGACGGCTCGTTCGGGGCATCCTCGGAGACGGTCGGCGCCACGACGATGGTCTCCTCTTCCATCATGCCTTCAGCCGCGGGCGCTTCCGCAGCCGCCTCATCGGGATAGACGGGCTGCGGCTGGTTCGGTGACGGCGGCTCGCCCTTGGAGGGTTCGTTCGGCGCGTCCTCGGAGACGGTCGGCGCCACGACGATGGTCTCCTCTTCCATCACGCCTTCAGCCGCGGGCGCTTCCGCAGCCGCCTCATCGGGATAGACGGGCTGCGGCTGGTTCGGTGACGGGGGCTCGCCCTTCGACGGCTCGTTCGGTGCGTCCTCGGAGACGGTCGGTTGGACCACGATGGTCTCCTCGGTCTCCTCTTCCATCATCGGCTCGGCTGAGGGCTGTTCCGTCTCCATCGCGCCTTCGGGCGCTGCGGCTTCACCCGGTTGACCTTCGGGGTAGACCGGCTGCGGCTGGTTCGGTGACGGCGGCTCGCCCTTCGACGGCTCGTTCGGTGCATCCGGGGAGACGACCGGCTGAACGACGATGGTCTCGCTCTCCTCTTCCGTCACAGGCACTTCGGCTGAGGGCTCTTCGGCCGAAGGCTGCTCGGTAGCAGGCTGCTCGGCGGGTTCCTTCTTGGACTCTTCGGGTTTTTCGCAAGCCACAAAGAGGCATGCCGCAAACAAGGCCGCAACGATTCCTAGATGTCTCATGGTCGCCCCCGATCCAAGCAAGGTTCGCGCCTCCCCGCTGGACCAACTTAGCGCGAATGCCGCCGCTTTACTATGGCGCACGCACGCGGAGCAGCAAGAGCAGGCCGACGATCAGAAAGGCGAGAGCCGCGGAAATGCCGAGGCGCTGGCTGTCGGTCGCCGCGGTGACGACGCCGATGGCAAGCGGTGCGGCGAACGCGGTGATCTTGCCGGAAAAGGCGTAGAAACCGAAGAACTCGGTCGTCTTGTCGGGGGGACAGAGGCGCGCCAACAGCGTGCGGCTCGACGCCTGGATTGGGCCCGCGGCCAGGCCGATGAGAACGGCGAAGGCGAGATAAGCCTGCTCCCCGGCCGACGAGAACGGTGCGCTGCCGGCGATTTTCGGTGCGACGGGAACGAAGAACAGGATCTCGTCGGGATCGATGGAGAGAACGCCGATGGACGCGACGATGAAGAGGCACAGTGCGGTGACGATTACGGTCCTGGAGCCGGCGCGGTCGTCGAGCACACCGCCCAGCGCGGCGCCGATCGTGCCGGCGATGGTGAGCACGATGCCGAACAGGCCGAGCTCGGTCGCGCCCCAGCCGAACACGCTGCCCGCATAGATGCCGCCGAAGGCGAACACGGCGCCGAGCCCGTCGGCATAGAGCATGCGCGCGATGAGAAAGAGCGCGATGGCGCCGTGATTGCGCACGAGATCCTTCACCGCGCGCAAGAGCTGGCCGAGGCCGGCTTGCACGACATTGCCGCTCACGTTGTCCCGGCGGTCCGGCGTGAAAAGGAAGAGCGGCAGGACGAACACCAGATACCACAGGGCGGAGAACGGGCCGACGAGGCGGTCTCCTTCGCGCGTCGCCGCATCGAGCGTGCACAAGCGGCGGCAGGCCGAGCAGCGTCTTGCCGCTGCTCGGATCGGCGACGACCAACCCTGCGACAAGTGCGAGGCTGACAAGCCCGCCCACATAGCCCACGGCCCAGCCGATGCCGGACAACGTGCCGAGCCGCTTGCCCGAGACGAGGCCAGGCATCATGGCGTTGGTGAACACGGTGGCGAGCTCGGCGCCGATGGTGGCGATGCCGAAGGAGATCAGCACCACGGGCAGGAGCCACATCTCGCCGGGGATCGCGAACCACAGACCGCTCAAGCCGGCGACGAGCAGCACGGAGAATCCGGCGATCCAGGGTTTGCGCGCCAGGCCGGCATCGGCGATGGCGCCGAGCACCGGCGCGAGAATCGCCGCGACCAATTGCGCCGCGCCTGTGGTGTAGGCCCAGACTGTCTGACCGTGCGCCGGGTCCGCGACGAAGCCATTCACGAAGTAGGGCGCGAACAGGAAGGTGACGACGAGGGTGTAGAAGGGCTGGGTCGCCCAGTCGAACAGCACCCAGCCGACGAGGCCGCGCGTGGTCGTGCGCTCTTCGGCTTTACGCGGGCTCGGCGGCATCGAGCACGATCAGATGGTTGGGGAGTTCGTTGCGGTCGGCGGCCTCGGGCGGGAAATGTTCGGCCAGGATCGCGCCGCAAGTCTCGATGGCGGCGATGAAACCTTCGGTGCGCGTGCCTCGGCCGATATGTGCGGTGAGCACGGCGATCAGCGCGTCCCATACTTCCGGGGTGACTTTCTTGTAGATGCCGTCGTCGGCGATCACCTCGGCGTAGCGCTCGGCGTCGGACACGTAGATGAGCACGCCGGTGCGGCCCGTGGTGGTGTGCAGGTTCTGCACCAGGAACTGCTCGACGGCGCGCTGATGGGCGCGGGCGCGCTTAAGCGATGCGGGCGTGATGGCGATGCGCACGGGTTCCCACTGCACGAGGAGCGCGCCGGCGCCGAAGATCATGAGCTGCACGAGATAGATGTACTCGACCGGCCATTTGGTGAAGTGGATGAAGGGCAGCGGCACGGCAAGCGCGAGGAGCGCCACGCACATCAAAGTGAAATAGCGGTAGCTGGACGATGCGCGCGCCACCACGACGACGATCTCGCCGCTCGTGGTCTTCTCCGCGCGCGTGATGGCGCCGGCGATCGCTGCGTGTTCTTCTGGGGTGAAGGGCTGCATGGGTCCGCTCCTACCAGCTGCCCGAGGAGCCGCCGCCGCCGAAGCTGCCGCCGCCGCCGGAGAAGCCGCCGCCTCCGCCGCCGCCGCTGCTCCAACCGCCGCCCGAGCTACCGCCCCACGTGGACCCGCTGCGCCGCCTCCCGCCCCCGGCATAATGCGTGCCGCGGTAGAAGCTGTAGCTGATCCACAAGATCACCAGGATCCAGAACAGGACAGTGAACCAGTCGATGGCCGGCTCATCGGCGTCGTGGCGGGCCTTGGCGCGCTCCTCGACCTCGGCCGCATCGCCGGTCAGCACGCTCGTGATGTCGCGCACACCAGCCTTGATGCCGCCGGGAAAGTCGCCGGCGCGAAAGCGGGGCAGGATCGCATTCTCGATGATGATCTTGGTGAGTGCGTCGGTGAGGATCGGCTCGAGCCCATAACCCACCTCGATGCGCACCTTGCGCTCATTCGGGGCGACGATGAGAAGCACGCCGTTGTTGAGCTTGGCCGTGCCGATGCCCCAGTGACGGCCGAGCTGATAGCCAAAATCCTCGATGGTGTAGCCTTGCAAGGAGGGAAGCGTCACCACTACGAGCTGGTCCGAGCTCTTATCCTCGAGCGCCTTCAACTCCGCCGTTAGCGCCGCTTCATCGTCCGGGCTCAGTAGATTGGCGTCGTCCACCACGCGGCCGGTGAGTGGGGGGAAATTCGGCGCCGCGGCAGCCGGCAGGCAGGCGAGGCAGACCGCCGCAAGTGCGGCCGCCAAGGGAATGCGCAAAGAGATGGCGCGCGAGAACATGGAGGCCATCGGGCCCTCGATTGGCCGCCGGCGCTAGAACTTCACCTCCGGCACCTTGGTGGTCTCTTCCGACACGGCGAAGTTCTGCATCGGCTCGGCGTCAGGATAGAGCAGCGCCCGCCACCAGCGGCCGGGAATGGTCCTCAGCTCCGTGTTGTAGTCCTTCACCGCCGTGATGTAGTCGCGGCGCGCGATAGCGATGCGGTTCTCGGTGCCTTCGAGCTGCGACTGCAGCGCCAGGAAGTTCTGGTTCGACTTGAGCTCGGGATAGCGCTCGACGACGACGAGCAGTCGTCCCAGCGCGCCCGAGAGATTGCTCTGCGCGCTCTGGAATTTGTCGAACGCCTCTTTGTTGGTGAGGATGTCTGGCGGAATTTGCACTTGCGTCGCCTTGGCACGCGCCTCGACGACCTCGGTGAGCACCTTGCTCTCCTGCGCGGCGAAGCCCTTCACGGTCTCGACGAGATTGGGGATCAGGTCGGCGCGGCGCTGATACTGGTTCAGCACCTCGCTCCATGACGCCTTGGCCTTCTCATCAAGAGTGGGGATCGTGTTGATGCCGCAGCCGGCAAGAGTAAGCCCGGCAAGCATGAGGCAGGTTGCACGAAATACTCCGCCCGGCCAGGCGCGCGTCAATGCCAGCATGACTTCCTCCCTTAGACCTCGGCCCTTGGGCCTCAAACTTCGTGTATTGAGCGCGTGCCATGGTGGCAAGCGCTTTCCTCTGAGTGTTTCGCGGCCTAGCTCTCCGCTGGGCGGGGTTGGCTTTCCGGTGCCCGCGCCATGGTCGTGAAGGCCCCTTTCAACTCTGGAACGTAGAGCGTCTGCGAGGGGAAGGCGAACTCGATGCCCTCGTTCTGGAAAGCGCGGAAGATCGCAAAATTGATGGTCTGTTGCTCGTCCATGAAGGCCGTGTAGTCGGCGCTCAGCACCCAGTAGATCACCTCGAACTCAAGGGCCGAGTTGCCGAAGCTGCGGAAGTGCGCGCGCTCGAAGCGGACCTGCTCTTGCTTTTCGATGATCTCTGTCACCATCGCCGGAATGCGCTCCAGCTTGTCTGCAGCCGTGTCGTAAGTGACCCCAAGCACCAGAACCACGCGTCGCTCCTTCATGCGCTTGAAGTTGTGCACGCGAGTCTTGACGAGGTCAGTGTTCGAAACGGAGATCTGCTCTCCGGACAGAGCGCGGACGCGCGTGGTCTTGATGCCGATCTTCTCGACCGTGCCGCTCTGGTCGCCGAACACGATAAAGTCGCCAACCTCGAACGGCCGATCGAGAATAATCGCCAGCGAGGAGAAGAGATCGCTGAGCACGCTCTGGGCAGCCAGCGCGACGGCGATGCCGCCGACGCCGAGACCGGCAATGAGCGCCGTGATGTCGAAGCCAAGGTTCTGGAAGATGAGGAGGAGCGCGATCGACCACACGCCCACGCGCACGATGAACTGGATAAGCGACACCGCATTGCGCATCGCCGACTTGCGCTTACCTCTGAGCGGCGCAAGGCGCCAAGCGAGGACGGCGGCCGCGATGCGGTCGACCCAGATTGCAAGCTGGATAAACAGCGCAATGGTGAAGACGGACGTGACCAGCCGGTGAACCGAGTCCGGCAGGGTGAGCAGCGTCGTCCCGGCGTAGATGGCGGCGATGATGAGGAAGAGCGTCCAGGTCCTCGCGACGACCTCGTGCAGGACCATCGGCCAGTGCATCTCCCCGCCCGGCTCAGGTGCCGGGAGACGCCGCACCAAGACGAGCCGCACCAGAAGGGCGACAATCAGGACGCAAACGCTCAGGGCGGCGGCGATGGCCCATTGGGTCAGGCCATTGCCGAAGACATTGCTTTTCAGCAGGTTCACTACACTGTCGACACTGATGCTGTTCATGCTGCCTTCGGTTCTGCCTTGCCGTTCTCGTCCGCGCCTAACCTAGAGGCTCTCGCGGGCTTGGCCACCCCCCTCCCCGATTCGAATCGAATCTCCCAACGCACTCTGCCTAGAGATTGCGCAACGGCACTTGGGGAGTGTTGCGAGAATGGAACAACAGCAAAGATTCTTTGAAGACTATCGGCGCCCCGGGCGCGTGGCCGACGTCATTTGGAGGTCAACCATCCCGACTAAGCTCTCGCAGTTACGAGATTTTTTCTATGACCGACATTCGCCCACCCGAATTCACAGTTTTGGCAGGGCGTTAGGCAAACAGAAGGCTTTACTGGTCAAATTCAGGGGCCTCTTTTAGTGTGATTCGCGAGTTGTTTGGGGACTCACGGAGGCTCGCTATGGGACCGGTTTCCGACGGGGAGCGAGTGTGTTGCGTATGCGTATGACAGGGGACGAGGCGACTGGGGTCGCCAAGAGGGCTCTTTCACTCCTTTCGATCTGCCTTGGCGCCGCGGCTCTCACGGCGGCCGTCGCGATTGCTCCAGCCGACGCAAAGAAATCCAAGAGCGCGGTCGAGGATGCGGTTCCCAACGCCGATGCCGACCAGCCGATGACGCTGATCGTCTCTCTGAGGAAACAGAGGGTCGACGTCTATCGGGGCATGACCCTCATCACGAGCTCGCAGGTCTCCACCGGCAAGCCCGGCCACGCGACCAAGGCCGGCGTATTCTCCATCCTCGAGAAACAGAGGCACCACTACTCGAACATGTATGGCGGCGCGCCGATGCCCTGGATGAACCGGATTACCTGGTCGGGCACTGCGCTCCATGCCGGCGTGGTCCCTGGTTATCCGGCCTCCCACGGCTGCATTCGTCTGCCCTATTCCTTCGCCCCCAGGCTGTTCAAGATCACGGAGGTGGGTGTGCATGTGGTCGTGGCCCGTGACAGGGTCACTCCCACCCTCGTAGATCATCCGGCCCTGTTTCAGCCGCTTCCCCCACCGCCGCCGCCCACTCTGGTGAAGCAGGATGGGCCGCCGCGGACGCCGCCGATGCGCCGGTCGAGCAACGACACCGGGCCTGCCTTCGGCTCTCGCCTTCCCGTGGTCCTGGCCAAGGCCGAGACCATCGTTCCCGACGCCCCGGCGGTCGCGGAGGCTGACGCTGCACCACCCGCGCCTGTTACGGTCCATGCGACCCTCGAAGCCCCGGCTCCGGCTGAGCGCCCTGTTGCCGTGGCGATGCTCGAGGATACGCGGGTCCATGCCATCGACCCGAGTGCCGCCCCGTTCAGCGAGAGCGCTCATGCCGTTGCAGCAAAGCCTGGAGACGCCAGGGCACACGAGCCGGCAGTGGCAGACTCCTCTGACGAACCCGCCAAAGATCAGGACCGCCTCGCAGCTCCAGCCGAAACAGCGGATGCGCCGTCAAGCCCCGTCATCTCCGGTTCGGCAGCGTCGCTCGAGCAGCCTTCGACGCCTGTTCCCGCCAATACCGCGATCGCCATGAAGGTGCCTGAGCCTGAGGTTGCCGAGCCGCAGGCCGGACCGATCTTCTCCGTTTCGGCGACGGCCCTGGCGCAGCCGGTGCCGGCAGCGGTCTCTGGTGTCATCGCGATGACGTCGCCCGACGGGCATCCGCCCCTGCCGCTTTCCAAGCCTTCGGTTATCGCCGCCAAGCTTGTCGCCGGCGCCACAGCCGCCGCGGTCGAGGCCGCGGAGCCCAAGTCCACGGCGCCCTTGCGCATTCTCGTGACCCGGGCCACGAGGCGCGATCGAATTCGTGACGCGCAATACGTCTTATCGTCCATGGGCTATCTCGAGCCCCAGGACTTTGACGGCACGTTTGGCCGGCAGACGATCGACGCCATCAAGGCCTTCCAGAAGGCCAACGACATGCCAGCGTCGGGCGCCTTCACCGACGAAGTCGCCAAGAAGATCTATGAAGTCGCCGGCAAGACGGAGCCGCCTGATGCCCATCTGTTTGTGCGTCAGAAATTCGCCAGCGTGTTCGATGCGCCGGTCAACATCCGCAACCCGGACGAGCCGCTCGGCACGCAAGTCTTCACCGTGATGAATTTCAAGCCCGGCGATACCAAGGCGCAGTGGATGGCAATCGGCATGCGCGACGGCCAAGATACGACGGCCGTTCTCGACCGGCTCGAGATACCCGACGATGTCCGGCAGAAGATCTCTGAGCGGCTGACGCCCGGTTCCTCGCTGATCGTCGCTGACACCGCCATCAACTCGGCAACGCTGCCGAGAGGGGCTGACTTCCTGGTTTGGGATACGAGCAAGCCGGCGAAGGTCCAGCGGGCGAGCGTATCGAGTGGCGACGTCGCGCCCCGCCCGCGCAAGAAGCGCCGGGTGTACTCGCGGCCGCAGCGCCCCACCTACTCGCGTCGCTTCCAAGGCTGGCCGTTCTAGGCCCACCGCGGGGGCGAAAACGCGTCTAACTGTTCCTCTTGAAGGAAATTGGAGCGGGCGATGGGATTCGAACCCACGACCCCAACCTTGGCAAGGTTGTGCTCTACCCCTGAGCTACACCCGCACTCCAAACCACCAGCAGTCCTTGTTTTTCAGGTTTCGGGGTGGTCATTTGCCTTGTAGTGGATCGCCTCGGCGCTGTCTACAAGCCCCTCGCGCTCTTAGTTAGGACCCTCATCCGGCCCCATCAAGGGGCCCGCAATAGCCGAAGCACACGCCGAAAGCAATGCAATCCGACCGCACCAAGCTGTTCGCCCGGCTGGAGGAACTCGGCATCGCCGCGACCACGGTCGAGCACGCGCCTGTTTTCACCGTCGAGGAATCACAGGACTTGCGGGGCATCCTTCCAGGGGCCCACACCAAGAACCTGTTCCTCAAGGACAAGGATGGGCGCATGGCGCTGGTGGTCGCCAAGGAAGACACCAGAGTGGATCTCAAGGCGCTGGCGAAACGCCTCGGATTCGGCCGTTTCAGCTTCGGCAAGCCCGACCTCCTCATGGAGGTGCTCGGCATCGAGCCCGGCTCCGTCACGGCCTTCGCGCTGATCAACGAGAGCTCAAGCAAGGTTACCGCGGTGGTTGTGGACGAGGCCCTGATGGGCTTCGACGAGGTCAACTGCCATCCTCTGGTCAACAGCGCCACGACGCGGATCGCCACCACGGACCTCATCCGCTTCATGGAGGCTTGCGGCCATGTGCCGAGGATCCTGCCGCTTGGCTGACGCCTCCCTTTGACGCGGTAAGCGCAGGTTGCCAAACGGTCCCGCCCGGCCCATCTTCTAAGGCGAGCGGGGGACCTTACAGGGTCCTTCCTGGCCATTTTGTCCGCCCCGGATAGCAAGCATGAGCGTAGATACTCCGATCCTCAGTGAGGGTGGCGCAGGCAACGCCGCCGACCTCGTCAAGAACACCACCACACAGGACTTCATGCGCGACGTGGTCGACGCCTCGCGGGAAGCTCCGGTCCTGGTCGATTTCTGGGCGCCGTGGTGCGGCCCGTGCCGGCAGCTCACGCCGGTCCTGGAGAAGGCGGTGCGCGCGGCCAAAGGCGCGGTCCGCTTGGTCAAGCTGAACATCGATGACCATCCGGAGATCCCGGGCCAGATGGGCGTGCAGTCGATTCCGGCCGTGTTCGCCTTTCAGGACGGGAAACCCGTGGATGGCTTCATGGGGGCGTTGCCGGAGTCGCAGGTCAATAACTTCATCGCCCGTCTGATTGGCGAGACGGCCGATAGCGGCGCCGATATCGAGGCCGCGGAAGCCGCGCTCGCGGCCGGTGACGTGAACACGGCCGCGCAGATGTTCGGCGAGATCCTGCAAAACGATGCGGAGAATGCTCAAGCCGCGGCCGGGCTCGCCAAGTGCTACGTCAAGACGGGCGATCTCGCCCGCGCCGAGCAGACCTTGGCGCTCGTGCCGCCCGCCAAGGCTGAGAGTGCGCCTGTGGCAAGCGCACGGGCGGCGCTCGAGCTTGCACGCAAGGCCGATGAGGCGGGCGACGTCGATAGCTTGCGGGCCAAGGTCGCGGCCGACCCGAGCGATCCGCAAGTGCGGTTCGATCTGGCGCTGGCGCTCAATGCCAAAGGCGACCGTGAAGGTGCGCTCAACGAGCTGCTGACTCTCGTTGCGAAACATCGCCAATGGAACGACGACGCGGCGCGAAAGCAGCTCGTGCAGTTGTTCGACGCCTGGGGGCCGACCGACCCGGCGACCACCGCCGGGCGTCAAAGACTCTCCTCGTTGCTGTTTGCGTAACCGCCAAGGAGCCCGAGGGTGTCTGACCGCTATAGCAGTGCTGCCGATCTGCCGGGCATGCTGCCGGTGTTCCCTTTGCGCGGCGCTATCCTGCTGCCGCGCGCGTCTCTGACCCTCAACGTGTTCGAGCCGCGCTACCTTGCGCTGGTCGAGCATGCGCTCGCCAATGACCGCCTGATGGGCGTGGTGCAGCCCGGTCCCGACACAGGCACCGCCGAGTCTCCCGAAGGCAAGAATGTTCCCTTGCGGCGCGTGGGCTGTGTCGGACGGATCACCTCATTCAACGAGGGCGAAGACGGGCATCTCGTCATTTCGCTGTCGGGGGTGGCCCGCTTCCAGCTCGGGGCGGAGGTCTCCTCGGATACGCCGTTCCGGATGTGGGAGGTGGACTTCTCACCCTACCCGACTGATTTCGTCTGCGGTCACGGCGAGGACGATGTCGACCGCGCGCAGCTGATCGCCACGCTGCGCTGCTATCTCGAAGCCAACAATCTCAACGCCGATTGGGATCGCATCAACAGCGCTGCCACGGAGCGGCTGGTGAACACGCTGGCGATCCTCAGCCCTTACGGTCCTGAAGAGAAGCAGGCGTTGCTTGAGGCAAGCGATCTGCGCGCCCGGTCAGAAGCGTTGGTGGCGCTTGCCGAGATGGAACTCGCCGCGCGCGATGACGGTTCTGGGACATCACTCCAATGACAAGCGACAACATCGAGACGGGCGGAGCGGAACGCAGCGAACGGCGCGTCGATCCGAAGCTGCTTGAGATTTTGGTCTGCCCGCTGACCAAGACCTCGCTCGACTACGATGCCGAGCGGCAAGAGCTGATCAGCCGCGCGGCCGGTCTCGCCTTTCCGATTCGCGACGGCATTCCGATCATGCTGCCCGAAGAGGCACGCAAGCTCGACGAGAGCTAGGACTTGGTCCTCCAGCGCTGCGTCTCCGATCAGACGCGTTGTGCACGCGCCATCTGCCGGACATCCTCCGGGGTCAGCCCCGCTTCGCGATAGGTCCGGATCGCGCGAGAGTCATCGCGCTTGGCAAGCCGCTTGCCTTCCTCGTCGCGAATGAGAGGGTGGTGATGCCAAGCCGGCACCGGCAGCTCGAGCAGCGCCTGCAAAAGCCGGTGGATCGGCGTCGCCTCAAAGAGGTCCTCGCCGCGGATGATATGCGTGACACCCTGCGCGGCGTCGTCCACCACCACCGATAAATGATAGGCCGCCGCGCCGATATCCTTGCGCCCCAGAACCACGTCGCCGATCTGCCGCCGCATGGCCTCCGGGTCCAGCGCGTGCGTTCCGGCGCGAGCTGCTCCGGTCTCGCGCCAAGTCAGCGTCTGACCGCTCAGGAGCGCCAGCGCCCGGTCGAGGTCGAGCCGGATAGCATCGCCGGGTCCACACTCCGACATGCTACGGCCGCGGCAGGTGCCGGGATAGACCACGCCGTCGGGCGCGAGATGCGTCGCCCCCTCCTGCGGCGCGGTGAGCGCAGCGCGGATATCGGCGCGCGTGCAGCGGCACGGATACGTCACGCCGAGTTCGCCAAGCTTCTCCAGCGCGCCCGCGTAGACGCCGACTCGTTCCGATTGCCGCCAGACTGGCTCGGGCCACGTCATGCCCAGCCAAGCGAGATCCTCGTAGATCGCCGCCTCGTATTCGGGCCGCGCACGCGTCTGGTCGGTATCCTCGATCCGCAAGAGGAAGTCTCCGCCTGCCGCCTGCGCCGCCTGCCAAGCCGTCAGGGCGGAAAAGGCATGGCCAAGATGAAGAAGTCCTGTCGGTGACGGGGCGAAACGGGTGACGAAGCTCTCCGATATTGGGCGGTCCCGTACCACGCAGCTACAGCCCTTCCCCTTTCAACAGGCGCGGCACGGCGCCTGTGGCGCCCGCCGCCTCGCGCACGAGGAAGCGCTTCAGCCCCGGCGCGCGGTCGACGAGACCGAGCCCCAGATCGCGGATCGCCCGCAAGGGCACGCTGTCGTTGGAGAAGAGGCGGTTCATCCCATCCATCACCGTGGCGGAGAAGGCGCTGTCGAAGCGCCGCCAGCGTTGATAGCGCTCGAGCGTGACGCCGGAGCCGATATCGAGCCCAAGGCGGAGCGTCTCAACAATCGTCTCGGTGAGCGCCGCCACGTCGCGCATGCCGATATTGAGACCCTGTCCGGCGAGGGGATGCACGGCGTGCGCCGCATCGCCGATCAATGCGAGCCGGTCGCCAATGAATGACCGCGCCATCTGAAACTCCAAGGGAAACGATTGGCGCGGACCTTCGAGCGTGATCGTCCCGAGGCGATGGCCGAAGCGGCGGGTGAGCTCGCTGGTGAAGGCCTCATCGCTTCCAGCCATCAGCTCTTGCCCTTTCGCCTTCTCCTCGCTCCACACGATGGACGACCGGTTGCCTTTGAGCGGCAGGATGGCGAAGGGACCGGCAGGCAGAAAGTGCTGCACGGCGTTGCCGTGATGCGGACGCTCATGGGCCACGGTGGTGACGATGCCGAGCTGCGGATAGGACCAGCCGATGCATTTGATACCGGCGCGCTCTCTGAGCCGCGAGCGCTTGCCGTCGGCGGCGACGAGGAGCGGGGCCTGAAGCGTCCTGCCGCTCGCAAGCCGAGCGCGCACGCCAAAGGCATCCGTCTCGTAAGACTCGACGCTGTCCGGCGCGAAGAGTCCGATCGCCGTCTCCTTGGCGATCGCCGCGTCGATGGCATGAAGAAGATCGCCGGCCTCAACCAGATATGCACCCGGCACGCCTGTCTTCATCTCCTCATCGAAGCCCAAGAAATGCGGACGCAGGCTTGCGTTCAGCGGACTGTCGGTGATGTCGATGGAGCAGATGGGTTGTGCCTTTGCGGCGAGCGCCGACCATAATCCGATCGCCTCGAGCAAGCTCTTGGTGGCCGCCGATAGGGCGAGACCACGCGCATCCGGGGGACGGTCCGACCCAGCATCCCGCGGGGCGGCATCGACCAACGCGACGCGGAAGCCCTTGGGCGCGAGCTTGGCAAGCGCCAGCGCCAAGGTGCCGCCGGCGAAGCCGCCGCCGGCGACGATCACATCGAATCGGCCCGGGTCGTTCTCGCCGCTCGTCTTCGATTTCAGCGTCACTGCCATGCTTCCCCTATAAGCGAGGGCGGGGCGGCGCGCCACTTGCGCGCATCGGCGACGTTCCGCACAGCCTTCGAACCTGCTAAACGGCCCTCTGACGCGGAAATCCTAAGAAAAGGCCTCCCATGGGCGGCGCCCTCGACGAACTTCTGTCAATCCTCGATCTCGAACCGCTCGAGCAGAACCTCTATCGCGGCTTGAGCCCGCAAGTCGGCTGGCAGCGGGTGTTCGGCGGCCAGGTTATCGGCCAGGCGCTGGTCGCGGCCAACCGGACGGTGGAGGGCCGCATGGCCCATTCGCTTCATGCCTATTTTTTACGCGCAGGCGATCCGACCGTGCCGATCATCTACGAAGTGGACCGAATCCGCGACGGTGGCAGCTTTTCCACCCGCCGCGTGGTGGCGATCCAGCACGGGCATGCGATCTTTTCCATGGCCGCCTCCTTCCACAAGGGGGAGGAAGGGCTCCAGCATCAGATGAAAATGCCGGATGTCCCGCCGCCGGAGGATCTGCCGAGCGAAGCGGAGCTGAAAGAGCGCCTCATCGACCGCGTGCCCGAGCCCGTCAAAGCCTATTGGCAGCACGAGCGGCCGATCGAGATCCGGCCAGTGGACCTTTCGCGCTATTTCTCGCCGGAAAATCGTGCCGCGAGCCAGCTCGTGTGGATCAAGGCCACCGGCGATCTCGGCGCCGATCTCGCGCTCCACCAATGCGTTCTGGCCTATGCCTCGGATTTCACCTTGCTCGACACGGCATTAATCGCCCACGGCCGGTTCGTCTTCGACCCCAACCTGATGCTGGCGAGCCTCGACCACGCCGTCTGGTTCCACGAGCCGTTCAGAGCCGACGACTGGCTGCTTTACGCCCAGGACAGCCCGAGTTCCGGGGGTGGGCGGGCGTTTTGCCGCGGTACGCTCTTCACCCGCGACGGCCGGTTGGTGGCTTCCACTGCCCAAGAGGGCCTCGTTCGCGAGCGCAAGCCCACTTAGGTCGCCCAAATAGCGTGCAATCGGCCTTATTTGCCTAATTCTTGTGCTGCCTGCTTTACGTCAGCACTAAGGCAGCACCGGCCCGAATCGTAAAAGAATCCCTAACCGCAAGGACTTGCAGGCCCTCCTACAGAGTTGGCACGCAGCTTGACTCTGCTTTCGGGTTCGCACGGCTGGAATGAGAGGCAACGACCATCCAGCTGTCAAAATCATGGAGGGCTTAAACAGATGAAGCTGGTGATGGCAATCATCAAGCCATTCAAGCTCGACGAGGTGCGTCAAGCCCTCACCGAGCTTGGGCTACAAGGCATGACCGTTACTGAGGTCAAAGGGTACGGGAGGCAGAAGGGCCACACCGAGATCTATCGCGGCGCCGAATACGCCGTGAACTTCTTGCCGAAGATCAAGATCGAAGTCGTGGTGCCAGCCAAAATGGTCGACAAAGCTGTGGACGCTATCGTCGCCGCAGCCAAGACCGGACAGATTGGCGACGGCAAGATCTTCGTCGTCCCCGTCGAACAGACAGTGCGCATCCGCACTGGCGAAACCAACGAATCAGCTCTGTAAGAGGGGGAGAATTGAAGATGACGACCCTTGCCAAATATCTATTCGGCGTGGTCGCGGCGCTTGCCTTGTTGGCGCTGACCCATGTCGATCCGGCAATCGCTCGTGACGCCGCCCAAGCGGCCAACGCGCCTATTGCCAGTTCCGACTTGGCGGCCAAAGCGTCTACTGCCAGTGCGCCCGTCGCCGCCATGGCTGAATTCCAGCTGGCCCAGGCGGAAGAGCCACCGGCCGAAGAACCGAATGCCACCGAGGGAGAGGGCGAAGCCCCTCCCAAACTCGACACCGGCGACACGGCCTGGATGCTGACATCCACGGCACTCGTCCTGTTGATGACGATTCCCGGCCTCGCCCTGTTCTATGGCGGCATGGTGCGCAAGAAGAACGTGCTCGCCACCGTCATGCAGAGCTTCGCCATTACGTGCATCGTCACGATCGTGTGGATGGTGATCTCCTACTCGCTCGCCTTTAAGGACGGCGGCGCGATGAACGCCTATGTCGGCGGCCTAGGGGCATTTCTGCTCCACGGCATGGGATCAGACACCTTGTCAGGAACGATTCCTGAGTCGGTGTTCATGACCTTCCAGATGACGTTCGCCATCATTACCCCGGCACTCATCTGCGGCGCCTTCGCCGACCGCATGAAGTTCTCGGCCCTGGTGATCTTCATCGTCCTGTGGTCGATCTTCATCTATGCGCCGATCGCCCACTGGGTCTGGGGCGGCGGCTTCCTTGGTGATCTCGGCGTGCTCGACTTCGCTGGCGGTACCGTGGTCCATATCAATGCCGGTATTGCGGGCCTCGTCTGTGCCATCTTCCTCGGCAAGCGCGTCGGCTACGGCACTGAGAACATGGCGCCGTACAACCTGGTCTATGCCGTGATCGGCGCCTCGCTTCTGTGGGTGGGCTGGTTCGGCTTCAACGCCGGTTCGGCAGTGGCATCGAACGGCGCGGCCGGTATGGCCATGGCCGTCACCCAGATCGCCACGGCGATGGCGGCGTTGGCCTGGATGTTCATCGAGTGGATCGTGCACAAGAAGCCGAGCGTACTGGGCATCATCTCCGGTGCGGTCGCGGGTCTCGTCGCCATCACCCCGGCGTCGGGCTTCGTCGATCCGGTCGGTGCTCTGTGGATCGGCGCGGCTGCCGGCCTTGGCTGCTTCTTCGCCGCAACCACGGTCAAGAAGGCCATCGGCTACGACGACTCGCTTGATGCGTTCGGCGTGCACGCCGTCGGCGGAATCATCGGTGCGCTTCTCACCGGCGTGTTTGCCGTGGAAGCCATCGGTGGAACGCCGGGCCTTCTGGAAGGCAATCCGGGCCAGGTGTGGACCCAGCTCGAAGGTATCGTGGCGACCATCGTCTGGTCGGGCGTCGGCACCTTCGTCATCCTGGTCATTACCAACATCCTCGTCGGTGTGAGGGTGAGCCAGGCTGTCGAGATCGAAGGTCTCGACATCAACCTGCACGGCGAGGTGGTCCAATAGACCTTCGCGCAAACCAAAGAGGGACAAAACCAACGGAGAATTTGAGCTAGGTCTCCTCCTCCCTTGACTTCTAGCTCCACCTTGGGCCCCGGCGTTTCGCCGGGGCCCTTTTACTTTCGCGGCGCCATCGCCTAACACCGCGCCCATGTCAGACGACGACAACGCGATGCCACTCGACGCGCTCGTGCGGTCTCCCTTCGCGCGGCTCAATGCGCTGCTCGAAGGCATCGAGCCGGGCGCCTCGCCGATCAATCTGTCGCTCGGTGAACCGCACGCGTCCCTACCGCCGTTTCTCGGTCCGGTGCTTCAAGAGCATTTGGGTGAATTCGGGCGCTACCCGCCGATCAGAGGCATTGCGACCTTGCGCCAAGCGATCGCCGCCTGGATGGGACGCCGCTATCCGGTGCTATCCGGCGTGATTGACCCGGAACGTCATGTGCTGCCGCTCAACGGCTCGCGCGAAGGGCTGTTCTCGGCGGTTTTCCCTGCGCTCGCGCGCAAGCCCGAGATCGCAGACCCGGTCGTTCTCATTCCCAACCCGTTCTACCAAGTCTATGCCGCAGCGGCCGCGGCGGCCGGCGCCACGCCCGTGTTCCTCCCTTGCGGGCCGGCAACCGGGTTCCTGCCGGCGCTCGATGAGATCGACCAGGCGGTCTTGAAGCGCACGGTCGCGCTCTATCTGTGTTCGCCGTCCAACCCGGAAGGGGCTGTCGCGACGTCCGACTATCTCGCCCACGCCACCGCGCTCGCCCGCCGCTTCGATTTTCTCCTCTTTGCCGATGAGTGCTACTCGGAGATCTATGCCGACACGCCGCCGCCTGGCGCGCTCGAGGCGGCGCAAAGCCAGACGGGAAGCCTGGCCAATGTCGTGGTGTTCCAGTCGCTCTCGAAGCGGTCGGGCCTGCCTGGCCTGCGCTCAGGCTTCGTCGCCGGCGACCCGGACTTCATCGATGCTTTCGGCCGCTTCCGGAATGTCGCCTGCCCGCAAGTGCCGCTCCCGATCCAGCACGTGTCGGCGGCGGCCTGGGCCGACGAGGCCCACGTGGAGGCAGGACGGGCGCTCTACCGCGCCAATTTCGCGGTCGCGGATGCGATTCTCGAAGGCCGCTATGGCTACCGGCGCCCCCCGGGGAGCTTCTTTTTATGGCTGAATTTGGCGGCTTTCGGGGGTGGCGAGGCGGCGGCGACAACCCTTTGGAAAGGGTGTGGTGTCAAAGTCCTGCCTGGGGCCTATCTCACGCAAGCGCAACCGGACAGGGCCAACCCCGGGCAGGATTTCATCAGGGTCGCGCTCGTGCACGACGCGGAGACAACGCGTGAGGCCCTAGCGCGCATGGTCGCCACATTGGGTTAGAGGGATGGCTTCGAGAGGTAGAACAAAGGGACGGCGGCGCCTGCTGCCGAGCGCGGTGGAATCCGGCCTTCGCCGGCTCATCTTCGGCACCTACGGCTTCGTCCTGATCGCCGGGGCTTGCGCCGTCTGGGCGAGCCTCGCCACCTGGTCGGTCAACGATCCAAGCCTCAACAACGCGACCCGCGTAGCGCCGCGCAACCTGCTCGGCAGCTGGGGCGCGACGGTCGCCGATCTCGGCATTCAGTCTCTGGGACTCGCCTCGATCGTCCTGTTCCTACCGCTTGCCGCCTGGGGCTGGCATCTTGTCGCCCAGACAGTGCCCAACCGCCGCAAGTGGCGGCTGCTCGCCTGGCCCGCCTCGGTGATCTTGCTGGCCGCCGCGCTCTCGGCACTGCCGCAGCCGAGGAGCTGGCCGTTGCCGAACGGCCTTGGCGGCATTCTTGGCGACTTCGTCATTGCTAGCGCTTACGTCATCGGACCGTTCCTGCCCGAAGCCGCCGTGTCCTTCGTTGCCGGCTTGGCATTCTTCGTCGTCGGCATGGCGCTTCTGTTCTTCGCGTGCGGCACGAGCACGTCGCGGCTCATCGCCTTGTGGGCGCCGCGCACGAGCGCCGCCGGCGAATGGGCCAACGCCTGGCTCGGTGCCGGCATGCACTTCGTCATACACACGGCTGGCATGCTGCGTCGTCTGTTCCGCCGCAAGCCTCGGGCTATGGACCACGACGAGGACTACGACGACGAAGACGAGGATTGGGCCGACCAGCAGCCGGTGGTCGATGCCGAAGGCCGCATCGAGCCGTCGTTCGGTCCGGCGCCTATCGTCGATGCGAATGACGAGGACTATGACGACGAGGACGACGTCACCTCGCCGGACTACCGGATTACGCGCCTAGAGCAGAAAGATCAGAAGAAGAGGAAGCGGCACACCAGCTACCACGCGGAGTACTCCGACGAGCCTTACGATCCGCCGTCGCACAAGCTCTTGCAGCAAAAGCCGCGGTCGGCACGTGGCCGCGGCGTGAGCGACGAGGTCTTGCAGGAGAATGCCCGCGAGCTCGAAGGCGTACTGCAAGACTTCGGCGTCAAAGGCGAGATCACCAATGTCAGGCCCGGCCCCGTGGTAACGCTTTACGAGCTCGAGCCCGCGCCAGGCACCAAGTCGTCGCGTGTGATTGGGCTTGCCGACGACATCGCCCGCTCCATGAGCGCGATCGCGGCGCGCGTCGCTGTCGTCCCGGGCCGCAATGCCATCGGTATTGAGCTACCGAACGACCGGCGCGAGATGGTGATGTTGCGCGAACTGTTTGAATCGGCTGATTTCCAGGACACCGACGCGCGGCTCGCACTGTCGCTCGGCAAGACGATCGGCGGCGAGCCGATCATCGCCGACCTGTCCCGCATGCCTCACCTTCTGATCGCCGGCACCACGGGTTCGGGCAAGTCGGTGGGCATCAACACCATGATCCTGTCGCTGCTCTACCGGCTGTCGCCCGAGCAGTGCAAGTTCATCATGATCGATCCGAAGATGCTGGAGTTGTCCGTCTATGACGGCATCCCGCATTTGCTCGCGCCCGTAGTGACCGATCCCAAGAAGGCGGTGGTCGCGCTCAAATGGACCGTGCGCGAGATGGAGGAGCGCTACAAGCGCATGTCGAAGCTCGGCGTGCGCGACATCAAGGGCTACAACGCCCGGGTCCTGCAAGCCGAGGCCAAGGGCGAGATTCTGACCCGCACCGTGCAGACGGGCTTCGACCGCTCGACCGGCCGCGCCATCTACGAGCAGGAGGAGATGGACTACGAGGCCATGCCGTACATCGTCGTGATCGTCGACGAGATGGCGGACCTCATGATGGTGGCGGGCAAGGACATCGAGGCGGCGGTGCAGCGGCTCGCGCAGATGGCGCGTGCGGCGGGTATCCATCTCATCACCGCAACGCAGAGGCCGAGCGTCGACGTCATCACCGGCACCATCAAGGCGAACTTCCCGACGCGCATCAGCTTCCAGGTCACCTCCAAGATCGACAGCCGCACCATTCTCGGCGAACAAGGCGCCGAGCAGCTGCTCGGACAGGGCGACATGCTCTACATGGCGGGCGGCGGGCGCATCATGCGCGTGCACGGGCCCTTCGTCTCCGACGACGAGGTGGAGAAGGTGGTGCGCCACCTCAAGAAGCAGGGCGTGCCCGCCTATCTCGATGCGGTCACCGACGAGGTCGAGAACGGCGACGACGACGGAGGGGACGCCTCAGAATATGGCAGCTCCGGCGACGATCTCTACGACCAGGCCGTTGCCATCGTGCTCCGTGACCGTAAGGTGTCGACAAGCTACATTCAGCGGCGCCTCGGGATCGGCTACAATCGCGCCGCGACCTTGATCGAGCGCATGGAGAACGAGGAGCTCATCGGCCCCGCCAACCATGCCGGAAAGCGCGAGATTCTGGTCGGCGGCGACGAGGCCGAGGCGCCCTATTAGGGACATTTGACTGGCCCGCCGCCAAGAAGTTGACCAGATTTGGCGGAATCATCTATCGAATGTCTTCTAGTCCTAGCCCAATCCGGACTCGCCGAGGGGGGTTGATGACAATCCGAAAAGCTGCCGGGGTCTTCTTTGGCCTCCCCATCGCCTTGGGATTCACCATGGGCCTCGCCCTCGCTCAGGAGGGCTCCACCGTCGTGCCGAAGTCGTCGGTGCCGAAGACCCCTGTGACCACGGGCACGGCGAAAGACGACGCAGACAGCGCCCCGGGAGACGCGCTCCGCCCGTCCATCGGCCAGGAGGTCGTTCCTGCCGACAACGCCGCTCCGGTGGGAGAGATCACCCCGCCTAAGGTCGACGAGGGTGCGAGCTGGGAGGCTGCGGTCGAGGCGGCGAAGGGGCCCACACCCCTGATCGGCGATGAGCAGAGTCAGGCGGTCCAGCGCATCAATGCCTACTTCAACGGGATCACCAATCTGCAAGGCAGCTTCGAGCAGATCGATGCCAACAACAAGCGGTCCAGCGGCCGCTTCTACGTCCAACGCCCCGGCAAGATCCGGTTCGACTATGCGCCGCCAAGCGCGCTGCGCATCGTGGCCGACGGGACCTCGCTCGCCATCGAAGATTCGGACCTGAAGACCGTGGAGAAATATCCCATTGAGTCGACCCCGTTCCGCCTGTTGCTGGCAAAGTCCGTCG
The DNA here is from genome assembly GCA_963727165.1 of uncultured Alphaproteobacteria bacterium. GTDB lineage: Bacteria > Pseudomonadota > Alphaproteobacteria > Rhizobiales > Methyloligellaceae > Methyloceanibacter. The sequence goes on from CAVSFJ010000019.1 coordinate 87,738, forward strand.
ATCTCGGGCGCGACGCACGTATTGTCGGCGTCGAGCGCCAAGACAACTCCATGGCGATCACGCTGGAGGACAAGACCGGCGACGCAGCCGGCACCATCAAGCTCTATTTCAATACCGATCCCCAGCTCGCATTGAAGGAATGGGTGATCACGGACGCCCAGGGCCTCACGACGACGGTGACCGTCGACAACATGGTTTCAGGGCGCAAGGTCGCGGCCGACTTTTTCCAGTCGAAGGACTCTTTTTCGCCCTTCCGCTAGGCCAGGAGTTGCCGGCCGGGGCGCTTTTTCCGCCTCAAAGTTTGACCTAAATCAAGGTCTTAGGCGCCGCCTCTGGGCATATTTACGTCTTGTTAAATTTTCCAGGCGACTGGCGTTGAAATCGCCGGGCGATCTACATATCTGTTGGTTCAGAAGCGGACCACATCGCTTTCATCGGTAGTGCCCCCCGTCTAGCCGAAGATGTGGTTCGCTCGTGCCGGCTTCCCTCCCGGCACGCGCGCGAAAACGCGCTTCTGGCGTCCAACCACGCGCAGCGGTTGGACGCCTTTTTCTTTTCTGGGGGGATTGCAGAATTCTCCGGTGCACCCATTTAGCCTTCCGTTCGTAATTAGGAGGTTGGGCAGATGGCTCACCAGAAATCGACGTCGAAGAAGGCCGCCGCTGCGGCCCCCCGCACGATGCAGGGCAAAGGTTCGGCCAAGGGCGCAAAGTCCGCGGGCGGCCCGGCGCTGAAGCCCGCGGCAGGACAGAAAAAGGGCGGCAAGAGAAAAGCCTAGCCAGATTTGTCCTGGAAAACTCTGGAAAGGCCCCGCGGCGCGAGCCCTGGGGCCTTTCCTTTTTCACCCATCGCTGTAGACCTGCCCACGACACCGGACACATGCGCTTTCGGCTCGCCACCTGGAACATCAACTCGGTCAGGCTCAGGCTCGACCTGATCGAGCGCTTCGTGCGCGCTTACCAGCCGGACGTCCTCTGCCTGCAAGAGATCAAGTGCGAGGAAGACCAGTTCCCGCTCATGGCGCTTCAGGCCCTCGGCTTTCCCCATATCGCCGTCGCCGGACAGAAGGGCTATCACGGGGTCGCCACGCTCTCGCGGCTGCCCTTCACGCGGCCCGAACGGCGCGACATTTGCGGGCGCGGGCAGGCGCGTCATCTGGCAGTGGCCCTCGATGGTGGCGGGTCTGGCGCAGCGCCGGTCGTGCTGCATAATCTCTATGTGCCGGCGGGCGGCGACATCCCCGACCCCGCGGTCAACGACAAGTTCCAGCACAAGCTCGACTTCCTCGACGCCATGACCGCCTGGTTCGGCGGATACCGGGCCAAGGCCAAGAACCGCATGATTCTGGTCGGCGATCTCAACGTGGCGCCGCTCCCCACCGATGTCTGGTCCCACAAGCAGCTGCTGAAAGTGGTGAGCCATACGCCACCGGAGACCGAGCGTCTGGAGCAGGTGCGCGCCTCCCACGACTGGGTGGACGTGATGCGCTCTCATGTGCCGCCCGAGGAGACGCTCTTCACCTGGTGGAGCTACCGCAACCGTGACTGGCGGGCGTCCAATCGCGGGCGCCGCCTCGACCATATTTGGACCACGCCGGCTCTCGGCGGGGCGGCCACCTCCATGACCGTGCTCGACGAGACGCGCGACTGGCCGCGCACGTCGGACCACGTGCCGGTGATCGCCGATTTCGAGATCGATTGATTTAGGGGACGAGCTTGTAGCCGCCGGTCTCGGTGATGAGGAGCTCGGCCTGCGACGGATCTTTCTCGATCTTCTGGCGCAGACGATAGATATGGGTCTCAAGGGTGTGCGTGGTGACCCCGGCGTTGTAGCCCCATACCTCGTGCAGAAGAACGTCGCGGGTCACGACCCGCTCGCCGGACCGGTAGAGATATTTGAGGATCGAGGTCTCTTTCTCGGTGAGTCTGATCTTGCCGCCATTCGCATCCACGAGCAGCTTCGCCGCCGGCTTGAAGGTGTAAGGCCCGATGGTGAAGACGGCGTCCTCACTCTGTTCGTGCTGCCTGAGCTGGGCGCGGATGCGAGCGAGCAGGACGCCGATACGGAACGGCTTGGTCACGTAGTCGTTGGCGCCGGACTCGAGCCCGAGAATGGTATCGGCATCGGAGGTCTGCGCCGTCAGCATGATGACGGGACCTTTGAAGCCGCTGCGGCGGAGCAGCTTGCAGGCCTCGCGGCCGTCGAGGTCAGGCAAGCCGACGTCGAGCAGGACGAGATCGACATGGCCGTTGCGGGCGAGCTTCAGCCCTTCTTGTGCGGTGGGGGCGAGCTCCGTCTCGAACTCCTCGTGCAGCGACAGCTGCTCGCTCAAAGACTCGCGAAGCTCGTCGTCATCGTCGATGATGAGGATCTTGCGCGCGTTGCTCATTGGCAGGTCCCTACTGGCCCGGGTCTTGGGGCTCACTCATGAATGGTTGTAAGGGGGCCTTCGCCCGGCGACAAGCATGACGAGACAATGATTGATGGGCAAAAAAGGCCCACCAGGCATGAGGGTTAGGCGGCCGAAGCCCATCATCGTCCGCCGCGCGCCGGGAAGACCTTGCCAGGCGCGGGTCCAACTTGCCCATAGCGTGCGGCCAGCGGCGATCGGCCGGGGGAGTGTCCGCCCGTTGAAGCGCGAAGGAGACGGGGGCACGCCGCGCGGGCGTCTTCCCATTCGCCGCGTTCTTTACCGCGCCGATCGCACCTTGCGCCCGCGCGTGCCCTTTCCGGTCCGTGCCATTCGCGACACCGACGGCTGGTGCGACGATCCAAACGACCGCAACTACAACCGGCTCATCACGCTGCCGTCACGGCGCAGCGCTGAAGGCCTCAAGCGCGCCGATCATCTCTACGATCTCGTGCTCGTGCTCGGCTACAACGACCGGCCGCGGATCAAGGGAAGGGGCAGCGCCATCTTCGTGCATCTGGCGCGGCCCGGCTACACGCCGACCGAAGGCTGCATCGCGTTCTCGCGCCGCGATCTGTTGGCAGTGCTCGCCGAGATTCGCCGCGGGGCCGCGTTTGTGGTGTTGCGCTAATCGAGCAGCACGCGCTCGCCGAAGATGGCGGTACCGACGCGCACATAGGTCGCGCCGAATGCAATTGCTTTGGCGAAGTCGCCGCTCATGCCCATGCTTAGCTCATCGAGGCCGAGCTCGTCGGCAAGCTTAGCGAGTAGCGCGAAATGCAGCGACGGCTCCTCGTGGAAGGGCGGGATGCACATCAGTCCGTCGATCTTGAGATTGAACGTGTCGCGGCAAAGCGCGATGAAGCTCGCCGCCTCGTCGGGCGCGACGCCAGCCTTTTGCGGCTCGTCCCCGGTATTCACCTGCACGAAAAGGCGTGGGTGTTTTCCCTGTCGATCCATTTCCTCGGCAAGCGCGCGGGCGAGCTTCGGCCGATCAAGCGTCTCGATGACGTCGAACAGCGCAACGGCCTCGCGCACCTTGTTGGTCTGGAGCGGCCCGATGAGGTGAAGCTCGAGATCGGGGTGCATCGTCTTCAGCGCCGGCCATTTGGCGTGCGCTTCTTGCACGCGGTTCTCGCCGAACAAGCGCTGACCCGCCTCGATGGCTTCCTCGATGACCGCAGCGGGCACCGTCTTGCTCACAGCGATGAGCTTGACGGCATTCGGCTTGCGCCCAGCAGCCTCGGCGGCGAGCGCGATTTCCTCGTTCACCAGGCGCAAACGTCCCGGGATCTCGGTGGCGGAGTGGTGTTCAGCGGTCATCGAGGGTACTTAGCAGGGATCTTTGGCCCGCGGCACGTCATGCCGCAATGCACGATTTTCCGCACAACTTGACCGGTTCGGGCATTTGGGTTCGATTGCCGCGCCGAATCGATGTGAAGGATGGATAGGACAGATGGCCGCCGACCGCTACGACGCGCCGAAACGCGAGGCGCATTGGCAAGCTGCCTGGGACGCCAAAGGCGTCTTCCAGGCCAGCGAGGACGACGCGCGGCCCAAGTATTATGTTCTTGAAATGTTCCCCTATCCGTCCGGCCGCATCCACATGGGCCATGTGCGGAACTACACCATGGGCGACGTGGTCGCCCGCTATATGCGCGCGCGCGGCCACAACGTGCTCCATCCCATGGGCTGGGACGCGTTCGGGCTTCCGGCGGAGAACGCGGCCATCGAGCGCGGCGTCCATCCCGCCCAATGGACCTACGACAACATCGCCACCATGCGCGGCCAACTGAAGAGCATGGGGCTTTCGCTCGACTGGTCCCGGGAGCTCGCCACCTGCGACCTCGAATACTACCACCAGCAGCAGAAGCTGTTCCTCGACATGCTCGAAGCGGGACTGGTCGACCGCAAGACCCGCAAAGTGAATTGGGACCCGGTCGACAACACCGTGCTCGCTAACGAGCAGGTGATCGACGGCCGCGGCTGGCGCTCTGGCGCCCTGGTCGAGCAGCGCGAGCAGCCGGAGTGGGTGTTCAAGATCACAGCCTATGCGGAGGACCTGCTCGAGGCGCTGGGCGGGCTCGACCGCTGGCCGGAGAAGGTGCGGTTGATGCAGGCGAATTGGATCGGGCGCTCGGAAGGGTTGCTCGTCCGCTTCGAGGCCGTGGAAGGCACCGCACCGCAAGGCTTCGAATTCATCGAGGTGTTCACCACGCGGCCCGACACGCTGTTCGGTGCAGCGTTCGTGGCGATTGCGCCGGATCACAAGCTCGCACATGCGATCGCCGAGACGAACGCGGACGCCAAGGCCTTCATCGACGAGTGCCATCATCACGGCACGAGCGCCGCCGAGCTGGAGACGCAAGAGAAGAAGGGCTTCGATACCGGCGTGCGCGTCGCCCATCCCGTGATCGAGGGCGCCGAGCTCCCCGTCTACATCGCCAATTTCATTCTCATGGAGTACGGCACCGGCGCCATCTTCGGCTGCCCGGCGCATGATCAACGCGATCTTGAATTCGCGCGCGCTTACGACCGTCCGGTCACGCCCGTGGTGCTGCCACCGGGCGAGGACCCCGCGGACATTCACGATCGGCGATGAGGCCTATACCGGCGACGGCGTTCTGTTCAATTCGGACTTCCTCGATGGGCTCGCCGTCGCGGACGCGAAGAACGCCATATCCGACCGGCTCGCGGCGCGGACCGTCGGCGGCAAGCCGCAAGGGCTCCGGAAGACCGAGTTCCGCTTGCGCGATTGGGGCATTTCCCGGCAGCGCTATTGGGGCTGCCCGATCCCCATGATCCATTGTGAGGCTTGCGGCATCGTGCCGGTGCCGGCCGAAGACTTGCCGGTGAAGCTCCCCGACGATGTGAGTTTCGACGTTCCCGGCAACCCGCTCGACCGCCACCCGACGTGGAAGAACGTGACATGTCCGAAATGCGGTGCGCCTGCGCAGCGCGAGACGGACACCATGGACACCTTCGTCGATTCGTCCTGGTACTTCGCACGCTTCTGTTCACCGCGGGCGAACGTGCCAACCGACACGAACGCGGTCGGCTATTGGTTGCCGGTCGATCAATATATCGGCGGCGTGGAGCACGCGATTCTGCATCTCCTCTATTCGCGCTTCTTCACGCGCGCGATGCACAAGATGCGGACACGTCGCGATCGACGAGCCGTTCCGCGGTCTCTTCACCCAGGGCATGGTCACCCACGAGACCTACAAGGATGCCGACGGAAAATGGGTGCTGCCCGAAGAGGTGACGATGCGCGACGGCAAGGCCGTGCAGGTGAAGACCGGCGCACCGATCACGGTCGGCGCGGTCGAGTCCATGTCGAAGTCGAAGAAGAACGTGGTCGACCCCGACAGCATCATCAGCACCTACGGCGCCGACACCGCCCGCTGGTTCATGTTGTCGGACACGCCGCCGGAGCGCGACATCGAGTGGACCGCCGGCGGGGTGGAAGGCTCACATCGCTTCTTGCAGCGTATCTGGCGGCTGGTCGGCGAAGCTGCGGCGAAGGGGGCCGCGCCGGCTGCCAAGGCCCCGGCCGCGTTGGGCCCCGAGGCGGAAGGCTTGCGGCGCGCTGCCCACAAGACGATCGCGGCGGTCACCGCGGCCATCGACAAGCTCCGCTTCAATACCGCCGTGGCCCAGATCTATGAGCTCGCCAACGCCCTCTCAGCGGCATTGCAGACAGCAGGGACACAACCTGAAGATGATATGAGGTTCGCCCTGCGGGAGGCCGCCGAGGTCCTGGCCCGGGTTTCGGCGCCCATGGTGCCGCATCTGGCGGAGGAGTGCTGGGCCCTGCTGGGGCACCAGACGCTGGTGGCCGAGGAGCCTTGGCCAATTGCCGATTCCGCCCTTTTGACCGAGGACACGGTCACCATCGCCGTCCAGGTGAATGGCAAGAGGCGGGACGAATTGACGATTGCGCGAGACGCCTCGAAGGAAGATATTGAGGCAGCAGCGCTGAGCCTCGAAAATGTGGCTCGCGCCATAGGGGGACGCAAGATCAAGAAGATCGTGGTCGTGCCGCAGAGGATCGTCAATGTGGTGGCGTAGGCCTGCCATAATGCTAGTGGCGCTCGCCGGGGTGGCCGGATTCGGCCTCAGCGCGTGCGGATTCCAGCCTCTTTACGGCTCTGGCACGTCGACGGCGAGCGGCGCTCGTTTGTCGGAAGTCATGTCGTCGGTGAAGATCACGCCGATCCCAGGCCGCGTTGGCCAAAAGCTTCGCAACGAGCTGATCTTCTCCAATACCGGCGGCAACTATGCGGCCCAGCCCCGCTATGAGCTCGACATTGCGATCCGTGAGCACGTCATCAACCAGCTCGTGCAAATCTCCGGCGATGCCAGAGGCCAAGTCTATCAACTCCAGGCGCACTACAAGCTGGTCGATCTCGCCAACAACAAAGTGCTCTACGAGGGCACGGCCATGTCACGCGCGCCCTATACACGGTACCAAGAGATCTTCGCCAACGTCCGCGCCCGTTACAATGCCGAGGATCGCGCAGCCCGCACGGTCTCGGAGAGCATCAAGACGCAGATCGCGGCGTATCTCGCCAGCTCGGCCTGAGCCCGGGACGAAGCGCCTCGCTTGAGCTGAATCAACTCACGTTATCCTTGCCGCCATGGTCGCCTACAAAGCCTCAGGCGTTGCGCGCTTTCTGAAGTCGCCCGATCCGAAGTGCCACTTCGTGCTGGTCTATGGACCTGATGCAGGACTGGTCTCCGAACGCGCCGCGGTGCTCGCCGGGACCTTCGCAAAGCAGAAGAAAGGCGAGGCGGAGATCGTTCGTCTCGATGATCGCGACTTTGCCGACGAGCCGGCGCGTCTCGACATCGAGCTTCGCACACGGCCCATGTTCGCCGATTCCAAGGTGGTGCGGGTGACTGCCGGCAATCGGCTCGATGTGCCGTCGCTCAAGGCGCTCTTGGCCGAACCGTCGGACAATGCGCTCATCGTCGAGGCCGGCAACCTCAGACCAGACTCGGGCTTGCGCAAACTGTTCGAGAAGCGCGACGACGCCGCGGCGCTTCCCTGCTATGCCGATGCGCGGGACCTCGCGGGCATCATCGACGATGAGATGGCGCAAGCGGGCTTGCGCATCGACCCAGAGACCAAGACCTATCTGATGAACCGGCTCGGCGCCGACCAGGCCATGTCGCGCACCGAGGTGGTCAAGCTTGCGCTTTACGCTCAAGGGAACGGCAGCGTCACCCATGATGACGTCGCGGCGATCGTCGGTGACGCCGCGGAGATCGCTTTGGAGAATTTCGTCTACGCGGCGAGTAGTGGCGATCCCCACGCGGCGCTACGCGAGCTCCAGCGGCTTGCGGCCGCCGGCACGGACCGCGCCGGCGCGCTATCGGCGCTTGCCCGGCACTTCACGCAGCTTCATCGTGCGGCAGCGACGCAAGCGAGCGGCGGCAATCTCGAGGACGCGGTGAGGTCCTTGCGGCCGCGCCCGCATTTCAAACGTGAACCGATGTTCCTGGCCCATTGCCGCCGCTGGGGCGCGACGCGCCTTTCGCATGCGCTGCCCCTGATCCAAGAGACGATCCGGCGCTCGCGCCGCTCGCCCGATCTCGAAGGCGCGTTCGCCGAACGCCTGCTGCTCGCGCTCGCATCGAAGGTTTGACGGCGCGCGCGCGCGTACCTATGCATGTCCGGCTCAAGCCGAGGGTGCCACATGGATCAAGCAACGTTTGAACGGCGCAATCAGCTCTACATGCTGCTGCGCGAACGCGCCTTCCGTCGCGGCCGGGTCGTGCTCGCGTCGGGAAAGGAGAGCGACTACTACTTCGACATGAAGCCGGCGATGCTCGATCCCGACGGTGCCGCCCTCATGGCGGACCTAATTCTTAATGAAATTCAAGGAGTTAGTGTCGACGCCGTGGGCGGCTTGGAGATGGGCGCGGTGCCTTTGATCGCGCCTGTCGCCATGAAGAGCCCGGAGCATGGGCGCTATCTGCCCGGCTTCTTCGTGCGCAAGGCCGTGAAGGATCACGGCACCAAGAAGCGGGTCGACGGCAACGACATCGAAGGCAAGTCCGTCGTCATCCTCGAGGACGTGACCACGACGGGCGGCTCGGCCATGGATGCGGTGAAGGCGGTCGAAGAAGCCGGCGCCAAGGTGGCGCTCGTGATCTCGATCCTCGATCGCGGCGAAGGCGCGGCCGAGCTCTATGCGCAAGCAGGCATCCCGTTCAAGTCGCTGTTCAAGGCGGAAGAGTTTCTCGCCGGGAGCTAAGCGCGGCG
>CAVSFJ010000020.1:0-73858 GCA_963727165.1 uncultured Alphaproteobacteria bacterium
GGCGACCGGCACCGATGGCTGAGTTTTGGACCAATTACGGCCTGCCGACCGCACTCATCTTGGCGCACAGCATCGCGCTGATCGTGATCCTCTTGATCATCGTCGCCTTCATTCTTTACGCGGACCGCAAAGTGTGGGCCGCGGTTCAGATGCGGCGCGGGCCGAACGTGGTCGGTCCCTTCGGCCTCTGGCAATCCTTCGCCGACCTTCTCAAATTCGTCTTCAAGGAAGTCATCATCCCGGCCGGCTCCAACAAGGGCATCTTCCTGCTGGCGCCGGTGGTCACGGCCGGGCTTGCGATCTCCGCCTGGGCCGTGATGCCGGTCAACAAGGGCTGGGCCGTCGCCGACATCAATGTCGGGGTGCTTTACATCTTCGCCATCTCCAGCTTGCAGGTCTACGGCGTGATCATGGCCGGCTGGGCCTCGAACTCGAAATACGCCTTTCTCGCGGCCTTGCGCTCCGCCGCACAGATGGTCTCCTACGAGGTCTCCATCGGCTTCGTCATCATCACCGCGCTGCTGTGTGCCGGCTCCCTCAATCTGACGGAAATCGTCATGGCCCAGGATCGGGGGCTGGGCCTATTCGGCTGGTACTGGCTGCCGCTCTTCCCGATGTTCGTCGTCTACTTCATCTCGTGCTTGGCCGAGACCAACCGCCCGCCCTTCGACCTGCTCGAGGCGGAATCCGAGCTCGTGGCCGGGTTCATGGTCGAATATTCCTCGACCCCCTACATGCTGTTCATGCTGGGCGAGTACGTCGCCATCCTCCTGCTTTGCGCGCTCGGCACCGTGCTCTTCCTGGGGGGTTGGTTGCCGCCATTTCCGGTGGCGCCCTTCACCTGGATACCAGGCGTGCTATGGTTCTTGCTGAAAGTTGGCTTCCTGTTCTTCCTAGTCTCCATGGTCAAGGCCATGGTGCCGCGTTATCGCTACGATCAGCTGATGCGGCTCGGCTGGAAGGTGTTTCTGCCCTTGTCGCTAACCGCCGTCGTGGTCGTGGCCGCGGTGTTGCGGCTGTGGCAATACGGCTTCTGAGAGGAGTGAGCGCGTGCGCGTTGCCCAAGCCGCGAAATCGCTTCTGCTGATGGAGTTTCTGTCAGCCTTCTGGCTCGCCATGAAGTACTTCGTGGCGCCGAAGGCGACGCTCAACTATCCCTTCGAGAAGGGGCCGCTTAGCCCAAGGTTCCGTGGCGAGCATGCGCTCCGGCGCTACCCCAACGGAGAGGAGCGCTGCATCGCCTGCAAGCTGTGCGAGGCGATCTGCCCGGCGCAGGCCATCACGATCGAGGCGGGACCCCGGCGCAATGACGGCACCCGCCGTACCACGCGTTACGACATCGACATGGTGAAGTGCATTTATTGCGGCTTCTGCCAGGAAGCCTGTCCGGTCGAAGCCATTGTGGAGGGACCGAATTTCGAGTTCGCCACCGAGACCCGCGAGGAGCTTTATTACGACAAGGACCGGCTGCTTGCGAACGGCGACCGCTGGGAGCGGGAGATCGCCAAGAACATCGCGCTCGACGCGCCGTATCGGTGAGGGGGCCGTGGGGTACTTCGGGGGCGATCCGCAATTCGAACGTTCGGCCTTCGCGCCGGGCACGCGTTATGACGTCCTAGTCAGCACGAAGAAGGCTGCATGATGCTGTCGGCGCTATTTTTCTACCTCTTCGCCATCATGTGCGTGGGCGCGGGCTTCATGGTCATCGCCGCCAAGAACCCCGTACATGCGGTTCTGTTCCTGATCCTCGCCTTCTTCAATGCGGCCGGCTTGTTCGTGCTGCTGGGCGCCGAGTTCCTCGCCATGATCCTCGTGGTCGTCTATGTGGGCGCGGTGTTGGTGCTGTTCCTGTTCGTGGTGATGATGCTCGACGTCGACTTCGCCGAGCTCCGCGCCGGCTTCCTGAAATATCTCCCCATCGGCACCGTCATTGGCATTCTGCTTTTGGTGGAGCTCGTATTCGTGGTCGGCGCCTGGATCACCGCGCCCACGATGTTCAACGCCGCGCCCATGCCGCCGGTCGCCGACGTGAGCAACACGAGGGCTCTCGGCGAAATCCTCTACACCCACTACGTCTATCTGTTCGAGGCGGCGGGCCTCATCCTTCTTGTCGCCATGGTCGGGGCCATCGTGCTCACGCTTCACCACAAGCGTGATGTGCGCCGGCAGTCCATCGCCGCGCAGGTGGGCCGCACCCGCGAGATGGCGGTCGAGGTCGTCGAAGTCGAAACGGGGAGGGGGCTCAAATGACCATTGGGCTATCGCACTATCTCACCCTGGCCGCGATCCTGTTCACGATCGGCATTTTCGGCATCTTCCTCAACCGCAAGAACGTCATTGTCATCCTGATGTCGATCGAGCTGATGCTGCTCGCGGTCAACATCAACCTCGTGGCGTTCTCGTCATTTCATGGCGACCTGGTCGGCCAGGTCTTCACCCTGATCGTGCTCACCGTGGCAGCGGCCGAGGCCGCGATCGGGCTGGCCATCGTCGTCGTCTATTTCCGTAACCGCGGCACGATCGACGTCGCCGAAATCGATTTGCTGAAAGGCTGACGCTGGCACCAATGTATCAGGCGATCGTCTTTCTTCCCCTGATTGGGGCCATCTTCGCCGGCTTCTTCGGCCGCTTCGTCGGCGCGCGCGCCTCCGAGGTGGTCACCACGACGCTGCTGTTCATCGCCGCGTTCCTGGCCTGGATCGCCTTCTATCAAGTGGCCATCGAGGGCCACGATGTCCGCATTGAGATGCTCGGCTGGATCCACTCCGGCGCACTGAAGACTTTCTGGTCTCTACGCATCGATACACTGACCGCCGTGATGCTCGTCGTGGTGACCACGGTATCGAGCGTGGTGCACCTCTATTCCTTCGGCTACATGGACGAGGATCCCCACAAGGAGCGCTTCTTCGCCTATCTGTCGATGTTCACCTTCGCCATGTTGTCGTTGGTGACCTCCGACGACGTGGTGCAGCTTTATTTCGGTTGGGAAGGCGTCGGCCTCGCCTCCTATCTCCTGATCGGGTTCTGGTATCACAAGCCGGCAGCCAACGCCGCGGCGATCAAGGCCTTCCTCGTCAACCGCGTCGGCGATTTCGGTTTCGCGCTCGGCATCTTTGCCATCTTCCTCATCTTCGGCGCCGTCCAATACGACACGATCTTCGCAGCCGCCCCCGATCAGGTGGGCAAGACCATGGCCTTCCTCGGCTATCAGGTCCCGGTGCTGGAGCTGATCTGCTTCCTCCTGTTCATGGGCGCCATGGGCAAGTCGGCGCAGTTCCTGCTCCATACCTGGCTGCCCGACGCCATGGAGGGCCCGACGCCCGTCTCCGCCCTGATCCATGCCGCGACCATGGTCACGGCCGGCGTGTTCATGGTCGCCAGGATGTCGCCCCTGTTCGAGCTCGCGCCTCACGCCCTCGCTTTCGTCGCGATTATCGGCGCCACCAGCGCCTTCTTCGCCGCGACCGCCGCCGTCGTACAGACCGACATCAAGCGCGTTATCGCCTATTCGACCTGCTCGCAGCTCGGCTACATGTTCGCCGCAGAAGGCGTCGGGGCCTTCGGCGCCGGCATGTTTCACCTCTTCACCCATGCCTGCTTCAAGGCGCTGCTCTTCTTGTGCGCCGGCGCAGTGACCCACGCGCTGGCCGACAATCGTGACATGCGCCGCATGGGCGGCTTGCGGAAGCTGATGCCTTTCACCTGGGTCATGATGCTGATCGGCTCGCTGGCACTGACGGCCTTTCCGCTCACCTCAGGCTTTGTCTCCAAGGACTACATCATCGAGACGACCTGGTTCGACCACACGCCCGTCGGTCTCTACACCTACTGGATGACGCTGATCGCGGCGTTCCTCACCGCGCTCTACACCTGGCGGCTCATGTTCATGACCTTCGAAGGCAACTTCCGCGGCGGCAAGCAAGCCATGGAGCACGTGCACGATGCCCCATGGACCATGGGTGTACCGATGGTGATCCTCGGCGCCGGTGCACTCTTTGCCGGTCTCGCTTTCCGGCATCTCTTCATCGGCGCGGACGAGGCCTCTTTCTGGCGCGACGCCATCGTGCTGCCGCAGCACGCACACCGCGACGTCCCGTTCTGGCTCACCATTTCGCCGACGCTGGGCATGACCTTCGGCTTCCTCATCGCCTGGTACTGCTATATGTGGCAGCCGCTCCTGCCGTTCGGCCTCCTCAAGCGCTTCCCGGCCACCAACCAGTTCTTCCTCAACGCTTGGTATTTCGATGCGCTCTATGACTTCCTGTTCGTGCGCCCAGCCAAGCGGCTCGGATACATTCTGTGGAAGGTCGGCGACGGCACCATCATCGACGGCATTGGACCGAATGGTATCGCCGCACGCGTCATCGACATCACGAATCGCGTAATCCGGCTCCAGACCGGCTACATCTATCACTACGCCTTCATCATGCTGATCGGCGTGGCGCTGCTCATCACCTATTTCATCGTCACCGGTGGGGGGCTCACGCCATGAGCTATAGCTGGCCGATCCTCTCCACCGTCACTTTCTTGCCCCTCGTCGGCGTGCTGCTGATCTTGGCCTTGCGCGGCAACGACGAGAGCGCCTTCCGCAACGCACGCTACATCGCGCTGTGGACGACGCTCATCGACTTCGCCATCTCGCTTCTCCTGTGGCGCGATTTCGATCCTGCGACGGCGCAGTTCCAATTCGTCGAGCTTCGTCCCTGGCTCGGGCCCATTACCTTCCATATGGGCCTCGACGGCATCTCCATGCCGTTCGTGTTGCTCACCACGCTGCTGATGCCGATCACCATCCTATCGAGCTTCGGCGCCATCAAGGTCCGCGTGAAAGAGTTCATGATCGCCTTTCTCGTGCTCGAGACCTTGATGATCGGCGTGTTCTGCTCCCTCGATCTCGTCATGTTCTATCTATTCTTCGAGGGTGGACTGATCCCGATGTTCCTCATCATCGGCATCTGGGGCGGTCCGCGCCGAGTCTATTCGAGCTTCAAGTTCTTCCTCTACACGCTGGCAGGCTCCGTGCTGATGCTGCTGGCCATCATGGCGATCTATTGGGAGGCGGGCACCACCAACATCCCGGCGCTCCTTACCCATGACTTCCCGCCGCAAATGCAGACCTGGCTGTGGTTCGCCTTCCTCGCCTCGTTCGCGGTGAAGCTGCCCATGTGGCCGGTGCATACCTGGCTGCCTGACGCCCACGTGGAGGCCCCGACGGCGGGCTCGGTGATCCTTGCCGGCATCCTCCTGAAGATGGGCGGCTACGGCTTCTTGCGCTTCTCCATCCCCATGTTCCCGCTGGCCTCCGCCGAGTTCGCGCCGCTCATCTTCGCGCTGTCCGTGATCGCGGTGATCTACACCTCGCTGGTGGCGCTGGCACAGGAGGACATGAAGAAGCTGATTGCGTACTCCTCCGTCGCCCATATGGGCTTCGTGACCATTGGCCTCTTCACCATCACCATCCAGGGGCTACAGGGTGGCATCTTCCTGATGCTGTCCCATGGCATCGTCTCCGCCGCGCTCTTCCTCTGCGTCGGCGTGGTCTACGACCGCATGCACACCCACGAGATTTCGGTCTTCGGTGGGCTGGTGAACCGCATGCCGCTCTACGCTTTCTGCTTCATGGTGTTCACGCTGGCGAATGTGGGGCTGCCGGGCACCACGGGTTTCGTCGGCGAGTTCTTGAGCTTGCTTGGCGCCTTCATCGTCAACACCTGGGTCGCGGTGCTTGCCACGACCGGCATCATCCTGTCGGCCGGTTATGCACTGTGGCTCTATCGCCGCATCATCTTCGGCGTCTTGGATAAGCCCGCCCTTAAGCACATCAAGGACCTCTCCTGGCGCGAGGTCGCGGTACTGACACCGCTCATCATCATCACCATCATCTTTGGTTTCCATCCCAATCCGATCCTCGACGTGTCGACCGTGTCGGTCGAAACGCTGATGACCAATTTCAAAGCGAGCCTTGCCGCCGCCGAGCACGCGCGGTTTGCGCTCGCGCCGTAGAGAGCCATGCCTGCAATCGAGCCGCTCAATCTTGCCGTGATGCTGCCAGAGCTCACTCTGGCCATCGGCGCTATGGCGCTGCTCATGGTGGGCGTCGCCACGCGGCAGGAGCGCGGCGAGCTCGTGCTGTGGCTCGCGGTCCTTGTGCTTGTCCTCGCCGGCATCTTCGTCGCAAACGGGCAGGGGACCGAGACGCTGTTCAGCGGCAGCTTCATCGTCGACCCCTATGCGCGGCTGCTCAAGCTTCTTGCGCTCACCGGTGCCGCCGTCGCCCTCATCATGTCGGTCGGCTATTGGCGCGACGCCGGCGGGGTGAAGTTCGAGTACCCGGTCCTCGTGCTCTTTGCCACAACCGGCATGCTGATGATGATCTCGGCCTTCGGTCTCATCGCGCTCTATGTCGGCCTCGAGCTCCAAAGCCTCGCGCTCTACGTCGTCGCCGCCTTCAGGCGCGATTCCGCCCGCTCCGCCGAGGCCGGTCTCAAATATTTCGTCCTCGGCGCGCTGTCCTCAGGCATGCTGCTCTATGGCGCCTCGCTGATCTACGGCTTCACCGGCTCGACGGAGTTCTCCCAGATTGCCGCCGCGGTGCAGCCTTCCGGCGCCAATCTCGGGCTGATTTTCGGCCTGGTATTCCTGATGACGGGCCTCGCCTTCAAAATCTCCGCCGTGCCCTTCCATATGTGGACGCCCGATGTCTATGAGGGCGCACCGACGCCGGTCACCGCATTCTTCGCCGCGGCCCCCAAGATCGCCGCCATGGCGCTCACCGTGCGCGTCGTCATCGCCGCGTTCCCGGCGGTCACCACGGAATGGCGGCAGATCGTGGTGTTCCTGGCCATCGCTTCCATGGCACTCGGCGCCTTCGCCGCGATCGGCCAGCACAATATCAAGCGCCTGATGGCCTATAGCTCGATCGGCCATATGGGCTACGCGCTCGTCGGGCTCGCCGCCGGCACGGCGCAAGGCGTGCAGGGCGTCATCGTCTATCTCGCCATCTACCTCGTCATGACGCTGGGGACGTTTGCCTTCATCCTTTCCATGCGCCGCGACGGCAAGATGGTCGAGGAGATCGACCAGCTCTCAGGGCTGTCCCGCACCAACCCAGCGATGGCCTTGATGCTGGCGGTGCTCTTGTTCTCGCTCGCCGGAATTCCGCCTCTTGCAGGTTTCTTCGCCAAGTTCTACGTGTTCCTCGCCGCGATCGAAGCGGGTCTCTACTCCCTCGCCGTAATTGGCGTGCTTTTGAGTGTGGTAGGGGCCTACTACTATCTGCGCATCGTCAAGATCATGTATTTTGACGATCCCGCCGAGCGCTTCGAGCCGATGTCGCCGCCTCTTGCCACGATACTCGGGGTGAGCGGCGTCTTGATCCTGCTCTATTTCATCTATCCGGCACCGTTGGTCTCGGCTGCCGGAGTTGCCGCCAAGTCATTGTTCTAAATGAGTTACTTAGGATCGCCTTCACCAAAGATGCCGCCTGGTTATCGGCTGGTCAGGCTGGATACGGTCGACTCCACCAACGCCGAGGCCAAACGGCGAGCGGAGATGGGCGAGCCTGGTCCCTTGTGGATCTGGTCGTCGCGTCAATCGAAGGGCCGCGGGCGCGCCGGGCGCGAATGGACCTCCCAGGTCGGCAATCTGTTCGCGAGCCTCTTGATCAGGCTGAACTGCCCGCTCCAGACCGCAAGTCAGCTTGCCCTCGTCGCCGGCATTGCCGCCTACGATACCGTCGCCAAGCTCATCGCCTATGAAGGCCGCTCGGAACTTCTGCTCAAATGGCCGAACGACGTTCTTCTCGCCGAGGAGAAGGTCGCCGGGATGTTGCTTGAGAATGTCGGCACCACGAAGAACAACGGCTCCGTGGTCGTGATTGGGACCGGCATCAATCTCGCCAACCACCCCGAGAACCTGCCACAACCGGCGATCAGCCTCGACGCCTATGGCCTGTCGATAGCGCCGGGCGATGCGCTGCAAGTGCTGGCGGCAACGACCCATGAATGGCTTCAGCGTTGGGGGGAGGGCGCCACCTTCCCCAGCATCAGGCGTGCCTGGCTTGACCGTGCCGGTCCCACGGGCCGGCTGTTGCATGTCAGGCTCAACGGCGAGGAGACCGACGGCACTTATGCCGGTCTCGACTCCGACGGCGCGTTGCGCCTCAAGACCACGGACGGAGAGAAGCGCATCACCGCCGGCGACGTCTTCTTCGCGAGCCGATAACGCGCTTTGAACCCAGTGTCCCGAAAAACCGATCGTAGAAACGACGAACTCGTCTTCATACCGCTTGGCGGCGTGGGCGAAATCGGCATGAACCTTTACCTCTACGGCTATGGGCGCCGCGGTGTCTACCAATGGCTCATCGTCGACATGGGCGTGACTTTCGGCACCGAGTACGAACCTGGCATCGACGTCATCCTGCCTGACATCCGCTTCCTCGAAGAGGAGCGCCACAACATTTCAGGCATCCTGCTCACCCATGCCCACGAAGATCATTTCGGTGCCGTGCCGGATCTGTGGCCGCTCCTCGGCGACGTTCCCATCTACGCCACGCCATTTACCGCCGAGATGCTGAAGTCGAAGCTCGGCGAGATGGGCCTCGAGGCTGACCTGCCCCTCAAGACCATCCCCATGGGAAGCCGCCACACAATCGGACCGTTCGACGTAGAGCTCGTCAGCATGTCCCACTCGATTCCCGAGCCATCGGCCGTCGCCATCCGAACGCCCCAAGGCATGGTGCTTCACACCGGTGACTGGAAGCTCGACGAGAACCCCTTGACCAGCGCCCCGACGGACGAGAGGCGCTTGCGGGAAATCGGCCAGGAGGGCCTCGCCGCCCTTATCTGCGATTCCACCAATGCGATCCGGCCGGGCATCTCGCCGTCAGAGGCGGACGTGGCGGTCACCCTCACCAAGCTCATCGGCGAGGCCACGCAATGCGTCGCCGTGACGACGTTTGCCTCCAACGTGGCACGGCTCCGCTCCGTAGCCCAGGCTACGCGCGCCGCAGGACGCGAACTCGTCGTGGTCGGGCGCGCCATGTACCGCGTCATCGAGGCGGCGCAGACGACCGGCTATCTCGATCCCGAACTCTACTTTCACGAGGAGACGGCGTTCCCCAAACTGCCGCCGCACAAGGTCGTGGCGCTCTGCACCGGAAGCCAAGGCGAGTCCCGCGCCGCGCTTGGCGCGCATCGCCTCCGGCGAGCACCCGAATGTCAGCCTGAAAGAAGGCGATCGGGTGATCTTCTCCTCCCGCACCATTCCCGGAAACGAGAAGGCGGTCGGCCGGGTGCAGAACGCCTTGGCCGATGCCAGGATCGAGATCCTGACCGATCAAGACGACCTGGTTCACGTCTCGGGTCATCCTCGCCGCGGTGAGCTCGAGCAGCTTTACGCCTGGCTGAAGCCGGACGTCGCCGTTCCAATGCACGGCGAGGGCCGCCACCTCGAGGCGCACGCGGAACTCGCTGAGAAGCTCGGTGTGAGGCAGGTCGTGCGGGCGCGAAACGGCGATATGGTCCGGCTTCTGCCGCAGCCTGCCGACATCGTCGATGACGTGCCCGTGGGGCGCGTCTATCGCGACGGCACGATCCTAACCTCCGCCGATGATGGCCAGGTGCGCGACAGGCGCAAGCTGAGCTTCGCTGGCATCGTTGCGGTCTCTCTGGTCTTGACCACCAAAGGCGAGCTCGTGGCCGACCCGGAGGTGGGGCTCACCGGACTTCCCGAGACCGACTCCCGCGGCATTTCGCTGGCTGAGATCGCTCAGGTTGCGGCGACCAGCACCGTGGAGAGCATTCCGCGTCCGCGCCGCAAGGATCCCGTTGTGGTGAGCGAGGCGGTCCGTCGCGGGGTGCGCGCCGCCATCAATCAGGCCTGGGGCAAGAAGCCCGTGTGCACGGTCCTTCTGACGGTGCTATAGCGCCCTCATGAGGGTGCCATGGCACCCTAGCAACCCATATATGCGCTGGGATTTCCCGTTGATCTTTCGAGCCTGGAGCAGAGTTTGATGATTGGCCGTTTGAACCATGTCGCCATTGCCGTCCCGGACCTGAAGGCCGCGACCGAGGTCTACCGCAATACCCTCGGGGCCAAAGTCTCGGCGGAAGAAGAACAGCCGGAGCACGGCGTGACCACGGTGTTCATCGAGCTACCCAACACCAAGATCGAGCTCCTCGGCGTATTGGGCGACAAGTCACCCATTGCCGGGTTCCTGGAGCGCAATCCCAATGGCGGCATCCATCACCTCTGCTACGAGGTGCCGGACATCAAGGCGGCGCGCGATCGGCTCATAGAGCAGGGAGCCCGCGTACTGGGCGATGGCGAGCCGAAGATCGGGGCCCATGGCAAGCCGGTGCTGTTCCTGCACCCGAAGGATTTTTGCGGAACCCTCGTCGAGCTTGAGGAGGCCTAGGCCATGAGCATTGCCTTTGGCGCGGCCATCTACCTCGTCATCTGGTGGATCGTCCTGTTCGCCATGCTCCCCATCGGCGTGCGTACCTCCGAGGAGGCCGGAGAGATCCGAAGTGCCCGGCTCGGTCGAAAGTGCTCCGCAAAAGCCCCACCTCTTGAGCGAAGGCGCTGGCAACGACCGTCGTGGCAAGCATCGTCTTCGCCATCGTCTACGTGATCATCGTGCATCAGGTGATCACCCTCGACGACATTCCGTTCTTCCCGGACTTCGAGAAGGTGCAATAGGCGCTGGGTGCTGCGAAAGACGCCGGGCATCAGGCGAAAAAAAAGCAAGGTCGAATCGACCTTGCTTTTCAGTATCGTGACTCCTTCGTCCTCTCCGTCTTGCGTGCCTCGCTGTCACGAGTGACAGGCGAACGTGCCGACAGAAAAGCGGCGGCGCCCATGCGTCTGCATAATTAGCGCGCCTGGAGTACTTCCTCCCAAGACTTGGACCAGGTCCAATCTCAACGCGCGACATGCCGAGATCACTACCGGTCCCGAAACGCTCCCACGTTGTGGCGGGACACTACCCCAGGCGCGCCAAATTGTCACCATGATTGTGACCGGTCGCCGCAGATTTATGCTTCCCGCTTCGCCGCGAGATCATGGAAGACGAACTCGGGTTGTTCTCAAATGTTCGCATCGGGCAATTCTGCCCGAAACATAGGCGACATTTGACCCGGCCCTGAGGGAATGGACGAGACTTGCGCTATTGCCCGTTGTACAGGGCCTTGATTGGCCTCCATTCCCGCGAGGAAGGCGTTCCCGTGAAGAGGATCGCCGGGCCCCGAGTGAATTGAAAGGGCCGATTGCTTAGCCTTGCGATTCTGGCTATTAGCCGCGCCAAGGGCCCGGCGGGGGACTTTTCGGCTTTCCACGCCAAGCATGGCTCATTCGAAAACGAGCGGGCGTTCTCAAACCCGCTCTCAACGCCGAAAAGCAGCCAATGCGCCTCAGCCGCTACTTTCTGCCCCTCTTGCGCGACGACCCCAAGGAAGCGGAGATCGTTTCCCACAGGCTGATGCTCCGGGCTGGGCTCATCCGCCAGTCAAGCGCCGGCATCTATTCGTGGTTGCCGCTCGGCCACCGCGTGCTACGCAAGATCGAGCAGATCGTCCGCGAGGAGCAGGACCGCGCGGGTGCGATAGAGTTACTGATGCCCACCATCCAGCCCGCCGAGCTCTGGCGGGAAAGCGGTCGGTACGAGGCCTACGGCAAAGAAATGCTCCGCATCAGTGACCGCCACGAGCGCGAGATGCTCTACGGCCCCACGAATGAGGAAATGATCACCGAGATCTTCCGCGCTGGCGCGAGGTCCTACAAGGACGTGCCGCGCATCCTCTACCATATCCAATGGAAATTTCGCGACGAGGTCAGGCCACGTTTCGGCGTGATGCGCGGGCGCGAATTCCTGATGAAGGATTCCTATTCCTTCGACCTGGACAAAGAGGGCGCCGTCAAATCGTACAACAAGATGTTCGTCGCCTATTTGCGCACCTTCGCCCGTATGGGACTTCGCGCGGTGCCGATGCGCGCTGAGACCGGCCCGATCGGTGGCGATCTCTCCCACGAATTTATCATCCTCGCCGAGACCGGCGAGTCTCAGGTCTACTGCCATAAGGATCTGGTCGAGATGCCGGTGCCCCCGGGCGACGTAGACTATGATAGCGACCTCAGCCCTTATGTCCGTGAGCGCACCGCGCTCTATGCGGCGACCGAGGACGTGCACGATGCGAAGCGCTTCGAGCAGGACGTCCCCGCCGACATGCAGCTCACGGCACGCGGTATCGAGGTAGGGCAGGTTTTCTATTTCGGCACCAAATACTCGGAAGCCATGGGCGCCAAGGTGCAAGGCCCGGACGGCGAGCTCGTCGCGGTCGAGATGGGCTCTTACGGCATTGGCGTGTCGCGGCTTGTCGGCGCCATTATCGAGGCCTCCCACGATGAAGCCGGCATCATCTGGCCGCAAGCGGTCGCGCCGTTCGATGTCGGCCTCATCAATCTGAAGGTCGGCGACGCCGAGACCGACGCCGCTTGCGAGGATTTCTACAAGCGGCTCCAGACGGCAGGCCTCGAGGTTCTCTATGACGACCGCGATGACAGGGCAGGGGCCAAGTTCGCGGCCATGGACCTGATCGGACTTCCCTGGCAGCTCATCGTCGGGCCTAAGGGCCTGAAAGCCGGCGAGATCGAGCTGAAAGAGCGCGCCACCGGCGCCCGCCATAGTCTTACCTTCGATGCCGCCCTTAATATGCTCATCGACAAGGCGAAGCAGGCGAGAAAGGACGGGGCATGAGCCGGGCCACGAGCACGCGGGCATTTGCGCCCTTCGAATGGATGCTGGCCCTGCGCTATTTGCGGGCGCGCCGCAAAGAGGGCTTCATCTCGGTAATCGCCGGCTTCTCGTTTATCGGCATCACGCTGGGCGTCATGACCCTCATCATCGTCATGGCGGTGATGAACGGCTTCCGCCAGGAGCTGTTCGACAAGATGCTGGGCCTGAACGGCCATGTGGTCGTGCATAGCCTCGGCGAATTCACCGATTACGACGAGGTGGCCAAACGGATCCGCAAAGTCCCCGGCGTCAAATATGCCGTGCCGCTGGTGGAGGGCCAGGTTCTCGTCTCCACTCCGTTGATGTCGAGCGGTGCGCTCGTCCGGGGCTTGCGCGAAGCCGACCTCAAGAGCCTCAAAGCCGTCTCCAAGCATATCCGCTTCGGCACGCTCGACGGCTTCGACAAGAAGGGCGGCGTTGCGATCGGCAGCCGCATGGCCAACGAACTCAACGTCAAGGTCGGCGACAAGGTCTCGCTCGTCACCCCCCGTGGGCCTTCGACGGCGCTCGGCACCGCGCCCCGGGTGAAACGCTATCCCGTTGTCGCCATCTTCGAGATCGGCATGTCGGAATACGACGCCAGCATCATGTTCATGCCGCTCAACGAGGCGCAGCGCTATTTCAGCGAGCCGCACTCCGTCACCGTGCTTGAGGTCGTGCTGGATTCCCCGGATGAAGTCGGCGAGCTCTCGCCGAAGATCATCACCGCCGGCGGCCCGACCATCTATGTGAGCGATTGGCGTCAGCGAAACGCAACGTTCTTCACCGCGCTCCAGGTGGAGCGCAATGTGATGTTCCTTATTCTCGCGCTCATCGTCCTGGTGGCAGCCCTCAACATCATCTCCGGCCTGATCATGCTGGTGAAGGACAAGGGTCGCGACATCGCGATTCTGCGCACCATGGGCACCACGCGGGGTGCCATCATGCGTGTCTTCTTCATCACCGGTGCCTCGATCGGCATTGTCGGTACGCTGGCCGGCTTCACGCTCGGCGTGCTCGTCTGCCTCAACATCGAGCACATCCGCGAGTTCATCGGCTGGCTTACCGACACCGATCTGTTCCCGGCAGAGCTGTATTATCTCTCCCAGCTTCCGGCCGAGATGGACCCGGGCGAAACCGCCTCCGTCGTCATCATGGCGCTCGTCCTGTCGGTGCTCGCCACCATCTATCCGTCCTGGCGGGCCTCGCGTCTCGATCCCGTCGAAGCGCTGCGCTACGAGTAGGGGGAACGGTGGACAATCCTGAACGGGCCCCGGTCTTGCGCTTGGAGAACCTTGAGCGCGGCTTCACTCAAGGCGACCGCCACATCGACGTCCTGAACGAGGCGTCGGCCTCCTTCTACCCTGGCGAGACCGTGTCGCTGCTCGGGCCCTCCGGCGCCGGCAAGTCGACCCTGCTCCACATCGCCGGGCTGCTTAGAGCGCCCCGATTCGGGCGCGGTGATGATCGACGGAATCGATTGCTGCAAGCTCAATGACGGAGAGCGCACCCGCGTGCGCCGCCTGGAGGTGGGGTTCGTCTATCAGTTCCATCACCTCCTTCCGGAATTCTCGGCTCTGGAAAACATCATGCTGCCGCAACTGATCATGGGCCGGGCCCGGCCGGACGCCGAGACGCGCGCCAAAGGGCTGCTGGAGATCCTCGGCCTGCAAGATCGCTGGGACCACCGGCCAGCCGAACTTTCCGGCGGCGAGCAGCAACGCGTGGCCATCGCCCGTGCCGTAGCCAACCAGCCCAAGGTCCTGCTCGCTGACGAGCCGACCGGCAATCTCGATCCCCACACCGCGGAGCGCGTATTTGAGGAGCTCATGCGGCTCGTCAACGAGGAAGGCGTGGCGGCTGTGGTGGCGACCCACAATCTCGAACTTGCGTCGCGTATGGACCGCACGCTCCGCCTGGCCGACGGCCATCTCATCGAGGAGGAGGTGGTCGTGGTGGAGACCCATCGCTAGCGCTTGACAGCCTAGAACATAAAGAGAACATTACTCGCTCGGACGGCGGTTGTCCGGCCCGATCCGTTCGGGCCGGGCGATGGTCGAGCATCCGGATTCTAACCGGTGGAAAGCGGGGATAGCGCCTCGAACGGACCCCCCGAATCCGGGAGTGTAGGGCGAAGGACACACTCTAACGAACGGGCGTTTTCAGTGGCGGACGAGAAGACCCAACCCTTCGTGCATCTCCGGGTGCACTCGGCCTATTCGCTGCTCGAAGGGGCGCTCACCGTCCCGCGGCTCGTGTCGCTCGCCACGGCCGATGGCGCGCCAGCGTTAGCCCTTACCGATTCCAACAATCTGTTCGGCGCGCTGGAGTTCTCCGAGGCCATGGCGGGAGCTGGCATCCAGCCCATCATCGGCTGCACGCTGGCGCTGACCTTCGCCGCGGAGCGCGAACCTACCCCTGGCACGGACCTCCGTGGACCGAAGGCAGACGGGCGCATTGCGCTGCTCGCCAAGGACGAAACCGGCTACGCCAATTTGATGCGGCTCTCCACCAGCGCCTATTTCACGGCGGCAGAGACGGGCGAGGCGCTCGTCACAATCGATGAACTCGCTAATCATACCGAGGGCCTGATCGCGCTGACTGGCGGCCCCGAAGGGGTGATCGATCTCGCGCTCGCCGAGGGCAACCCGGAGCTCGCGCGCAGCCGTCTCGAGGCGCTGCACACGCTTTTCGGCAACCGGCTCTATGTGGAGCTCCAGCGCCACGGCCTGCCTCAAGAGCGCTCCGTCGAGCCGCAGCTTGTCGGCCTGGCGTACGACCTGGAACTGCCGCTGGTTGCCACCAACGAGCCCTTCTTCGCGACACGAGACGATTTCGAGGCCCACGACGCGCTGATCTGTATCGCCCAAGGAAGCTACGTGGCGGTGGACGAGCGGCGCCGCTTGAGCCCCGACCACTACTTCAAGACCGCCGAGGAGATGCGGGCGCTGTTTTCCGATCTGCCCGAGGCGATCGAGAACACGGTGGAGATCGCCCAGCGCTGCGCCTATCGGCCCGTGAAGCGCGATCCCATTCTGCCGCCCTTCCTTACCGGTGGCGAGGCGACGAGCGCGCTTGCCGAGACGGAAGCCGCCGAGCTCAGACGCCAGGCTGAAGCGGGTCTCAAGGAACGCATCGCCCAGCACGGCACTGCACCCGGGCATGACGCGGCCTCCTACGCGAAACGCCTTGCCTTTGAGCTCGATGTCATCACCGGCATGAACTATCAGGGTTACTTCCTGATCGTGTCCGACTTCATTAAGTGGACGAAGGGGCAGGGCATCCCTGTAGGCCCCGGCCGCGGCTCGGGCGCCGGCTCGCTCGTAGCCTACGCGCTCACCATCACCGACCTTGATCCCATCCGCTTCGGGCTCCTGTTCGAGCGCTTCTTGAATCCGGAACGCGTATCGATGCCCGACTTCGATATCGACTTCTGTCAGGACCGCCGCGACGAGGTGATTGCCTATGTGCGCGAACGCTACGGCGCGGACCGCGTGGCTCACATCATCACCTTCGGTAAGCTGCAGGCGCGTGCTGTGTTGCGCGACGTGGGCCGCGTGCTCCAGATGCCCTATGGCCAAGTGGACCGCCTGTGCAAGCTCGTGCCCATGAACCCGGCGAACCCGGTGAGCCTGCCCCAGGCCATTGCCGGCGAGCCCCGCCTGCAAGAGGAGCGCGACAAGGACCCCATCGTCGCCAAGCTGCTCGACATCGGCCAGCGCCTCGAAGGGCTTTACCGCCATGCCTCGACCCACGCGGCGGGCGTCGTCATCGCCGACCGCCCCTTGATCGACCTCGTCCCGCTCTATCGCGACGCCCGCGCCCAGCTCCCGGCCACCCAATTCAACATGAAGTGGGCCGAGGCGGCGGGACTGGTGAAGTTCGACTTCCTCGGCCTCAAGACGCTCACCGTGATCGACACGGCGCGCAAGCTGATCGCCCGCGACGGTCCCGACATCGACCCGTCGAAGATCCCGCTCGACGACACGGCGTCTTACGAGCTGATGCAGCGCGGCGACACGGTCGGCGTGTTCCAGCTCGAAGGCCAGGGCATGCGCGACGCGCTGCGCAAGCTCAAGCCTGACCGCTTCGAGGACATCATCGCCATCGTGGCGCTGTACCGGCCGGGTCCGATGGACAACATCGACACCTACGTGAACCGCAAGCACGGGCGCGAGGAGATCGAAAGCCTCCATCCCGATGATCGAGCCGATCCTGGCCGAGACCTACGGCGTCATCATCTACCAAGAGCAGGTGATGCAGATCGCGCAAGTGCTCTCCGGCTATTCGCTCGGCGAAGCCGATCTCTTGCGTCGCGCCATGGGCAAGAAGATCAAGAAGGAGATGGACGCGCAGCGGAAGCGCTTTGTCGACGGCGCGGTGGCAAACGGCGTCGACAAGCGCCGCGCCGAGTACATCTTCGAGTTGGTGGCGAAGTTCGCGGGCTACGGCTTCAACAAGTCCCACGCCGCCGCCTACGCGCTGATCGCCTACCAGACCGCCTATCTCAAGGCGAACTACCCGACCGAGTTCGTCGCTGCGTCCATGACCCTCGATATGGGGAACGCCGACAAGCTCAACAGCTTCGCCCAAGAGGCGCGCCGCCTCGGCATCCCCCTGGAGCCGCCGTCCGTCAATCACTCCGAGGTGGGCTTCATCCCCAACAACGGCGCCATTCGCTATTCGCTCGCAGCACTCAAGAACGTCGGCCGCCACGCGGTGGAGCATATCGTGCGAGGAGCGGGCGGAGCAAATGGACCCTACAAGGACGTTTCCGACTTCGCCCGGCGCATCAGTCCGCGTCTCGTCAACAAGCGGGCCATGGAGACACTGGCCGCCGCCGGTGCGCTCGATGAACTCGGCGATCGACCGCGCCACCGCCCATGCCAATGTCGATCTGATCATCGCCACCGGCAATCGCGCACTCGAGACGAGTGCCGAAGGCCAGGAGGATCTGTTCTCCGGCGCCCGCCACGCCCCGCCACCGATCGAGCTTCGCCCTGCCAAACCCTGGGTGCCTACAGACAAGCTGAGCCGCGAGTTCGAGGCGGTCGGCTTCTTCCTCACCGGCCACCCGTTGGACGACTACAGGGAAGTGCTGGAAGGTCTCGGCGCCGAGACCTGGGCGGAGTTTGCCGCCAAGGCGAGGACGCGCCGGGTGGTCGGGACGCTGGCCGGCACCGTGCTCTCCGCCCGCGAGCGCAAGGGCAAGAGCGGCAATCCATATGCCTTCGTCGCCTTCTCCGACCCCACGGGCCAGTTCGAGGCTGTGGTGTTCTCCGAGGCGCTTTTGGCTTCACGGCCCCTGCTTGAGCCAGGGACCGCCGTGGTGCTGGACGTGGAAGCCGAGGCTGACGGCGAGACGGTCCGAGTCCGGGTGCAACGCCTCTCCTCCCTGGACAGGGCGGCGGAGGCCCGTTCCGCCGGCATGAAGGTCTATGTGGAGGACACAAGGGCGCTGGCCCCACTTGCCGAGCAAGTGGGCGGCAAGGGCGGCGAGGGGCCGTTCCGCCTCGTGCTGCGCCTGGATGACCTGTCGAAGGAGGTTGAGTTCGACCTGCCGCAGGGGATCGACACCACGCCGCGGCAGAGGAGCGAGCTCAAGCTCGTCGAAGGGGTGGCCTCGATCAGCGCGCTCTAGAGCCTGCAAGCCCTCATTTCCGGGCTTTTCCGCCCTTGCCAAGGGGGCGCCCAACCCCCTATAACCCGCACCATCTCACACGCGGGGATCTAAGCGTCACGCATGCCCTTGAGGCTTTGCGCGCTCGCTCCGGTGACCGGTTATCCGGCTGGTCTCTTGCCCCGCGGCGGCTGAACCGGAAAAAGGAGTTAAGCAGTCCCATGGCACTGCCCGATATTACTATGCGCCAGCTCCTGGAGGCTGGTGTGCACTTTGGTCACCAGACCCATCGCTGGAACCCGAAGATGGCGCCCTATATCTACGGGTCGCGCAACAACATCCACATCATCGATCTCACTCAGACGGTGCCCCTGTTTCATCAGGCGCTCGTCACGATATCCGACGTTGTGGCCAAGGGCGGCCGCGTCCTCTTTGTCGGCACCAAGCGCCAGGCCTCCGAGGCGATCGCCGAAGCGGCCAAGTCGTGCGCGCAGTACTTCATCAATCATCGCTGGCTCGGCGGCACGCTGACCAACTGGCGGACCATCTCCAACTCGATCAAGCGGCTCAAGTCGCTCGAGGAACTTCTCGAAGGCGACCATCGCGGTCTCACCAAGAAAGAGCTGCTCCAGCTCACCCGCGAGAAGGACAAGCTCGAGCGCTCTCTCGGCGGCATCAAGGATATGGGCGCGCCGCCGGACCTGATGTTCGTCATCGACACCAACAAGGAGTCGATCGCCATCGCCGAGGCGCGCAAGCTTGGCATGCCTGTGGTGGCGATCGTTGATTCCAACTGCGACCCCGACGGCATCACCTTCCCCATCCCTGGCAATGACGACGCTGGCCGCGCCATCACCCTTTACTGCGACCTCGTCTCGCGCGCCGCCATTGATGGCATCGAGCGGGCGCAAGGTTCTCTTGGTGCCGATCTGGGTGCCGCAGAGGAGCCGATCTCAGAGCCGGGTCTCGAGGGCGCTGAAGCCTCCGAGGAGGCCGCGGCTCCAGCCAAGAAGAAGCCAAGCAAGCCGAAGGCCGCCGCCAAGAAGGCCGCAAAGGCCGAAGCTGAGACTGCAGAGACCAACGAGCCCGCAGCAGAGACCGCAGAGCCCGCAGCGCAGGCAGACTAGCAACGACACGCTTCGCGCAATTGGCGGAGCAACACTGAAGAGGAACGCATGGCGACGATAACCGCATCCATGGTCAAGGAGCTGCGCGAGAAGACCGGCGCGGGCATGATGGACTGCAAGGCGGCTCTCAACGAGAACGACGGCGATATGGAAGCCGCGGTCGATTGGCTGAGGGCAAAAGGCCTCTCCAAGGCCGCCAAGAAGGCGGGCCGCGTCGCGGCCGAAGGGCTCATCGGCCTTGCCGGCAGCGATAAGGAGGGCGCCCTTGTGGAGGTCAACTCAGAGACCGACTTCGTTGCGCGCAATCCATCCTTCCAGGAAATGGTGAGCGAGATCGCCGACGCCGCACTCAAGTCCAAAGGCGATTTGGACACGCTCGCAACGGCGCCCTACGGCAAGACCAAAGCCAGCGTGGCCGATACCCTGAAAGAGATGATCGGCTCCATCGGCGAGAACATGACGCTCCGCCGCACGGCGCATCTCTCTGCCGACAAAGGCGTGGTCGCAAGCTACATACACAATCAGGCTTCGCCCGGGCTTGGTAAGATCGGCGTGATCGTCGCTCTCGAATCCACGGGCGACCCCGAAGCCCTCAAGGCGTTCGGTAAGCAAGTCGCCATGCACATCGCCGCGGCCAACCCTCAAGCCGTCGACACGACCAGCCTCGACCAAGATCTGGTTGAGCGCGAGCGCACCGTCCTGACTGAGCAGGCCAAGGAATCCGGCAAGCCTGCCGAAGTCATCGCCAAGATGGTCGAGGGCCGCTTGCGCAAGTTCTACGAAGAGGTCGTCCTGCTACAGCAGCCTTTTGTCCACGACCCTGACAACACCGTGGCCAAGGCCATGGAGGCAGCGGCCAAAGAGGCTGGCGCGCCGATCAAGATCACCGGCTTCTATCGGTTTGCCCTCGGCGAGGGGATCGAGAAGGGCGAAAGCGATTTCGCGGCGGAGGTTGCCGCGGCCGCTTCGGCCTCTTAGGGTCGGCGCGGCTCGATGGACCTGCCGCCCGCCTCAAGCTCGAGGTCTTCCCACCGCCACCGGAGTTTGCGCTGATGGCCAAAGCTCCCACGACGAAGCTTCGTTACGGACGCGTCCTCGTGAAGCTGTCGGGTGAGGCGCTTGCCGGCGCCAAAGGCTACGGCATCGATCTCGCCGTCATCGAGCCGATCGCCAAGGACATCGCCAAGACTGCCGACATGGGCGTGCAGATTTGCCTCGTGGTCGGGGGCGGCAATATCTATCGCGGCCTGATGGCGGCGGAGAGCGGCATGGACCGCGCCCGCGCCGACTATATGGGCATGCTGGCCACGGTTATGAATGCGCTTGCGCTTCAGACGGCGATCGAGCGGGCAGGGCCCACCGCGCGCGTCCTCTCGGCCATCCCCATGCCCACTGTGTGCGAGCCCTATATCCGCGACAAGGCGCTCGATCACTTGGAGAAGGGCCGGGTGGTGATCTTCGCCGGGGGCACCGGCAATCCCTTCTTCACCACCGACACGGCAGCCGCGCTCCGCGCCGCGGAGATGGACTGTCAGGCCTTGTACAAGGCAACACAGGTCGATGGCGTCTACAGCGCCGACCCGATGAAAGTCCCGGACGCCAAGCGCTATGCCCGTCTGAGCTATGACGATGTGCTAAGCCAAGACTTGAAGATCATGGACGGCGCCGCGATCGCCCTTGCCCGGGACAATCGGATTCCGATAATTGTGTTTTCGATCAAGAGCCAAGCCAGCTTGGCTCTTGAGTTGCAAGGGGAGGGTGCCTCGACCACCATAGACGGTGGAGATGGGGCGTGAGGGCGCCCGGGACGCCACAGAGCTTATGCCCAAGCCTCGCTTAATCGCGGGCCGGGCGGAAAGGCGAGCAGGGAAGACAACATGTCTAGCTTCGACCTAAGCGAGATTGAACGGCGCATGCGAGGCGCGTTTGGCGTACTCAAGCAGGAGTTCAGTGGCTTGCGGACCGGTCGCGCCAGCGCGAGCCTGCTGGATCCGATCATGGTGATGGCCTACGGCAATCCCATGCCCCTCAACCAGGTGGCAACCGTGAATGTGCCCGAGCCGCGCATGATCACGGTACAAGTCTGGGACAAGAGCCAGGTGAACGCCGTCGAGAAGGCCATCCGGGAATCGGACCTTGGGCTCAATCCCGTGATGGAAGGGCAGCTCCTGCGCCTGCCGATCCCGGAGCTCAACGAGGAGCGGCGGCATGAGATTGCCAAGGTCGCGCATAAATATGCCGAGCAGGCCCGTGTCGCTGTACGCAATGTCCGTCGCGACGGCATGGAGCATCTCAAACGGGCCGAGAAGGATGGCGAAATGGGGAAGGACGAGCACCATTCGCTTTCAACCAAGGTGCAAGACTTGACCGATAAAGTCATCAAAGAGATCGACGAGGCCCTTGCCACCAAGGAAGCAGAGATCATGCAGGTCTAACCGTCCTTAGCCTTGCATTGGAGAAGCCGAACGTGACGCTTGCCATGGATAAGCCGGAATGGGGCGACGCTCAGAGACCGACCGCGCGCCACGTTGCCATCATCATGGATGGCAACGGCCGTTGGGCGGCCGAACGTGGCCTGCCGCGGGTTGAAGGTCATCGCCAGGGGGTCGAGAGCGTCAGGCGGACGGTCGAGGCGGCTATGGAGCTCGGCGTCACGCATCTCACGCTGTTCAGCTTCTCCTCGGAGAATTGGTCGCGTCCCCGGGAGGAGATCCACGACCTGTTCGGTCTCCTGCGCCGCTTTGTCCGGCGCGATCTCGCCGAGCTGCACAAGAACGAAGTGAGGATCCGCGTGATCGGGGCGCGCACTGGGCTCGATGACGACATTTTGCGCATGCTCGACGACGCCGTGGAGCTGACCAAGGATAATACCGCGCTCAACCTCACCATCGCCTTCAACTATGGTTCGCGCGACGAGATCGCCCGCGCCGCGCAGAAGATCGCCGAGGACGCCAAGAAAGGCGTCATCGCTCCGTCGGAGGTGACCCCCGAGCGCTTCGCCACCTATCTGGACACGGCCGGTCTCCCCGATCCGGATCTGTTGATCCGCACCAGTGGAGAGCTGCGTCTTTCGAATTTCCTGCTCTGGCAGTTGGCTTACGCTGAGTTCGTCTTCGTCGACGTTTACTGGCCCGATTTCTCCAAGGAGCTGTTTGAGGGCGCCATCGCCGAATACCAACGGCGAAACCGCCGCTTCGGTGGAACCTCGGCGAGATCCACCGCGTGACACCGCCCGAAGCGCCTCCCGGCAACGATCAACAGCAGGCACGGGCACACGGGACGCCAGAACTCTTGCGTCGGCTTGCCTCGGCCGTCGTTCTCGCGGCCATTGCGCTTGGCGCCGTCATCGTAAGCCCTTGGTCCTTCCTTGCGCTGGTGGCCGTGGCCGGCGGACTTCTAGCCTGGGAATGGGGCGGGCTCACGCGAGGCAACGGGTTCGATGCGACGTCCCTGATCCAGACGGTCTGCGTGGCAGCGCTAGCGATCTTCGCCACTTTGGGCCGTCAGCAGCTGATTCTCTTAATTCTGGGCGGCACTGGCGTCGCCATCGCCTTCTCGGGCCTTTCGCGGGACCGCGTCGCCTGGGCCCTGGGTGGTCTGGCCTACACCGCGTTTCCGGCTTGGGCCCTGGTGTGGCTCCGCAGCGACCCTAATCTCGGGGTTGCTGCGGTGCTCTACCTGCTCGCCGTAGCTTGGGCGACCGACACGGCTTCCTATGTGGGCGGCCGCAGCCTTGGCGGCCCTAAGCTCGCACCAAGCATTTCGCCCAAGAAGACCTGGAGCGGCTTCGTCGTAGGCGCCCTGACCCCAGCTCTTGTCGGGTTATACTGTCGCGCTTCTCCTCGGAGGCACGTCCCCCTGGGGCCTTGCCCTGGTGAGCGTGGCGCTTGCCCTGGCCTGCCAGATGGGGGACTTGCTTGAGAGTGGCGTGAAGCGGCACTTTGGAGCCAAGGATATGAGCCAGCTCATCCCAGGTCATGGCGGGCTGTTCGACCGCATCGACAGCCTCTTGCTGGCCTCGGTCGTGGCTGCTCTCATTGCCTTGCGCGATCCGGCCGCGCCTGGCGCAGGCCTTCTCATCTGGTAGAGGCGAATTCCCGGTGTTGACCTCCCAGACATCCCCAGACACCAAGCCGCGCTCGCAAGCCAAGCCGCCACGGCGCGTCTCGATCCTCGGCGCCACCGGCTCCATCGGCGAAAATACGCTCGATCTCGTCGGCCGCGACCCTGACGCCTATGAGGTCGTGGCGCTCACGGGCTACAAAAACGCCACCCGCCTCGCCGAGCTTGCCATCCTCCATCGCGCTGAGCTTGCGGTGATCGCCGATCCGGATTGTTACGCCGACCTCAAAGCCGCGCTCGCCGGCACCGGCATCGAGACCGCTGCAGGGGAGAGGGAGCTGCTCGATGCGGCTAGTCGCCCCGCCGACTGGGTGATGGCGGCGATCGTCGGCGCGGCCGGCCTCAAGCCGACGCTCCGCGCCGTACGCCAAGGCACCGCGACGGCGCTCGCCAACAAGGAGTGCCTGGTTTCGGCCGGCAGCATCTTCATGGCCGAGGTGGCGCGCCACGGCACGACGTTGCTGCCGGTGGATTCGGAGCACTCTGCCGCACGCCAGGCCATGATCGGCACGAAGCCGGAGCGTATTGAGAGCGTGTGCCTCACGGCCTCAGGCGGCCCGTTCCGGACCTGGAGCCTCACCCAGATGGCGGACGCTGGCCCTGAGCAGGCGCTGAGACATCCGAACTGGTCCATGGGCGCCAAGGTCACGATCGATTCCGCCACGCTCATGAATAAGGGGCTGGAGCTGATCGAGGCGCATCATCTCTTCGCGCTGTCGCCCGACAAGCTCGGCGTACTGGTCCACCCTCAGTCGATCGTGCACTGCCTCGTCTATATGAGCGACGGCGCCGTGCTCGCCCAGCTCAGCTGTCCAGACATGCGCACGCCCATCGCCTATAGCCTCGCCTGGCCCGAGCGCATGCATGTTCCCAACAAGCGTCTCGATCTTGCGGAGATCGGCGCGCTCACCTTCGAGACGCCCGATCTGGAGCGCTTCCCGGCTTTGCGTCTCGCCAAGGACGTTCTTGCTGCCGGTGGCAGCGCCGGCACCGTGCTCAACGCTGCCAACGAGGTCGCGGTCGCCGCGTTTCTGGAGAAGCGCATCGGCTTCCTCGCCATAGCGGGTCTGGTCGAGGCGACGCTTGCCGCAAGCGCCGACCTCACCGGGATCGTGCCGCAGACCGCAGACGACGTGCTCGATATCGACGAGGAGGCTCGCATCCGGGCCCGCGGCTGGCTTCCCCGGTTTGCATAAGGCTTTTGGGCGGGCTAAGAAGGGCCAAATTCTTTAGGTAAGCAGGCGTATGGACACAATAATTCAGCTTTCCAGCCTCGGCGACACCATCCTCCACTACCTTCTTCCATTCCTGTTCGTGCTCACGATCGTGGTCTTCGTCCACGAGTTTGGGCACTTCCTGATGGCCCGCTGGTGCGGTGTTGCCGTCAAGGTGTTTTCGATCGGCTTCGGCCCCGAGATCTTTGGCTTCTACGACCGCAAGGGCACGCGCTGGCGCGTGTCTTGGATCCCTCTCGGCGGCTACGTAAAATTCATCGACGACGAAAATGTCGCCAGCGCCGGCCAGAAGGACTTCGAGGCGCTTCCCGAGGAGGACCGCAAGCGGAGCTTCCAAGGCAAGTCCCTTGGCCAGCGCGCGGCCATCGTGGCGGCGGGACCAATCGCCAATTTCATCCTCGCCGTCGTCATTTTCACGGCCATTTTCAGCGTGTTCGGCGAACGGATCACCGCGGCCAAGGTCGATGCGGTGTCCCCGGGCAGTGCGGCCGAACGTGCCGGGTTTGAACCCGGCGACCGCGTGACCAGCATCGACGGCACGGCCATCGACAACTTCGCCGAGATGCAGCGGATCGTAGCCATGAGTGCCGATCAGACACTGCACTTCGTCGTCGATCGGGGCGGAGCCGAGGTCGACCTTACGGCGACGCCCGAGCGCAAGGAAATTACTGATCGATTCGGCAACACGATGCGGATCGGGCTGCTTGGCATTCAGCGCAGCGCCTCGCCGGACGATTGGAAGTTAGAGCGCCACGACCCGGTGACGGCCTTCGGCATGGCCGTCAAGGAGTGCTACTTCGTGGTCTCCCGCTCACTGGGCTACCTCTACGACGTGGCAACGGGTAGAGAGAACGCCGACCAGCTGGGTGGACCACTCCGTATTGCCCAAGTATCTGGTCAAGTCGCAACGGCCGGCTTCGTCGCTCTTCTCAATCTCGCGGCCATCATCTCCGTAAGTATCGGGCTAATAAATCTCTTCCCAATACCAATGCTCGATGGTGGACATCTTCTGTTTTACGGGATTGAGGCAGTAAGAGGGCGGCCGCTCAGTGAATCCACACAAGAAATCGGTTTCCGCATTGGCCTCGCCTTCGTTCTCATGCTAATGATCTTCGCGACCTGGAATGACCTGATTCATTTGAAGTTTCTGTGATCGGGGGTTGCAGGGCACAACTTCTAGCGGGGACCGCGAGGTCCCCGTCGCTGTTAATAGTTCTTAACAAAAGACTACCAAAAATCGGCCACAAACGAGTGGCCAGTTGCGACACGGGCGCTTTGCCTACGGGGTCGTCTTGAGGGGAAGACACCAGTAATGGTGCGGTGGACGTTGGGAAGAGGGCTGCTTGCGGCCCTCCTAGTGTTGAGTAGCGTCCCGCTTTCGCTGGGTCTCAGCGCAGGTTTTGGGGATCTGTCCGCCTTTGCCCAAGGCGCCGTCATCCGATCCATCGTTGTCGAAGGGAACCGCCGCGTAGAGCCGGAGACGGTCCGCTCCTACCTATCGTTCTCCTCGGGCGACACCTACGACCCCGCCGAAGTCA
The DNA here is from genome assembly GCA_963727165.1 of uncultured Alphaproteobacteria bacterium. Classification (GTDB taxonomy): domain Bacteria; phylum Pseudomonadota; class Alphaproteobacteria; order Rhizobiales; family Methyloligellaceae; genus Methyloceanibacter. The sequence goes on from CAVSFJ010000020.1 coordinate 26,415, forward strand.
ACCAGTCCCTGAAGACCCTGTTCGCCACCGGCTTGTTTCAGGATGTCCGCATCCGGCGGCAGGGGTCGACCATCATCGTCGTCGTGGTGGAGAATCCCATCGTGAGCCGCGTGGCCTTCGAGGGGAACAAGGAGATCGAGGACGACACTCTGGCATCCGAAGTCCAGCTCAAGCCGCGCGCTGTTTATACGCGCGCGCGCGTGCAGGCTGACGTCCAGCGCATTCTGACCCTCTACCGCCGCCAGGGCATGTACGCTGCCCAAGTGAACCCCAAGATCATTAATCTCGACAACAACCGCATCGACGTGGTCTTCGAGATCTCTGAAGGGGCCACCACTAAGGTCCGCGCCATCAATTTCATCGGCAATCACGCCTTCAGTGATTCTCAGCTCCGCTTTGTGATCACCACCACGCGGACGAATTGGCTGAGTTTTCTCAAGAGCACGAACATCTACGATCCCGACCGGCTCAACCTCGACAAAGAGCTGTTGCGCCAGTTCTATTTGAAGAACGGCTATGCCGACGCCCGCGTCGTTTCGGCAACCGCGGACCTCGATCGCGACGGGCGCGGCTTCTTCATTACCTTCACCATCGAAGAAGGGCAGAAATACCAGTTCGGCAATATCGACATCGAGAGTGCCTTGCCGTCGTTGGACGTCCGTGCCTTGCACGGGGTGATCCTGACCAAGCCCGGGCGGCGCTACAACGCTGAGAAAGTTGAGAAGACGGTCGAGGCGTTGACCGTCAAGGTATCCGCGCAGGGCTATGCATTTGGGCAGGTTCGGCCGCGCTTCGAGCGCGACCAGGCCACCCACACGATGAACATCGTCTACGTTATCGATGAGGGCCCGCGCGTCTATATCGAACGCATCAACATCGTCGGCAATTACCGCACTGAGGACAGGGTGATCCGACGGCAGTTCCGCCTCGCCGAAGGCGACGCGTATAACCGCTTACTGGTCGAGGCGGCTCGTAAACGATTGAGAGCGCTTGGTTTTTTCAAAAGTGTGGATATCAAGACGGAACCCGGCAGCGCACCAGACCGCGTCATCCTCGTCGTCAACGTGGTCGAACAGCCAACCGGCGAGTTCTCCTTCGGCGCCGGCTACTCCACCGCCGAGGGCATCATCGGCGATATCAGCGTTACCGAGCGCAACTTGATGGGCAAGGGCCAGTATGTCCGCCTCGGCCTCTCGGGCAGTCTTGAGCGCGCCCAGGTCGACTTCAGCTTCACCGAGCCCAACTTTCTCGATCGGAATCTGGCCGCAGGCTTCGATCTTTTCTACAAGACGGTCGACTTGCAGAACGTGGCTTCGTTCAGTCAGAGAACAGCGGGCGGCAATCTCCGCCTCGGCTTCCCCATTGCCGACAACACCCAGATGGGTCTCCGCTACCGGTTCTCGCGCGAGGAGATCTTCGATGTGGCGAGCGACGCCTCACTGGCGGTCAAACAGTCCGAAGGGACAAGCAACGTGTCCTCTGTCGGCTATACGGTCGCCTACGACACCCGCAACGTACCGCAATCGCCGACCACTGGTATCTTCGCCTCCTTTTCTCAGGATCTGGCAGGCGTTGGCGGCGACGTGAACTATATTCGATCGGTGGGTGACGCCCGGGGCTACTACCCCATTACCAACAAGATCACCCTTGTCGGCCGCGTCCAGGCTGGCGCCATCGAGCCCTGGGGCGGCAAGGACCTTCGTTTGACCGACCTGTTCTTCAAGGGCGGGGAGACGATTCGCGGCTTCAAGCGAGCCGGTTACGGCCCGCGCGATGCGTGTACAAACCCGACCACGGGGGCGCATGTGGGTAACTGCTCGCGGGACTCTCTGGGCGGCCAGCTCTTCTGGGCGACTACGGCTGAAGTCCGTTTCCCATTTCCGTTCATCCCCGATAGCCTTGGCATGCAAGGGGCTGTCTTCGTGGATGCCGGCTCGCTTTGGGACCCGAGCCAGAGTGCCCTGAATGCCGTCGCCGATGAGGGGAGCTTCATCAACGACGGCAACACCGTCCGGTTATCCACCGGCTTCAGCATCATTTGGCAGTCTCCTCTCGGCCCCCTTCGTGCCGATATCGCCGATGCGCTCCTCAAGGCAGATTACGATCGGACCGAAATTTTCCGCTTCGGCGCCTCGACAAACTTCTAAAGGAAGCCACTTCGGTTTATGCCTACGCGCCATGGTTGGTGACGCGTAGCAGGCCGCAGGAGATTTGATGGAACACCCGGGTTTTTTCGAGCGGGCCGGTCCGTTCTCCTTGCGTACAATCGCCGAAGCCACCGGCTCAGAGCTGGCGGAAGGCACCGATCCTGAGTTGGAGATCAAGGACGTCCGCCCCCTCGACGGCGCCGCTAAGGGCGATTTGTCCTTCGTGGACAATCCAAAATACGTGCCGCTGCTTCTCAAGACCGGCGCAAGCGCCTGCCTCGTCGCTCCAAAGTTTGCGGCCAAGGTGCCGGCGGGGAGCGCCCGACTCGTGACACCAGACCCTTATCGGAGCTTCGCTAAGGCGCTCGCCCTGTTCTACCCCGGTTCGCGCAGGCCGAGGACGGCTGGCGACGGAGCGGTAGGCACCTCGAGCCATATTCATCCGAGCGCCACGCTTGAAGCCGATGTGATCGTCGAGCCGGGGGCGGTGATTGGACCAGAAGCCCGGATCGGGCAGGGTACGACCCTCGCCGCGGGCTGTGTCATCGGCTATCGGGTCCATATCGGCCGCGACTGCTACGTCGGGCCGAACGCGTCCGTGACCCATGCCCTAATAGGCAACCGCGTGATGATCCATGCCGGCGTGGCCATCGGCCAGGACGGGTTCGGATTTGCCATGGGCAGGCAAAACCACGCCAAGGTCCCGCAGATTGGCCGGGTCGTCATTCAGGACGACGTGGAAATCGGCGCCAATTCGACTATTGACCGCGGGGCGCTCCGGGACACCATTGTCGGCGAGGGCACGAAAATTGATAATCTTGTGCAAATCGGGCACAACGTAGTGATCGGAAGGCATTGCATTATCGTGTCCCAAACCGGTATTTCAGGCAGTTCCGAACTCGGTGATTTCGTTGCTCTTGGCGGCCAGGTCGGCGTTGTCGGCCATCTCAAGATCGGCTCTGGCGCCCAGATCGCCGGGAGCAGTAATGTGCGGGGCGACGTGCCGCCGGGCGCCCGTTGGGGTGGCACCCCGGCCAAGCCGTACAGGCTGTGGTTCAGAGAACTGACATTGTTGCGGCAGCTTGCCGAGCGTAAGGATTTGAAACTTGATCAAGGCCAAGACGGGGAGGGCGAGTAGCCATGAATCCCCATCGGAGGAGCCGGTCCGCATGAACGAGAGCGGGGTACAACCGAAGCCCAATACGGCGGAAACCGCCGATATTTTGAAGCTTCTGCCGCATCGCTATCCCTTCCTTCTGGTCGATCGCATCATCGACATGGACGGGGACCGCTCTGCGACGGGTATTAAGAACGTCACCGCTAACGAGCCCTACTTCCAGGGGCATTTCCCCGGCAATCCGGTCATGCCCGGTGTGCTCCTCATCGAAGGCATGGCGCAGACGGCCGGCGCACTGTGCATGCGCTTCCTTGAGGAGTTCAAAGAGCCACCGCTTGTCTATTTCATGGCGATCGACAAGGCCCGCTTCCGCCGCCCCGTGGTTCCGGGCGACACCGTCCATTATCGCGTGCAGAAGATGCGCAACCGCGGCCGGGTGTGGCGCTTTCGCGGGCAGGCCCTGGTCGATGGCAACGTCGTCGCCGAGGCCGAGGTCAGCGCCGTGATCGTCGAGAACGCGCCGGTCTGAGCATGGCCAATATCCATGCGACCGCTCAGGTCGATCCAAGCGCGAAACTTGGGGCGAATGTCGAGATCGGCCCGTTTTCTGTCATCGGACCTCATGTCGAGATTAGTGACGGCGCCGTCGTTCATTCACATGCCGTGATCCTGGGCCGGACCACGATCGGCCCGGGCTGCAAGGTGTTTCCTTTCGCCTCGCTCGGTCACGCACCGCAAGACATCAAATATCACGATGAGCCCAGCACGATCACGATCGGTCCCAACACCCTTGTTCGCGAGCATGTTACGATTAGTCCGGGCACCGAACGTGGAAAGATGGCGACCACGATTGGGGCCAACTGTTTCTTGATGATCGGCGCTCATATTGCCCATGATTGCCAGGTCGGCGACGGTGTGACCCTCGTGAACGGCGCGACGTTGGCTGGTCACGTCTCGATCGGCGACGGCGCCATCATTGGTGGTCTCTCGGCGATCCACCAATATGTACGCATAGGCGCCTACGCCTTTGTCGGCGGCATGAGCGGAATCGCCGCCGACCTCATTCCATTCGGCATGGCGCTCGGCAATCGTGCCAACCTCAGCGGACTCAACATTGTGGGGCTGAGGCGCAAGGGCGTTCCCCGTGAACAGATCCATGAGCTGCGCCAAGCCTATCGCATGCTGTTTGCGACCGAGGGCACCTTGATGGAGCGGCTCGATGATGTGGACGCTTTGTTTTCGAAGAACCCGCTCGTCAAGCAGATCATCGATTTTATGAGAAGCGATTCAGACCGTTCTTTCTGCGTGCCAAACAATGTCGCAACGCCAACCCGCTGACACCGGCATACGGAAACTTCGTGAGCCGGTAGTCATAGAGGGCCCGCTGGGCATCATTGCCGGCGGCGGCCAAATCCCTTGTATCGTGGCGGATTCGGTAACCGCACGCGGGCTCGCCGTGCACATCTTCGGCATTCGCGGCGAAGCCAGCGAAGACATAGAGCGCTTCCCGCACACCTGGGCTAAGTGGGGCGAGTTGGGCAAGCTGTTCGGCACCTGCGACAAGGAAGGGTGTCGCGATCTCGTCATCGTCGGCGGCGTGTCGCGGCCCGATCTTGCCAACGTCAAATTCGATTTTGGCGCCCTCAAGCACTTACCGTTCATCGTCAGCCTCGGCATGGGTGGCGACGACCAAGTGCTATCGAGCATCGTGGGCTTCTTTGAAAGCAAGGGCTATCGCGTGCACGGCGCCAGCGACATAGCGCCTGAACTCCTGGCGGGTGAGGGAAACCTCAGCAAGAAGGTGCCGACCGCAGACGAACTGGCCGATATAGAGATCGCCTACAAGGTGGTCCGCGAGCTCGGTCGCCTGGATGTGGGCCAAGCGGCCGTTGTCGCCAAAGGGTATGTGCTCGCCGTTGAGGCCGCGGAAGGCACCGATAGCATGCTCGACCGCTGCGCCGAGCTTCGCAGGTCGGGCCGCGCGCGTGGCCGCGCTGGCGTACTCGTCAAGGCGCCGAAACCCGGTCAGGAAGAGCGGATCGACATGCCGACGATCGGCCCGGTGACGGTCCGGAAGGCCGCCGAAGCAGGTCTGTCCGGCATTGCTGTCGCCGCAGGGCGCGTACTCATGGCCGAACGCGACGCCACGATCGACGCCGCGAACCAGAACAGGCTCTTTCTGCTCGGCCGGAATTGGGACGATTGACCCGACGGCTCGCCGGAAGGGCAAACGCTCTCAGCGATTCTCCATCGGCACATAGGCCCGCTCGGTCGCACCGGTATAGAGCTGGCGCGGCCGGCCGATGCGCTGCGACGGATCCTCGATCATCTCCATCCACTGGGCGATCCACCCCACAGTCCGGGCGATCGCGAACAGCACCGTGAACATATCAGTGGGGAAGCCGAGCGCCTTCAGGGTAATCCCTGAATAGAAGTCAATGTTTGGATAGAGCTTCTTCTGAACGAAGTAGTCGTCGGAGAGCGCGATGCGCTCCAGCTCGAGCGCCACTTTCAGGATCGGGTCGTCGTGATGGCCGACGGCCTCGAGTACCTCGTGACAGGTCTTCTGCATGATCTTGGCCCGCGGATCGTAGTTCTTATAGACGCGATGGCCGAAGCCCATGAGCCGGAAGGAGTCGTTCTTGTCCTTGGCACGCTGGATGTATTCGGGGATGCGATCGACCGTTCCGATCTCCTCCAACATCATCAGCGCTGCCTCGTTGGCGCCGCCATGGGCCGGCCCCCACAGGCAGGCAATGCCTGCAGAGATGCAGGCGAACGGGTTCGCCCCCGACGACCCGGCAAGCCGCACTGTCGAGGTCGAGGCGTTCTGCTCGTGGTCCGCGTGCAGGATGAAGATGCGCCGCATGGCGCGCGAGAGCACGGGATCAACCACGTACTCCTCGCACGGCACGGCAAAGCACATCCGGAGGAAGTTCCCCGAATAGTCGAGATCGTTCTTCGGATACACGAAGGGCTGGCCCACGGAATATTTGTAAGCCATGGCGGCGATCGTCGGCATCTTGGCGATCATCCGCACGCTCGCCATTTCGCGCTGCAGCGGATCCCTGATATCGATGGAGTCGTGGTAGAAGGCCGACAGCGCGCCGACCACGCCCACCATGACAGCCATGGGATGCGCATCGCGGCGGAAGCCGGTGTAGAACCGGTTCATCTGCTCATGCACCATCGTGTGCCGCGTGATGCGCTGCTTGAAGTCCGCGTACTGCTCTGCAGTTGGCAGTTCGCCATAGAGCAGAAGGTAGGCTGTTTCGACGAAAGTGCAGTGCTCCGCGAGCTGGTCGATGGGATAGCCGCGATAGAGCAGGATGCCTTTGTCACCGTCGATGTAGGTGATCTTCGACTCACAGCTCGCTGTCGACGTGAAGCCAGGGTCGAGGGTGAAGCACCCGGTATCCTGATAGAGCGATGTGATGTCGATCACATCGGGGCCGAGCGTGCCCTTTCGCACGGGCAAGTCATGCCGCGCGCCACGGAGCGTGAGGGAGGCCTCGTCGGGTTCGGTAGGCCGGTAATCCTCTGCGACACTCATCTCAATAACCTCCTGGCCCTTCTCAAGGGCGGTCGGACTCGACGCGGCTACGACATACCATCACTTCAGCCAGCGGTTCAGGTCCTGGTAAACGGTTTTTTGCGCTGCCGCATAATCGGCTTGAATCTACCGCAGCGCAACACAGATGCTTGCTCAAATGTTAAGCAATGCAAGACTTACGGCGTTTGGTCGGCGATACGCCCGAGCGATTCCTCGCGCCCCAGAACTTCAAGCACATCAAAGATTCCAGGAGATGTCGTCCGACCCGTCAAGGCCGCACGCAACGGCTGGGCAACCTTACCGAGCTTGCGGTCAGTGGCCTCGGCAAAGCCACGCACGCACGCCTCGAGCGCGTCGGGGGTCCATGGCTCCACGTCCTTAAGCTTCGGCAGCAGGGCTGCAAGCGTCTCACGCCCTGCCTCGTCGAGCTGCTTCTCGGCCTTGTCGTCGACCTCGAGCGGCCGGCCCACGAACAGATAGTTCGCACTGTCGATCAGCTCGATAAGCGTCTTCGCCCGCTCTTTCAGCCCCGGCATAGCCCGTTCAAACTTTTGCCAGCCGTCAGCGCCGATACGGGCGGCCAAAGCCCCGCCATCGGGAAGGTCGGGGATCAGCGCTTTGAGTTGCTCGACGATTTCGGCATCCGGCATCGCCCGCAGATAGTGACCATTCAGGTTCTCGAGTTTGACGAAGTCGAACCGCGCGGCAGAGCGGCCAATGGCGTCGAGGTCGAACCAGGAGATCATCTCCTCTGTGGAGATGATCTCGGCATCGCCGTGACTCCAACCGAGCCGCACCAGATAATTGCGCAGCGCTGCCGGCAGATATCCCATCTCGCGATAGGCTTCGACGCCGAGCGCGCCGTGCCGCTTCGACAGCTTAGCGCCGTCGGGACCGTGGATCAGGGGGACGTGCGCATAGATCGGCGTCTCCCAGCCGAGCGCTTTGAAGATCTGCGTTTGCCGTGCCGCATTCGTAAGATGGTCGTCACCGCGGATGACATGGGTGATGCCCATGTCGTGATCGTCCACCACGACCGAGAGATTGTACGTTGGGGACCCGTCGCTGCGCAGGATGATGAGGTCATCGAGATCCTTGTTCTGGAAGACGACGCGCCCCTGCACCTGGTCCTCGATCACCGTCTCACCCTCGCGGGGCGCCTTGAATCGGATTGCCGGCGCGATGCCTTCGGGTGCCTCGCTGTGATCGCGGTCGCGCCACGTGCCATCATAGCCAGGTGCGCGGCCCTCGGCCCGCGCCTTCTCGCGCATGGCCTGAAGCTCCTCCGGCGTCGCGTAGCACCGGTAGGCTTTGCCTTCGGCAAGCAACTGCTCTGCGATCTCGCGGTGACGCTCTGCCCGCGACAGCTGATAGACGGGCTCGCCGTCCCAATCGAGCCCCAGCCACCGCAAGCCGTCGAGAATGGCGAGGATCGCGCCCTCCGTGGAGCGCGCCTGATCGGTGTCCTCGATGCGGAGCAGCATCCTACCCCCTTTGGCCTTGGCGTAGAGCCAGTTGAACAGGGCCGTGCGGGCCCCGCCAATATGGAGGTAGCCGGTGGGCGAGGGCGCAAAACGCGTGACGACGGTCTCACTCATCGATTGATGCCTGGGAACTCTTTTTCTGGTGGGTTAGGGGCAAACGGTGGGCGTGGTGTAACATAGCCCCAGGTGCGGGGTAAGGGCAGGGGCGGGACCCCTCTGCCGGTTCTGGGTGCGGAGCGATGCCGGACCGGGACGAGGACGTGTGGGACGGCGTCGAGAGCCCCTCTCGGCGGGGCAGGACCGGACTTCTGGCCGCGGCGGGCGCAGTTGCCGCACGGGCCCTGGAGGCCGAAGCTGAGCGCTGGTTCCTCTGGCTTCCGGTATTCTTTGCCGCCGGCATCCTCACTTATTTTGCACTGTCCACCGAGCCGGATCCGCGCGTCGCGCTCGCCCTCGTGCTCGGTGCTCTCGGACTGCTCCTCACCGTTCGGCATGCTCCACTCGGGCTCGCTCTCGGCGGCGCCTGTCTCGCCTTCGCTGCGGGCTTCGCCACCGCCAAGCTCCGCACTGAAATGGTGCGCGCGCCGGTGCTCGCCAAAGAGTTGCGCTATGTGCCGGTCGCCGGCTTCGTGGAGGAGTTCGAGCGCCGCGCCGACAGCCGCGACCGGATCACCTTGCGGATAATCTCGCTCGGCAATCTCAGCGCGGACGCACGACCGTATCGTGTGCGCTTCAGCACCGCCGCCAAGGACCTCGCGCTGCGGACAGGTGACGCCGTCTCCCTTCGCGCCACTTTGAGACCGCCGCCGGAGCCCGTCGAGCCCGGCGGCTTCGATTTCGGCCGCAAGGCGTGGTTCGCCCGGCTCGGCGCCGCCGGCTACGCTACGAGCGGAATCGCGCCGCTTGCCGACCCGCCGCCGACCCCGTTCGATCTTCGCATCTGGACCGCCATCGATGCGCTCCGCGCGCATGTCAGTGATCGCGTGCGGATGGCGCTCCCCGGAGAAACTGGCGCCATTGCCGTGGCCCTCATCACCGGCGAGCGCGGCGGCATCCCGCAAGATGTGACCGACGCCATGCGCGATTCAGGCCTCGCCCATGTCCTTGCGATCTCCGGCCTGCACATGGTGATCATGGCGGGCACGGTGTTCTGGCTCGTCCGCGCGCTGCTCGCCCTTATCCCCAGCCTCGCGCTGCGCTTCGCAATCAAGAAATGGGCAGCCGCGGTCGCGCTTCTCGCCGCCGCCTTCTATCTCGTTCTGTCCGGCGCCGCGGTCCCCACGGTACGCGCGTGGATCATGATGAGCATTTTCCTCATTGCCGTCATGCTCGACCGTCCAGCGCTGACCATGCGCAATGTCGCGCTCGCCGCACTCGCCATCCTCATCGTCGAGCCGGAATCGCTGTTCGATCCGAGCTTCGAGATGTCGTTCGCGGCGGTCATAGGTCTCGTTGCCCTCTATGAATGGCTATCGCGGCGTGCCCGCGCAACCTTGCGCGACGTGAGCCCGGTGTGGCGGAGCGTTCGCTTCGGCTGGGCCTTCGTGTTCGGTGTCGCTGTGACCACGGCCGTCGCCGGCACGGCGGTCGCGCCTTTCGCGGTCTATCACTTTCACCGCATGAGCCATTTCGGCCTGGTGGCCAACATGATCGCGGCGCCGCTGGTCAGCCTTCTGATCATGCCCATGGCCTTGCTCGCACTCATCGCCATGCCGTTCGGCCTCGAAGCCTGGCCGCTTTACGCCATGGGGTTCGGCATCGAGCTCATGGTCGGCGCCGCCCACTGGGTGGCCTCGTGGCCGAACGCCGTCTCCATCCTACCGAGCATGTCGGGCACAGCGCTCGTGCTCATCGTGTTAGGCGGCTTGTGGCTCTGCCTGTGGCAGACCCGCATGCGCGCACTCGGCCTCGTCATCGCCGCGGCAGGTCTGGCGCTCGCGCCGGTCGGCAACCGTCCCGACGTCCTCATCGAGCGCGACGGGACGACGGCCGCGCTTCGTTCCAAGGGCGGCAACCTCGTCTTCCCGCCGGCGACGGCAGCAACCTACAGCGTAGAGAATTGGCTCATGGCCGATGGCGACGACCGCGATGCCGAGACCGTGTCAGAGGACCGCGCCTTCAACTGCGATCCGCTCGGCTGCATCGGCAAGGTGAAAGGCAAGACCGTGGCGCTCATTCGCCACCCGGGCGCGCTCGAAGAGGATTGCCGCACCGCCGATATCGTCATCGCGCCCTTCACCATCGGCAAAGGGTGCCGAGCCGCTCGAGTTATCGTCGACCGGCGCATGCTGAAAGCGAAAGGCGCGCATGCGCTCTATATCGAAGGCTTGTCGATCCGCACTGAGACGGTGGCCGGCGCCCGCGGCGCGCGGCCGTGGACGCGCCACAGCAGCGGCGCACGAGATGAATAAGGCGGAGAGCTCTTTTAGTAGCGGCGGATGAGCCCGACCAGCCGGCCCTGCACACGCACGCGGTCAGGCCCGAAGATGCGGGTCTCATAGGCGGGGTTGGCGGCTTCAAGCGCGATGGAATCGCCCCGGCGGCGCAAGCGCTTCAAGGTCGCTTCGTCCTCGTCCACCAGCGCCACGACGATGTCGCCATTGGTGGCGTCTTCGCATTTCCGCACGATGATGGTGTCGCCTTCGAGGATGCCGGCATCGATCATGGAATCGCCTTTGACCTCGAGCGCGTAGTGCTCGCCCTTGGCAAGCAGTTCCGGCGGCACCTCGATGGTCGAAAGCCGGGTCTGGATCGCTTCGATGGGAACGCCGGCGGCAATTCGGCCCATGACCGGCACAGCGACTGTCTGCGGCGCCGGCTCACCCTCGGCCACTTGCGGCACACGCCCCAAGCTCCCCTCGATCACGCTCGGCGAGAAGCCGCGCGATCGGGCGGCGAGCCCCTGAGGTACGGACTCAGGTAGGCGGATGATCTCCATGGCGCGCGCCCGGTGGGGCAGGCGGCGGACGAAGCCGCGCTCCTCAAGCGCCGTGATGAGCCGGTGGATGCCGGATTTCGACTTGAGGTCGAGCGCCTCCTTCATCTCGTCGAAAGAGGGCGGCACGCCCGTCTCCTTCAACCGCTCGTGGATGAACATGAGAAGCTCTTTCTGCTTCAGTGTGAGCATCTGGTCCCCTTTGAGCGATCAGGAATCGGGCTTTCGAGCCTAGAAACGATTCTCGCCCCGCCTGTACAAACCATGAACAATGTACATGTTCTAGTTGTGTTCCGCAAGCCAAATGGCCACAAAATGCTGTGGCCGCACCTCCGTTTGCTCGCGTGATTCGGGTTTCCGCTGTCTTAATTAGTTGGAGAGCGGGAGAATTCTGACCCGCGCGCCTTCGGGCAGCGCGTGCGCGCCGGGCATCCGCACGATGAGACAGTCGGCACGCGTGAAGGCGGCGACCAGAGACGAGTCCTGCGAGGGCAGGGGCCGCACCACGCGCACTCCGTCCTCGCGCCAGGTCGAGGTCGCCCGCATATAGTTCCGCCTTGGGCCGTTGGCCGGCAGGGACGCGCCCAGCACGGCCTCAGGCTCGGGGTGTCTCTCCTCTGCAAGCCCAAGCAAAGCGCGCAGCATGGGCACCAGGAACACAAAGGCGCAGACGAGCGCCGAGACCGGGTTCCCGGGCACGCCGAGCAGGCGCTGGCCGCCGAGCCGGCCATAAAGCACGGGCTTGCCCGGCCGCATGGCGACCTTGGCGAAATCGAGCTCGAGCCCCTCGCCACGCAGGGCGCTGGCCACGAGATCCCGCTCGCCGACCGAGGCCCCGCCAACAGTCAGGAGAATGTCCGCGCCGGCACCGGTCCGCGCCAGCGTGACGATGCTTTCGGGGTCGTCCTTGGCGATGCCGAGATGGATTGCTTCGCCGCCATGCGCCGCGATCAGCCCAGCGAGCCCGTACGGCACCGACGAGACGATCTGGTCGGGCCCAAGCGCGGAGCCCGGTGGCACCACCTCATCGCCCGTGGCGAGAATGGCGACCTTCGGCTTGGCGGTGACCGCCACCACCGCGTGGTTCATGGACGCGGCCAGCATGAGCGCGCGGGCATCCAAGCGCGTGCCTTGGCGCAAGCACACTTCGCCTTGGGTGAAGTCCTGTCCGCGCGGCCTGATGTGCCGGTCAGGCCCAGCCTCTTTCACCACAACCGTGCCGTCGCTCTCTCGCGCATCCTCCTGGATGGCGATGGTGTCGGCGCCGTCCGGCACCGGGGCGCCGGTGAAGATGCGCACCGCCTCGCCAGGCCCAACGCTGCCGTCGAAGCGAGCGCCTGCAACAGACTCGCCGATCAGCTTCAGCGTCGCGGGGAGCTTGGCAACGTCGGCCGCGCGCACCGCATAACCGTCCATGGCCGAGGAATCGAAAGGCGGCTGGGTCAGCGTGGCGGCAAGATCCGCGGCGAGTACACGGCCTTGGGCTTCGGCAAGTGGGACGTGCTCTGCCTCAAGCGGCGCCAGGTCTTTCAAGACAAGCGCGAGCGCATCATCGACGGAAAGGAGCGCCATCGTGATCAGGGCGCGCGGAAATGACCGGAGCGGCCGCCGGTCTTCTCGACGAGGCGGATGCCGGAGAAGGTCATGGCGCGGTCCACCGCCTTGCACATGTCGTAGATGGTGAGACAGGCGATCGACACCGCCGTCAGGGCTTCCATCTCCACGCCGGTCTTACCTTCGACCTTGGCCGTCGCCTCGATCTTGAGACCGGACGGATCGCGCGACGGCGTGAAGTCGAGCGTGACCTGGGTCAAGGGGAGGGGATGACAAAGCGGAATCAGCTCGGCGGTCCTCTTGGCCGCCATGATGCCCGCGATGCGCGCTGTCGCCAGCACGTCGCCCTTCGGCACAGTGCCGGCAAGAATGAGGTCGAGCGTCTCCGGCTTCATCGACACGAAGCCTTCCGCGATGGCCGTGCGCGCAGTGACCGCCTTCTCCGAGACGTCGACCATGTGCGCCTCACCCTTGTCGTTGAGGTGAGAGAGCCGCGCGCTCATTGCGCCGCCTCGGCGGAGACGTCCGCGCCGGTCAGAAGCACGCGCGTGGCGGCGGCCACATCGGCTTGCCGCATGAGGCTTTCGCCCACGAGAAAAGCATGCACGCCGCAAGCGCTAAGCCGCATCAGATCCGCATGGGTGAAGATGCCGCTCTCGGCGACCACCATCCGCTCGGAAGGCACGCGAGGCGCGAGCCGCTCGGTCGTGGCGAGCGTGGTGTCGAAGGTTTTGAGGTCGCGATTGTTGATGCCGATGAGCTTGGTGCCCAGGCGAAGCGCGCGATCGAGTTCGACCTCGTCATGCACTTCAGCCAAAAGATCCATGCCCAATGCCCGCGCCGCAAACTCCAGATCGCATGCCAGCGCGTCATCGACGGCAGCCATAATGACGAGGATGCAGTCGGCGCCGAGCGCGCGCGCCTCAAACACCTGATAGGGATCGATCATGAAGTCCTTGCGTAAGCACGGCAGGCTACACGCAGCGCGCGCCAAGCTTAGGTATTCGGAGCTTCCTTGGAACGATGGCGCATCGGTCAGGATCGAGAGGCAGGCGGCACCGCCGGCCTCATAAGCGACGGCAAGGGTCGGCGGATCGAAATCCGCCCGGATCAACCCTTTGGACGGGCTTGCTTTTTTGATCTCGGCGATCAAGGCGAAATCGCCCTTGGCAACGCGTGACCGCAACGCCTTGAAGAAGGGACGCACGGGACTGGCGTCTTCAGCCCGCGCGCGCATCTCTGCCAAGGGCGCCGCTTTCTTAGCCGCTTCAACCTCTTCGCGCTTGTAGCTGAGGATCTTGTCGAGTACCTGGGCCATCGTCTCAGACCTTATCATGGCTGAGCTTAACGAGCGCCTCGAGCGTGGCGCTAGCCTTACCGCTGTCGATAGACTCTGCCGCGAGTGCCACGCCGTCGCGCAGAGGTCTTGGCCTTGCCCGTCACCAGAAGTGCCGCCGCCGCGTTGAGAAGCACGATGTCGCGCAAGGGGCCCTGATTCCCTTGCAGCACGGCGCGGATATGCGCGGCATTCTCCGCGGCGTCGCCGCCGATCAGATCCTCAGGCTTCGCCTCAGAGAGACCCGCGTTCCGCGGCGAGATCTTGAAGGTCGAGACCTTGCCGTGATCGAGCACCGCCACATGGCTCACATTCGTCGTGGTCAGCTCGTCGAGCCCATCGGCGCCGTGCACCACCCAGGCCCGCTCCACGCCGAGCATGCCGAGCACGTTGGCAATCGGCTCGACCCATTTCTGATCGAACACGCCGATCACTTGATATTTGGTCGCGGCGGGGTTCGCGAGCGGCCCGAGCAGGTTGAAGATGGTGCGCGTGCCGAGTTCGCCGCGGACCTTCGCCACATGGCGCATGGCGGCGTGATGGGCGGGCGCGAACATGAAGCCGAGACCACATTCAGAGATGCAGCGCTCGATTGTCTTGGGCGCGCACTCGATATTGACCCCGAGCGCGGTCAGCACGTCCGCCGAGCCCGAGCGCGAGGAGATCGACCGGTTGCCGTGCTTGGCGACGGGCACGCCCGCGCCAGCCACCACGAAGGCGGTGCAGGTTGAGATGTTGTGCGTGCCTTTGGCGTCGCCGCCCGTGCCGCACGTATCGATGGCGCCCTCCGGCGCATGTACGGGAACGGCCTTAGAGCGCATCACCCGCGCGGCGCCGGCAATCTCGTCCACCGTCTCGCCGCGCACATGCATGCCCATCAGAAGCGCGCCGATCTGTGCGTCGGTGGCGCCGCCGGACATGATCAGCTCGAAAGCCTCGGCGGCTTCGAGTTGGTTCAGGGTTCCGCCCGCCGCCACCTTCCGGATGGCTGCACGCAGGTCTTGAGGCGCCGCTTCCGCGGCAGGCGCTGGGCTAGAGGGCACCGACCGCTTCTCTTTGCGAGCTTCCGCGCGCGCGGCGCTCGACGCGGGCGAGATCGAGAAAGTTGGCAAGCAGCTGATGGCCGTGCTCGGACGCGATGCTCTCGGGATGGAACTGCACGCCATGCACCGGATAGCGCTTGTGCTGCACGCCCATGATGATGCCGTCCGTGGTCTCTGCCGTGATCTCGAGATCGTCGGGGAGGGTGGCGCGGTCGACCATGAGCGAGTGATAGCGCGTGGCGGAGAAGTCCTGGGGCAGGCCGGCGAACACGCCTTTGCCCGTGTGGTGCACCTTGGACAGCTTGCCGTGCATCAGCACCGGCGCCCGCACCACTTTGCCGCCATAGACCTGACCGATCGCCTGATGGCCGAGGCAGACGCCGAGGAGCGGCACCACAGGTCCGGCGCGCTCGATCAGCTCCAGGCAAATCCCGGCGCGGTCCGGATCGCAGGGGCCTGGTGACAGCACGATGGCCTCAGGCCCTTCCGCCAGCACCTCGTCAACGGTGATCTTGTCGTTACGATAGACCTGCGTGCTCGCGCCCAATTCCCCAAGGAAATGAACGAGATTGTAGGTAAAGCTGTCGTAGTTATCGATCAGGGTCAGCATGGCTTTGGTGTTACGCCCCGGGCCGATAGGCCGTCAAGCTCAGCGCGTCAGCTTCCCTTGAGCTCCTTGGGCGTGAGGAACAGGTTCAGGCTGCCGCTATTCACATCGATGCTCGACCACAGGCCCGCCGTGAAGTTGATCACGACGAGTCCCGCGGTCGGAAACTTCTCCGTCAGCCGGTCTCGCATGTGCTTCGGCCCGGAGCCGATCAGGTCGAGCGCGAAGGCCTGGATCTCGGGATTGTGGCCCACAATCATCACGCGGTTCGCGCCCGGCTGGATCGCGCGCAGCATCTCAAGCATCTCCGCCGGGCTCGGATGATAGAGCGAGTCCTCATAGACGACCTTCGGCTCCACTTTCAGCTCGGGCAGAACAAGCGCCAGCGTGTCCACGGTACGGCGCGCCGACGAGCAAAGGATGAGCTCGGGGTCGATGCCGCGTTCGGCCATGGCCCGCCCCATCACAGGCGCGTCGGCGACACCGCGCGAAGCAAGCGGCCGCTCCCGGTCCGGCAGGGTCGGATTCTTCCAGCTCGATTTGGCATGGCGCAGGAGGCTGAGTGTGAGCATCGTCCGCGGCCCCCTTAGCGCCGTCTACTGGCCGCGCTTGGCGCGCGCGGCGAAGCGCACAGCCTCGTCAGCCGCCTTGAACAGGGCGCCGGCCTTGCTCACGCATTCGGCCTGCTCACGCTCGGGCACGGAGTCAGCAACGAGGCCGGCGCCTGCCTGCACATACATGACGCCGTCCTTCACCACCGAGGTCCTCAGCACGATGCAGCTATCCATCTCGCCGTCCGCAGAGAAATACCCGACGCAGCCCGCATAGATGCCACGCGCCTCATCTTCGAGCTCATCGATGATCTCCATGGCGCGGACTTTCGGCGCGCCCGACACGGTCCCGGCGGGGAACCCCGCCATCAGGGCGTCGACCGCGTCGAACTTCGGGTCGAGCTTCCCCTCGACATTCGAAACGATATGCATGACCTGGCTGTAATACTCGAGGAAGAAGCTGTCGGTGACGCACACGCTGCCGACCTCCGCCACGCGTCCGACGTCGTTGCGGCCGAGATCGAGCAGCATCAGATGCTCGGCCCGCTCTTTGGTATCGGCGAGTAGCTCCTCGGCCAGCGCCTTGTCCTCTTCCGGTGTGGCGCCGCGCGGGCGCGTCCCCGCGATCGGCCTGATCGTGACCTCGCCCTTGCGGACCCGTACCAAGATCTCTGGGCTCGACCCCACCACGGCGAAGTCGCCGAAGTTGAGGTAGTAGAGAAACGGCGAGGGGTTGACCCGCCTGAGCGCGCGGTAGAGCGCGAAGGAGGGGAGCTCGAACGGCGCCTCGAAGCGCTGGCTGAGCACCACCTGAAAGATGTCGCCTGCTGCGATGTACTCCTTGGCGCGCGCCACCTTGGCCATATAGGCCTCCGGCGCGGTGATCGCTTTCGGGTTCGGGTGAGGCGCATCCACGCCGAGCTCGCCCACATGCGGGAGAGGCTGGTCCAGCCGCTCCAGCACCACATTGAGCCGGTCGGCCGCACGGGCATAGGCCGCCTTGGCGCTGACTCCGGGGGCAGGCCGCACCGGCGTCACCACGGTCATCTCGTCCCTGACGCTGTCGAAGATGACGATCAGGGTCGGGCGCACCAAGACGCTGTCCGGTAGACCGAGCGGATCTGGCTTGTCGCCGGGCAAGTCCTCGATCAAGCGCACCGTGTCGTAGCCCATATAGCCAAAGATGCCTGCTGCCATGGGCGGTAGCTCGTGGGGCAAGGTGATGGCCGATTCCGCCAGCAGCGCGCGGAGCGACGCGAGCGCCGGTGCTGATGACGGCGCGAACGCATCCGGATCGGATTGCGGCGCGCGATTAAGCTCGGCCTTGTTCCCCTCGGCACGCCAGATCAGATCGGGTTCGCAGCCGATGATGGAGTAGCGGCCGCGCGTGGCGCCGCCCTCGACGGATTCCAGGAGGAAGCTATTCGGCCGCTCATGGGCCACTTTGAGCATGGCGGAGACCGGCGTCTCCAGGTCGGCGACGAGCCGCGTCCACACCACTTGCGGCACACCTTCCTCGTAAAGGCGCGCGAACGCGGGAAAGTCAGGCGCGATCGGAGTGGACCCACCTTCTTGCGGCAATGGCGTCACCGAGGCGGCCGCTGAGCTCATGGCTCCTCGCTGGAGCCCACCAGCTTGGCGAGCGCCGGGCGGTTGATGCTTACGCCGTAGCGGTTTTCGAGCGCACCAAAATATTCAGTGACCATATCCTCGCTCAGGACGCGCCCGATCTGGTCATCGAGCCGCTGCACAATGCGATCATCGATCTTGGGCGGAGCCACGATGCTGGTGACCTGGAAAACGATACGGCCTTCGTCGACGCCCGAAGCGGCCGAGCCAAACCCACCCTTCGGCAGAGTGAAGGCTTGCTCCACGGCTGGTGACAATACGTTGACGGTGACGTCAGTGCGTTTTAACGCCGAGGTCGGCACCACGTTCGTATTGAGCTCCTTCGCCACATCGTCCAGCGTCTTGCTGCCGTTGCTCAACTGGTTCACCAGGTCTTGTGTGAATTTGGATACCTGTTTCCGGGCTTCCTCGGTCCGCCAATCCTTCTCGACCTCACCGCGCACCTGATCGAACGGCTTGAGCTGGGAAGGAGTCACACCCAACACCTCATACCAAATGACACCTTCGTCCCGCGCATCGATAGGATCGTTCTCGACTCCGGCATCGGTGGCAAAGACGGCGTTCAACAGGTCCTTTTGCGCCGGCAGTTTGACAGTCGATCCATCGGGCTTGCGGCCTTCGCGATCGACCTGGTCGATGACCTCGTAGTTGAGCTTGAGCTTGTCAGCGGTCTCGGAAAGCGTCGAGCCCGCCGCGAGCTCATCCTCGATACGATCATGCATATCGAAGATGGCGCCAGACGCGCGGTCCTTGAGCATCTCTTTCTCGATACCGTCTTTGGCTTCCTCGAACGTCAGGATCTTGCCCGGCTCGATCTCGGTCACCCGAATGATGGCGAAACTGCCGAGCTTGCCGGCGATCGGCTCGCTGACGACATTTTTTTGAAGCTTGAATGCTTCCTCGGCGATCGCCGGATCGGCGAGCTCGGTGCGCGTGACGTTACCAAGATCGATATCGCTCTTGCTGAGCCCAAGCTCCTTGGCCTCTTCGACGAAGTCGGTACCCGACTTGATCTTGTCGTAAGCGGCCTTCGCCGCTGCCATGTCGGGAAGCGCAATCTGTTGCAGATGTCGGCGCTCCGGCTTGCCGAGCTTGTCCTTCTTGGCTTCGTAAGCAGCCCTGAGGTCGGCCTCGGTGATATTGACTTTATCCTTCACCGTTTGAGGCGTCACCGCGAGTACACCAATCTTGCGATACTCCGGCTGTGTGAACTTGGCCTTGTGGTTGTCGTAATACTCCTTCAACTGCTCGTCGGTAGGCGCAGGGATCTCACCTGCGGCCGACACCGGCACAAGCACGTAATTCAAGATGCGCCGTTCCTCGTTGAAGCGATTGAGCGCATCGATCAGCGCTTTGGGGCTCTTTGACACCTTGCCGATCGTGGTGAGCAACTGGCGGCGCAGATTCTGCTCGCGCATCGAGTAGAGATAGCCGGCCTCGCTCATGCCGAGATTGCGCAAAACCGACTGGAACGCGATCGGGTTGAACTTCCCATCCGGGCCCTGAAAGTTGGGGTCCTTCATGATCTGGGCAAGCAGCGCATCGTTGCTGATGCCAAGACCAAGATGGCTGGCATGGGTATCAACCGCCGCGCCGCCGATGAGGCGCTCCAGCACGCGCGCATCGAGACCGGCAGCGCGCGCCTCCTGAAGGCTCAAGCTGCGTCCGGCCTGCTGGCTCATGGTCCGCAGTACGTCTTGCTGCGCGCGCAGATAATCCTGCGTGTTGAGTTCCGTGTCGCCGACGCTGATCAGGGTCCGTTGGCCGTAGCCCCGAAAAATGTCGGCGATGCCCCAGATCGCAAAACTGATCACCAGGAGACCGACCAGGATCAGGCCGAGCGTCCGTGCTGCGCCTTTACGCAATGCGTCGAATACCACGCCTCGAAACCTTCCGTATCACTATTTGCCAAATCCGCGCTGGCGTCCGATGTTAGGACGGTCCAGCGCGGCGGGCGCATCATAGGTAGCAAGCGCCAGCGCGGCAACACGCAGAAATACCGGAAAAACCGCTTGGCGTAGGACGTTGGGGGAACGGGAGGGGGACGTGACTGCGATCAGGCCGCTTGTCGCCGGAAATTGGAAGATGAACGGCCTGGGCAGCGCCTTGGGCGAGCTTGTCGCCTTACGGCAGATGCTGACGGAAAAGCCCGTTCCGGAGACCGATGTGATGGTCTGCCCGCCCGCCACGCTTCTCAGCCGAGCGGCGGAAATCCTTGCAGGCTCTAACATCGCGCTCGGCGCGCAAGACTGTCATCCGTTACCGTCAGGGCCCCATACCGGCGACATTTCCGCGGAGATGCTGGCCGACGCGGGCGCGACGGCGGTCATCGTCGGTCATTCTGAACGGCGCATTGATCATGGTGAACCCGACGCGCTGGTTCATGCCAAGGCCTTGGCAGCCTATCGTGCGGGACTGACCGCCATCATCTGCATCGGCGAGACGCAAGCCCAGCACCGCGACGGTGGAACCCTCGACGTGCTCAAGCGCCAAGTTCAAGGATCGGTGCCGGAAGAAGCCCGCGCCACCAATACCGTCATCGCCTATGAGCCGGTCTGGGCCATCGGCTCGGGGCTGACGCCCACGCCAGCGGATGTCGCGAGGCTCCAGGGCGCCATTCGCGAGGACCTGAGCCAGTTGCTGGGGGAGACCGAAGGCCGTTCCATGCGCATCCTTTATGGCGGCTCCGTGAAGCCGGCTAACGCCGCCGAGCTCCTCTTTGTGCCCAACGTGAACGGGGCGCTGGTGGGCGGCGCGAGCCTAAGAGGCCTCAGATTTCTACGAAATTCTCTCGGCTTACTGTGGCCCTGTGGCCACGTAACCCCGCGCGAAAACCTTGGGTACGGGGTTGCAAATCAGCTAAGCTTCCTCATTCTGCCGCTATGGTCAGGGCAGGGGGGACTTTCCTGGGAATGTAATGCCGTTGCCGCGCTCCATCGCCATCGCGTTGCTCGCCCTATGCGCAGCCGCGACCTTTAGCCTCGGCACGCGCGCGGAGCCGCTCGACCGTGACGAATGCAAGAGCCTCAAGGCGGAACAGAAAGGCCTCCTGACGAGCGGAGGTCAGGGCAGCGCTGTCGCGCGGCCCCGACTGGGTGAAGGACCACCTGCACGACGCCGGGGACATCGAAAAGGTCCGGCAGTACTTGCTGATCGAGGAAAAGGTCAAATTCCGCTGCCGAACCGATGGCGTGAGGATTCCCAAGCCCACACCCCCACCATTGCCCGATCCTAAACCGCCAGTGCCCATCTTCACCGCAGAGGGACAAAAGGTTCTGGCCGGCGCAGCCGCCATATCGTTCCTACCTCTGCGGAAACCGTCCCTGTCGACGCCGGAGTCCGTCCAAGCCGAAGCGGCGGCAGAGCAGGGCATCGGCGATA
The DNA here is from genome assembly GCA_963727165.1 of uncultured Alphaproteobacteria bacterium. Classification (GTDB taxonomy): domain Bacteria; phylum Pseudomonadota; class Alphaproteobacteria; order Rhizobiales; family Methyloligellaceae; genus Methyloceanibacter. The sequence goes on from CAVSFJ010000020.1 coordinate 47,752, forward strand.
CCGACGAGGTCGCCATATCTGCAGACAGCAAAGAAGAGGAAGCGGGGCCTAGCCAAACGGTGGCGGATTCGGATAAGACAGCGCCACCTAAGACCAAGGCGACGCAATGATTACTGTTATTCTCCTGATTCACGTCATGATTGCCGTGGCCCTCGTGGGGGTCGTGCTGCTCCAGCGCTCCGAAGGCGGTGCGCTCGGGATCGGTGGCGGCGGTGGCGGCGGATTCATGACCGGCCGCAGCGCCGGCAATGCGCTAACCAAGACGACGGCGATCCTGGCTGCGTGCTTCTTCGCGACGAGTCTCGGGCTGTCCATTCTGGCGAGCCACAACCGCGCCAGCACGCCATCCATCTTGCCGGCCGGCTCGGAGAACGGCCTCGCGCCGCTTCAGATCCCGGAAAAACAGGCGCCTGCGGCCCCGGCCACACCTGCGGCCCCGCAAGCACCGTCCGAGTAGCGTTTCTCACAGGAAATCCTCCGGTAAGGCCTCCCGCCTCGCATGTTTGGGGGTACGCCTCGCCGCGGACTCGGTATATGGTCAAGGCCCATGGCGCGGTACGTCTTCATTACCGGCGGCGTGGTTTCCTCACTCGGCAAGGGGCTCGCTTCGGCGGCGCTTGGGGCGCTTCTGCAGGCGCGCGGATTTAGTGTCCGCCTGTGCAAGCTCGATCCCTATCTCAATGTCGATCCGGGAACCATGAGCCCCTACCAGCACGGTGAGGTGTTCGTCACCGATGACGGCGCCGAGACCGATCTCGACCTCGGTCACTACGAGCGCTTCACCGGGCGGCCTGCGAAGCAAGCCGACAACATCACCACCGGCCGCATCTATCAGGAGATCATCGCCAAGGAGCGCCGCGGCGACTATCTCGGCTCGACCGTTCAGGTCATTCCTCACGTCACCGACGCCATCAAGGAGTTCATCACCACAGGCAATGAAGGCGTCGACTTCGTGCTGTGCGAAATCGGCGGCACGGTCGGTGACATCGAGGGGCTGCCCTTCTTCGAAGCGATCCGCCAACTCGGCAACGAGCTGCCGCGCGGACAGACCGCCTTCATCCATTTGACACTCGTGCCGTTCATCCCGAGCGCCGGGGAACTCAAGACGAAGCCCACCCAGCACTCGGTCAAGGAGCTGCGCTCCATCGGCATCCAGCCCGACGTGTTGCTGTGCCGGACGGACCGGCCGCTACCGAGCGACGAGCGGCGCAAGATCGCGCTGTTCTGCAATGTGCGCCCCGAGGCGGTAATCCAGGCCCTCGACGTCGCCAGCATCTACGACGTGCCGGTCGCCTATCACCGAGAGGGGCTCGACCGTGAGCTGCTTGCCGCCTTCGGCATCACCAATGCGCCGGAGCCCGATCTTCGCATGTGGCAGGAGATCTCCGAAACCATCGCCGAGCCCGACGGCGAGGTGACCGTCGCCATCGTCGGCAAATACACGGGGTTGAAGGACGCCTACAAGTCGCTGAACGAGGCGCTCGTCCATGGCGGCATCGCCAACAAGGTGAAGGTCAACCTCGAATGGATCGAGTCTCAGGTGTTCGAGAGCCAGGACGCCGCCGCCTATCTCGAGGAGGTGAACGGCATCCTCGTGCCCGGCGGCTTCGGCGAACGCGGCGCGGAAGGTAAGATTCACGCGGCCCGCTATGCGCGCACGAAGAAGCTTCCATATTTCGGCATTTGCTTCGGCATGCAGATGGCGGTGATCGAGGTCGCCCGCGATCTTGCCGGCATCGAGGACGCAAGCTCGACCGAGTTCGGCCCGACAGACGAGCCGGTGATCGGCCTGATGACCGAGTGGATGAAGGGCGAGGAGCTCGAGCGCCGCGAGCAGAACGGCAATCTTGGCGGCACCATGCGGCTTGGCGCTTATGACGCCGTGCTCGCAGGGGACAGCCAGGTCGCCAAGATCTATGGCGCGACCCACATCTCCGAGCGCCACCGCCACCGCTACGAGGTGAACATGCGCTACCGCAACAGGCTCGAAGCGGCGGGCTTGCGCTTCTCGGGTCTGTCGCCGGACGGCCTTCTGCCGGAGATCGTCGAGATCCCCGACCATCCCTGGTTCGTCGGCGTCCAGTTCCATCCCGAGCTGAAGTCGCGGCCCTTCGCGCCGCACCCGCTGTTCAAGTCGTTCATTGGCGCCGCGGTTGAGCAGAACCGGCTCGTCTAATGCGCTCGACCTGAAATGTCCGACACAATCCACAAAGGCGGCTGCGCCTGCGGCAAGGTCCGCTTCGAGGCGAGGGGAGAGCCCTATCGTGTCGGCGTCTGCCATTGCCTCACCTGTCGGAAGGCGCATGGCGCGCCGTTCAACTTCTACGCCATCTTTCCGCCCGAGGCCGTGACGGTTTCGGGCGACGTGATCACGTTCGCAAGCTCCGAGAACGTGCGGCGCCATGCCTGCGCGTCAATTGCGGCGCGCAGATCTATTCGACCTACGGGCGCGACGACGAGTTCTATCTCTACCCAGGATCGTTCGATGAACCCGGTCTCTTCGCGCCGACCTATGAGCTCTGGACCATACGGCGCGAACCCTGGCTGCCGGACTTTCCCAGCGTACTCCACCGCTATGAGCGCAACCGGACGCAATGGCGGCGCCGGGAAGACTAGCGCTTCCCCGTTGACGGGTCTCCTGCTTGCCCCCATGGTCCGGCCATGAACGAAGCCATGAAGCCCGCCCCGGCGGCCACTGTCTCTGTCGGAAAAGCCAGGTTTGGCAATGACTTGCCGTTCGCGGTGATGGCCGGCCCCTGCGTCCTTGAAAGCCGCGCGCATGCCCTTGAGATGGCGTCTGCGCTGAAGGAGATCGCCGATAGCCTCGGGCTCGGCCTCGTCTACAAATCCTCGTTCGACAAGGCGAACCGCACGAGTGCCGGCAGCGCGCGGGGCCTGGGCTTGAAGGAAGCGCTTCCCATTTTCGCCGAGGTGCGAGAGACGACAGGGCTTCCCGTCGTCACCGATGTGCACGAGCCCGACCAATGCGCCGTGGCCGCCGAAGCCGTGGACGTGCTCCAGATCCCGGCCTTCCTCTGCCGCCAAACCGATCTCCTCGTGGCCGCCGCCAAGACCGGCAAGGCGGTCAACGTGAAGAAGGGGCAGTTCCTCGCGCCGTGGGACATGCGCCACGTGGTGGCGAAGGTGGTCGGCGCCGGCAATCCGAATGTGCTCGTCACCGAGCGCGGCGTCTCCTTCGGCTACAACACACTCGTCTCGGATATGCGCGCGCTGCCCATCCTGGCCGAGACCGGCGCGCCCGTGATCTTCGACGCCACCCATTCGGTGCAGCAGCCCGGGGGGCAGGGGGCCTCCAGCGGCGGCGAGCGGCGCTTCGTGCCGGTGCTCGCCCGCGCGGCTGTCGCCGTCGGCGTCGCCGGGCTGTTTATCGAGACCCATCAGGATCCCGACCACGCGCCCTCCGACGGACCCAACATGGTGCCGCTGAAAGAGCTCGCGCCGCTGCTCGGCGAATTGATGGAAATCGATCGTCTCATAAAGCGCTCCGGCCATCCTGACTGAACCAGAGCGCATTATCGCCGCTCAGTGAGGCGGGGGGATTAGTTGCTCCGCGCCCGCATCCCAGCGCCACAGCGCGTCCTCGGTCAGATGCGTGCCGCCCCACCAGCGGTCCAATCGGTTCTGCTTGGCCCAGTCGGCCCCGCCGGCCAGCACCGCCTTGCCGAGCGAGGTGAGGGTGAGCCGGCTCGTGAGATAGGCTTTCGCCAATTCCGGATCGCTGTGCTGGAACGGTGCCGCCTCGAGCCCGGCGATCAGCGGTGCATCGGCGAGCGCAAATTGATCGAGCAGCCGCCAGAAGCTCCAGTCGCCCATGAAATGCGCGTCTTCCTGCTTTTGCACGGCGACGAACAGCGCAAGCGCCGTGACCGACTCCCCGGCCTCGATCGTCGCCAGCATCTGCCGCTCAGTGCGCGAAAGACCATCGGGCCCCGGCAGCTCCTCCAACATGCGGATCACGGCGGACCGCAAGAAGGGCAGGGCGGAGAGGTCCTCATCGAGAAGGTGCGCCCAGGCTTCAGGAGTCCGCTGGCGAAACGCCGCCCACGCACGCTTGGCAAGATCGAGTTGGGCTTGCGTCACCGCCTCGGCCGACGCCGCGAGCCTTTCGATAGCCTCTGGCTCTTGCCGGCCGATATAGTCCTCCGCCTGGACGAGAAGCAGCGTGCCTTTAGAGCGCGGATGGTCTGCGAACCAGTCGAGCACCTGGAGAAGCTGGAGTTGGTCGTAAAGATCATGCTCGAACCACAACACCACGCGGTCGAACTCGGCACTCATGGCAAGGCCACGATCGCGCGCCGTAAGTTCGAATTCGATGGCGCCGATTTCGCCGCCGCCTGCACCAGCGAGATATTCAACCCGGGCCGCCGTCAGCTCTTCGAGCCCGTCAGTGAGGGGCACAGGTCCTTCATGCAGGACGTCGCGCCACGGCAAGACCTCAGCGCCCGGCAGCGTGCGGCGAAGCAACTCGCCCGCGGCATCGCCGTTGGTGATGACGAGATCGGTCAAAGGGCGATCACCCGCGCCCGCGGTAGGGCGCCACGCCTTGATCGGGGATCCACACGCCTTCGGGCGGGGTCCCGTGCTGCCAGAACACGTCGATGGGGATGCCGCCGCGCGGATACCAATAGCCGCCGATCCGAAGCCAGGCAGGCTCGATCAGATCGACGATGCGCTTGCCGATGGTGATGGTCGCGTCTTCGTGGAACGCGGCCGCGTTGCGGAAGCTGGCGAGAAACAGCTTGAACGACTTCGATTCAAGCAGCCAGCCGCGCGGTGCATAGTCGACGACGAAATGGGCGAAGTCCGGCTGGCCGGTGACCGGGCAGAGGCAAGTGAACTCGGGCGCCGTGAACCGCGCCACATAGGCCGTGTCGGCATGCGGGTTCGGCACGCGCTCGAGCTCGGCCTCGTCCGGCGAATTGGGGACCGGCGCTTCCGATCCAAGCTGACGAAGCCCTGTGATCTTGCGCGTCATGACCTACTCCGCGGCGAGCCGCATCGGCGGCCCGTAATAGACGCAACCTTCGTGACAGGAGTCGCGCGCGATCTCGATCTCCACCAGGCCGGGAAGCCGGTTGTGCAGCCGGTCCCACAGCCACATGGTGATCCGCTCGAGCGTCGGCGCCGACAGGCCTTCGATCTCGTTCAGCATGCGGTGGTCGAGCGCGTCGCGGGCATCGGCCACGGCCGCCTCCAGCTCGTCGAAATGCACGATGATCCCTGTGTCCTCGTCGGGCTCGCCGTCCACGGTCACGCGCACGCGGAACGAATGTCCGTGCACCCGCGAATTGGGATGGCCGGGCGGGGCGGACGGCAGGAAATGCGCCGCCTCGAAGAAGAATTCCTTGTAGATACGCATGGTCGCTGTTTAGGGGATTTTGCCTGTCCCGGCCAGGGCTTGGGCGCCTGCCAGGGTTAAGGCAGGCCCAGCATTTTGTGGGTCTGCAAGCTCAACCGCCATTTGGGATGGGCCAGGCAATAATCAATGGCCGCGCGCACATTGGCCGGGCTGCCGGCACCGACGTCCATGGGCTGCAGAAGGAAGTGGGTGAAATCGAGCTCTTGGACCTCCTCGGGCCAAAGCTCTTCTTGCGGATAGACGAGCTTGAGCTCGTTGCCCGAGCGCTGCCGCAAGGGCGCACCGGCCTTGGGGCTGACGCAGACCCAATCGATCGACGGCAGCACCGGCAGCGTGCCGTTGGTCTCGATCGCGACCTCGAAGCCGGCCGCGTGGAGCGCGGCGACCAAAGGCTCGTCGACTTGCAGCATGGGCTCGCCGCCGGTCAGCACCACGAAAGGCGGCGTGCCGGAATTGCCGCGCCACGTCTCGCGGCAGGCGCGGGCGAGCGCGTCGGCATCTGCGAACTTGCCGCCGCCAGGGCCGTCAGTGCCCACGAAATCCGTGTCGCAGAAATCGCAAACGGCTTCCGCGCGATCCTCCTCACGGCCCGACCACAGATTGCAGCCGGCGAAGCGGCAGAACACGGCGGGGCGCCCAGCCTGAGCGCCTTCGCCTTGCAGCGTGTAGTAAATCTCCTTGACCGCATACATGCGCGGAACTTGGTCCTTTCGGGCAATTGACGCAAGACGCGCCAAGCCGCTCGCCGGCGGATGCCGCGAGGCCTGAGGGGGATGGCGCGCCGAGAGGCGCAAATCCTAATGGCTCGCATCCGAAGATGCGCGGGCGCCTCGCGGCGCGCCAATCGCAGCGTCTCCAGCACCGGGCCCCGCTTTTCTTTGTTCTTGGCGCGGCCGCCAACCGGAGCGCAAGAAACACGCGCTCAAGTAGGGCGGAGGCCGGTAGCGCCAAAAACACGTCTCAGCCAGCTTCTGGCAGGGGCTCCTAGTAGCCCCGGGGGGTGGCTCCGGCGCCGCCCGGAGGCCTCGCTGCGAACGAGACCCGCAGGCGCCGCACCCCGTCCCGCGATCAAGACGCCTCATAGAGCGCGCCCCTTCAGTTGGACGAGGTGAGGCGATGATACGCGAGGTTTGAAGCGCGGGGATAAGGGAGCGCAAAAGCAAATCGCCCGGCGCGAGGGCCGGGCGATCCGTTGAACGCTTGCGGTGTCACTCCGCTTATTTGTCGGCGTCCCCCTTCGGCTCGTACTTGCCGGGGATGACCTTCTCCGGCGGATTGGCTCCAGGCGGTTGGATCGACCGAATGAAGGAGATGATGTGCCAGAGTTGATCCGCAGTCTTGATGGTCATTCCCATCGGGGGCATCGGCGCGTGGACGGTGCCGTACTGGTAGCGCACGAAGCCTTGCTTCTTGAGCTCCGCGGAGCCCTCGGTCGCCAGCCGGAACAGAATGTCGTCCGTGTTGCCCCAGAACCAGACACCCTGGGAGAGGGCCGGGCAGAAGCCGCCACCGCCGGTGCCGCCATGGCACTCGTTGCAGCCGGGCAGCCGGAACTGCTTGACGAGGTCCGGGTCCTTGGCAAGCTCCTTCCAATCGTAAGGATTGTGCAGCCCGCCCGGAGGCACCTTCTTCACGAGCTCGAGCGGCGGCGTCTGATCGCCCTTCTCGCAACACGTTACCTTCTCGGTGGCCGCGTGCGACCCGCCGGCGGTGACAAGACCAACAATACCCAGGATGCCCAGCGCGACTGCGGCAATCGCAATCTTCGGTGCATGAGACAGAAAACGCTGTTTCATCTTTCCTCCCTATGACCCCCCGTATCGATCGGGTGAGACTCTTGTATTGTGCTGTGGAGACGGAAGCACCGAAGCCAGAGCGAACCGCATTCCACTGACAAAAAACCCATTTTTTTTCCATGCGGCTCTTCCGCGCAGGACCTTGACGGCGCGGGGCCGCGGGACGTTTTACCCAGCGTCCGCGGCTCCTGCCAGAGGAACCGGCTAGCACTGCCCGGTAAACAGGGCCCGTTGGCGGACAATGGCTTCGGACCGGGCCGAGGCCTTGGACGTCGAACGGCACCAGCGATAGTGCCCATCATACCAGTTGTGCCAGCGGAAGCCCGTACACCCAAGATTGAGTGCCTGCATCCTGGCATATTGGTTCACAGCGAGATCGGCATAGACGCGGCAGTCGGCCTTCGAGGCGGCCATTGCGGTCGTGGTCACGCCGAGCCCCATCACGGTGGCGACGGCAATCAGGCCAATTCGGTTCAGCTTCGTCATGGGTCGTCTCCAGTCTTTAACGCATCCCCGAGCCCGGCTTTGATCCGTTAATTACCCGGTTGATGGATGGAGAGTCCCACAACCCACATGAACCCGGTCTGAACCGGCGGTTGTCTGGGATTTAGCTCAGGGGGCGAAACGTCTCAGGTCGCTGGAGCCCTTCGCGCCTTACCATGTCCAAAAGGGAGAGAGCCATGCGGAATATCGAAGGAAAAGTGGTTGCCATTACGGGCGCGAGCAGCGGCATCGGCGAGGCGGCGGCCAGGCATCTGGCGCAATTCGGCGCCAAGGTCGTGCTGGGCGCGCGGCGCACCGACCGGCTCGAGAAGATCGTTGAAGAGATCCGCGCCAAAGGGGGCACGGCGGAGTTCCGCGCGCTCGACGTGACCGAGCGCAAGGATGTCGAGGACTTCGTCCAATTCGCCGAGAAGACCTTCGGCAAGCTCGATGTGGTCGTCAACAATGCCGGGCTCATGCCCCTGTCGCCGCTCGAAGCCCTCAAGGTCGACGAGTGGGACCGCATGATCGACGTCAACATCAAGGGCGTGCTCTACGGCATCGCCGCCGGGCTCCCGATCATGAAGCGCCAGGGTTACGGCCAGTTCGTCAACATCTCGTCCGTCGCGGCGCACCACGTGCTCCCGACCGGCGCCGTCTATTGCGCCACGAAATACGCGGTGAATGCCTTGTCGGAAGGCTTGCGCAAGGAGAACACCGACATCCGGGTCAGCATCGTCTCTCCAGGAGTTACGGAATCGGAGCTCGCCGGAACCATCACGGACCCGAGCACCAAGGCGATGATCGAGGAGTACCGGCAGGTCTCTATCCCGGCTGAAGCGATCGCCGAAGCCATCGCCTATGCGATCGGGCAGCCGGACGGCGTCGACGTCAACGAGATCATCGTGCGGCCGACCGCGACCCGCTAGCCCCGCTGCCGCTTGCCAGCCTCCGCGCCCGACGCTTGCCACGCGGCATAGCCTTTGGCGCGGAGCGCGCAGGCGGGGCATTCCCCGCAGCCATAGCCCCAAGGGTGTCGCGTGCCGCGCTCACCTTTGTAACAGGTGTGCGTCTCCTCGAGGATGAGGTCGACGAAGGCCTCGCCGCCAAGCTCTTGCGCCAGCGCCCATGTCTCCGCCTTCGACCGCCACATCAGCGGCGTGTCGATGGAGAAGGGCACCTCGGTGCCGAGCCGGATGGCCTCTTGCAGCGCGCGCAAGGTCGCATCGCGGCAATCGGGATAGCCGGAATAGTCGGTCTCGCACATACCGCCGACGAGCGTGGTGAGGCCCCGCCGGTAGCCGAGCGCCGCCGCATAGACGAAGAACACGAGGTTGCGTCCGGGCACGAAGGTCGAGGGGAGACCCGACTCCAACATGACGATCTCGGCGTCGGAGGTCAGCGACGTGTCGCCGATGGCGCCGAAGCTCGAAATGTCGATCATGTGGTCGGGCCCGAGCCGGTCCCCCCATTGGGGAAATTGCCCGGCGATCTCGTCCCGGACGCGGGCCCGGCAGTCGAGCTCGATACCGTGACGCTGGCCATAGTCGAAGCCCACCGTCTCGACGCAGGCGTAGCGGTCGAGCGCGTAGCCAAGGCAGACAGTTGAATCCTGGCCGCCCGAGAACAGCACCAGGGCTCCGGTGGCGGACTTTAATGGCTCGGCCGGCATTGGTTTGGTCTCTGATGTGGTCTCATCGCCGCTACATATACGCCTTCCGCTGACGCGCCGCCTAGGCTAAGACGGCCCCACATTCGTCTGGGGGACTGTTCGTATGACTGCCATCGCCACCATCATTGGCCGGGAAATCCTCGATAGCCGCGGCAACCCGACGGTCGAAGTCGACGTCGTGCTCGAGGACGGCCATCGCGGCCGCGCCGCCGTGCCGTCCGGCGCCTCGACCGGCGCACACGAGGCCCACGAGCTCCGCGACGGCGGCCCGCGCTATGGCGGCAAGGGCGTGCTGAAAGCCGTGGAGGCGGTGAACACCGAGATCCGCAAAGCGCTCGACGGCTTCGATGCCGACGACCAGCGGGGTCTCGATCAGCTCTTGTGCGATCTCGACGGCACCGAGAACAAGAAACGCCTCGGCGCCAACGCCATTCTCGGCGTCTCGCTCGCCGCCGCCAAGGCCGCCGCGGACTCCCACGAGCAGCCGCTCTACCGCTATCTCGGCGGCGAGGAGGCGACGCTGCTGCCGGTGCCGATGATGAACATCATCAATGGCGGCATGCATGCCGACAATCCCATCGACTTCCAGGAATTCATGATCGTGCCGGTCGGCGCGCCGAGCATCGCCGAGGCCGTGCGCATGGGCGCCGAGGTGTTCCATGCGCTGAAACACGCGCTGAATGGCGCGGGGCACGGCACCGCGGTCGGCGACGAAGGCGGCTTCGCCCCCAATATCGCCTCGACCCGCGAGGCGCTCGATTTCGTCATGGCCGCGATCGAGACCGCCGGCTATCAGCCCGGCAAGGACATCTATCTCGCCCTCGACGCGGCGGCGACCGAGTTCTACGGCGAGGACCGCTATTTCCTCAAAGGCGAGAAGCGGACTCTGACCGCCGAGCAGATGACGGCCTATTACGCCGAGCTCGTCTCCAACTATCCCATCTTCTCCATCGAGGACGGCATGTCGGAGGACGATTGGGACGGCTGGCGCGTGCTCACCGAAGCGCTCGGCGACCGCGTCCAGCTCGTGGGCGACGATCTCTTCGTCACCAACGTCACCCGCCTGAAAGAGGGCATCGACCAGCACATCGCCAACGCCATCCTGGTCAAGGTCAACCAGATCGGCACGCTGTCCGAGACGCTCGACGCCGTGCGCATGGCGCAAGAGGCGGGCTACGCGGCGGTGATGTCGCACCGCTCCGGCGAGACCGAGGACGCCACCATCGCCGATCTCGCGGTCGCCACCAATTGCGGGCAGATCAAGACCGGCTCGCTCGCCCGCTCGGACCGGGTCGCCAAATACAACCAGCTCATCCGCATCGAGGAGGATCTTGGCCCGCGGGCCCGCTATGCCGGAGCCTCGGTGTTGCGCCGTTAGCGGTGTAAGTAACTGCGACTTAACCACTCCCAATCGATCTTTGTGATTCGCTGCGTATGGGAGGGGACATGCGGTTCCGGGCATTTATCTTTCCGCTGATGGCCTTGGGCGTCGGCGGCTACTTCGGCTACCACCTCCAGACGGGCGAGCACGGCCTCAAGGCCCGCGCCGATCTCGAGCGCCGCAAAGAGGTGCTCGAGGGTGAGCTCGCTGGCCTTCACGAGGTGAAACAGAGACTTGAGCGCGACGTGGCGCTGCTGAGGCCCGAAAGCCTCGATCCCGACATGCTGGACGAGCGGGCCCGCGCGCTCCTGAACCTCGCCCATCCCGACGATCTCGTCATGATGAAGCGTCGCGAGCCCGATCCCACGGGGCCGCTGACGAAGCGCTAACTGCGCCCGTTGATCGCGGGCACTTGCGCGCCCTCCAAGCTTTCAGGCCACTTTCAACTCGTGCTAGCTTGCCTCGGGCGCGCGGGAGTTTGAGTTGAAGGAGGCCAGGTGTGAACAGCCCAAGCCTGACGCCGGGAGCGGAAGCGTTCTGGATGGACCAGAAGCCCACCCCGCCGTCTGAGGCTCCGCGCCTCAGCGTGGAGGACGAGCTCAAGGCCTATCGCAACATGCTGCTCATTCGCCGCTTCGAGGAGAAGGCGGGGCAGCTTTACGGCATGGGCTTCGTTGCCGGCTTCTGCCACCTCTATATCGGCCAGGAGGCCGTCGTCACCGGCATGATGATGGCGATCAAGGACGGCGACCAGATCATCACCGCCTATCGCGATCACGGCCACATGCTCTCGACCGGCATGGACCCCAAAGGCGTGATGGCCGAGCTCACCGGCCGCACCCACGGCTACTCCAAAGGCAAGGGCGGCTCCATGCACATGTTCTCGGTGGAGAAGAATTTCTACGGCGGCCACGGCATCGTCGGCACGCCGGCGCCGCTCGGCACCGGCATCGCCTTCGCCAACAAATATCGCGGCAACGATCATGTCTGCGTCAGCTTTTTCGGCGAAGGCGCGGCCAATCAGGGCCAAGTCTATGAGAGCTTCAACATGGCCTCGCTGTGGAAGCTGCCGGTCGTCTACGTCATCGAGAACAACCACTACGCCCTAGGCACGGCGATCGAGCGGGGCAGCGCGCAAGCCAAGGAGCTGTATCACCGGGGCCTCGCCTTCGGCATTCCCGGCGAGCAGGTCGACGGCATGGACGTCGCGGCGGTGAAGGCCGCCGGCGAACGTGGCCTAGCCCACGCGCGGAGCGGGCAGGGGCCCATGATCCTGGAAATGCAGACCTATCGTTATCGCGGCCACTCCATGTCGGACCCGGCGAAATACCGGTCCCGCGAGGAAGTGAAGGATATGCGCGAGCATCACGACCCGATCGAGCTCGTGCGCAAGCGTCTCCTCGAAGCGGGGAGGAGCGAGGACGAGCTGAAGGCCATCGACCGCGAGATCCGCGCCACCGTCAACGAGGCGGCGGAGTTCGCGCAGAACGATCCCGAGCCCGACCCGTCCGAGCTCTATACCGATGTGACGGCGACATGAGCTTAGGCGTGTGATGTCGACCGAAATTCTCATGCCCGCACTCTCTCCCACCATGGAGGAGGGGAAGCTCGCCAAGTGGCACGTTCACGAAGGCGACGAGGTCCATGCCGGCGACGTGATCGCCGAGATCGAGACCGACAAGGCGACCATGGAGATGGAGGCCGTCGACGACGGCAAGATCGGCAAGATCCTGGTGCCGGAAGGCACCGAGCACATCCCCATCAACAAGCCCATCGCCATCCTGGTGACGGACGGGGAAGATACGGGCGCGAACGCCTCGTCCTTCACAACACAGCCGGCGGCCCCACCGCCGTCAAGCGCGGCGCCACCGCCGCCACTTAGCGAAGCGCCGTTAGAGGTCGAACAAGCATCGGCCAAGACGGAAGCCGCGTCCCCAGAGCCGAAGCCCGAGGCCGCGGCCGAGGTCGCGCCCGGCACCGAGACGGCCACCCTGACCGTGCGCGAGGCGTTGCGCGACGCCATGGCCGAGGAGATGCGCCGCGACGGGGACGTGTTCGTCATGGGCGAGGAGGTCGCCCAGTATCACGGCGCCTACAAGGTCACCCAAGGCCTGCTCGAAGAGTTCGGCGCGCGCCGCGTCATCGACACGCCCATCACCGAATATGGCTTCACCGGCGTCGGCGTCGGCGCGGCCTTCGCCGGCTTGCGGCCCATCGTGGAGTTCATGACCTGGAACTTCGCCATGCAGGCCATCGACCACATCGTCAATTCCGCCGCCAAGACGCTCTATATGTCCGGCGGGCAGATGCATTGCCCCATCGTGTTCCGCGGGCCGAACGGCGCGGCGGCACGCGTCGCGGCCCAGCACAGCCAGGATTACTCCGCCTGGTACGCCCATGTGCCGGGGCTGAAGGTGATCGCGCCTTATGACGCCGCCGACGCCAAGGGTCTGCTCAAGGCGGCCATCCGCGACAACAGCCCCGTGGTGTTTCTCGAGAGCGAGCTTCTTTACGGGGATAAGGGCGAGGTGCCGAAGCGCGAGGACTTCCTCATCCCCATCGGCAAGGCGCGCATCGCGCGGGAAGGCCGCGACGTGACGCTCGTGTCCTATTCGCGGGGCATGATGTACACGCTCGAAGCGGCGGAGCAGCTGGCGAAAGAGGGCATCGAGGCGGAGGTCGTCGACTTACGCACCTTGCGGCCCCTCGACATCGACACCGTGGTGGCTTCGGTGAAGAAGACCAACCGCCTCGTGACCATCGAGCAGAGCTGGTCCGTGTGCTCCATCGGCTCGGAAGTCTGCGCCAGCGTGGCGGCGCATGCCTTCGACTATCTCGACGCGCCGCCGACCAAGGTCACCGGCGCCGACGTGCCCATGCCCTATGCCGCCAATCTGGAGAAGCTGGCGCTGCCGTCGGTCGAGCAGGTGGTCGAGGCGGCGAAGTCCGTGTGCTACCGGGAGTAACGCGCATGGCGGAAGTTCCCATGACCTGGAAGAAGGGCGGCTGCCATTGCGGCGCCGTCACGTTCGAAATCCTGGCGCCCGACGAGATTGAGGCACGGGAGTGCAACTGCTCGATCTGCACGAAGGCCGGCTATCTCCATTATCACATCGGTGCCGACCGCTTCCGCTTGCTCACAGGCCAAGACACACTCACCACCTACACGTTCAACACCGGCATTGCGAAGCATCACTTCTGCTCCATCTGCGGCATCAAAAGCTTCTACGTGCCGCGCGTGATGCCGGACGGCTATAGCATCAACGTGCGTTGCCTGGAGCCGGGGGCCGTACGCGTGGCCCGCGTCAATGCCTTCGACGGACAGCATTGGGAAGACGCAGCCGCCGCGCTCGAGGCGGCGCAAGAGGCGCCATGAGCACGCAAATCCTCATGCCCGCGCTGTCGCCCACCATGGACGTGGGCAAACTCGCCAAATGGCACGTCCATGAAGGTGACGAAGTGCGTGCGGGCGATGTCATCGCCGAGATCGAGACCGACAAGGCAACCATGGAGATCGAGGCCGTCGAGGACGGCACCATCGGCAAGCTGCTGGTGCCCGAAGGCGCGGAGAATGTGCCAGTGAACCAGCCCATCGCCGTCCTCCTCGAGGACGGCGAGACCGGGGCGGACGCAGCTCCGTCGACGGCGCCGCAGCCAACCGCGCCAACGCCTGCCGCGAAAGAGGACACGCACGAGGGCTCCGCCGAGCATGTGATGAGCCGGATCGCCGAGCAGATCAGGGCCAACGGCAACGGGCATGGCCGCACCAACGGACACGGCCGCATATTCGCATCGCCCTTGGCGCGGCGTCTCGCCCGCGAGCGCGGCATCGACCTTGCCGCGCTGACCGGCTCAGGTCCGCATGGCCGCATCGTCAAGGCCGATGTGGAGCACGCGCGGACCGGAGAGCGCGCCGCCGCTGCCGCCGAGGCTGCCGAGGTCGTGAGAGAAGAAGCGCCGCGCCGGGGCGAGATGGTCAAGGTCCCGCCGCCGCCCGCCGTCCACGGCTTCTCGGACAAGCAGATCCTTGCGCTCTTTGAGCCTGGCACTTACGAGATCGTGCCCCTCGACACCATGCGCCGTTCCATCGCCGAGCGGCTCACGCTGGCGAAGCAGACCATCCCGCATTTCTATCTAAACATCGATTGCCAGCTCGATGCACTGCTCTCCGCCCGGGAGCGCATGAACGGCATGGCACCCCATGACGGGCCGCACGCCTTTAAGCTGTCGATCAACGACTTCATCATCAAGGCCATGGCCATGGCGCTCCAGACCGTGCCGGACGCTAACGCCACCTGGACGGACCAAGGCATCCTGCGCCACCGCACGTCCGACATTGCCGTCGCCGTGGCGCTCGAAGGCGGCGGGCTGCATACGCCGATCATCCGCAATGCCGAGGTGAAGAGCCTGTCGGAGATCTCCAACGAGATGCGCGATCTCGCCGCGCGCGCGCGCTCCAAGCGGCTCGCGCCCCACGAATATCAGGGGGGCTCGACGACCATCTCTAATCTCGGCATGTACGGCATCGACAGCTTCGATGCGGTCATCAACCCGCCGCAAGCCTCGATCCTCGCCGTGGGGCGCGCCGAGAAGAAGCCGGTGATCAAGGACGATGCGGTGAAGATCGCCACGATGATGAGCGCGACGCTGTCCGTCGATCACCGCGTCATCGACGGGGCGCTCGGCGCCGAGCTGCTCGCCGCGTTCAAGGCCTATATCGAAGACCCCGTCACCATGCTGGTGTAGCGTTCGCACCCATGACGCTTACCATTCGTCCGGCCCGCATTACCGACGCTTCCGACCTCGCGGTACTGGTGGACATCGCCGGCGAGGGCGCCCCCAACTACATGTGGGGCCTGCTCGCAGCACCTGGCCAATCCACGCTCGAGATCGGCCGCGAGCGGGCACGGCGCGAGGAGGGCGGCTTCTCCTACCGCAATGCCATCATCGCCGAGATAAATGGTGAGATCGCCGCGAAGCCTGATCGGCTATCGCCTTGACGATCCTTACGATCTCACCGGCCTCGACGAATGCCGGAACTCGTGCGTCCGCTCGTTCGCCTCGAAGCCCAAGCGCCAGGCTCGTGGTACATCAACGTGCTCGCCACCTTTCCCGAGTTCCGCGGGCAGGGGATTGGCACAAAACTTCTTGAGGTCGCCGAGACAAGAGGGCCGTGACGCAGGCACGTCAGCGATAAGCGTCATCGTCGGCAGCTGGAATGAAGGCGCCGCGCGTCTTTATGCGCGCGCCGGCTACGCACCTCTTGCCAGCGAACGCGCCAATCTGCCGCCCAGCTTTCCGCATCAAGGCGATTGGGTTCTCATGATAAGGTCGCTCGCGTGACGTCCCCCGACACGAAATTCGATCTCGTCGTCATCGGCGGCGGCCCCGGTGGCTATGTGGCCGCCATTCGCGCAGCCCAGCTCGGCTTCAAGACGGCCGTCGTCGAGCGCGACCGCCTCGGCGGCATCTGCCTCAACTGGGGCTGCATCCCCACCAAGGCGCTGCTGCGCACCTCCGAGGTCTATCACCTCATGCAGAACGCGGGCGAGTTCGGGCTCCGCGCCGACAATATCGGCTTCGATTTCGCACACGTCATCGAGCGCAGCCGCAAAGTGGCCGAGCGCCTGTCGAACGGCGTCGCCTATCTCATGAAGAAGAACAACATCGCCGTGATCAACGCCACGGCGCGGCTCGAAGGGGAGGGCCGCATCGCGCTCACCGGCAAGGACGGCGCGGCACTGCCTGCGATCACCGCCAAGCACATCATCATCGCCACCGGCGCACGGGCGCGGACGCTTCCCGGGCTCGAGCCCGACGGCAGGCTGATCTGGACCTACAAGGAGGCGATGGTTCCGGAGAGCTTTCCGAACTCGCTCCTCATCGTCGGCTCCGGCGCCATCGGCATCGAGTTCGCAAGCTTCTACCGCACCCTCGGCGCGCAGGTGACGGTGGTCGAGGTGCTCGACCGCATCTTGCCGGCGGAGGACGAGGAGATCTCGCGGCTCGCGCACAAGGCCTTCGCCAAGCAAGGCATCACCATCCGCACCGGCACGACAGTGGAGCGGCTTGCCACCGGACAAGACAATGTCACCGCGACGCTCAAGACCCCTGACGGCAGCACGGTCGACGGCACGGTCGAACGCGTGATCCTCGCTATCGGCATCACCGGCAATGTCGAAGGGATCGGCCTGGAAGGGCAGGGGGTCAAGGTCGACAAAGGCCATATCGTCATCGACGAATGGTGCCGCACCGGCGTTCCCGGCCTCTACGCCATCGGCGACGTGGTCGGGCCCGCCCTGGCTTGCCCACAAGGCGATGCATGAAGGCGTGATGTGCGTTGAGAAGATCGCCGGCGTCGATGGCGTCCATCCCATGGACAAGACCAACATCCCGGCCTGCACCTATAGCGCGCCGCAAATGGCGAGCCTTGGGCTTGACCGAGAAGGCCGCCCGCGACGCAGGCCATACGCTCAAAGTTGGCCGCTATCCCTATTCCGCAAACGGCAAGGCCATCGCCATGGGCGAGACCGAAGGGCTGGTGAAGACGATTTTCGATGCGGAAACAGGCGCTTTGCTCGGCGCGCACATGATCGGCGCGGAGGTGACGGAGCTCATTCAGGGCTTCGCCATCGGTAAGACGCTGGAGACCACGGAAGCCGAATTAATCGCCACGGTCTTCCCCCATCCGACATTGTCGGAGATGATGCACGAATCGGTGCTCGACGCCTTCGGGCGTGCCCTCCACATCTAGTCCCCCCGTAGCGGAGCGCTTGAGGAGCCCGACTAACCGATGGGAGGACCATTATGGGCTTGATTATCTTTCTTATTATCGGCCTGATCGCAGGCGTGCTCGCCTCTTACATCATGGGGCGGCAGCAGGATCTCCTGGTGAACCTGCTGGTCGGCATTGTCGGCGCCGTGGTTGGCGGCCTGCTCGCCGGCCTCGTCGGCATCGCCGCTTACGGCCTGATCGGCCAGATCATCATCGCCACCATCGGCGCGATTATCTGCCTGTGGGTGTGGCAACGCATACGGTGATGCGGCACCGGGTGCGTCTGTGACCTAGGTCTTCGTGGTGACCGGCCGCGTCTCGGGAACACCGAAATAGAACACGAGAAGGGCGACGACAGCCCAGGCGCTGAGGAACAGGAAGCCGCCGGGGTAGCTCGTCCAGTTCACGACGTAGCCCGCCGTGAAATTGCTCAGCGCGGACCCGAGACTGACCGCCGTGGCAATCGCCCCGAGCACGAGGTTGTAGCGTCCGGTGCCGCGCGTGAGATCGGCCGCCACGATCACCCAAAGCACGCCGAAAATGCCGGCGCCGATGCCGTCCAGCAATTGCACCCCGACGATCCAGTAGGGGTCGGGGCTGACGGTGTAGAGCAGGCCGCGCACGATCAAGCGCGGCAAACGCAACCAGGAAGATGGGACGGCGCCCCCAGCCGTCGGCGCGGTCTCCCGTGAACTTCGCGACGGGGATCATCACGAGCTGCGCGGCGATGATGCACGCCGACATGTAGATCGAGCCGTTACTCTTTGAGGCTTCCGTCATGTACTGCCCGGCGAGCGGCAGCATGGCCGCATTGGCGAAATGGAACAGCACGACCGACAGGGCAAACATGAGGAGCGATTTCGAGGAGAGCAGCACGGAGAACCCGGAAATATGCGCTGGCTCTTCCTCCTCGCCCTCGACGATCTCGCTTCTGGCGCCGCGTGCGAGCTCGTTGTCCACGTCCTTCTTGCGTATGGCCAGGACGGAGACGATGGAGCCAACCCCGAACATCGCCACGGCATAGAAGAGCCACTTCAAGGCAATGAGTTGCCCGGCAAGTCCGGCAAAGGCTGCTGCCGCCAAGTTGCCGGCATGGTTGAACACTTCGTTCCTGCCCTGCCGCTGGGAGTACTTGCGATACCCGACAAGTCCGAGCGTCAACCCCGCGATACCCGGCGCCAGGATCGCCGCGGCGACACCGATGAGAACTTGAAAGAGGACAATCGCCGCCAGCGAAGAAAAGACGGTCATGAGAACGCAGGAGACCGCGACGACCAGCGCCGCTGCCGCCATCACCAGCCTCTTATTCGTCGTGGCGTCGATCAGGGCGCCTGCGGGCGTCTGGGCGATGACCATGGCAACGCCCATGGCCGCCATCGCCACGCCGATCGAGCCTGCGTCCCAGTTATAGGCTGAGAGGAGATAGATCCCGAGATAGGGCCCGATGCCGTCGCGAACGTCGGACAGGAAGAAATTCGACCAGTCGAGCGCTCTGAGCGAGCGCTTCGTCACTGGCTTGCCGCCGGTCGCCCCGAATTGCGGGTGGCCCTTGACGAGGCCACCGGCCAGGGTCGTCGTGAGTGCGTCGTAGCTCATAGATTGCCGACTGGGAGGGAGGCCAGGACGTGTACGGAAAACCATGACCCTCGACACGTTAACGCGAGACAAATACCGCCTGGCCAAGAAATCCCTACCGATGACGCACGGCTAATGCCGCAGGCATCGAAACCGCCTATATTCGGACTGTCCGGTGCGGCGCCGACCAAATCGCGGCACGCACTCAGAAAGCCTGGAGGTTTCGATGGAAGGTCATGGCTTGCTTTCGATGCCGGGCGTCGGCTTTTTCGGCATGCTCATCATCGGCCTACTCGCCGGCTACATCGCCGAGAAGGTGACGGCGAGCGATCACGGTCTGCTCACCAATCTCCTTGTCGGCATTGCCGGCTCGTTCGTCGGCGGCTCGCTCGCCAGCCTCTTGAATATCGAGTTCTACGGCTGGCTCGGCAATCTGATCGTGGCCACGATCGGCGCGATCCTGTTGATATGGATTTGGCGAAAGGTCCAAGGTCCCGCAACAGGCTGAAGCCATTGATGGTCACCGTGATCGACAATTTGCGTGAGACGAGGGCACGGCCGCGCCATCCGGAGAAGGCGCGGCTGCCCGACACGCCCGTCCTGCCGAAACCGCCTTGGATTCGCGTCAAGGCGCCTGGCGCGCATGCCTTCGACGCGACGCAAGCCGTCTTGCGCGAGCATCGCCTCCACACGGTCTGCGAGGAGGCCGCCTGTCCCAATATCGGCGAGTGCTGGGGCAAGCGTCACGCCACGGTGATGATCATGGGCGAGGTCTGCACGCGGGCCTGCGCGTTCTGCAACGTGATAACCGGCAAGCCCGCGCCCCTCGATCCCGACGAGCCGCAGCGCGTCGGCGCGGCGATCGCCGCGCTCGATCTCACCCATGTCGTGGTCACCTCCGTCGATCGCGACGACCTCGACGATGGCGGCGCCGCCCATTTCGCACACACCATCGCGGCGCTTCAGGAGCAAGCGCCGAACACGAGTGTCGAGGTGCTGACCCCGGACTTCTTGCGCAAAGAGGGCGCGCTTCAGCGCGTCGTCGAAGCACGCCCCGACGTCTTCAACCACAATATGGAGACGGTGCCGTCGCTCTACCGGCGTATTCGCCCAGGGGCTGACTATCACCACTCGCTGGCACTGCTCGAAGCAGCCAAGCGGCACGACCCGTGTCTCTTCACCAAGTCCGGCATCATGGTGGGTCTCGGCGAGACCAAAGACGAGGTCGCCGCCGTGATGGACGATCTCCGTGCCGCGGACGTCGATTTTCTCACCATCGGCCAGTATCTCCAGCCGACGCGCAAACATGCGGCCATTGACCGCTTTGTCACGCCGGAGGAGTTTCAATCGTATAAGTGCTTGGCCGAAGACAAAGGTTTCCTGCTCGTGGCATCTAGCCCCTTGACCCGCTCTTCCTATCACGCCGCCGAGGACTTCGCGCGGCTGAAGGCTGCGCGCCACGCCTTAGCCGGCGCTTGAGCGCCTGCCGCTTGCCATCATGCACGTCTTCGAGATCAAGCACCCCGTCGCACACTCAGCGGACGACATGTATGCCCTGGTCTCCCGCGTCGAAGAGTATCCGCAGTTCCTGCCGCTCGTGGAGGGGCTCAAGGTGACGCGCCGCGAACAGGTGGAGGAGAAGGAAGTGCTCATTGCTACGATGCAAGTGGGCTACAAGCTGATCCGCGAGCGCTTCACCACCAAGGTCACCCTCGATCGCCCCGGGCGCACCATCTTCGTCGAATATCTCGACGGACCGTTCTCGTTCCTCGAGAACCGCTGGCGATTCTTGCCCCGCGGCGACGACGCATCGGACGTGGATTTCTACATCGCCTACGCCTTCCGCTCGCGCATGTTCGAGCGAGTCGTGGGCGGGCTGTTCGACAAGGCCGTGCGGAAATACACCGACGCCTTCGAGGCTAGAGCCGACAAGGTCTACGGTGCCAAGAGCGCGACGCTCGCCTCACACCAATGAGCGCAGGAGCGTCAGCGCCCGCTCGACGGCGCGGCGCCTGACCTCGGCCCGGCCGAGCTCGCCAAATACGACCCGCTCATGGTGCATGGGACCGTCCGGGCGCCCCGCTGCGAAATGCACCAGCCCCACAGGCTTCTCCGGCGTGCCGCCATCGGGTCCGGCGATGCCGGTTACCGCCACGGCAAGGCCCGCACTGCTATGGGTGAGCGCACCGCCCGCCATGGCCCTGGCGACATCCTCGCTCACGGCGCCGTGCTTCTCGATCAACCAATAGGGCACGTCGAGCATCTCGCTCTTCGCCGTGTTGGAATAGGTGACGAAGCCGCGGTCGAACACATCCGAGGAGCCGGGAACGGCGGTGAGGGTCGCCGCGACCAGCCCGCCGGTGCACGATTCCGCCGTGGCGATGAGATCGCCCTTGGCGCGACACGCCTCGAGCAGGTCAGCCGCTTGGGCGATGAGGCGTTCGTCGATCTCGATCGTTTCTGTCATGGCAGCCTCACTGTCGCCGTCGCCATGGCGGCGATGCCTTCGCCCCGGCCGACAAAGCCGAGACCTTCATTTGTGGTCGCCTTGATGCTCACCTGGCCGATATCGAGCCCGAGCACTTCGGCCATGAAGCCGCGCATGGCGTCGCGATAAGGCCCGATGCGCGGCGCCTCGCAGAGAAGAGTCACGTCGACATGGACGATCTCGCCGCCGCGTTCTTTGATCTTGTCGGCGGCAGCTTTGAGAAAGATGTCGGAGGCCGCGCCGCGCCAGCGATCGTCCGAAGGCGGAAAATGCACGCCGATATCCCCGTCTGCGATGGTGCCGAGCAACGCGTCGGTCAGCGCATGCAAGCCCACATCGGCGTCGCTATGGCCGACAAGCTTCTTCGCGTGGGGAATGCGCACGCCGCATAGGATCACAGCATCGCCGGGGCCGAGCGCATGTACATCATAGCCGGAAGCGACCCGGACCGTGCCTGATGCTCCACCACGCGCCGCCCTGCAACATCTCGTCAGCGATCTTGAGATCCTCCACCGTCGTGAGTTTGCGATTATGCTCGGAGCCTTCGACCAACGCCACGTCGAGGCCGAACCACTCCGCGATTGCCGCGTCGTCGGTGAACTCCCGTGAATTATCCGTCGCTGCCGCGCGATGGGCGGCGAGGATCGCGTCGAACGTGAAACCTTGCGGCGTCTGCGCCCGCCACAAATCTTCGCGGCCCACCGTTCCCACGACACGCCCCGCTTGCCCACGCTTCAGCGTATCGGTGACGGGAAGGCAGGGCAGGGCGCCCGCGTGGGTCTCGAGGCTGGCGATCACGCGCGCGATGAGATCCGCATCGACGAACGGCCGCGCCGCGTCATGGATCAGCACGAGGTCAGGCTCATGCGCGGCAAGCGCTTCGAGTCCGGCCCGTACACTGTCCTGCCGCCGCGCGCCGCCGGTGACAGGCGGAAGCAACCGCCCGGCAAAAGGCGCGCTCGCGGCTGCGTAGAGCGCCGCATCGTCGGGGTGAATCACCACCACGATATCGTCGATGCGCGGATGGGCGGCAAACGCGCCGATCGTGTGCGTCAGCATCGCCTCACCGCCGAGCCGGCAATATTGCTTCGGTGCCCCAGCATCAGTTGCCGCCCGGGCGCCGCGGCCAGCGGCCACAATGACGGTTGAGACTTTCAACCCCAACGCTCCCGAAAATTGTGGAAAATCTGAGAACAACCGCCCTTAAGCCTTTGAAGATATTTATTGTTGCAGTGCGGCAAAAGGATTGTTGCTCCCTTGCGAAAAGCCTCGTATCTTGCCCAATAATAGATCATAGGGTGGCTATGCATAAAATTTATGCAGGCAAATATCAGCCATCCGTCGCGCGGCCGCGAGGATATACACGTCTTTGAGCGTCTCGACCAAAAACCCTAGCCCTCGCCGAAAGGCAGACCCTCCGTCAATCCCCTGCGATGCTTTGCTTGGGGCTTTGCCGCATCCACTCCTTGTCATCGGCAAGGCTCTCGGCATCGAATACGCGAACACCGCGGCGGAAGACTTTTTTCAGATGAGCGCCGGCGTTCTGTGCCGGCATAGCCTCCCCGACGTGGTCGCCTTCGGCTGCCCTCTGATCTCTTTGGTCGAACAGGTGCAGCGCAACGGCACCACGGTCAACGAATATGGCGTCGAGCTCGGCTCCTTCCGCTTCGAGGCGCCCAAGCTTGTCGATCTCTACGGCGGTCCGCTGCCTGAAGCGCCGGGCAGGGTGATGGTCATGCTCCAGCAGCGCAGCATGGCGCAGATGATCGAGCGCCAGCTCACCCATCGCGGCGCCGCGCGTTCCGTCTCCGGCCTTGCCGCCGTGCTCGCGCACGAGATCAAGAACCCGCTCTCCGGCATCAGGGGCGCGGCCCAGCTCTTGGAGAGCGACCGCACCGACTCCGACCGGACCCTGACCCAGCTCATCTGCACCGAGTCCGACCGCATCTGCAAACTCGTCGACCGCATGGAGATCTTCGGCGATGAGCGGCCCATCCAGCGCGAGCCGGTCAACATCCACGACGTGCTCGATCACGTGAAGCAGGTCGCGCGCACCGGCTTTGCGCGCCACATCAAGATCGTCGAGAATTACGATCCGTCGCTGCCGCCCGTGCCGGGGAACCGCGACAAGCTCGTTCAGGTGTTCCTCAATCTCGTCAAGAATGCTGCCGAGGCCATTGGCGAGGACCGCGCCGACGGGCAGATCACGCTCTCGACGTCCTTCCGGCCGGGCGTCCGCCTATCCGTGCCCGGCAGCCAGGCACGCGTCAGCCTGCCGCTCGAAATCGCGGTGGAGGACAACGGCGAGGGGGTGCCTGCGGACCTCTTGCCTCATCTTTTCGATCCGTTTGTCTCCACCAAGCCGTCCGGCACTGGGCTCGGGCTTGCGTTGGTAGCCAAGATTATCGGCGACCATGGAGGAATCATCGAATGCGAGTCACGTCCCCGATACACAGTCTTTCGCGCGCTGATGCCGATGGCCGAGAACGAAGCGACGCAAGCGAGAGAAGCAACGCAGGCTTAAGCAGAATGGGCAAAGGCAATATCCTGATCGCCGACGACGATGCGGCGATCCGCACTGTCCTCAACCAGGCGCTGGCCCGCGCGGGCTATGCACCGCGCGCCACGGGCAATGCCGCAACCCTGTGGCGGTGGATCAGCCAGGGCGAGGGGGACCTCGTGATCACCGACGTGGTCATGCCCGACGAAAACGCTTTCGATCTCATCCCGCGGGTCAAGAAGTTGAGACCCGACCTGCCCATCATCGTGATGAGCGCGCAGAACACCTTCATGACGGCTATCACCGCCGCCGAGCGCGGCGCGTACGAATACCTGCCAAAGCCGTTCGACCTCAACGAGCTCATCTCCGTGGTGGGCCGCGCACTCGCCGAGCCGCGCAAGAAGGCGCAGCGCCTCTCGGCGGAGTCGAGCGAGGGGATGCCGCTCATCGGCCGCTGCCCCGCTATGCAGGAGATCTACCGCGTCCTTGCCCGCCTCACCCAAACCGATCTCACCGTGATGATCACGGGCGAGTCCGGCACCGGCAAAGAGCTCGTCGCCCGCGCGCTCCATGAATACGGCAAGCGCCGCAACGGACCGTTCGTGGCCATCAACATGGCGGCGATCCCCCGCGAGCTCATCGAGTCCGAGCTGTTCGGCCATGAGAAGGGCGCCTTCACCGGCGCTCAGACCCGTCATGTCGGCCGCTTCGAGCAGGCCGAAGGCGGAACGCTGTTTCTCGACGAGATCGGCGACATGCCGATGGAGGCGCAGACGCGATTGCTGCGCGTGCTTCAAGAGGGCGAATACACCACGGTCGGCGGTCGCACGCCGATCCGGACCAATGTCAGGATCATCGCCGCCACCAATCGCGACCTGCAACAGCAGATCGATCAGGGCCTGTTCCGCGAGGACCTCTATTACCGCCTGAACGTGGTGCCGCTCAGGCTGCCGCCATTGCGCGAGCGGCTGGAAGACATTCCCGATCTTGTGCGCCACTTCCTCTCGATTGCCGAGAAGGAAGGGCTGCCGCCGAAGGGCTTCGAGCCCGCCGCCATCGAGCGGCTCAAGCGCTATCACTGGCCGGGCAATGTGCGTGAGCTTGAGAACCTGGTGCGCCGCTTGTCGGCGATCTACGCGCAAGACATCGTCACCGTCGAGATGGTGGAAAGCGAGCTTGCCACCGCCGCCCGCACGCCCTTTCCCGACACCGCCGAGACGACGAGCGACCTGTCGGAATCCGTGGAACGCTATCTCACGGACTACTTCATGGGCTTCGGCCAGGACCTGCCGCCTGCAGGCCTCTACACGCGCATCCTGCGCAAGGTGGAGTTCCCGCTCATCACCGCGGCGCTCGCCGCAACCAGAGGCAACCAAATCCGCGCCGCCGATCTTCTCGGTCTCAATCGCAACACGCTACGCAAGAAGATCCGCGATCTCGGCATCAAGGTCATCCGCACGCCCAGTGCGTGACCGACCTGGTTAATCCGCAGGCAAGCCACCATATCCCGCTAGCCAAGGCTCGGGGCCAGCGCCAGGCTGAAGTTGTCGCCAAAGCGCCACATTGTGATTTTATTGCACCATAGCTGAGGCGGACGCTCCAGACGGAAGGACCCGGGCACAAACCGGGCGTCCGAGAGGGAAGCCAGGGGAAAGCGGTGCGCAGCGTCTTCCAAACCTCGGAAAAACCGGCCAAACGCAAGGGCTTGTTCCGCTCGTCCGCATCCGCGACTGGCACTGATCAGGACGGACGGCCGATCTCGGGATCGCGCACCCGCCGCCGTCTGCCTTTCATGCTCGGCTTGATCACCATGGTGCTCTCGCTGTGCTCGGGCCTTGCCACCTATCTCATCCTCACCGGGCTGACCCCCATCGTCCCCACCCACACGGTGGTGGTGGCCGTGCTGCTCATCAACCTGGCGCTCGTCCTGGCTATGGTCGGGATCATCGCCTGGCAGGTGACCGGCCTGTGGCTCGCCAGACGCCGCCATGTGGCCGGCGCACAACTCCATGTCCGCATCGTGAGCCTGTTCAGCGTGATCGCCGTGGTGCCGGCGA
>CAVSFJ010000021.1:0-33550 GCA_963727165.1 uncultured Alphaproteobacteria bacterium
TCGACGTGGACGGCAACGACGATCTATCTGACACCGACCACGCTGAGTGCCATCACGATCAACTTCCTGATGTCGCTGTCGGGCGGTCTGATGGTTGCCTACATCATCTCGAAAGGCGATCCGTTCTGGACGTATTCGGGCGGCCTTGCCGGTGTCATCACGGCTTCGGCTGGCAACGATCTCTACCATCCAATCCAGGCCTTCTTCGTTGGCGGTATTGGCATCTGGATCGCCTACAAGCTGCACTACTGGGTGGAGAAGAAGTTCAAGCTGGACGATGCCGTGGGCGCGGTGGCCGTGCATGGTTATTGCGGCTTCCTCGGCTGCGTCTTTGCCGGCTTCCTGCTCTGGGGCTACCCATCGTCGCCCTACGAGGGCTTCGCCTCAATTAACCCGCTCGGGAACACGATCGGCGGGGTGATCATGTTCTTCGTGCTCGGCTTCATTCCTGGATGGGTCGCGGCGAAGATCCTCGACGGACTTGGTCTTCTGCGCGTGCCGCGTGAGGTTGAGCTTATGGGTCTCGACTTCAGGACACTGCACGAGGAAGAGGAAGCTCGCCAAGACGTCCGCGACGCCGAAAAGGCACTCGTCTGATGCAGGCGGTAGATCGGATAAAGGAGACAAGAAATGGGTAGCACCTGGGCTGTTGACCTAGCCAATGTGGGGCCGGTTTACCCCTGGCTCGGGTCCGAGGTCATCATGGTGGTGGTCGCGATCGCCGCCTGGATCATCTGGCACATCATTCAAATCCGTGAGGAGGAGAATGAGTACGCCGAGGACATCAAGAAGTACGGCAGCAAAGAGGGCATCAAGAAGGCTCTCGACGAGCATCCGTCTTAAGCCAACCTAAGCGAACACACTAACCCTCTGGGGCGCCGGCCTAGTGCTGGCGCCTTCTTTTTTGCCTGCGTCCGCGCCCTTATTGATCAGGTGAGAAACAGCCGGTAGCGGATGAAGTCGTCGGCCTCGACGTAGCGGTCGTACAGCCGGCGCGCGGTATCGTTCGACGCTTTCGTGTGCCAGTAGAGCCGCGACCAGCCCCGCGCACGCGCAAGTGCGACGAGGTCGTCGATCAGGGCCCGGCCGATGCCGTGCCCCCTCGCTTGCGGATCCACGAACAGGTCCTCCAGATAGCAGACCGGTTGCAGCGTCCACGAGCCGAAATGGATCACCGAGATTGTGAAGCCCACGACGGCGCCGTCCCGTTCGGCAAGCCGTCCGATCATGCCGAAGTTCGGGTCGAGCAGCCGCGCCCACGTGCCGGACGTCACCGCGTCGGGCACGTTCGCCTCGTAGAAGGCGACATAGCCCGCCCAGAGACGGCGCCAGGCCGCCTCGTCCTCAGGCGTGGGATCGCGGATGAGAAACGAGTTCGGGGCCCGCCGCCGCCATCTAGCAGTCGAGCGTGGTGGCCCGCTCCCACGGCGTCAGATGGTGCTGGTACTCGTTCCAGTCCTTCATCTTGAGCTTGACGTAGGAGTTGACGAATTCCTCGCCAAGCTCGCGCCGCAACAGCGCCGACGTGTCCGTAAGCCTGATCGCATCAAGTAGGTTGAGCGGGAGCTTCTTCACGTCCGCCGGCGCTTTGTGACCTTCGGCATACATGTCGATGTTGAGCGGCTTGCCAGGATCGGTCCCATTGGCGATGCCGTCGAGCCCGGCGGCGAGCACTGCGGCGGGCAGCAGGTAGGGGTTGGCCGCGCCGTCGGCGAGCCTGAACTCGAATCTTCCGCCACCAGGCACGCGGATCATATGCGTGCGGTTGTTGCCGGCATAAGTCACCGTGTTGGGCGACCACGTGGCGCCCGACGTCGTCACCGGCGCATTGATGCGCTTGTAGGAATTCACCGTCGGGTTGGTGATGGAGCAGATCTCATCGGCATGGCTGATTAACCCGCCAATGAAATTGTACGCGTCCTTCGACAGTCCCATGCCGTCATTGCCGTCGTCGAACGCGTTCTTGTCGCCCTTCCATAGGGACACATGCACGTGGCAGCCGTTCCCGGTGAGATGGGCGAACGGCTTCGGCATGAAGGTGGCGCGCAGGCCGTGCTTTTCCGCGATCGCCTTGACCATGTATTTGAAGAAGGCCATGCGGTCGGCGGTGGTCAGGGCGTCGTCGAACTGCCAGTTCATCTCGAACTGGCCGTTGGCGTCCTCATGGTCGTTCTGGTAGGGGGCCCAGCCCAGCTCCAGCATGGAGTTGCAGATCTCGCTGATCACGTCATAGCGGCGCATCAGGGCCGTCTGGTCGTAGCAGGGCTTCGACTGGATATCGGCGGGATCGCTGATGGCCGATCCGTCAGGGCTCACCAGGAAGTACTCGCACTCGACGCCGGTCTTGAGCGTGAAACCCGCATCCTCGGCCTTCTTGAGCATGCTCTTCAGCACGTTGCGCGGCGCCTGGTCGACGAGCTTGCCGTCCATATAGGGGTCGGCGGCGAGCCATCCGACTTCCGGCTTCCAAGGGATCTGGATGAGGCTGTCGGGGTCGGGGACGGCGAGCATGTCCGGATGCGCAGGCGTCATGTCGAGCCAGCTGGCAAAGCCGGCGAAGCCTGCGCCTTCCTTGGCCATGTCGGCGATGGCGCTAGCCGGCGCCAGCTTGGCCCTAAGCGTGCCGAACAAGTCGACAAAGGAAATCAGGAAATACTTGATCCCGCGCTCGCGGGCCTCGATTGCAAGATCAACAGCCATGGGACTCCCTTTCGTTACAACTTCGAGGCCCGCTGAAGCCTCGCTCTACCGGTCAGATTGCGATCCCGGAATCCAGTCTGTACCCGCGAGCGGCACCTTGGCCATGGCTGCCGCCTCGACGGTCAGCGCCACCAGGTCCTCGGGCTCCAGATTGTGAACATGGCTCTTGCCGCAGGCGCGCGCGATGGTCTGCGTCTCCAGCGTCAGAACCGAAAGATAGTTGGCGAGGCGGCGGCCGCCGAGCACGGGCTCGAGCCGGGCGGCAAGCTCCGGGTCCTGCGTCGTAATGCCCGCCGGGCAACGGCCTTCGTGCCAGTCGTCGTAACAGCCGGCAGTGGTGCCGAGCGCCTGATAATCGTCCTCGAAAAACGGATCGTTGTCGCCGAGCGCGACGAGCGCCGCCGTGCCGATCGACACCGCGTCGGCGCCAAGCGCCAGCGCCTTGGCCACGTCGGCGCCGCAACGGATGCCGCCGGAAACGATGAGCTGCACCTTGCGATGCATGCCGAGGTCTTGCAGCGCCTGCACCGCCGGGCGGATGGCGCCCAGGATCGGCAGGCCGACATGCTCGATAAAGACCTCCTGCGTCGCCGCCGTGCCGCCTTGCATGCCGTCGAGCACCACCACGTCGGCACCGGACTTCACCGCGAGCGCCGTGTCGTAATAGGGCCGCGAGGCGCCGACCTTGATGTAGATCGGCTTCTGCCAGTCGGTGATCTCACGCAACTCCTGGATCTTGATCTCCAGGTCGTCGGGCCCTGTCCAGTCGGGATGGCGGCAGGACGAGCGCTGGTCGATACCCTTGGGCAAGGTGCGCATCTCGGCCACGCGGTCTGAGATCTTCTGGCCCAACAGCATGCCGCCACCGCCGGGCTTGGCGCCCTGGCCGATGACGATCTCGATGGCGTCCGCGCGCCGCAGATCGTCCGGGTTCATGCCGTAGCGCGACGGCAGCAGCTGGTAGACGAGGATGTCGGAGTGGCCACGCTCCTCCTCGGTCATGCCGCCGTCGCCGGTGGTCGTGGACGTGCCCATCTGTGACGCGCCCCGCCCCAGAGCCTCCTTGGCCTGCGCCGACAGCGAGCCGAAGCTCATGCCGGCGATGGTGATCGGGATCTTCAGATGGAGCGGCTTCTCGGCGAAGCGGGTGCCGAGCCACACGTCGGTCGCGCACTTCTCGCGATAGCCCTCCAGCGGGTAGCGGCTCATGGAGGCGCCGAGAAACAGGAGGTCGTCGAAATGCGGCACCTTCCGCTTTGCGCCGCCGCCGCGGATATCGTAGATGCCGCTCGCCGCCGCCCGCCGGATTTCCGACAGCGTGTAGTCGTCGAACGTCGCGGATTTGCGAGGCGTGGTCCTGGGCGTCGCGTCCATCAATACTCTCCCGCGTGATCGACGTTGAAATTGTAGAGCTTTCGTGCCGAGCCGTAACGCTTGAATTCGCTCGGATCGACCTCGCCGTTGAAGCCGGCCTGGGTCAGAAGTTGATGCACGGTGCGCTTATGCTCGTCGCGCATCTCCTTCTCGATGCAATCGGCCCCGAGGCTCTTCACGCTGCCGCGCACGAAGAGCTTGGCCTCGTAGATGGAATCGCCGAGCGAGTCTCCCGCGTCGCCAAACACCACGAGATTGCCGGCCTGCGCCATGAATGCGCTCATATGGCCGACCGAGCCCTTCACCACGATATCGATGCCCTTCATGGAGATGCCACAGCGCGACGACGCATTGCCGTCGATGCGTAAGAGCCCGCCGCGTCCCGTGGCGCCTGCGGATTGGCTCGCATCGCCGAACACATGGACGAAACCGCTCATCATGTTCTCCGCCACACCAACGCCCGCGCTACCGTGAATCTGCACAGTGGCGAACTTGTTCATGCCCGCGCAGTAGTAGCCCACGGGCCCGTTGATCTGAACGGTGACCGGCACGTTGAGGCCGGCGGCGACGGCGTGACGCCCGGCCGGGTGGTCGATGACCCAATGCCGCTCATTGGTCTCCGCCGTCAGGCGGTGCAACGCCGCATTGAGCTCCCGCAGCGGGGTGACGTCGAGATCGACTTCAGGCATTTCTAGCGTTCCCAGAAATAGACGGTGGCAGGCTCGGGCTCCCACACACGGGCGTGCTCGATCCCGGGGAGGGTGGCGAGCACGCGGTATTCGGAGCCGAACGCCACATATTGATCGGTTTCGGCCATCACCGCGGGCTTGCAGGCGATGCCGTC
The DNA here is from genome assembly GCA_963727165.1 of uncultured Alphaproteobacteria bacterium. GTDB lineage: Bacteria > Pseudomonadota > Alphaproteobacteria > Rhizobiales > Methyloligellaceae > Methyloceanibacter. The sequence continues at coordinate 4,919 of CAVSFJ010000021.1, forward strand.
GCGCAGTACGCCGAAGCCGTTCTCTGTGCCGACCACGAAGGTGTAGAAGCCGTCCAGATCGTCGAGGCTGACCTTTAGGGCATCGCCGAGCGACAGCCCTTCGCGCATGCGCCAAGTGAGATAGCCGGCGGCCACCTCCGTATCGTTCTCGGTCTCGAAGTCGAGGCCCTCGCGCCTCAGCTCCCGGCGCAGATTGTTGTGGTTCGACAGCGAGCCGTTGTGCACCAGGCACTGGTCTCCGCCGGTGGAGTAGGGATGGGCGCCGTCCGTGGTCACCGCAGACTCTGTCGCCATGCGCGTGTGGCCGATGGCGTGGGTGCCGCTCATGCCGGCAAGCCCGAACCGCTCGGCCACGCTTGAAGGGAGGCCGACCTCCTTGAAGATCTCCATGCGCGTGCCGCGGCCGACAATCTCGGTATCGGGTGCCTCGCGCTCAAGCCATTTGACGAGCGCTTCGACCTCCTGGTCGGGCAGCGCCACCACCGCATGGGTATCGTGCAAGGTCGCGTGCGCGCCGGGAAAAGCATCCTCGATCTCGGCCACGGTCTCTTCGATCGCGGTGGCCGAGGACCCGCGCAAGGTCAGCTTGGTCTGTCCTGCCTGCCCCGCGCCATAGACCGCGAAACCCGCACTATCGGGGCCGCGATCCGACATGGTGGCGAGCATGGCAGCCGTCAGCCGGCCGAGCTCGGGCTCGAGGGCAGGGTCCTTGAGAAACAATCCGACAATGCCGCACATACTACGAAAAGCTCCAGGTTACGCGCCGTTCACCATGCTACGGCGCCGTGGGTCGCGTCAACCCAGGTGAAATAAAGTTTCCCTTGGGGAAAGTCCAGGGGAGAGTTACGGGCGGGGATAAATGATGATCGATAAGTACGTCGTGGGCCGCGAGACCAGCTCTTCCGGCCCGTGCGGCGCGGCTGCATCGAAGAACAGCGCGTCGCCCGGCGCCATGGGATAGAGCTTATCGGCGTGCCGGTAAATGACCTTGCCGGAGAGCATGTAGATGAACTCCATGCCGTCGTGCTGGAACTGCGTGTAGGGGTTCGCGTCCTCGGAAAGCGTGATGAGATACGGCTCGACCACGATATCCCCTGACAGCGAGTGGCCGAGCAGCTCGTAACGATGGCCGGCCTTGGTGCCACGGCGCTCGATCAACACGCCTTGCCCGGCATGGACATAAGAGCAATCCCGCCGCTCCTCGAAATCGGCGAAGAAGCTTGTCATCGGCACGTTGAGCGCGCGCGCCAGCGCCCGCAAGGTGGACAGCGACGGCGACGTTCCGCCATTCTCGATCTTCGACAGCATGCCGGGCGACAGCCCGGCCTCTGCTGCGAGTTCCGTCGCGGTCAGCTGCAAACGCTGGCGCAACAGCCGCACCCGCCGTCCGATGGAGACTTCGAGGTCGATCTCGCCGGTCGTGGGGGCGTTGGAGCCGGTAGCGTAGGTCTCCGCCGCCTTCGCCTCGGTCTTCTTCGGCTTGGTGTGCGCCGGCGTGGACCGCTGCCGTTCTATGGAGCGCTCCCGAATTTTCTTGGAAGACAGCTTCGGCGCCATCAAGCCTCCTGATGCGGACATCCCGCTGCGCGCATTTCGCCGGATTGCAACGACCCTAGCACCAAAAATTTCCTGGTATGCACAATTTAGGCGCTAGCCCGCGTGTGGCTGGGGGGCTCGCCGAAGGCACCGCGATAAGCGCGGGCGAACTGGCTCGCCGAAGAGAAGCCCGTGGCGAGCGCCACGTCGAGGACGGGCAGCGTGGTCTCGCGCAACAGCTGGCGCGCCCGCTCGAGCCTGAGCCAGCGATAATGCTGGTGGATGCCGTGGCCCACATGGCGGTGGAACAGCCGCTCGAGTTGCCTGAGCGAGATGCCCGCCTCACGCGCCAGGCTTCCGCGTGGCAGCGGTATCTCTAGGCTCATCTCCATGGCGGAGAGCACGCGCAACAACTTGTCGTCGGCGATGCCGAGCCGGTAGCGCAGGTCCATCCGCTGCGGGCCGAAACCCTCGCGGATATGGGTGTGCAGGAACCAGTCGCCGACAGCGGCGGCAAGCGGGCGCCCGTGGTCGTGCTCGATCAGCGCCACCATCATGTCCAGCGCCGAGATGCCGCCCGAGCAGGTGATGCGGTTGCCGTCGATCTCGAACAGCGACGGCACCACGGCGACGTCGGGGAATGCCTCGCGGAATGCCGGCAGATGCTCCCAATGGAGCGTCGCCCGACGCTCTTGCAGCAAGCCCGCCCGGGCGAGGATGTAAGGGCCGCCCGAGATGCCACCGAGCACCGTGCCCTTGCGCGCCAGCCGCCTGAGCCAGGCGAACGTGGACTTGTCGTTGAAGGTCGCGGGGTTTCCGCCCGCACACACGAACACCATGTCGGCATTTCGGTCGCTGCGGGTGCCGCAATCGGGGATGATGGCCACCCCGTTCGACGCCGTGACCGGTTCAGCTGACGGAGCTGCATGCCACCAGCGATAGAGGGTCTTGCCTGAGAGCAAATTGGCCGCGCGCAACGGCTCAATGGCCGCGGCGTAGGACATCAGCGCGAAGCCCGGTACCAGCAAGAAGCCCACCGTTTTGGTATCACTCTTGGGGTATGCCGTCATGGCGTAAATCGTCAAATAAGCGGCGCGTAATGTCAATCTCATCTCTGAGAAAGCGCTAGAAACTCACCTCCATGCGCTACTCGCTTGGAAGCCTCCTCGCCAATGCTGTGACCGGCAACCGCAACTGGAAGCCGGTGTGGCGCGAGCCCGAGCCCAAGGCCTCGTACGACGTGGTCATCGTCGGGGGCGGGGGCCACGGCCTCGCCACGGCCCACTACCTCGCCAAGCAGCACGGCATCACCAATGTCGCCGTGCTGGAGAAGTCCTATCTCGGCTCCGGCAATATCGGGCGCAACACCACCATCGTCCGCTCCAATTATATGCTTCCCGGCAACGAGCCCTTCTACGAATGGTCGATGAAGCTGTGGGAGGGCCTGGAGCAGGATCTCAACTACAACGCCATGGTCAGCCAGCGTGGCGTGCTCAACGTCTTCCACTCCGATCCCCAGCGCGACGCCTACGCGCGGCGCGGCAACGCCATGTTGCTCCACGGCGCCGACGCCGAGCTGCTCGACCGAGAGGGCATGCGCAAGCTGGTGCCTTTCGTCGATTTCGACAATGCGCGCTTTCCCGTGCGCGGCGGCCTGTTCCAGCCGCGCGGCGGCACGGTCCGCCATGACGCGGTCGCCTGGGGCTATGCGCGGTCCGCCGACAGCCGCGGCGTCGACATCATCCAGAACTGCGCCGCGACCGGCTTCCGCATCGAGAACGGGCGCGTCGTGGGTGTGGAGACCGAGAAGGGGTTCATCGGCGCCAAGAAAGTCGCGATCTCCGTTGCCGGCAGTTCCACCCGCGTCGCCGACATGGCGGGCATCCGCCTTCCCATCGAGAGCCATGCGGTGCAGGCCTTCGTCACCGAGGGCATCAAGCCGCTCATCGACATCGTCATGACCTTCGGCGCCGGACATTTCTATGTGAGCCAGTCCGACAAAGGGGGGCTCGTCTTCGGCGGAGACATCGAGGGCTACAACTCCTACGCCCAGCGCGGGAACATGCCGGTCGTCGAGGATGTCGCCGAGGGCGGCATGGCGCTGATGCCGGTCATCGGGCGTTTGCGCATCTTGCGCTCCTGGGGCGGCCTGCTCGACATGTCCATGGACGGCTCGCCCATCATCGACACCACCCACATCGAAGGCCTCTATCTCAATGCCGGCTGGTGCTATGGCGGCTTCAAGGCGACGCCCGCCGCCGGCTGGTGCTTCGCCCATCTCATCGCCACCGGCCAGCCCCACCCCTATGCCGCCGCCTATCGTCTCGACCGCTTCGCCGAAGGACGCGTCATCGACGAAAAGGGCATGGGCGCGCAACCGAACCTGCACTGAGGCCAAATACTCGGATCAGAGTCATGCGGATCAAATGTCCTTATTGCGGTGAGCGGGCTTTGGAAGAGTTCACCTATCGTGGCGACGCCACGGTGAAGCGGCCCGAAAGCCTGGAGCCCTCCGCAGCGGCAGCCTGGGTCGACTACGTCTATCTCCGCGACAATCCGGCCGGCCTCCACAAGGAGCATTGGCACCACAGCGCCGGCTGCCATTCTTGGCTCGTGGTGACGCGCGATACGGTGACCCACGAGATCGTCAGCGTCGAACTTGCCGGGAAGGGGAGCTGATATGGCGCCCCCGCAAATCAATCGGCTGCGCGATAAGGGCCTCATAGACCGCAAGCGCGTGATCGGCTTCAACTTCGACGGCATGCGCCTCACCGGCTATGCGGGCGACACGCTGGCCTCGGCACTCCTTGCCAACGGCATCAGGCTGGTCGGGCGCTCGTTCAAATATCATCGCCCGCGCGGCATCCTGACCGCAGGCTCCGAGGAGCCGAACGCGCTCGTTGAGCTTCGCACCGGTGCGCGCCGCGAGCCGAACACGCGCGCCACCACGGTCGAGCTCTATGACGGGCTCAACGCCGCGAGCCAGAACCGCTGGCCGTCGCTCAAATACGATCTCCTGTCGGTAAACCAGCTCGCCGCGCCCATCTTCGGCGCCGGCTTCTACTACAAGACCTTCATGTGGCCCGCCGCCTTCTGGGAGAAGGTGTACGAGCCCATGATCCGTCGCGCTGCCGGCTTGGGGCGCGCCGCCGAAGCCGCCGATCCCGACCATTACGAGAAGGCGAACGCCTTCTGCGACGTGCTGATCATCGGTGCGGGCGCCGCGGGTCTGTCCGCCGCGCTCGCTGCGGCCCGTTCTGGCGCCCGCGTCATCCTGTGCGATGAAGATTTCCGTCTCGGCGGCCGGTTGCTCGCCGAGCGCGACGAGGTCGATGGCAAGCCGGCTGCCGAGTGGGCGGCAGAAGCGGAAGCCGAGCTCGAAAGCCTGCCCGACTGCCGCATCCTGCGCCGGACCACCGTTTTCGGCGTCTATGACGGCGGCACCTATGCCGCGATCGAGCGGGTCAACGACAACGTGCCGGTGCCGTCGGACCACGCGCCGCGCCAGCGTCTGTGGCGCATCGTCGCCAAGCACAGCGTTCTCTGCGCCGGCGCCATCGAGCGGCCGATCCTGTTCGGCGACAACGACCGCCCCGGCGTCATGCTGGCGGGCGCGGTGCGGACCTACGTCAATCGCTTCGGTGCCGCTCCGGGCCGTCATGCGGTCGTGTTCGCCGACAACGACGATGCGTTCCGCACGGCAGCCGATCTTGCGGACGCCGGCGTCGCGGTGCAGGCGCTGGTCGATTCCCGCCGCGAGCCCTCGAAGTCCGCTCAGGCGATCGCCGAAGCGGCAAACGCGCGCTATGTCGCGGGCGGCGTCATCGACGGCGTGCGCGGCGCGCACGGCATCAGGTCCGTTGGCGTCAGGGATGCGAGTGGACAGACGCACCAAGCTCGACTGCGAGCTCCTCGCCGTCTCCGGCGGCTGGAACCCGACCCTTAATCTCACGACCCATTTGAACGGCAAGCCGGTGTGGGATCACGCGCTGTCGTGTTTGATCCCCGGTGCCTTGCCACCCGGCATGGCTGTGGCAGGAAGCGCCGCCGGCAAGTTCTCTCTGGCGTCCTGTTTGGCAAGCGGGGAGGCGGCGGGTGCTGATGCTGCAAAGTCTTGCGGCTTCTCTCCCTCGGCGCTCGTCCGCCCCGCGCCAACCGAGGAGGCCGTGCCTGCGAGCCCGCTATGGCAGGTGGAGAACAGCCGCGGCAAGGCCTTCGTCGATTTCCAGAACGACGTCACCGCGTCTGACGTGAAGCTCGCCGCACGCGAGGGCTTCCGCATTCCGGAGCATGTGAAGCGCTACACCACGCTCGGCATGGCGACCGACCAAGGCAAGACGTCGAACCTGAATGGCGCCGCGGTACTTGCCGGTCTCACCGGGCGCTATATCGGCGCCGTCGGCTCGACCACGTTCCGTCCGCCCTACACGCCAATCGCCATCGCTGCGCTCGCCGGCCATCATCGCGGGCCCGACTTCCGCCCTGCGCGGCTCGCCCCCTCCCATGCCTGGGCCAAGGAACAGGGCGCGGTCTTCGTCGAGACCGGCGCGTGGATGCGCGCCCTCTATTACCCGAGGCCAGGCGAGACACCGCAAGAGACCGTGAACCGCGAAGTCGAGACCGTGCGCACCAAGGTTGGCGTGTGTGATGTGTCCACCCTCGGCAAGATCGACGTGCAAGGCACCGACGCCGGCACCTTCCTCGACCGCGTTTACGTCAACACCTTCTCAAAGCTGGCCGTCGGCAAGGCGCGATACGGCATGATGCTGCGCGAGGACGGCTTCGCCATGGACGACGGCACCACCGCGCGTCTCGCCGAAGACCATTACTTCATGACCACGACCACGGCGAACGCGGTCAAGGTGAGCCAGCATCTGGAGTTCTGCCAGCAGGTGCTGTGGCCGGAGCTCGACGTGCAGACCGTGTCGGTCACCGAGCAATGGGCGCAATATGCCGTCGCCGGCCCGAATGCGCGGAAAGTGATCGAGGCGCTGCTCGACCCCGACCAGGACATCTCCAACGAGGCCTTCCCCTATATGGCATGCGGGACATTCACCGTGTGCGGTGGCGTGACCGCGCGCATCTACCGGCTCTCCTTCTCCGGCGAGCTTGCCTTCGAGATCGGCGTGCCGGCGCGCTACGGCGACGCCATGATCCGCAGGATCATGGAAGCCGGCGCACCCTTCGGCATCGCGCCTTACGGCACCGAGCCGCTCGGGGTGATGCGTATCGAGAAGGGCCATCCTGCCGGCCCCGAGCTCAACGGCCAGACCACGGCGCACGATCTCGGCATGGGCCAGATGGTGTCGAAGAAGAAGGACTTCATCGGCCGTTTCATGGGCGAGCGCCCGGCGCTTACCGAGACCGAGCGGCCTTCGCTCGTGGGCCTCAAGCCCGTGGACAAGACCGAGCGCATCCGTGCCGGCGCCCATCTCCTGCCGAAGGACGCCGACGCCACCGCCGCCAACGACCAGGGCTACGTCACCTCGATGGCCTACTCGCCGGAACTCGGAACCTGGATTGCGCTCGCCATGCTGTCCAACGGGCCGTCGCGCCACGGCGAGGTGGTGAAAGTCGCAGATCCCATACGCGGCACTGAGCTTCTCGCCGAGGTGTGCGCGCCCCACTTCGTCGATCCGGAAGGAGCGCGCCTCCGTGTCTAGCCCGCTCACGCCCAAGCTTACACCCATGTCAGCCCTGCACGGGCTCGCGCTTCCCGGCCGTTACGGCAAGACGGAGGGCAGCCCCGGCGTCACCATCGCCGAGCGCTCCGATCTTGGCCTTGCCACGATCGCCTGCCGCAACGGCCAGGACGACGGTTTGAAGGCGAGCGTGCGCGAAGCCTACGGCGTCGACCTGCCGCCCACCTCAACGATGGCGCGCGGCAAGGATGTGAGCTTCATCGGCGTAGGACCGGGACAATGGCTGGCGGTGTCCGAGACCCTCGAGAACCAGGCCCTTGCCGACGACCTTATCGCCAAGCTGAAGGGCCTCGCCTCGATCGCCGACCAGAGCGACGGGCGCGCCGTCATCCGCTTGAGCGGCCCGCGCGCCCGCGACGTGCTCGCCAAGGGGCTTGCCATCGACCTCGACCCCCGCGTCTTCCCGGAAGATGGCGCGGTGACGAGCACCATCTCGCATATGGGCGTGCAGCTCTGGCAGGAAGGCCCTGAGAGTTATGACATCGCGCTGTTCCGCAGCGTGGCGGAAAGCTTCTGGCGCTGGCTCACGGCGTCCGCCGCCGAGTTCGGCTATGAGGTGGTCACGGTATCGTGACCGGAAAAGGGGCCGATTTCGGCCTGGATGCGCCTTTGGGCTGGCCGGAGCAGAATTGCCGGGTTTGCGGTTCCGCGCCAAGACCCGCTAAAATGCAGCAAATCGGGGGAAACGGGGCAGGAGCCCCATGCGGCGTCGGCCAGTCGCAAGGAACAAAAGACGAGAGCTTGGCCGTCAGCTCTTAGAACGTGAGACGCCGCAATGATTCGTCATTTCGTTGCCGCAGCCGCCCTCTTGGCCATGGCCTGTGGGCCGGTCGCAGCCGCCGATATGAAGACCCCGTCCGATCAGCCGACCCGGATGGGCGAGCCGAAGGACAAGACCGTTTTCGTCCAGCTGATCGTCAAGGCCTGCCACGCGGCCGAGACCCCGCTCCAGCCCACCAATCAAGGCAAGATCTACGACAATGAGAAGCCTTTGACGCTGGAGCAGCGCAAGGCGGCCCTGACCCGCTTGGGGTGCATCGACGTGCCGGTGCCGATGGAATTTCTCCACGAAGGCATGTCGCCCACGGCGTGCATGGGCCACGGCGGCTATATGGCCGCCATGCAGTTTCTCCAGCAGCGGCATGATCTCGCCGCGTTCCCGGCCGTCGGCGCCTGGGAATGCGTGATCACCGACCACGAGGTCGTCGGCGCCTCCACGATGTAATCGCGGGCGCCCGCAAGCACCTGAGAATTGCAAAAGGGCAGGGATTTTCCCTGCCCTTTCTCGTTCCAAGCCTGCTGCTGAACCGTGTCTAGGTTATCTTGATGTGCGCGATGGCTGCGCGCGTCTCCTCGATCACCACCGTATCGCCGACCTGCAAATCGTCGAACCCCGTTACGGTCGGCGGCACGTAGATCGTACGAGTCTTGCCGCCGGTTCCGTCAAAGGTGACGGTGCGGTTCTTCTTGTCGAGGGCGGCGATCGTATCGGTGACCTCGACGGTCGTGAGGTCGCTCGTAGCCCCCGACGGCGTCGTCTCGACCCAGTCCTGCTCTGCGACGGTCGGCGCATTCATGTCCATGCCGGAGGTCTCCTCCGATTCCATACCGTCCTGCGCGGTAGCAGGGGGCCCTTCGGGCTGCCTCAGCGCCACGGCCACCTCTTGGGTGTAGTCGATGGTGACCTTGTCGTTCAGCTTGATCTTCTCGATGTCCTTCACGTCGGGGCTGATGAGCCCGACGATCGTGTTGCCGTCCGGACCGACTACAGTGATCAAGCGCTCCGGTACCTCGATGTCCTCGACCGTGCCGGTCATCGTGATCACCCCGGAGCTGTCCTCGACGGGAACCTGCGCGCTTGCGCCGCCGACAAGGAGCACCGCAATACCAAACGCCAACACACCTCTCACGGCGGCGAAGAGAACCTGCATAGACTTTCCTCCCAGACGGAATTGCCTCGAAACGGCGACCGGAGACGCAATTCGTACGGCCGGCGCCACACTATAATGGACGCCGCAGGCGAGGGAACCGCCCTCGACGCTCTCTGTGAGAGGCAAATTTCGGCAGCGCGCGCCAGAAATCAGAGGCCGAGATGGTCTCCGCCTAAGGCGAGACTTTGGCCTTGCGCACCCGGGCGATCGACTTGATTGGGGACCGGCGGCTACCGGACATTTCGGCGATCTTCTGATCCTGGCTCTCGATGATGGTGCGCGCGGGCGCGTCTCCGTCCAAGCCGCCGAGCTCGGTCGCCGGTACCTTCCGGTTCGATGTCTGCGTGCCGTCCTCGTAGACCACGTCGAACAAGACGAAGCCGCTCGGGCGTGCCTGTTGTTTCTTGGCCATGATGCTCCAACCTTCGGCTAGGCGCCGTCCGCGCCCGTCTCGGCATCGGCGTCAGTCTCGGCATCGGCGCCCGCAGCTTCGGCGCCGGGCTCGTCGCCCTGAGCAGCCTTGCGCTTCTCCGTCTCCTCTTGAAGACGTCTCAGCTTTTCCTGCTTCTTCTGCGCCTTGGCGCGGCTCCGCTCGGCCTTCTGGAAGTTGTAGTTGGGTTTGAACGCCATTTGCGCCTCTCCTTATCTGCTTATCGCTATGTCTGCTTCGATCGCCGCGGCTTGCGCGCTTTTGGTGCGGCCGTCGCAGAGGGGTTGACGGCTTCCGCTGCCTTCTCTGCGGCCTCCTTGGCGAGGCGAAGTTCACGTAACCGCGCCGTCTTTTCCGACATGGCGTCGTTCGCAAGCTTCTGCTCGAGCTTGAAGCTCTCTTGCCGCTTCTGGCTCTGGCTCAGGATTGTCTCGGCATTCCGCCTGGCGGCCGACATGCGTGAGGGGGAGGATTTGCTCATATCAGGGCCTCCGGTTGGCGATGGACGTCTCTAGACTTGGCGACGGCAGGGGCCGCGCCGTTTGGCCGCCGGTTACGCGACCGGTTGCGGCGCCTGTTGCCTGGGCGCGGGGCCGGGCGGAGTGACACGTCCCTGGTCGTGGCGGTATCCCGCGTTACGGCGAGAGGATGTTCGATGACCTCGACGTTCGCCCGCATCAGCCGCTCGATGGCCTTGAGAAAGGGCCGCTCGCTTGGGTCGCAAAGCGACAAGGCAATGCCTTGCGCGCCGGCCCGGGCCGTGCGTCCGATACGATGTACGTAGCTCTCGGGTTCGTTCGGCAGCTCGAAGTTGATGACATGGGAGATGCCGGGGACGTCGATCCCCCGCGCAGCGATATCCGTGGCGACAAGGACGCGCACCTTGCCGCTGCGAAAGCCGTCCAGCGCCCGCACCCGCGCGTTTTGGGCCTTGTTGCCGTGGATCGCGACCGCGGTCAGGCCCTCCTGGACGAGATGGCGGCAAACCCGGTCGGCGCCGCGCTTGGTACGCGTGAACACGATCGTCTGCCCCATTGCGGGCGCTTTCAGCAGGTCGGTCAGCAGCGCTCGCTTGTCCTTCGCGCCGACGAAGTAGACGCGCTGCTCGATACGCTCGACGGTCACTTTGACCGGCGAGATGTCGACGCGGACGGGATTGCACAGGATGTCGTGCGCGAGCTTGGCGATTGTCGGCGGCATCGTCGCCGAGAACAGCAGCGTCTGCCGCTCCTTGCGGCAGAAACCGACGATTTTCCGCACGTCATGGATAAAGCCCATGTCGAGCATGCGGTCGGCTTCGTCGAGCACCAGGATCGAGACCTTGTCGAGGCGCACATGGCGCTGCGCGCAGAGGTCGAGCAGGCGGCCTGGCGTCGCGATCAGAATGTCGACTCCGGCTCTCAGCGCCTTGACTTGTTGCCCCTGGCCGACACCGCCGAAGATCACGGCCGCGCGCAAATTGAGGTGGCGCCCATAGGCATTGACCCGCTCGGCGATTTGACCGGCGAGTTCGCGCGTTGGCGCCAGGATGAGGGCTCGCGGTGCGCCGGGTGTCCGCGGCTCGGATTTGTTGAGGAAAAGACGGTGAAGGAGCGGCAGTGCGAAGGCAGCCGTCTTGCCGGTGCCTGTCTCGGCAACGCCGAGCAGGTCCTTGCCCTGGATGAGAATGGGGATCGCCTGCACCTGGATGGGCGTCGGCGTCAGATAGTTTTCGGCTTTAAGCGCAAGCCGCAGCGGCTCGGCAAGGCCGAGCGAATCGAAAGAGGGTGTCACGTATTAATGTTCCTTGCGCCTGAACACGGCGCGCAATACGACGCGATCGTGAGGACGCTTGCCTCACCCCACGCGCTATCTGGGGGCAGACGAAAATCGGGAAATTGTCTCGGGATGAGGCGCCGCAAGGGTTGCGGCAGCTACGCGCGATCGCGAGCAATCAGTGTGCCTGCAACATGGAGACGCGACGTCCGAGTGTCAAGGAGAGATGCCGAACGGCGTAAACGCTTCATGGGGTTGGTGGGGTCCTTGCGCCCCTATGAGGGGCCTTTGATGCGACGGAGGGATTGTCGGCGCCACAATTCGTTGTCACGCTAGGGCCTTGGCAATGAACTCAGGCTAAGGCTCACAAATGCTGCATGTCGCGCCACTCGTTTCCACGCTGACGATTGGCCTTGTGCTCGCCTTCAGCCTCGGCGTGGTGGCCCATCGCCTCAAGCTGCCGCCGCTCGCCGGTTATCTGGTGGCGGGCATCGCCATCGGATTCGCGCCCGGCGTCGGCGCCGACCAGAACATTGCCAACCAGTTGGCGGAGGTTGGCGTCATCCTCCTCCTGTTCGGCGTGGGGCTGCATTTCTCGGTTCAGGATCTCCTCTCGGTCCGCGCCATCGCCATACCCGGCGCCATCGCACAAGGCCTGATTGCCACCCCGCTCGGCATGGCAGTCGGCTGGGTGCTCGGCTGGAGCCCCGGCGCCGGCTTCATCTTCGGCCTGGCGCTGTCGGTGGCCAGCACCGTGGTACTGCTGCGCATGTTGCAGGAAAGGCGCTTGGTCGATACCGAGCGCGGCCGCATCACCGTCGGTTGGCTGATCGTGCAGGACATCGCCATGGTGACGGCGCTCGTGCTTCTGCCCGGGCTGACCGGCTTGTTCCGCGCGGGGGAGGCGGCGCCGGATTTGGCCCAGCTGGCCGGCCAAGCCGCCGAAGTGCTCGGCAAGCTGCTCATTTTCGTGGTCGCCATGCTGCTTGTCGGCAAGAAGCTGATCCCGATGATCCTGCATTACGTCGCGCACACCGGGAGCCGCGAGCTGTTCCGCCTCGCGGTGCTGTCGATCGCCCTGGGCTTCGCCTTTCTCGCCGCCGAGCTGTTCGGCGTGTCGCTGGCGCTCGGCGCCTTCTTCGCCGGCATGATGCTGAGCGAGTCCCAATTGAGCCAACAGGCGGCGACGGAGTCGCTGCCTCTGCGCGACGCGTTCGCCGTGCTGTTCTTCGTCTCGGTCGGCATGTTGTTCCATCCGGCGATCGTCGCGGACGAGCCGCTCGCCCTCGTCGCCACCGTGCTGATCATCCTGATCGCCAAATCGGCCGCCGCCTATACCGTCGTGCGCCTGTTCGGGCATTCGCGCGCCACCGCGCTCACCATCTCCGCATCGCTCGCGCAAATCGGCGAGTTCTCCTTCATCCTCGCCAATCTCGGCATGCGGCTTGGCCTGTTGCCGGGAGAGGGCCGCGACCTGATCCTCGCCGGCGCCATCATCTCCATCCTTCTCAATCCACTGCTGTTCGCGGCCCTGGATGCCTATTTCGCCCGCCGCGAGAAGGCCGCGGCCGAGGCGGCGGAAGGGTCGGCCACGCCCGAAGCGATCGAGGAGGAAGAGGAACTGCCGACACGCGAGCCGATCCGTCCCACTGAGCTCACCGACCACGTTGTGCTGATCGGCCATGGCCGCGTCGGCAAGTTCATCTCGAACGCGCTGCGCGAGCGGGGCACGCCGATGTTCGTCATCGAAGACAATGCGGACGACGTCGCCCAATTGAAGGAGCAGGGCATCGAGGCGCTGACCGGCAACGCCGCCGATCCTGAGGTGCTCCAGGCCGCCAATCTCGGCGAGGCGCGTTGCTTGCTTGTGGCCATCCCCGATGCCTTCGAGGGCGGTCAGGTGGTCGAGCAGGCCAGGGCGATCAACGGGATCCTGCCGATTATCGCCCGGGTGCATTCGGAGGCCGAGATGGAGCATCTGGTCAAGCTCGGCGCCAATCTGGTGGTCATGGGAGAGCACGAGATCGCCAAGGCCATGATCAGCGATGTCGGCGACGTGCGCTCGCCCACCAAGCCCGACACGGAGGCACCGGACGAGCCCATCGTGGTTGAGGTCAGCGGCTCGACCTAGGACCTAAGAAAGCGAGGCTAAGGTACTCCGTGGACGCTCGGCGGCGGCGTCGAGCGCATCCACCTCATCGTCGGTGAACACGCGGCTGCGCGTCAGGAAGCGCATGCCTTCCGGCGCCTCCAGCGAGAAACCGGAGCCGCGCCCCGGCACCACGTCGATGATGAGTTGTGTGTGCTTCCAGTATTCGAACTGGTCGGCGTCCATATAGACGGGGCAGCCGCCGATCTCGCCAAGATGGACGTCGTTGCCGCCGACCTTGAACTCGCCGGCCGGGTAACACATGGGCGCCGAGCCGTCGCAGCAGCCGCCGGACTGGTGGAACATCAGCGGTCCGTGGATGTTTCTCAGTTTCTCGATCAGGTCGAGCGCCGCCTCGGTCGCGAGAACCCTATCGACCATTTGCCTGATCTCCTCCGTTGAGCGCGTCTTTCACCGCCGGCTCGACGGCGCCACGCTGTTGCAGCCAATGGAACGCCGTCACGCAGATTGCGGCCCAGCCGGCGCCCACGCACCATCCCGCCAGGACGTCCGTCGGATAATGGACCCCAAGATAGACTCGGGTCACGCCGACCATCACCGTCAGGAAGATGGCAATGCCGATGAAGAATATCTTCAAACGCCACGAATTGTAGAGGCCCGCCAGAAGCGCGCCGAGCGTGAGGAAGGTCACCGCCGAGAGCATGGCGTGGCCGCTCGGGAAGCTCGACGTAAACACACGCGCCGTATGCGCCACGAAGTCGGGACGGGGCCGGTCGAAGCTATGCTTCAAGATATTGCTCAACAGCACGCCGCCGCCGACCGACGCCGCGACCCACAGTGCCGCCGCGCGCCGCCGCATCAAGAGCAGATAGGCGATGACGGCGAAAAACACGATGCCGAGCACGGCGTAGCTGCCGAGTGCGGTGACGTCTCGCGCTGCCTCCTCGAGCCAAGCCGGTCCGAGCGGGTCGGCTGGATCTGCCGGGTTGCGCAACGCGAGCAGGACGGTCTGATCGAACCGCGTCGCATCGCCTTCGAGCACCTCCTCGGCGATATGCCCGAAAGCGAGCAAGAACGCCGCGGCGAGAAAGATCCCGCCGAGCAGCCAAAACTCCGGACGATTGCGCCAAGCCCACGCAGGAAGACTCTTGGCGAGCGCGAAAGCGTTCCTGCGTGGGTGTTGTGTCACGCCTCTCCTAGAAGAAGCCGAGCGCTTTGGGGCTGTAACTCACCAGCACGTTCTTGGTCTGCTGGTAGTGGTCGAGCATCATCTTGTGGGTTTCGCGCCCGATGCCCGACTTCTTATAGCCGCCGAACGCCGCATGGGCCGGATAGAGGTGGTAGCAATTGGTCCACACCCGTCCGGCCTGGATGCCGCGCCCCATGCGATAGGCGCAGTTGATGTCGCGGGTCCACACGCCGGAGCCGAGGCCGTAGAGCGTGTCGTTGGCGATCTCAAGTGCCTCGGCCTCGTCCTTAAACGTCGTGACCGACAGGACAGGTCCGAAGATCTCCTCCTGGAAGATGCGCATCTTGTTGTTGCCGGCGAACACTGTGGGCCTGACGTAATAGCCCTCCGCCAGCTCGCCCTCGAGCACGTTGCGCTCGCCGCCGGTGAGCAGCTTCGCGCCCTCCTTCTGGCCGATATCGATATAGGAGAGGATCTTCTCCAGCTGATCGTTGGAGGCCTGGGCGCCGATCATGGTGTCGGCGTCGAGCGGGTTGCCCTGCTTGACCTTGTTTACCCGATCGATGGCCTTCTCGATGAAGCGGTCATAGATCGACTCTTGCACCAGAGCGCGAGACGGGCAGGTGCACACCTCGCCCTGGTTCAACGCGAACATGGCGAAGCCTTCAAGCGCCTTGTCGAAGTAGTCGTCATCCTCGGCCATCACGTCGGCGAAGAAGATGTTCGGCGACTTGCCGCCGAGCTCGAGCGTCACCGGGATCAGGTTCTCGCTCGCGTACTGCATGATGAGCCGGCCGGTCGTCGTCTCGCCGGTGAAAGCGATCTTGGCGATGCGCTTGTTCTGGGCGAGCGGCTTGCCCGCCTCCACGCCGAAGCCGTTGACCACGTTGAGCACGCCCTTCGGCAAAATATCTCCGATCAGGTCCATGAGCACCATGATCGACATCGGCGTCTGCTCGGCGGGCTTCAGCACCACGCAATTGCCGGCGGCGAGCGCCGGCGCGAGCTTCCAGCACGCCATGAGGAGCGGGAAGTTCCACGGGATGATCTGGCCGACCACGCCGAGCGGCTCGTGAAAGTGATAGGCGACCGTGTCGTGGTCGAGCTCACCGAGCGTGCCTTCCTGTGCGCGGATGCACGCCGCGAAATAGCGGAAGTGATCGATGGCGAGGGGAATATCGGCCGCGCGCGTCTCGCGGATCGGCTTGCCGTTGTCGATGGTCTCGACCGCCGCGATGAGCTCCAGATTCTCTTCCATACGGTCGGCGATCTTCAAGAGGACCGCGGCGCGCTGCGCCGGCGCCGTATTGCCCCAGGCATCCTTCGCCTTGTGGGCGGCATCGAGCGCAAGCTCGACATCGGCCGCTTGCGAGCGGGCGATCTGGCATACCGGCTTGCCGGTGATGGGGCTGACATTGTCGAAATACCGGCCATCGACTGGGGCCACCCAGTCGCCGCCGATGAAATTGTCATAGCGGGGCCGCAAGGCCACGCGCGAACTTAGGGTCTCGATAACCTGGTGCAGCATGGAACTCTCCCTAGACGACTGTGAATTATGGTTATTTGCTTGCCATCAGAGACCCGGCCTTGAGCTCCGTCAAGCTAGAGTTAAGGGGCCGAACCCCAGTCTCCGCGGGAGACGTTCGATTCCAGTCAATTGGAAGAGAGAGGTGACATGTCCCAACAAGGCGCTCGCAGCGGGCCCAATCCGGTCCTCGCCGTTTTGCTCGTCATCGCCGTGATCGCGGTGGCTGTGCTCGGCTATCTTTACTACCGCCAGCAGCAGGATGTGGTGAAGATCGACGTGCCCGGATTCCAAGGCACCATCAGCAAGGACAAGGGCATCGATATCGAGGTCGGTAAGGACAAATAGCGCCTGCCGGCCTAGGGAATGAGGACGGCGGCGCCCTGAAGCTCGCCCTTGCGCAGGCGCTCGAGCGCCGCATTGGCCTCCGACAGAGTCATGGGCACCACCCGCGTCTTCACCGGCACTGTGGGTGCCAGCGCCAGGAACTCGCGGGCATCGTCGCGGGTGAGATTGGCCACTGAGCGCACCACCCGCTCCTCCCAGAGAATATCGTAGGGAAACTGCGGGATGTCGCTCATATGGATGCCGCCGCACACCACGACGCCCCCTTTGCGCAAGGCGCGTAGGGCCGCGGGCACGAGCGGGCCGACAGGGGCGAAGATGATGGCGGCATCGAGCTTCTCAGGCGGCGCCTCGTCGGAGCCGCCGGCCCAGACCGCGCCGAGCTCGCGGGCGAAATCTTGCGCAGCCTTATCGCCCGGGCTGGTGAAAGCGTAGATCTCGCAGCCTTGATGGCGCGCGACCTGCGCAATGATGTGCGCCGCGGCACCGAAACCGTAAATGCCGAGGCGCTTCGTCTCCCCTTGGAGCGCATCCTCCGCCATCTTGAACGAGCGGTAGCCGATCAGCCCGGCGCACAGCAGTGGCGCGGCTTCGGCGTCTGAATACCCCTCGGGCAGCTTGAAGCAGTAGCGCGCGTCGGCCACCGTGTAAGCCGCATAGCCGCCGTCGATCTGGTAGCCGGTGAAGCGCGGATGATCGCAGAGATTCTCGCGGCCCATGCGGCAATAGGGGCAGGTGCCGTCCGTGTAGCCAAGCCACGGCACCCCGACCCGCTCGCCGAGGGCAAAACCTTCGACGTTGGCGCCGAGCGCCTCCACGCGGCCGACGATCTCGTGCCCGAGCACCAGCGGCAATTTGGGGTGGTCGAGCTCCCCGTCGACAATGTGCAAGTCCGTGCGGCACACCCCGCAGGCGAGCACCTTCAGCAGGATCTGGTCAGGGCCCGGCTCAGGCACGGGCAGCTCAGTGGCTTTGAGCGGCTGATGCGCCGCCTCCAGCACCATCGCTGGCATGGTCTTCGGTGGCATCTCTCTCCGTCGTCCTGAGCTGCGAGGAGCCTCGAAGAATGACATGGGAACGGTAACGCCATCTTTCGAGGGCGGCGCCCCGCTGCCGCGTCAAGGTGACGGAGGCTCTATTTCACGCCGCTCAAGATCGCCGCCTGGATGGCTGGGTCCGGCCGGCCGAGCCAGCTTCGCTTGCCCCCGCTGATCAGGAGCCCCCAGGCTTGCCGTGCCCCTGGTGCGAACAGCACATAGAGCTCGTTGCCACCACAATCGTGTGGCTTGCACACCCAGCCGAGCAGGTAAGGCTCGCCCCCGACCGAGACTGTCGTCGAAGGTGCTGTGGTGCCGTTGAGGGTCTTCGTGAAGCTCTTGACCCACGGTGGCACCGTCTCGCCCACGAGCATGCCCTTCCAGGCCATGAGATAATGCGGCTGCTTCATCAGGTCGAAGAGATAAGGGCCGCCGTCTTGCGCCAGCGCAGGGGTGGCTCCGAGAAGGAAAAGAGCGATCAGCAATCTAGCGAGCATGGAGGACTCCCTACTTCCGCAAAGCGCCGTCGATAGCATCTTGGATACGCTTGTCAGGCTGCCCGAGCCAGGAGACCCCGCCCGGCGACGCGAGTAGCCCCCAGGCATCGCGCCCTTCCGGGGCGAACAGCACGTAAAGCTGGTGGGTCTCGCAGTCATTCGGCTTGCAGGTGAAGCCGAGCGTGTAGATCTCGCCATCGAGCGTGACGGGGATCGTCGGCACGGGCGGCCCGTCGTGGGACGTGGCGTAGTCCTTGACCCATTGTGGCGGGGTCTCGCCGGCCATCATGCCCTGCCACGCATAGATGTATTTCGGCAGCTCCAACAGCTTGCCCATCACCGGGCCCTTGGCCGGTTTCTCTGCCTTGGTCGCATCCTCGGCAAGAGCGGGAACGCTCAAAACCAGCAGCAAGACAAGCAAAAACCTGGCAAGCATTTGGGACTCCGTCATCCTTTCGTTCGCGTGAGGGCGAAGCGCTCGCACCTCAGGATGACGATATTATAACGGCTAGTGACGGACGAGTGGCCAGCCGAGGAAGCTCGGGCGGAGCGCGGTCACCGGCGTATCGCCTGTTTGCTCATAGGCGCCGGACGGCTTCGCGGGACCGCCCGCGAGATGATGCAGGGGCACGGGGACGGACGCTGCCCACAACGCCTTGAACGCAAGTTGGCCGCGGCGCCCTGCCTCGGGTGCATCGGTGTCGAACAGAACCAGTGGATTGCGCGTTGCTCGGGTCGCGGCGCATGGCGTCGCCCGACCAGCACATATCGTCGCCATAGGTGACCTGCTCATGGGCATCGAGCAGGCGCGGGTTGCGCGCCCAGCGGATCAGCGCCGTCTCCGGTGCGTCGGCGGAAAGGGCCGACAGGGTGGCGAAGAGATCCTTCAGTGCGTCCTCGGGCTCGAGCTTGGCGAGGATCGCGTTCGCCCGCACGCGGGCACCGAGAAGCCCGTCCTTCATGAGGATCAAAGCCTGCGCCGGGGCGGATGCGCCCGACCGCAACACCATGGTGCAGCAAAGAGAGGCGTTGGGCTCGCGGCCAGCGCGCTCGATGAAGCGCGACATGGCTTCGAGATGCCGGTCGAGCTCAGCCTGCCTGAAATCCTTCGAAGTCTCCGAACCGACCACAACGCGCATGAAGCTCCCCCTGGCTTTGTGGAAGTTGGCTTGGGCGGATGAATCGCGCCATCGCCCCGTCCCTGCCATGATTAGCCGGGACCGGGTTAAGAAAGGCTTGAGAGCCGTCCTTTTTCGCGACGAGCGCCGGTGAAGTGCCGAACCGGTCCTTTCCTTGGGGGGGTCGTTCTCGCCGGCGAGGACGAAGGCCGGCCTCTGAGATTGGATCAGCCGCCGCTCCCAAGCGGCCACCCGCTCATATTGAAGAGCGCAAATGTGTCCTGTGTGCGACCTGGTCTCAGCCGGGACTCTAGTACACGATCACGAACACGACGAAACCGATAGCGCCACCGAGCACCAGGAAAGAACACAAGGCGACGAGCACGTTTGTGACGTTCATGGATCGTCCTCCTCTAGCCTTTGAGGATCGTTCTCCCTCCTGTCTGGATGAGGCTAACATGCTGACCACATGAGGCAACCAAGGGGCGCCAGGGTCGAAAAATCGGGCGAATCCATAGGGGTGCGCCCGTGTGCCGCGATGCTGAGACAGTCTCCGTAACAAGGCTGTCATAAACCGGGGCTAGTCCGAAATCTCCTGATAAAGCCTGCGAAAAGCCTCGGCCGCCGCCTGGACCGGCGACCGGGGCTTTTTTTCGCCCTTCTGCAAAAAAACCGGAACCGTTCCTGCCTGTCCGCGTTTCTTGGTCGGACCCGGCGCGGCTCGACCTGCCCCCCATCCCCAACCCACCGCGCCGGCGCTCCCGACTTTCCCTCTTTCGAAGCCCGGTTCAGCCCCGGGCTTCTTTTTTGTCCCGGCGCATCAGCACTTGGTTCCAGACGTCTAAGGGGAAATTCTTATTGGTCGTCGTCGGGGCGCCGCACCCAACGCCAGATGTCGAAGCACACCCAGAGGAAGAGAGCGCCGGTCCCGACCAGCGCGGGGATGCCGATGGCGAGGATCGCTTGCTCCATAACAGCCAAACCAGAAGCCGGCCTGCTCAGTTCCCTCACGTGCGAGGCCGCGATTGCGGGGAACTGTCTGTGCAACTGCGGCGTTAGAATTCGAGCGGCGTCGGCGAGGCGTCCCTTCGCTGCGAACGCTGCCTCGCCGATGCCCGTCTTGGCATAGCTGCCCCAGTCACGTGGAGACGCTTCGGAGTTCCCTGAGATCTGGCGACTTCTTTAGGCGCGGGCTAAGCCGACTTGGTCTGCGGATGACCGCCTGCTCTTTGCGGTAGCAGCAGAATGCATCCGATGATGAACGCGGTGAGAGCCGCCGAGGCCAGGGGCCGGCTCAAGTCGAGCCCGCCCTGATTGAGCGGCTTGTCGAGGAGATCGCCGACTGTCGCGCCGAGAGGCCGCGTGAGAATGAACGCGGCCCAGAACAGCGTGACACGCGAGACGTTCGTCCAGAAATACGCGGCGGCGATAGCAACCAGAGCCACGCCAAATAGAAGAGCGCCGCCTTCATAGCCCAGGCCCGCATCGGCAACCCAGTCGCCCAGCGCGGTTCCCAACGTTTGCGAGACGGTAATCGCCGTCCAATAGAAGGCCTCGACCTTGGGCGTCCGCACCGTTTCCACCGAAATGGACCCTTGCGACCAATGCCACAGGGCGAGCACGGCCATGAGGCTCACGAACAGGATCGACGAGCCACCGAGATAGCCGATACCCAGCGAGCGGTCGGCAAAATCGGCCATCGTCGTGCCGACGGTGGTCGAAGCGATGATGGTGGACCAGTAGAGGAAGGGGTGGAACTTCTTCGCGGCGATCTGCATGACCACCAGCACCACCAAGATGGAAAGGAAGATGGCCGTCCCAATCAGATAGCCGAGATCCATCGTCATGCTGACGGTGTCGCCGCCGGTCTCGCCGAGGGTCGTTGCGGCGATCTTGATGATCCAGAAGCCGAGGGTGACCTCCGGGACTTTGCTGGCAGCGTCCTCAGCGAGACGGGGCATGGTCACGGCTCCTGATTGACATCGAAAGCGACGAAAGGTCGGTGAACAGTTCGCGCGGTCGGCTCGGAAAGAAAAGGCGGGTGCGGTCGGAAGCCGCAGGCCATCTCTCCTCGTGCCTCAAACCCCTCTTGCGGTGCGAAGCGTGGAGGCGAAAACAAAAAGAGCGCCTTTACCAGCGCTTCAATATGACATTTTGCATTGCGGCAAGTTCGTCCTACATTTTCTAGGGTCATGACCGAGACACTCACCAAAGACCGTATTCTCGCCGCCCTGAAGGGCGTGAAGGGCCCGGATCTCAAGGACGACATCGTCTCGCTCGGCCTCGTCTCCGAGGTCGTGATCCACAAGGGCAAGGTTTATTTCGCGATTTCCGTCGACCCCGCGCGTGCTGCCGAGCTGGAAGAGCTCCGCCGGGCGGCCGAGAGCGTGGTGAAAGACATTCCCGGCGTCGAGGGCGTTGCCGTGACGCTCACCGCCGACCGCGAGCCGGGCTCAAGCCAAACCGGCGGAAATGGCACGCAAGCCGCTCCGCCGCCGCAAACCGCGCCGCAAGGCCCCGGCGTTACGGCGCCGGGCGCAGCCCGCGATGCAAGACATCGCCCCGGTGGCGTGCCCGGCGTGAAGCACATCATCGCCGTCGCCTCCGGAAAGGGCGGAGTCGGCAAGTCCACCACCGCCGTCAACTTTGCGCTGGCGCTGAAGGACAAGGGGCTGAAAGTGGGCATCCTCGATGCCGACATTTACGGCCCCTCCATGCCGCGGCTTTTGGGTGTGCACGGCCAGCCGCAGCAGCTTGCCGGCAACAAGCTCGATCCCATGCGCGCATATGGGATGAAGATCATGTCCATGGGGTTCCTCGTCGACGAGGAGACGCCGATGATCTGGCGTGGGCCCATGGTCATGTCGGCCCTCACCCAGATGTTGAAAGACGTCGCCTGGGGCGAGCTCGACGTGCTGGTGGTCGACATGCCGCCGGGCACGGGCGATGCGCAGCTCACCATGGCGCAGCAAGTGCCGCTCGCCGGCGCCATCATCGTCTCGACGCCACAGGACCTTGCGCTGATCGACGCCCGTAAGGGGCTGAACATGTTCAAGAAGGTGAACGTGCCAGTGCTCGGCATCGTCGAGAACATGTCGACCTTCATCTGCCCCCATTGCGGAGGGCGGTCCGACATTTTCGGCCACGGCGGCGCGAAGGAAGAGGCAGGCAAGCTCGGCGTGCCGTTCCTTGGCGAGGTGCCGCTCACCATGGCGGTGCGCGAGACCTCCGATGCGGGTAAGCCCGTGGTGGCGACCGATCCGTCGTCGC
This sequence comes from uncultured Alphaproteobacteria bacterium, assembly GCA_963727165.1. Classification (GTDB taxonomy): domain Bacteria; phylum Pseudomonadota; class Alphaproteobacteria; order Rhizobiales; family Methyloligellaceae; genus Methyloceanibacter. The sequence goes on from CAVSFJ010000021.1 coordinate 27,364, forward strand.
CTGCCGCGGAGGCCTATCGCGCGATCGCGGCCGCCGCCTGGGCCGAGCTTGAGCGCCATCAGAGCGCCGACCGGCCGGCGCCAAAAATTGTCATGGAAAACTAAAGGCTTGCGCGGGAGCGACCGACTCAGCTAACTCGAATCGAGCCAGTTGAGCGTAGCGGCGAAACCTCAAGCTTGGCTCGTTTCCCGTGATCAATGACGACAAGATCAATCTGCCAGTCTGCGCTTTCAGCGCTGGCCTCGCCCATGTGGCGGCTCTCGCCCTCATCCTGCCAATCGTGATCACGCTCCCGGCGCCCGCCGATCCAGCGCCGCGGGCGGTCGCCATCCATGTGGAGATCCGCACGGCCACTGCGGAACCTGACATGGCCGAAGGCGATGCCGAGGATGCTGGGGCGCCTCTGGATGCGCTCGGGTCCGAAGAGGTCACTGCCGCGCTCCCGGCGCCGGCCCAGACGCAGGAGCTGACCGACGGGGCAGAGCCGGCTGCCTCAGAGGGCGCGCTGACGCCCGAAGCGGCGCCTGAGCCTGACGAGGCTGACAAGGACGTGCAGCTGGGCGCAGTGGCCAATGTCGACGCAGACGCCACGCCTGCTGTTGTGCCCTTTCCTTTGCGCAAGCCGACGCTGAGGGCTGCCGTGGAGAATGACAAACCGGCCAAGGCCGCCAGGGCTGCCAATGCCGCGCGCCCAAAGCGCGTGATCACCTATCGGCCGCGTTCCCGGGCCCCAGCGAAGTCAAAAGGTTTCCTCGGCGGGCGCAGGGCAACCTCTATGCCGGAATATCCGTTCGCGGCAGGCCCCTAACCGACCTGGAGAGGGATGGTTCAGGCCGCGCTTGAGCGGCGCGCGCGGATCGGCGTCACCTTGCCGTCCGGCGAACCCTTGGGCTTGGCGTGCGTCTCCGCCGCCTCGGGGTGCCCGTAAAGGAAGCCCTGGACCTGCCGGCAGCCGAATTTGCGCAGCATCTCCGCCTGCTCCGGCGTTTCCACGCCCTCCGCGGTAATGGTCACGTCGAGCGACTTGCCGAGCGCGATGATGGTCTTGACGATCGCCCGCATCGCCGGGTCCCGCGTCATGTTGCGGATGAACTGCCGGTCGATCTTGATCTTCGAGAACGGAAAGCGGGCGAGATAGCTCAAGCTGGAATAGCCGGTGCCGAAATCGTCCATGGCGATGGCCACGCCGAGGTCGCGCAAGCGGTTCAGCTTGCTCAACACCTCTTCGGTGTCGTTGATGAGGAGGTTCTCGGTAATCTCGAGCTCGAGACGGCGGGCCGGCAAGCCTGTCTCTTTGAGGATCTCGGCCACCGTCTCGGCGATATCGCTGTCGCGGAATTGCGCCGGCGACAGGTTCACCGCCACGGTGAGATCATCCGGCCAGGTCACCGCGTCCCAGCATGCGCGGCGCAGAACCCATTCGCCGATCGGGACGATGAGCCCCGTCTCCTCGGCCACCGAGATGAAGTGCCCGGGCGCGATCTTGCCGTGCACCGGGTGATGCCAGCGGATCAGGGCCTCCGAGCCGCATTGCCGCTCCGTCGCCAGATCGTATTGCGGCTGGTAGACGACCTCGAACTCCTCGCGCCCGAGCGCCAGGCGAAGCTCGTGCTCGACCGTGCGCCGGCGCTGGAGCGCCTTGTCCATGCTCTCTTCGAAGAAGCACATGCGCTGGCCGCCGTCGCCCTTGGCGCGGGACAGCGCGATCGTGGCATGGCGCAGCACGGTGGAGGCCGTATCGCCGTCTGCCGGCGCCAGCGCGATGCCGACGCTCGTGGTGATGAGAATCTCCTTGCCGCCGACATGGAACGGCAACCGCAACGCCGCGACCAGCCGGTTCATGAACGCCATGACGTCACCGAGATTGGTGATGTCCACGAGCGCAATGGCGAACTCGTCGGCGCCGAGCCGGGCAATGACATCGCGCTCGCGGAGCGTGCCCTTGATGCGGGCGCCGATCTCACGCAGCACTTGATCGCCGCCGCCATGCTCGGTCGCGTCGTTGATCTCCTTGAACTTGTCGATGTCGAGACACACCACGGCGATATGCGTGTTGTCCCGCTTCATGCGGATGATGGCCTCGCTGAGAGCCTCGGCAAAGGCCCGGCGATTGGCGAGCCCTGTCAGAGCGTCGTGGCTTTCGAGATAGCGTACCTGCTCTTGCGCCTGCCGCCGTTCCTGGCTGCGCATCCAGGCGAAAGCCACCGGCGTGGCGACACCGATGCCGAGCAGGACGAGCGTCACAACGGCGATGAGGCCGAAATAGCTGGACAGAACGCTCGCTTGGTCGGTCTGATCGAGATAGATGAGGAGCGTGCCGCGGGCGTGCTCGTTGATATCAAGGGGAATCTTCAGGAGCGCGAAATGCGTGGGCCCGTCGTCGGTGGAACCGTCGTACAAACCAACCACCGAGCCGTCATGCAGTGGACTCTTCGTCACGTCCACGAGGCGATCGCCGAGAGAGATGCCGGCTCGCCCGCTCGTGAAGAGGAGTCGCCCCTTCGCGCCGAAAAGCTCGTAGCGCAGAATGCGGTGATCGTAGCCTGAGTCCTGGAAGACCTCTCTGAGGTGCGGAGCAAGCCCAGGACGCGTCAGGGCATCGAGCACGACGTTGGGCTCGTCCAGCAAGTGCAAGCGGATTCGATCTTCGGCGACGAGCGCCTCGCGCTCGAGTTCCAACCGGCTCACACTGCTCGGGGCGACAAAGGCCGTCGCGGCGATCAGTGCCGACAGCAGCGCCAATCCCAGCCAATGCCAATGTTTCTTGAGCGAATCGATGCGCAACATGAAATAACCGCAGCCAGTCAACGAAACAGTCTAGTCCGCTGATCTCGGTGGTGAAATTACCGGGGCGTAGGTTAAAAAACGCCGTAAGCCGAAGGGTTGGCCGCCAAACAAGCTGCGAGCAGCCGTGTTTCGCCCGCAAGATTCACAGAAATGCCCGGATATTTGGCGCTACAGGACTTTCTTAACCCTAGGCCGACTTACCCGCCTGTCGCCGACATATGGCGCGACACTGCGGGCCCGCTGCTCCGTTCGATGACGAAGTCATGGCCCTTAGGTTTGCGTGCCAAGGCCTCGTCGATCGACGCGTGAAGAAGCGTGTCGGCGGTGCCGGCCCGCAACGGTGCCCTGAGATCGGCGGCGTCTTCCTGACCGAGACACATATAGAGTGTGCCGGTACAGGTGACCCGGACTCGATTGCACGATTCGCAGAAATTATGGGTTAGCGGTGTAATGAAGCCGAGCCGGCCTCCGGTCTCGGCGACCTGCACATAGCGCGCCGGCCCTCCCGTCTGATAGGCAACGTCGGAAAGCGTGAGGTGTTGGGAGAGCCGCGATCGCACCAAAGACAGCGGCAGATACTGATCGGTGCGGTCAGCGTCGATCTCACCCATGGGCATGGTCTCGATGAGCGTGAGGTCGAAGCCACGGCCGTGCGCCCAGCGCAAAATATCCTCGATCTCGTCCGCGTTCATGTCCCGCAGCGCCACGGTGTTGATCTTGATCTTGAGCCCGGCACGGTCCGCCGCGTCGATGCCGCGCATGACTTGATCGAAGTCGCCCCAACGGGTGAGAAAGCGGAACTTGGCCGCGTCCAGCGTGTCGAGGGAGACGTTGATGCGCTTGACGCCGGCGGCGGCGAGCGCGTCCGCGTAGCGGTAAAGCTGGCTGCCATTGGTCGTGAGCGTGAGCTCGTCGAGGCCGTCGCCGAGATGCCGCGACAGCGCCTCGACCAGCCACATGATGTTTCGTCTGACGAGCGGCTCGCCGCCGGTGAGCCTCACCTTGCGCACGCCGCGCACGATGAACGCGCTCACCAGCCGGTCGATCTCCTCCAGCGTCAACAGCTCTTTGCGCGGGACGAACGTCATGTCCTCGGCCATGCAGTAGGTGCAGCGGAAGTCGCACCGGTCGGTGACCGAGACGCGCAAATAAGTGATCGCGCGGCCGAACTGGTCGATCAGAGGAGGAACATGTCTACTCATTTGGCCTCATCGTCCTCGATCGCCCCAGCCCTATCCTTGCGGCTATAGACCTTGGCGCTCTTCACCACGCGCTTGCGGTAGCGGGGATCGGCAAGCGCGGCCGCGGGCGCATTGCGGCGTTTGACCGTACTTTTCCGCTTCATCGTACCGGCTCGCGTCTTCTTGGCGCGGCCCTTTCCTTGCGTGGTGACCGCCATCGGCTATCGTCTTTAGTATAGGTACTTCGCCTTTTCCATATCACGGAAGGGGTGCCAAAGGAGGCCCGAGATGGACGAGCAACGCTTTAATATGTCGATGCGGCGATTTCTCAAGGAGGTCGGGGTGACCTCCCAGCAGGCGATCGAGCGTGTGGTCCGCGAAGAGGGGCTTGGCGGCAAGGGCAAGCTCAAAATGAAAATGGTGCTGACGGCCGAAGGGACGCCCCTTGATCATGAGATCGAGGGCGACATCGACCTCGGTTAGAAGGGCAGGGAGACCGCGATGCAAGCCGCCACCTGGCCCACCGAGCTCAAGCTCGACAAGGAGAAGCGCAATCTCAGCGTGAGCTTCGATGACGGACGAAGCTTCGCGTTGCCGGCGGAAATGCTGCGCGTCTTGAGCCCGAGTGCCGAGGTGCAAGGCCACAGCCCTGAGCAGCGCGTCACCGTGCCTGGCAAGAAGAACGTCCGCATCTTGCGCCTTGAGCCGGTGGGCAACTACGCCGTGCGCATCATCTTCGACGACGGCCACGACACGGGTCTCTTCGTCTGGGACTATTTGCGCGATCTCGGCGAGAACCAGGAAGCACGCTTTCAAAGCTATCTCGACGAGCTCGCCGCCAAAGGGCTGACGCGCTAGCGGTCTGAGCGCTCTTTGGCCAGCAGTCTGCGCTTGCGATCCACGCCGCCCCGATAGCCGGACAGGGAGCCGTCGGAGCGCACGACCCGATGGCACGGAATGGCCACGGCGATGGGGTTTGAAGCACAGGCGCGAGCTACGGCGCGTGCCGACTTCGGCCTGCCGATAGCCTCGGCGATCTCGGTATAGCTTGCCGTCGATCCCGCCGGAATCTTGCGCAACGCGTCCCACACACGGTGCTGAAACGCGGTGCCGCGAATATCGAGCGGCAGATCGAAACTGCCGCCCGGGCTCTCGATGAAGTCGATCACCTTCGCCGTGAGCATCTCGAAATCGGCATCGCCACTGACGAAGTGCGCGCGAGGGAACTGCTTCTCCAGGTCCCGCTGCAGGGACTCGTGCGTATCGCCGAAGAGGATGGCGCAAACGCCCGCCTCGCTGGCGGCGATCAACACGGTGCCCAGCGAGCATTCGGCGAAGGCGAACTTGATAATGTGATCTGTCCCGCCGGAGCGAAATGAGCGTGGACTCATGCCGAGCACGTCCGAGGCGTTGGCATAGAAGCGGCTGTTCGCATTGAAGCCCGCATCATAGATCGCTTGCGTCACCGTCGCGCTCTTGCCGAGTGCCACCCGCGCCCGCTTGTTGCGGTGGGCCACGGCGTAGGCCTTCGGTGTTACCCCAAGCATCGCCTTGAACACGCGATGGAAATGGTAAGGGCTTAAGCCCACCGCGTCGGCGAGCGCGGAAAGCGTCGGCGGTGTCTCCGCCGCTTCGATGAGGCGGCATGCTTGCGTGATCTTGGCCCCATGCTGCATCGAAAGAGAAGCCTGATCGGGCTTGCAGCGCTTGCAAGCGCGGAAGCCTGCTGCTTCTGCTGCCTCCGCCGTCGCGTGAAAGCGCACATGGGCGCGGGCGGGGCGCCTTGCTGGGCAGGAAGGGCGGCAATAGACGCCCGTTGTGGCCACCGAATAGTAGAACCGGCCGTCGAATTCGGCATCCCGGGCCAAAACTGCCTTCCAGCGCGCCTGGTCCGAGGGGAGGGCAGCTGTGGCCGTCTGTCGGGAATGCGTGCTGGGCATGACCCAAATCCTTGCGCGATCGTCAGGACCGGGATTACCCCCTGAAGCAGGGTCCCGCACCCCGATCCTTGCTCTCAAACTGGATAATATCCAGCGTCCGGCGGGGCGAGCCGCGAGGATGCATTGGGAGCGCCCAATGCCCATATTCTCGAGGATTGCTGGCGTTGTAGGATGACAGGGTTATTCACGCTGTCATCGTTCCGTTGCACCGCCCGCACCGCAGTGTCGCGAAACCGTGATAAACCGAGGGCAATCATAGGGACATCGCCGACGCGGCGA
>CAVSFJ010000022.1:0-121928 GCA_963727165.1 uncultured Alphaproteobacteria bacterium
TGCCGGGCACGATGAACCACTGCGAGTTTAGTGTAGGATTGTAGCGTGCCCGCACATCGAGCACCGCCAGTGGCCGGGGTCGCCATGCGCCGCATCCCAGGCCAACGCGAACTCGCTCAGAATGGTATTCACATAGCCGACGATCAGCAGCGCTGTGTTGGAGTTTCGGCCGTCGACGATAATCTGTACCGGAGCCGGTGCCCGGGTCAGGAGACTTTGCGTGAAACGCGGATCGATGACCAGCACCATCTGCACTTGCCGCGAGTCGATCAATTCGTTGATCCGCCGGTCACTATGCAGCACTGCCACGAGCTGGAAGGTCGGCGAGCCGGTGAATCGTGCCACAAGATCGCGTGACGGCGCGCTGTTATCCTGGTTATAGATGGCGATCGGAACGTGATTCAGGTCATAGGTCGCTGCATAGCCGAACACCATGAGCTGGATCAGCGGCGGGCCGACAAGAACCATGCGGCTCTTTTGTCGCGCAGCACCGCCAGCAACTCCTTCACGACCAGCGCGAGTACTTGCCGCCACATAGCGCTTCAATCCAGCCGCTTGCGCGTGACCATCCGTGCCGCGCCGAGAAAGATCGCCGCCATGACGGCCAGCGCCGCGGCGTTTGGCAGAATTACCGACCATACGTTACCGGCGAGGAAAACCGACTGCAGGATCGCAACGAAATAGCGTGCTGCAACAACGTGTGTGATGATCTGCACCGCACGAGGCATGCTGTTAATGTCAAATACAAAGCCCGACAGAATAAATGCTGGCAGGAAAGTGGTAATGATAGCGATCTGTCCCGCGACGAACTGATTGCGCGCAAAACTCGAAATCAGCAGTCCCATCCCCAACGCCGCTAGCATGAACAAGGCCGACGCGCCCGTGAGCACTGCAAGCGAACCATGTAGCGGCACGTCGAATAGGAACACTGCGATCGCGACTGAAGCCGCCATGCCGCCCATGCCGAGAAGGAAATAAGGAATGAGCTTAGCGATCAGTATCTCACGCATCGTTGCCCGAGTGACCATAAGCGCTTCCATCGTTCCTCGCTCCCATTCGCGCGCAATCACCAACGCGGTAAGAAGGGCGCCGGTCAACGTCATGATCACCGCGATCAAGCCGGGCACCAGGTAATTGCGGCTCCTCACCGCCGGGTTGAAGCGAACCTGCGGTTGCGCGGCCAGTGGCAACGGGGAAGGCCGTCCGTCCGCCCGTGCCTGTGCAACGAGCCAATTAGCCCAAGCCTGCTGCAGGTAGCCTTCTATAATCCGTGCGTTGTTGGCATCGGCACCATTCACGATGACACCGATCGGCGAATTACCGCTCGAAGCCGCGCGGCGGGTAAAATCGCTTGGTAGCCAGATGATGCCCTCCACCTCCCGCGCCGCCATCGCTCGCTCGGCGGCCTGGATGCTGAAAAACCGACGGGGGCGGAAGAAGGGCGAGTGCTCGAACTGACTGGTGAAGCTCGCCGTCAACGTATCAGGGCGTTCCACCACCAGAGCCAAAGGCACGTTACGGGCATCCAGGGAAACTCCATCGCCAAAGATCAGGAACAGGACCGCTGGAAGCACGAATGCGACGGCGAGTGAGGAGGGATCCCGCAGGATCTGCAGGAATTCCTTGCGCAACAGCCCGCGCAGGCGACGGAGTGAGGCTGTGTTCATGCCGCCACCGCTGGAGCGGCGCCCGATTTGATCACCGCGATGAACGCGTCTTCCATGGTCGGATCAGGTCGTGCCGAAGTGCGCGCGGCGGCTTTGATCGTTTCCGGCTCGCCGGCAGCCAGGACACGCCCCTGCGCCATGATCACCAGCCGATCGCAGTACTCCGCCTCCTCCATGAAATGCGTCGTCACAAGGACTGTAACGCCTCTCTCCGCCAGCGCGTTGATGCGTCGCCAGAACTCCCGCCGCGCCAGCGGATCGACACCGGAAGTCGGTTCGTCCAGGAACAGGATGTCCGGTTCGTGCATAAGTGCGCAGGCAAACGCGAGCCGCTGCTTGAAGCCGAGCGGCAGGTCGCGCGCGGTGGCATCGAGCATTGAGCCTAGGTCGAATTCCGACTCCGCCCAATCGATGCGCGCACGTTGACGTGCACCCGAGAGTCTATAGGCGCTGCTGAAAAACCGCAGATTCTGCCGAACCGACAGATCGCCATAGAGCGAAAACTTCTGCGCCATGTAGCCGATCTTGCCCCGCGCGGGCGCTGCGGCCCTCCGCAGGTCGAAGCCGGCGACCTGCAATGTGCCCGCGGAGGGCGGCAGGAGACCGCATAACATCCGAAACGTGGTGGACTTGCCGGCGCCATTGGCGCCAAGCAGCCCGAAAATCTTGCCGCGTGCGACAGTAAAGCTGACATCGTTCACCGCAACGAAATCGCCGAAGCGGCGAGTGACATGCTGCACCTCGATCGCATTATCGGCTTTGGTACGTGCAGTCGGCGCTACTGGCGATGGCTCCAGCGGTGAGCGCGGTGCGGTGACGGCGAATTTCTCGCGCAGCCGGGCAACGAAACTATCTTCAAAGCGGGGTGGCGTTGCCGTCAGCGTGAGATCCGGAGCCACAGCAACCAGCGTCGCTGGGTCAGGTGGCGCGGCAGCTTCGGTCACCACCCGCACCTGGCTGCCCTAAATCACCGCGTCAATTACCCCAGGGGATGTGAATCAACCGCTCCTGGAGCCGTCGTCGTCCCAGCTTAGCCTTGGCGAAGAAGGTGCGTCCCGCCATCTCGGCGGTGAAAGCGCCGGGCGGGCCGCTGCCAAGTAGTCGGCCTTCGTGGATCAGCAGCACTGCGTTGCAGCGCTCCGCCTCATCCAGATAAGCAGTGCTGTACAGTACCGTCATGTGTGCGGTACGGGTCAGGTGGTCGATGATCTCCCACAGCTCCCGCCGCGAGACCGGATCTACGCCGACCGTCGGCTCGTCAAGCATCAGCAGCTCGGGCGGATGTACAAGCGTGCAAGCGAGACCAAGTTTCTGCTTCATCCCGCCTGACAATCGACCCGCCATACGCGCGGTGAACGGGCCGAGCCCCGTCATATGCAACAGCTCGTTATAGATCTCTTTCCGTTCTGTCGACGGCACGCCTTGCAAGTCGGCATAGAGGTCCAGATTCTCCTGCACACTGAGATCTTCGTAGAGACCGAAATGTTGCGGCATGTAGCCAATCCGCGCTTGTACGGCGAGCGGATCGCGCGCGACATCGATGCCCATCACTTCGATTCGCCCGCTGTCGGCGCGCAGCAATCCGGCGATCAGCCGCATCAGAGTGGTCTTGCCGGCACCGTCAGGGCCGATCAACCCAGTTACCGCGCCGCGCGCTGCGTTTGCAGTGATTCCATCGAGCGCCGTGACCACGCGCTTGCCGCTGCGAAAGCTGCGGCGCACCGCCTCAAGCCGTAACGCCAGTGCAGAATCCTCACTTTGCGGCATCGCTTGCTCCGCATCCGGGCGGCGCCGTGCGCGTGCGGCTGGCTTAGATCGATGTGCACGGTAGCCGGCATGCCCAACCGCAGTTCGCCCTGCGCATCGCAGACATATACGCGCATTTGATAGACCAGCGCCGTGCGCAGTTCCGGCGTTTCCACCGTCTTTGGCGTGAACTCGGCAGTTGGGGAAATGAAGCCGATCCAGCCATGATACACGCGTCCCGGATAGCTGTCGGTGCTGATGGTCGCGCCAGGCCGAGCCGGACGCGGCCGACTTCGCGTTCAGGAACATAGGTGCGCACCCAGAGCGGGCTTGGAAGGGCTATGGTGAATACGGGTGTCGATGGGGAAGCCATGTCGCCCGGCTGCAGGATGCGGTTCTCGACCGTTCCGTCGGAAGGCGCATAGAGCCGCGTGTCGTCAAATTGCCGCTGCGCCAACGCCACCGCAGCGACTGCCGCCTCATAATTGGCGTGCGCCGCCTCGAATTTTGCCTTGGCGTCATCACGCTTCTTAATCGATGCCGCGTTTGTTTCAGCCAAAGCATCGAGGCGCCGGTAGTTCGCCTCGTCGTTCTTGTAGGTTACCCCCGCCGCCTCCATTGTCGCTTTCGCCTGTGCGAGTGAGGCGGCATAGCGAGTATCGTCCAGGGTGGCGAGCAGTTCGCCCTTTTTCACCACCGCGCCTTCTTGCACATGCATCGTGGTGATTTGGCCATTGCTGTTAAAGGCAGGCTGGACTTCGCGGATATCGACATTGCCGTATAGCGTCAGCTTGTCCTCCGCTTGCGGGCTAACCCAAAAAATAGAACCCGCCGGCGCCACCGAGCGCGAGCACAGCCAGAACAGCAAGAAGGATGCGGCCGCGTTTCAACAAGGCTAGCGTTGCTCGTGTCGGTTCTCGAGGGCCGATTATCGAATCCCCCTTGCCAAATGGCATGACGGATTTTTCATATTATAAACAAATAAAACCCTCGGTGACATGATCCAACAGTGGTCTTCTCGCAACCTTCGGTACGTTCGGCGATGTAGTCCCTTTGGCGTTGTTCCGAACTGTCAGGATGGTGTCGTCGGGCTCCCGGTCGACATAGATCCGCAATCACCCGCCCGCAATGTCATTCCTTCGTTGCAGGTATTCTTCTCGATCAATCTCCCCGCGCGCATAGCGCTCATCAAGAATGTCGCGCGCGCTGCTAGCCGATGCGCCTCTGGCTCCGTTTCCATGTCCGATCCAGCGAACCACCAAGACGATTGCAACGACCAGCAGCGCGAACCACGCTATACCGAACAGAGGCATCAGCCACATCCAACCTGAGCCCCCGACCCAGTCGTGCATCATCTTCCAAGGGGCTTCAGGACGGTCTGGACTAACTTGCGCCCAGGCTGCGGCTGGGAAAGCCAACGCGACGACGACCAGAGCAGCAATGGTCGTGCTTACCGTTGTAATCGAGAGAAGCTTCATGGCGGACCTCCCAATGCATCTTGGCTGCGCCCGGCTCTGGCTCAGAACAGATAGCGGAAACGTTCACCCTGCTGCGGGCGCTGATTGATCGGCGTCAATGACAACTAGCGGCGATCCCTCAATCCTGGCAGCATATCGCAGGTCGCTGAGCAGCAATAAAGGGATAGGCATCAAATGAGTCGCTTCCTCCTGACCATCGCGATTGCTGGAGCGGCGTTGCTTGTGGGGCACCAACTTTTGGCGCAGAGCGGGCCGCAGAGAGCGAGTTTCGCGGGGATGCGCCGAAAGATAATGAAGCGAATGATTGATGCGATGCCCGAGGACTCACCGCCCAAGCTCGTAATGTCCATATTGCCCCGTCTGCAAGAGCAAAATGACCAGATCCTCGCTTTGCTCAAGGAGCAAACGGCTCTTCTGCGTCAACAACGGAGCGCCAAGCGCTAGTTAGCGGGTCCCGCTGACCACCAAGCCTCTCATCTTTTTCCAGGGCGAAAGCCTTGGCCGATGCAGTTGACCTCGATAGACTGTTCACTAGCCGCGCGAGCTTGCCGAGCCCGCGTGGCTTGATAGACCCCTAAGCCCCGACTTCCTTTGGGGCTTTTTTTCCTGAGAGGAAATCTTGCGAGGTGACGGCAAACCAGAAGACTGTCAGCTCCTGGCACGATGCGGACATGTCGGCCGCCCAGCCTCACGTCGGCTTTTGACCCAAAGCGGACTCGCTAATCGCCGGTTACAAAGCACTACCCGCAAGCACTATTGCTGGGCCTGGAGGCAGATGGAGTCCGACTAACACATCTGTCTAAGGCAGTAGCTTGAGAGCGGGGGCCGCGCACGACTGCCAAAGCTGACTTTGAATACCGGAGCTACTATTGGGCCGCCTGAAGGGGCGCTTCGGTCTCGACAACCGTTTCACCCGGCTCCTCATCCCAGGTGGGGCGTATGACTTGAGTGGTGATGCGGTGAACTGCGATTTTGGCACTCGAGGCTTGATACACCTCAACAATCATCGCGTCGTCGTCAATGAGGCGCCCGTCTGCTGCTACAAGTTGAATTATCAGTGCTGTCTCACCATGCGCTGTCCCGGGGAGCGCGAGTTGCAAGTCTTTCGTCTCGCCGGGTGCCAATGTCCACGCAGTTTGGCCAGAAATTCTGCCGGCAGAGAACGTACTGCCCTGAGGTAGATGACTAACGACGATCATACTGTCCGCCTCGATCGATTTAGCCCCGTCTATCGCGATTGGAAACGGTGTTTTCTCACCAGCTGTCGCTTTGAGCGTCGTAGGAACCGAGATGGTGGCGAGTGTGATCGTGACCTCAGCGCCGTATTCGACCGACGCTTGAGCTGGCGGTGACCCGCTGGCCCATAGGGCGGCCATGCTTAGAGTTGGAAGCAAAGCGAGTAGAACCAAAGCTGTGATCAGGAGTCGGAGACTCGATGATGAGACGATGTGAACGCTTTGCGGGGACGCGAGAACTGAAGCTTGGTCGCCACTAGTTAGAGAAACAATCGCGTATTCGCTGACGACGCTGTGCGGCCGCTGTGAGCCTACGGCCTCGTCGCGCTGCGCTTGCTTTTGGTGCTGGCTTCGAAAGTCCTCTTCACGCCGAGCCTGCGGGAAGAACAGAACATTCGTTTCGGGGACACGACTGGGCTGACCCATGAACAAGCCTCACGAACTCGGGCCTACGATGTCTAACGGATGCTAGAGAACCTCGTCGTGTTTGCTTGTCTGATCGGCTGACCGTGCTGAGATTCGTGGTGCGCCGAACTATGCAGATTCTCGCGGATCCAACCTAGGTTCCGCGCCGTGTCATTCGCGACTGTCCACGCCAGGTTGCGGAATTCAGATTGAGTAACGCCAGCTTCGGGGTCGTCGGGCCCGAACTCCTCCGTTGCGAGCCACGGCGCTTCTTGTCTCCGGTACTTTGCTCTTAAACAGGTACCGCGTATGGCAACTAGAATGGTGTCGCCGAGCACATCGACCTTAATGTTTGAGTGGTGCGTCATTGGTAAGTCCCCCGCATCCGGCAAACGCCCACTCTTAATTGCCGGTCAAGGGTTATGGTCGTGCTGAGAGCCTCGGGAAGGGGTGTGGCAATCTTGTTTATCCACAGTTTACACAGGCCACCTCGAACAAATGTGGGCCAGATCCCTGTGACTTGGCCCCGCTATGGCCGCACGACGCCTTACGTCTGCTTCTGGCACTTAGCTGACATAGATCTCGGCAGCCAGCATGTCTGCTTTGAGGGGTAAAGCGGACCTCTGGGATCCGCTCGATAATGTCAGCTCATGGCACCTAGCGGACATGCCAAGTGACCAGCTGCTAGGTCTGCTTTTGACCCCAAGCGGACACTACGGAAACTGTGCCAACTAGCTTATCTGTCCTAGCGCGAAGCTATAGAGGCTCGTCCTTCGGCGCCTGACGCGCCTGCCTCTATCGTCGGAAGGCAGCGCTCGATTCCCGTAATCTATGTGTCGAGTAGGGCGCAAATTCTCGCCGATTGCTCGCTCAGTTATTTTCCGACCTTCGCCGCTGGCTCTACGAAGCGCGGCGCACCCGCACGGATGGCATCTGCAATGTAGGAAGGAGCTAGATGACCATAGTGCTTCTCGACCATCCGCGTGTCTGAATGGCCCAAATTCTTCGCCACTATAAGAAGCGGTACGCCATTCATCGTGGCGAGGCTTGCCCAGGTGTGGCGTAGTGCATGAAAGTTGATAGGCGGATTGATTTTTGCGCGACGGCAGGCGTCCGCCATTGGCCTCAGCTGATGGCTCTTGTGCCATGGTGAGCCGTTGGCTTTGAGGAACATGGGTTCGCCGCCGATGCGATCGCGGCAAACATCTTCGAAGAAAGCTTGTCCCTCGTCGGTCAGAACAACGTGGCGTGGCTTCCCAGCCTTGCTGGTCAGGATCGCGAGTGTGCCCGTGTCGGCGTTGAAGTCATCTACTTTCAGCCGGCAGAGCTCGCCATAGCGTGCGCCGGTCTCGAGCGCGGCGCGAACGAGCTTCTCAAAGTCCGGCTCGCAAGCCTTGAGGAGTCGTTTGCACTCGGGGACCGATAGATAGCGCACCCGAGCCGCATCGGCGCCCTCGAACGGCTTCACCTTGCGCCATGCCATATCGGACGGTGTCTTTCCTTCGCGCCATGCCAGGTTGAGTGCGGCCTTGAGTTGGGCGAGGCATCTGTTGGCGGAAGCGCGACGCCGGCGCAGAGCCTCCTCATCATCGTCGAGCGGCCGATACTTTTGCTGCTCCCCTGGTCTGCTGCGCAGACGCGGCGGCTTGCGAGCGAGATCGGCGTGCCATTTGCGCAGCTTGTCGGCCGTGAGCGATGCGACTTCGAGCTTGCTCAGCCGGGGCAGGGCGTGTGCCTCCATGCGCTTGCGCACGTCGTAGGCTGTCTTGCGGTTGCCCTCGAGGAACTCGAGATAGGCGGCTACGGCGTTGGCAACGGTATAGGGGCCCGTGATACCGGCTTCGGCGTGCACGCGCAGCCGCATGCGTTCACGTGCGACTTCGACGGCCTGCCAGTAGTTCAGAATGGCGACGCCGTCGGCATCGGAGAGATCATCGGCATGGCCGATCGCCTCTTCCTCGTAGCGCCCGTCGCCAAGGTAGTGACGCGCGACCCATGGTCCTGCGGTGCCGGTGGCAAGGCGCCGGTAGCCGAGATGGAGGCCGCGCTCGATGGCACGGAAGTAGGGCTTGGCACGCGGCGTCAGGCGACGGCGCGCCTCCTTGGAATCCAAAAATCTGTCCAATACGCGGCGTGCCATGTTGTCGGATTCTCCAGACCGCAAGCGTGCCAATTCAGGCTGAGTGCCCAACAGATGCCCAATATACGGGGCCGCATCTCGGCGGACAAGCGCGTACGAGTTGCGAATAGATTCTCTGTTTTTATTGTGTTTTTTGGACAGCCACGAACACTGGCGCACACATAAACAGTTCTCTCACGCCGGAAACAGGGGTTCGATTCCCCTACGGGGCGCCATCTCTCAGACAATCAGCAAGAGCTAGGGTCCGATCCTCGGGATCGGGCGCGAGGCTTTGCGCGTAAGCCCTGACGTGCCTCAGATCGTCGCTGGCCGCGGGCGCCCCACCCCCTGTTGAACCCATTTTAATCATCCCAGGGTCAAAACGGAGCTCATTCAAGCACGGGCGCGGCATGCGCAGACCAGAGACGAAAGGGAGAAGGCGCCGACGTGGGACGGCCAATACCTTTGTGGTTCTTCCTCCTTTGCCTGCTCGTCTGGCTCCTCTTCACCATGGCGTTCGGCTGGGCGGTGAAGTCGACCTACGGTGACGACGATCGAAGCGGCATGCTGGGGCGGGTGGCCATTCGGATTGCGAACTTTACCGGCCTCGTCGAACAGGTGGTCGTGGAGCTCGTGAGCTACGCTTCGGGCGATTACCGGGACGAACAGATTCGGGTGACGCGCGACAAGAACACCGACTACTCCGGATTTGTCCCGGTTCCGACGGCGCCCGGGATCAAGGTCGATGGCCTCCTCATGCGGGCCGACCGGCCGAAGATGACGGACGGCTGGCGGCTTATTGCCGGCGCGTTCACCATCGACGGCGAGATGGAGAATGCGGCTCTCCTGATGTCTCCCGATCTCAAAATCGTGCGCAAATGGACGCTCGACGAGGTCCCCGTCGACGGCAAGACTCCACGCCCCAAATACCGAAAGTTCGTCCACGGGCTGGATGTTTTGAAGGATGGCTCGCTCGTCTTCACCTTCGACGGCAGCATCTCCCTGCAGCGCATCAACGCCTGCGGCGATCGCCTATGGAGCACGGGCGGGACGTTCAATCACGCGGTGACTTTGGACGAAGCCGGCGACACGGTGTGGACGCTCAGCTCCGGAGACACGATTGCGCAAGTCGCCGTCAAGGACGGGACCGTGCTTCGGAAAATCTCGATGGACGACGTCATCGCCAAGAACCCGATGATCGACATTCTCGAAATCCGCCGCAAGCACGCGCTTCACCTGGGGCAGAACAATCGCAACACGACCGGAAAGTGGATGGACGATCCGATCCATCTCAACGACGTCGATCCACTGCCGAGCGCCATCGCAGACAAATTCGAAGGATTTGAAGCCGGCGATCTCTTGGTGAGCGCCCGGTCGCTGAACCTCATCTTCGTCCTCGATCCCGATACGCTGAAGGTGAAGTGGTGGCGGATCGGGCAGACCCAACGCCAGCACGATCCGGATTGGCTGCCCTCGGGCGAAATCTCGGCGCTGGACAACAGGATGAGCCGCGACTTCAGCGAGATCGTCGCGCTTGATCCCGCCACGATGAAAGAGAGAACGCTTTTCGACGGCAGGAAGAACGACTTCTACACGCGGATTCGCGGCAAGCATCAGGTGCTCGCCGATGGCGCGCTGGAGATCACCAGTCCGCAACAAGGCCGCGCGTTCGAGGTCGACGGCGACGGCGACGTCGTTTTTGAAATCGCCGACACGAAGCCTGGCAGCGAGACGACCAACTACACCATCTCCGAGATGAAGTGGTTGCCTCGCGACTATTTCGATATCGGGAGCTGGAAATGTCCAACAAGCGGTTAGTCATCCTTCTCATGCTGCCGGTGATGCTCGCGGCGTCGCCGGCATACGCCTATATCGGCCCGGGCGCAGGAGCAGGCGCGGTTGCGGTGGTCCTCGGATTCCTGGCCTCGGTGGTCATGGCCTTCTTCGCGATCCTTTGGTACCCGGTGAAGCGGGTCATCAAGAAGTTCAAAGGCGCCAAGCCGCAGACGCATCGAGGGGCCGCGGGGAGCGCAGGCAGCTCTTGAACTGGGTCCTGACCACGCTTCTGTGCATCGTGCTGGTGGAACTTGCGTTCCGCTTGCCCTTCGCCGATGCGGCCGCGGGCGCGGTCCGGTGCAGCGGCAAAGCCGTTCATGTGGTGCGCGCCGGGGCGGTGTCGGACCATTGGAAGGAGAAGGCGCTCGGCGCTTATGCGCAGGCCACATTCCTCTCCTCCCTCAAGCTCGCGGGGCTGCTGATCGTTCTGTTCGGCGTCGGCGCGGTGCTGGTCCTTGCTTTCGAGCAAGGCTTCAACGGGTTTGAGCGTTTCATTCTGAGCTGGCGCGGCATCGCTTTCAGCGCCGTCTTTGCCAGCCTCTACGCGTATGCGCGAGGATCGATCGTCCGTGGCCACCTATCGCCTCATTGATCGGGCCCTGCACCGGTTAGCGTTGCAAGCGGCGCCGATTGCCGAGATGAGCTTCGACATCGATCAGCAATTGGTCGGCTCGGATCCCAAGGACATCGTCGAGGCGCCTCATGTGTTCGTCGCCGGTTTGGCGCGGGCCGGCACGACCATACTGATGCGCCGGTTCTACGGAACGGGCGCGTACCGCTCGCTGACCTATCGGGACATGCCCTTCGTGCTTGCGCCAAATCTGTGGGGCAGGATTGCGCAGTCCTCGAGGCGGACGGTCGCGGCGTCAGAGCGGGCGCACGGCGATCGCATTCTCGTCGACGCTGACAGTCCCGAAAGCCTCGACGAGGTCTTTTGGCGGGTCTTCGCCGGGCGGGCTATATCGGCAAGACGCATCTCACGCCGCATGAGCCCGATCCGGAGACCACGTGGGACTATGTGCGCTATGTCAACGCGGTCCTGAATGCACAAGCGGGTCAAGCCCGGCGCTACCTCTGCAAGAACAACAACAACATCTTGCGGCTCGGCACGATTCGCGCGGCCTTTCCCCGTGCGCTCATTCTCATTCCGTTTCGCCATCCAGTGGCGCACGCGCAGTCCTTGCTGCGGCAACACCGCAATTTCTCGCAAGCGCAGACGGAAGACCCCTTCGTCCGGTCCTATATGAGATGGCTCGTGCATCACGAGTTCGGACTCGACCATCGGCCCTTTCAGTTCGATGCGGACGGGGCGGCACGGCTCGCGCGGCATGTTCCGGACGAGATCGAGTACTGGCTCGAAATGTGGTGTCAGACTTATGGGTGGCTGGAACGCACCGCGCCGGCCGATGCGATCTTCGTCTCTTATGAAGACTTATGCCGGAGCGAGGCGGTGTGGCGCCGTCTGAGGGAGATGGCCGGTGTCGAAGAGACCGGCAATCCATGCGAGACCTTCAGCCTGCGGGACACGGAAGCCGGACCTGTGGCGAACGCGGCGCTCCTCGACCGAGCAAGTGCCATCCACGCGCGTCTTGAGGAGAGGGCCCGCGCCGCGCTCCAATAGCTTTGGCCTGTGCGGGCTTACTCTTTCGCGGCCTGGAAGTGCGTCAGGTAGTCGAGGATCGCGGGGATGTCCTCCTTCACCACCGGCGCCTTGAAGACGTTGATCATCTTGTCGACTTCCTTGGTCCACCCCTCTTTGGTCAGGGTCGGCTGGTACAAGATCATCCGGGGCGAGTGACAGAGCAGGCAGTTCTTCTTGACCGCCTCGACGCCGGGACCCGGGCGGAAAGTCGGAGCTGCCGAACGGCAGCTGGATGCTCTCCGACTTGAACGCCATGGGCTCGGCGGCGTGGCCCGGCGCCGGGAGCGCGAAAAATCCCAGGGCTAAGAGGATTGGCAGGATGGCACGGGACATGATCGCGCGGGACATGGCCTGATCCTCCTTATCCGGCGACGACGTCAACGGATTCGATGACGTTGCGCATATACCCGCCCGGGTTCCAGTTGGGCGTGTCCGGCTGCGCCAACCCGTTCTCGTTGGTGCAGCGGACCATCAGCGTGTAGTCGCCGGCTGCGGGCAGGGCGGGTTCGGCTTGCCATTGCCGGAAGCCGTATTTGCCTTTGTCCTCGCCGAGCTTGGCCGGGAGCCAGGTCTTGCCGCCGTCGATCGACACATCGACCTTCGCCACGCCGCAATCGCCGCCGAAGGCGATGCCGCGCATCAGAAGCGGTGCGTTGGCGGCGACCTTGTCGCCAGAACGCAGATTGGTGATGAAGGACCGCGGCACCATCTTGTTGATGGGCACCATGGGGACACCGGTCTCGCCCGGCTTCATGTTGGCGCCCGGCGTGTCGGGGATCTTGTAGGCCTTCGCCATCCAGAAATTGTCGTCGGGCTGGTCGAGCACCTCGATGTCGTTCAGCATCTTGATCCAATAGGTCGAGTACCAGCCGGGCACGATGAGCCGTAAGGGGAAGCCGTTCAGAAGCGGCAACTGATCCCCGTTCATGGCGTAGGCGATCATCACCTCGCCGTCGCGGGCGTGATCGATGTCGAGAGACTTGATGAAGCGCGGGGCGTCGGCGAAGGCCTGGTCGAGGCCGCTGAACCGCGCCTGCACGGCGCCCGCTTTCACACCGGCGCGGTCGAGCACATCTTTGAGACGGACGCCGGCCCACAGCGCGTTGCCCATGGCGCCGTTGCCCCATTCGCCGCCGGGGACGCGCGGCTGGAAGAAGCCACGCGAATTGCCGGAGCATTGGTTCACGGCGGCGAGCTCCACGCGGGGAAAGTCCTTCACGAGCTCTTTGAGCGACAAGGACAAGGGCTGGTTCACATGGCCGTGCACCTTGAGCGTGAAGCTGTCCGCATCCACCGCGTTGGGAATGAAGGCCCAATGCCAGCGCACGAAGAACTGATCGTTCGGGGTGAATACGCCCTTGTCGTAGACGTCGAAGGGCGTCTCCAGAAGCGGCCCGCGCGTCCGCTGCAGGACCATGGCCGCTTTCTCGGGAAAGTCGGTGATGATCTCGCGCTCGGACGGGCCGCCCGGCAGGCCGAGGTCGATCATGGTGCGGGCGAGGCTCGGCCTCGACAGCAAAGCCAAACCGCCTGCAGCGCCTGCGCCGAGCACGAAGCGGCGCGTCATCAGGTGATGGACCACGTTACGCCTCCTCCAGAAACGTCATTCTACGACGCGTCCATGACAAGACTGCGTCTAGTGGCCTCCGCCGCCGAAGGTCAGCGCGATGGTGGCGCCCGCCGCCATCACCGCGAAGGAGACAATGGCCATGACCCAGACCGGCGGGGAGGGTGCATGGATGGCCGACCCGCTCTTGGCAGCCATGTCCATCTTCTCCTTCTTCCCCGACATGTCCATCCCCGGCATGGCCGAGCCTTCGGGGCGCACGGTCAGCATGCCGTGCTTGAGGTGATGAGCGACCAGCCACCAGTTCATCGGATAGGCGAAGGCGGCGCCGACCATGAGCGCCAACGACATGCGGAACCAGAACAGCGGCTGGGCCGGGTCGTGCGCGCCCGGGGTATCGGCAAAGGCGATGGCCGAGACCGGCAGCATGCCGCCCATGAGGCAGTTCATGGAGAGCAGCTCCGAGGTGAAGGTGCCTTTGAGCGCGCGGCCATAGGTGCCGAACATCTCGCCCATGAACAGGGCCTGGAAGATGGTCCAGCCGAAGGCGAAGCCGAGCACGTATTCCAAGGCGAAGTCCGCGGCCATCGGCAGGGCAACGAGCGCGCCAATGACGGCGCCGACCAAGATGCCGATGCCGTCGCCGGCCACGCAATGCATGGTGGAGCCGAGGGTCTGGCGCCAGCGCGCGGCGACATATTGCTCATGCATGCCTGGGAGTGGCTCACGGCAGCCGAGCACATAGAGGAAGGCGCCGAACGGGCCGGAATAGGCGGTGAACAGGATGAAGGCCCATTTCATCACCGGATGCTCGGGCGTGGTGCGGATGTCGATGGCGACGAACGCCACCGAGAGCGCCGTCAGGATGAACCACAGCAGCATCACGCCATCGATCAGCATTTTCGTTCCTTTGGCTGGGCCTATAGGGGCATGCGGTCGAATTGCGGGTGGCTGCCGCCAGTCTAAGGCGTCGGCCCTTCTTTTCACGTGCTCAGGTGCGCTTGCCCACGGCAAAGCAGACCTGAATCGACCGACGGGAACTGCTTGAAAATTGGGCAGCCTGCTAAAGAGCCTGCCAAAAGTCTCGCGGCTGTTGCCGTCCTGCTCTATCGGCGCCGGATCGATAGGCGTAGGCTGATGACAGTCTTGCGAATCACTTTTTTGCGGTGCAGCATTCTCGTTACGGCGGCTGGTCAAGGGGTTTGGGCCAGAGTCAAAACCGCCGGGCTGGAGAATGGGACCTCGGAATGAGGCGGAAAAGCACGGGCTTAGAGGCACTCTGCCGCAGGGCTTTAACCTTGCATGAAAGTTGCATGTGCCATACTTGGTTCGTGGAACATTCGGGTTTATGCTGCACTGCAGCATCACCTGAATGCCGTAAGAGCAAGTTCCAGCCGGTCTAGGGAGTTTTGGGAGGTACGATTTCGGTCCTTAGGGACCGCCAGGGAGTGGCGTTAGTGCAACCTTTGAGAGGGGGCCACGATGCCGATAACTCTTACCCTAGCCGCGATGGCGAGCCTGCTCCTCCTTGTGCGCGCTGTGAAGCAGCTGCGAGAAGCGCCATCTCACATCGAAAATCGTCTGCGGGCTGCTGACCGGCTCTCCCCGGTCTCTGGTTCCGCTCAAGCGTGGGGGGCTTAGCCATGCCTGTACCCATGCCAGCTGCGATCGTCCTGATCGTCTGCAAGACTGCGATCGCCGGACCCGCAGATCAAAATGCGGCCTATACCGGTTACGAAAATCGAACCTGGGCCACGGAGCACTCCATGATGGTGTGCCGCCGGCAGGAGGTCCAACTCTTCGATCAAGCCGAGGCCCTGGGGGCCGCAGGCCAAGCCGTTCAACCTGCAACAGTGCCAGCACTCGGGGATCATGCTCGGAGCAGAGTGGGATGCCAGCCACAGAGGTTCCGCCTACCGCACGTGGCGGGTGGCGTGCCCGGTGCCCATCGTCCGTAAGAATCCGGACGGAACCGAGGATATTATCGCTTGGAAGATGCCTGAATGCGGCCATCGCGATATAGTAGTCTGTGAAGTTGATACAGCGATCTAGGACAGCAGCGTCCTAGATCTCTGCCTGGTCAGTGGGAGGACTGGCCATGCCGATCTGGTTGCGAATCACGGTGGGCGTTGCCCTTGCCGTCACGCTGTTCGGGTTTGTGGGCCTCAAGGCGTATTCCGAGAGGCGCGGCCCGCTCATCCAGGCACACGGCACGACCTATTATGGCGAAGGGCCGCCGATGGCGCCGGTGCCCTGCAAGTCCGAAAGGGAGATCCGTTCGGCGATCGCTCAGGTGCACGCCAAATTCGACCATCTGCAAGGCGAGAGCCTCAAGGCGTTCCAGCAGCGGGCAACCAGGCTGAAAGGCCTGCCGCCGCTTCCCGTGGAGAATCTCTACGTCATCACCGCGGATGATCAGCTCCGCGACGGCGAGACGGTGCTGTTCATCGGGTTCAAGGCACGGTGCGTGAGCACGGTGTTCACCTTCCCGGGGCGGCTCTATCGCGAGCTCGCCGCTGTGCCGGGGCCCGCGTAGCGGGAGCGCCGTGTTCATCGGCAAATGGGCGGCACAGGTCGACAGCGCGACGCTAGACTTGCCGCCGTGCGCGGTGTGTTCGATCCTTCGGCTTGGTGCACGTGCAATGCGTCACGCAAGGCGATGAGATCCTAGGTGACCCCAAAGCTCCCAGAAGGCGAACTCCTCTATGCCGTGGGCGATATCCACGGCCGGGCGGACCTGCTTGCTACGCTTCTCCGCGAGATCGAGGCCGATGCCGCGAACCGGAAGGCCGCGAAGAAGACGCTGGTCTTTCTCGGCGACTACGTGGATCGCGGGCCGGACAGCCGCGGCGTGATCGAGATGCTGCTCAACGGTCTCCCTGCCGGTTTCGACGCTCACTTCCTCAAAGGCAATCACGAGGCGCTGCTGCTCGACTTTCTCGACGGCAAAGCGCAGCTCGATCATTGGCTCTTGAATGGTGGCGATGCGACCATGGCCTCCTATGGGGTCGATATTGGCCGGCTCGAGGCCACGCGCGCGGCGCCCGAGACATGGCGCGAGGCCTTTGCCGCGGTGCTGCCCAAGGCGCATCTCGATTTCTTCCGGCGCTTACGCCTGCAACTCTCTGCGGGGGATTATCTCTTTGTCCATGCCGGCGTCAGGCCGGGCGTGCCGCTCGAGGCGCAACGCGAAGACGACCTTATCTGGATCAGAGGTGAGTTCCTCAACGCCGCCGAGCCGTTCGGCAAGGTGGTCGTGCACGGGCACACGCCGGTGCGCGAGCCTGTCGCGCTGCCGAACCGTATCGCCATCGACACGGGCGCGGTGTTCACCGGGCGGTTGACGGCACTCCGCTTGGAAGATGGGGAACGGGGATTTATCGAGACCTGAGTCTTAAGTCCGCCTCTCGGGCTACTCGGCGACAAGGCCGCGCAGCCGGCTGGTGAGGCTGCCACCGCCGGACTTGCTCGCCTGACGCTTCGCCCTACGGGCGGCGAAACGTTGCGCCAGAGTGCTCTTTGAGGCTTCCGCCTCGGCGGGCATCTCCTCCGGCTCCTCGTTCTCCTCGGCGTATTCCTCTTCTGGGTATTCTTCTTCTGCGGGAACGGCAGCCGGCTCCCCGGCGTATTCGCCTTCCGCATACTCCATCTCGACCGCCTCCGCGGCCTCCATCTCCATAGAGACGTTTTCTTCCATCTCCGGTTCCGGCGCGGCGCCATTGCCCGCATGCGCCTCGTGCCAAGCGGCCTCTTGCTGCATGACCTCAGGGGTGATCTCGACCTCCGGGTGATGGGACGTGCGCGTCGGCCATGGTGGGCTGCGGCTGCATGGCCTGGTTCCGCGACGCGGTGAGAATCTGCGAGGCGAGGCGGCTCAGTTCGCGGCGGAGGAATGCATTCTCCTGGGCGCTGGTCTTGGCGCGCTCGAGTTCCTCTTGGGCCCGCGACAGCTCGGCGGCGAGTCTTTGAGTCTCTGCAAGGGCCCGCGCGTCGGACTTGGAGGAGCCGCGCCCGGAGGCAGCGCTGCCGCTCTCCAGCGCCATGCGCAAACGGTCAATATCGGAGCGCTGATTGTGAACGGTGCCGCGCGCGATCTTGAGCGCCTCAGACTGCGAGGCCACCGTGTTGCGCAGCTCGGCGTTGACGGTCTCAAGCTCGGCGAGCGCCTTCTTGGCCGCCTTCAAGCGGCTGTCGAGATCGGGCAGGCGCCGCTTGATGGTCTGCTGGAGGACGCGGTTTGCGTTCTGGCTCTCCTGGAGCTGACCTTTGACGCCGCTGAGATCGGTGTTCAAACCCTGGATCTCGACGCGGCGTTTGTTGGCTTCGATCAGCTCGCGCGCGGCCTTGTCCTTGGACTTGTCGAGCGCGACTTCGACCTTGCGAAGCTCGATGGCGAACTCGGCGCGCAATTGATCCTTGTCGGCCTGGATGTCGGCGAGCGACATCGGCATCGTCGCCTCCAGCCTGCGCGTGGTGAGCTTCACGGCGCGGTTCCACAGAGGCGGGGCGAGCATGAGGGCGAGCAGGCATCCCAAGAAGAAGCCCAATGCCCCGAACATGAACCACTCGATCATCGAGACCACCCGAAATTGGCGCCCAGGCGCGTCAGCTTATGCGACGCTGCTCGGGCCAGCCCTAGCGGCTGCGGCACTTCCGCGCCCACGCAAAGATACTGTCGGCTAGGCTTCCTTAGCGCCAAACTAGAACGGATTCCAGGTGGGCTGGCGGGTATATTTCAAGTAGCCGATATTTGCGCCAAGTCTAAGACCGACGCCCGAGCTGATTGGAGCCAGGACGAGGTCGTTTCGGGACAAATATGTGATGCCGACGCCCCCAATGAAATAGGCCGATCCGTCGACACCGGCGAAAGTGTTGTAAACCTGGTCGGGGTTGTGGAGGTTGTAGACCAGGACCATGACTTTGGAGCCGTCGGCGCCGAAGTCATAGCCGATCGAAGGCCCCTGCCAGTAAACCCGGTGCTCGCCGGCGTCCTTGGTGTAGAGCACGCCCTCGCCATAGCGCAGCCCCGCGACGAACGCGCCGCCGGCTTCCTCGCCCAAGATGTAGCCATTCGGCCGCCCGGAGCGGTGAAAGGCGTATTCCACGACCTTGGCGAAGCCCACCGACACCTTGCCGAAGAAGCGGTGGCCCTCGTTCTTGATCTCGTCCATGGAGAAGGTGCCTTCGCCGCCCTTCTCCGGGAGTTTGTCGTTCGAGAGACCTGTGGCCGGCCCGTCGGGCTGGCCGGGCGTTCCGGCATTGCCTTGCGGGTAGGCATTCTGGCTGTCGGGGGCCGAGGGGCTGGTACCCTGGCCATAGGGCGAATCCGCTTGAGGCTGCGGCGTAATGACCATTGGGCCCTCTTGGGCCAATGCCGCCGGGAACAGGGAACAGGAGACGAGGATCGCCGAAGCTGCGGCAATCGCAGTGGTGCTGATACGCATGACTAATGCCCTCGGGCTTTGGAGCCGGCGTGCCCAGCCGGCCAGGCGGGGTAGGCATCCCCGCGACCCCTATCATCGTGCCTAAACGGTTACCAAACTGTGGCTGGGTTACTGGGGCGTTAAGACCGAGCGGCCCCAGGCGATGAAGGCGGGATTGCGCAAGCCGTCCGCCGTCTTGCCATAGCGGAACCGCGCGCCGTCGGCGTCGACCACGTGGCCGCCAGAGGCCTCGAGCACGGCTTGGCCTGCGGCGGTATCCCATTCCATGGTGGGTCCGAAGCGGGGGTAGACGTCTGCTTGCCCGCGAGCGATCTCCAGGAACTTGACCGACGATCCGGCGCTTTTCCGCTCCGTAATGTGCAGGTCTCCCAGAAATTTCTCGGTCTCGGGATCGAGATGGGAGAGGCTGACAAGGGCCGTGAGACCGTTCGGGTCGGCTTGCCGGGCGTGCAGCCGCCGCTGCTTGAGCGCGCCGAGATCGGCGCCGGCCGCATCCGGTGGGAGTTCAGCCTCGACGGCAATGCCGTCGGCGGGCGTCACTGCGAGGAGCGCGCGCGCCGGCGCATAAACCAACCCGAAGCACGGATAGCCGTCCTCGATCAGCGCGATGTTCACGGTGAAGTCGGTGCGCTTCTTGATGAATTCCTTCGTGCCGTCGAGCGGATCGACCAGAAAGAATCGCGGTGCGAGCGCGGCGGAGCGGTCGTCCGCAGTCTCTTCGGAGACGACCGGAATGTCCGGCGCCAGCGCTTTCAGCGCCGGGAGGATGACCGCCTCGGCAGCGCGGTCGGCCTTGGTCACCGGCGAATTATCGTCCTTGATCTCCACCTCGGTCGGACCAGCGTAGTGCGCCATGATGGCGGCGCCGGCTTTGGCCGCGGTATCGGTGAGGGCTTGGGCGGCGCGGGCCAAGCTAAAGCCTGGCTTGGTGTCCGCCACCGGTGCAGTTGTGTGTCTTGGTGCTGACAAGGCAAGATGCTCCAAGGGATGCTGATTCGTTTCGCGGTTTCGCGGGCGGGTATTCTGACGACGCGCCCCTCCTGTAGCAGAAATTCGTGTGAGGGCCACGTCATCTCCGCAAGGACGCGCGGAAGAGAAGGAGGAGGCTATGACCGAGCCGACGGCACTCGGCGATCTCGATCTGGCAGCGCTCGTTTCGAGCCGCATCTGTCACGACATCATCAATCCGGTCTCGGCGATCTCGAACGGCCTGGAGATGATCGACGAGGAGCCGGACCAGGAGATGCGCGAGGCGGCCATGGACCTCATCCGCAAGAGCGCGTTTCAGGCCACGGCCAAGCTGCAATTCGCCAGGCTTGCCTTCGGCGCGGCGGGATCAGCAGGCGCCGAGATCGATCTCCGCGATGCGGAGAAGGTGGCGCGCGATTTCGTGCAAGGAAGCGGCAAGCACGAGGTTGTGTGGCAAGGGCCTGCGGTGACGCTGCCTAAGAACAAGGTCAAGCTCTTGCTCAACCTCGTGGCCCTTGGCCTGGTCGCGCTGCCGCGCGGCGGCACGGTGAGCGTCGAGATCGGGGGCACGCCCCCGGACGCAACCTTTACCGTCCGCGCCAGCGGCACCAAGGCACGCCTCAACGACGAGGTGAAGGCGCTTCTATCGGGCGGGAACGGGGTCGAGATCGATGCCCATTCGATCCAGCCCTACTACGCAAGGCGGGTGGCGAACGCCGCCGGTATGACCCTGACCACTGAGGCGGAAGAGGAAGCGGTCACCTTCAAAGCCGCCTGACCCCCCAGAATTGGCCGATCCAAGGCGTAATCCTTGGTCTGGTCAACGAAACGTAAACCAGAACTCGTCGACAATCCCGGACCAAGCTTGAGCGGGGTTCACAAGGCGCGAAACGCCCCGATTCGCGTCAGGGGTCGACGATGGACGAGTTACTGGGAGAGTTCCTGACCGAGACGGGCGAGCGGCTCGACGAGCTCGACGTCAATCTCGTGCGCTTCGAGCAGGAGCCCAACGACGCCGAGATGCTCAACGCCATCTTCCGGCTCGTGCACACGGTCAAAGGAACGTGCGGGTTTCTCGGCCTGGAGCGGCTTGCCAAGCTCGCGCATGCGGCCGAGACGCTGATGGGCCAGTACCGCGACGGCGCGCCCGTCACGGTCGAGGGTGTCAGCGTCATCCTGGCCAGCATCGACCGCATCAAGGAGATTCTCGCAGGCCTCGAGCGCGACGGAACCGAGCCGCCGGGCTCCGACACCGACCTCACCACCGCGCTGCAAGGTCTGGCCGAGGCGAGCGCGCTCGCGCAACTCGGCGGCGACAGCGGCGGAGAGGACGAGACCCACTGGAGCGAAGTGGCCCCCAGCGGGCCGGAGAGTCCGCCGCCTGTTCATGCCACGCTCGAGGAACTCGAGCGGGCTTGGCGGGAGGCCCCGGGACCCGATCCTGTGCCTGCGCGCGAGCCGGCGCCGGAGAGGCCCCCGGTTGCGGCCGAAGACGATCGCGCGCCGGAGAATGGCAGCAAAGAGCTCATCGCGCGGGCGCAGACCGTGCGCGTCTCCGTCGATACGCTGGAGCACCTGATGACGACGGTGAGCGAGCTCGTGCTCACCCGCAATCAATTGCTCGACATCGTGCGGCGCACCGACGAAAGCGAGTTCAAGTCTCCCTTGCAGCGGCTCTCCAGCGTCACCGTGGAGCTGCAAGAGGGGATCATGAAGGCCCGCATGCAGCCCATCGCCAATGCCTGGCAGAAGCTGCCGCGGCTGGTGCGCGAGCTGTCGCTTGAGCTCGGAAAGAAAATCGAGCTCGACATGACCGGCGGTGAGACGGAGCTCGACCGGCAGGTGCTTGAGATGATCAAGGACCCGCTTACCCACATGATCCGCAACTCGGCCGATCACGGCCTGGAGATGCCGGGTGAGCGGGAGCGGGCCGGCAAGCCCCAAGCCGGGAAGATCAAGCTCAGCGCCTATCAGCAAGGCGGCTATATCGTCATCGAGGTGGCCGACGATGGGCGTGGCCTCGATGTGCAGAAGGTCCGCACCACGGCGCTCGAGAACGGGCTCAGCACCATGGCGGAGCTCGACCGCATGAGCGATGCCGATATCTTGAAGTTCATCTTCAAGCCGGGCTTCTCGACCGCTAACGCCGTCAGCGCGGTCTCGGGCCGCGGCGTCGGCATGGATGTGGTCCGCAGCAATATCGAACTGATCGGCGGAACGGTCGACCTTGAATCCACGTCGCCGGCAGGGACGACCTTCGTCATCAAGATCCCGCTGACCTTGGCGATCATGGCGGCGCTCATTGTCGAAGTGGCCGATACGCGCTTCGCCATACCGCAATTCAGCGTGGTCGAGCTGGTCCGCTGCGGCGTGGCGGCCGGCCATCCGGTCGAGCTGATCAACGACACCCCCGTGCTGCGCTTGCGCGACAAGCTGCTGCCGCTGCTCGATTTTGGGGCCTTGCTTGGCCTCAAGGAGGGCGATGCGCGTTTCGGGCGCGTGGAAGATACGAACCTCACCGCCGTGGTGATCCAGGCTGGTGCGAACTATTTCGGCCTTTTGGTCGATAAGGTGTTCCGCACCGAGGAGATCGTGGTCAAGCCGATGTCAAGCGTGCTGCGCCATGTCGCCATGTTCTCCGGCAACACCATCCTCGGCGATGGCAGCGTCATCATGATCATCGACCCCAATGCGCTCGGCTCTGCGGTGGGGTCGATCGATGCGCAAGCAGCGCTCGCGCATGCGGCATCGGTGGACAAGGAAGAGGCGAACGAGGACCGCACGGCGCTCCTCCTATTCCGCGCCGGATCCAAGACCTTGAAGGCCGTGCCGCTGTCCCTGATCACGCGGCTGGAGGAGATCCCGCTCGACGCGATCGAGCGCTGCAACGACCAGAACGTCGTGCAGTACCGGGGCGCGTTGATGCCCCTCGTCTACATGCGAGCCGACCACCGGCCGCCCGAGAGCGGTGTCCAGCCAGTCTTGGTATTCACCGAAGCGGACCATCCCGCCGGCCTCGCCATCGACGAGATCGTCGATATTGTCGAGGAGCCTTTGACCATCGACCTCCAAGCCGAGGCGCCGGGCGTGATCGGCGCCGCCATCATTCGGGACAAGGCGGTCGAGATCGTGGATGTGTCCCACTATCTGGGGGCTGTATTCGACTCTCATCGCGTGCGTGGGTTCGAGGAGTCCGAGCGTGCGTTGCGGCTCTTGCTCATCGATGACAGCCAATTCTTCCGCAACATGCTGGCGCCGCTTCTCAAGGCGAGCGGCTATGAGGTCGCGCTCGCCGCGTCCGCCGAGGAGGCACTTGCCCTCAAGGACAAGGGCGAGCGCTTCGACCTGATCATCAGCGACATCGACATGCCGGGCATGGACGGGCTGGCCTTGGCTAAGCACATCAAGGCCGATCCCGACTGGGGCGACATCCCGCTGATTGCGCTCTCCTCGCATGCAAGCCCGCGGCTCGTGGAGAAGAGCCGTGCGGCCGGCTTCGAGAGCTATGTCGGGAAGTTCGACCGGCAGACGTTGATGCATACGCTTCAGGATTGCTTCAAGGGCTGGGGTGCGGCGGCATGAACGGCGAGGGGAACGGCGAACAAGCGACCGAGGGTTTCGTCACGGTGGTGACGGCTGGTCAGATCTTTGGGCTGAAGCTCGATCGTGTGCGCGACGTGTTCGTGCCGCAAGGCCTGTCTGCCGTGCCGCTCGCGCCGCCGGAGGTCGCCGGGCTGCTCAACCTGCGCGGCCGCATCGTCACGGCGCTCGATCTTCGCACGAGGCTCGGGCTGCCGCCCCGCGAGGCGGGGAAGCGGACGGTTGCGGTGGGCATTGAGGATCGCGGCGAACTTTACGGGCTGATCGCCGACAAGGTCGGCGACGTGTTGTGGCTCAAGCCGTCGGCCTACGAAGCCAATCCCGCCAATCTGGACCCGCGCTGGGCGCAAGTGTGCTCCGGCGTGTACCGGCTCGATGGCGATCTCATGGTGGTACTCGATGTCGACAAGGTGCTCGATTTCAGCCAGTTCGGCGCTGCCGCCTGACGGCGGCCTCGCGGAGGAGGATGCATGAAACATTGTTTGGTTGTTGATGACAGCGCCGTTATTCGCAAAGTCGCGCGGCGTATTCTCGATGAGCTGAGCTTCTCGTCGTCGGAAGCGGAGAATGGGCGCGAGGCGCTCGACCAATGCCGCATGTCGATGCCGGATGCAGTGCTGCTCGACTGGAATATGCCGGTGATGGACGGCATCGCCTTTCTCGTGGCGTTGCGCAAGGAGCAGGGTGGCGACGAGCCCAAAGTGATCTTCTGCACGACGGAGAATGACGTCGAGCACATTACGCGCGCTATCACGGCTGGCGCCAACGAATACATCATGAAGCCGTTCGACCGCGACATCGTCGAGGCGAAGTTTCACGAGGTCGGGCTGATCTAGCCCCAAAAAGAATGTCAAATTACGGCCCGAGCGCCATGATGCAAGACGCGCCAGCCGCTCCGGCTGAGCAATCCTCCACGGACCGACCAATCAGGGTGATGATCGTCGACGATTCGGCGGTCGTGCGTGGCCTCGTTGCGCGCTGGATCGAAGAAGAGCCGGGGCTCGAGGTCGTAGCGCGCCATGCCAACGGCAAGTATGCCGTCGAGGACGTGGCGCGCAGTGCTCCTGACATCATCCTGCTCGATGTCGAGATGCCGGTGATGGACGGCCTCGAGGCCTTACCTCTTCTGCTCCGCGCGCGGCCGGACGTTCGGGTGTTGATGGTCTCTACGCTCACCAAGCGCAACGCGGAGATCAGCTTCAGAGCTTTGGCGCTCGGCGCGCTGGATTATGTGCCGAAGCCGGAGACCAATCGCGAGATCACCACGCTTCCGGACTTCCGCGAGGAGGTGATCCGCAAGATCAAGGCTCTCGGCTCCCCGCACCGCCAGGCCGGGCCGCTCACCGAGGCCGGCCGGGCGGTGGTTCCGTTCAAGCAGCGGGCCTTCTCTCTGGTGCCGCCCCGGGTCATCGCCATCGGTAGCTCCACCGGCGGTCCGCAGGCGTTGACCAGCTTGTTTGAAGCCCTCTCGCCCTCGCTCGATCGGATCCCTGTTCTGATCGCCCAGCATATGCCGCCGATGTTCACCACGATCCTGGCCGAGCGCCTGGCGCGCGCCACAGGCCGTGAAAGCAAGGAGGGTGTGGACGGCGAGCCGATCCGCCCCGGCACGATCTACGTGGCGCCGGGGAACTACCATATGGGCGTTCACCGCTCGGCGCCGCCGCGATTGTCTATCACCAAGGGACCGCCCGTGAATTTCTGCCGGCCGTCTGTCGATCCCCTGTTCACGAGCGTTGCCGATACTTACGGCCCCGCGGCACTCGGCATTGTGCTGACTGGCATGGGGCAGGATGGCGCTGCGGGCGTTCGGGCCATCGCCGATGCCGGTGGCAGCGTGATCGCCCAGGACGAAGCGTCGAGTGTGGTGTGGGGCATGCCGGGGGCTGCCGCTGCCACTGGCGCGTGCGCCGCGCTTCTGCCGCCGCGTGAGATCGCCAGCGCCGCAGCAAAGCTTGTCGGGGGACAGCGGCCATGATGGCGCACGAGTTCAATCTGCTGCGCCGCATCCTGAAGGAGCACTCTGGCATCGATCTCGGCGCGGACAAGCTGGACCTCGTCGAGGCGAAGCTCAGGCCGCTCCTGAAAGAGTTCCAGTTTCCTTCATTTGCCCATCTGACGCTCGCGCTGATCAAGCCGGGCGCCGATGCCTTGCGCTCGCGTGTGGCACAGAGCCTCGCGGTGCTTGAATCGTATTTCTTCCGCGACAAGACGCCGTTCAAATACTTCACCGAGGTCATGCTGCCGCAGCTGATGGAGCGGCGCCGCGGCTCGCGCCGCATCAGGATCTGGTGTGCGGCTTCCGCGACGGGTCAAGAGGCCTATTCGCTTGCCATGCTGTTGGCCGAGGCCGGGCAAAAGATCGATGGCTGGAGCATCGAGATCGTGGCGACGGATTTCTCGGAAGAAGCGCTGCGCAAGGCCCGCACCGGGCTTTACAGCCAGTTCGAGGTGCAGCGTGGCCTGCCGGTGTCGCTGCTCGTCAAATACTTCCAGAAGACAGGCAATGGCTGGCTGGTCCGGCCGGAGTTGCGGAAGAGGGTTTCCTTCCGCGAGCACAACCTTCTCAACGACTGCCGGGACCTCGGCATGTTCGACATCATTTTCTGCCGCAACGTGCTGATCTATTTCGACGAGTCCCTGAAGAGCGCCGTGCTCAGGCGCCTCTCGCGGCAGCTCGCCAGCGACGGCTACCTCGTGCTCGGCGCGGCGGAAACCACGACCGGGGTCTCACCCGACTTCGTGCCGGTGCCGGAAGGCCATCACGGGGTCTTCTGCTTGAGCCCGGCCGCGGTCGCCGGGCGCTCGCACGATATGGCGAAACAGCGCCGCGAGCCCGTCGCAGGCAGTGTCCACCAAGCAGACAGCCACGCCGTCAGTGTCCCAGTCCGGGACGACAAGGTCCGGGCGGTCCAGCTCGACAGGGCGACCGTCGACCTGCTGGAGGCGCGCGCCAGGGCGCGCGGCATTAGTGTCGCGGAGCTGTTGGCCGAGTACGCCGTCTCCGGCATTCCCGACGCCGAGGATCGGCAGGACTTGCCTCTCAAGAGCTAGCTCCCCGCCGGGGCGAGGGTGCTTCCCAAAAGAAAGTGGCCGGGACAAGCCCGGCCACAGCATGTGTCTGAATGCTTGCTTGAAAGGGTGTCAGGCGGCGGCTTCGCCCGTGTCCGACTCGTCATCAGGGTTGCGCAGCACGTAGCCACGGCCCCAGACGGTCTCGATATAGTGCTTGCCGCCGGTTGCCGCCGCGAGCTTCTTGCGCAGCTTGCAGATGAAGACGTCGATGATCTTGAGTTCCGGCTCGTCCATGCCGCCATAGAGATGGTTCAGGAACATCTCCTTGGTCAGGGTCGTGCCTTTGCGCAAGGAAAGCAGCTCAAGCATCTGATATTCCTTGCCGGTCAGGTGCACGCGCTGGCCGTTCACATCGACCGTCTTGGTGTCGAGATTGACCTTCAGCCCGCCGGTCTGAATGACGGACTGGGCATGGCCCTTCGAGCGGCGCACGATCGCATGAATGCGGGCGACGAGCTCGTCCTTGTGGAAGGGCTTGGTCATGTAGTCGTCGGCGCCGAAGCCGAGACCCCGGACCTTATCCTCGATGCCGGCCAGTCCGGAGAGGATCAGGATCGGGGTCTGCACCTTGCTCACCCGCAAGGTCTTCAAGACCTCGTAACCGCTCATATCTGGTAGGTTCAGGTCTAGGAGGATGATGTCGTAGTCGTAAATCTTGCCGAGATCGACACCCTCTTCACCCAGATCGGTCTTATAGACGTTAAAGCCTTCCGACTGGAGCATCAGCTCGATGCTCTGCGCGGTGGCGCTATCGTCCTCGATCAGAAGAACCCGCATTTCTCAAATCCCCCGTCTTCTCAATGTCCTGGTTATCCCCTGACCCATTACGTCGGACGCAGATTGGTTAATTCGAATCAACAAATTAACGGCCAATAGTTAACAAAAGCTAACCTCCTGGCGAGTGCTAACCACGCCCGCTAACCATCCCTACACCAAGGGACTCGGCCCATCCCTTAAATGCAACCCATATGGTTTACCGGGCCTTAAGGCCTGTCAGCGATGATCCCTGTTGAGGGGCAGGGGGTCCGGTCCTGAAAAAAGGCCTTGGTTCGCTTTGGGGGGTATTGCTTTTGGCAATGGCTCGGCCGGAGCACGCCGCTGGCATGGTACTTGAATTCTCCGTAAGCGGGGTCCAGTAGGCTGAGGGTATTTAGTCATGAAGTCACGCGACGCAGTCATCCGCTTGAAGCGCTTCGAAGTCGAAGAGAAGCGGCGCAAGCTTGCCGAAATTGAATCCATGATCGGCGAGTTCAATAACATGGCCGCCGATCTCGACCGCCAGATTGCAATCGAGCAGGAGCGAGCCGGCGTCTCAGACGTCAATCATTACGCCTATCCGACGTTCGCCAAGGCGGCCATCCAAAGACGGGACAATCTGGCGACGTCAGTGGCCGGGCTGGAGGCCAAGCTCGCGGCTGCGCGCGGCGAGCTGGACGAGGCTATCGAGGATCTGAAGAAGATCGAGCTCCTGCAAGAGCGCGACGCGGAGCGGCTGCGGGTCGAACAGCCTCCTGCGGCAGAGCTTGTCGCTGTTGGCGCACACCGCGCAGCCAGCTAAGTACGGCAACAGGGTCTTGGAGCGGCGGCCGGCTCTGACCGCCGAGTCCTGAGCTCAGCACGGGCGAGACCTGCGCCCGGGCTCGATGCTAGTATCCCGGACCTTGTTGAAAGCGCGCGGGAAGGGCTATGCCGTCTTTCGATATCGTCTCCAAGACCGACCTGGCAGAGGTCGACAACGCGCTCGCCAACATGGTGCGCGAGATGGGTCAGCGCTACGACTTCAAGAACTCGCAAGCCAAGATCGAGCGGAAAGAGTCGGAGATCACCATCAATGCCGATGACGACCTGAAGCTCAAGCAGATGCACGAGCTTCTGCAAGGTCATCTGGCGCGCCGTAAAATCGACGCAGGGGTCATCGACTATAAGCCGGTGGAAAAGGCCGCCGGCCAGGCTGTGCGGCAGAAGGCGGTGATCCGGCAAGGCATCGACAAGGACTTGGCCAAGCGCCTCGTGAAAGAAGTCAAGGAGCGGAAGTTCAAGGTCCAAGTCGCCATCCAAGGGGATGAGCTCAGGGTCACCGGCAAGAAGCGCGACGACTTGCAGGCGGTGATCGAGTACATCAAGGGGCTTTCGGTCGAGCAGCCGCTCCAATACGTGAACTTTCGCGACTGAGCGGCGATGTTGTTACGGGGACATGTCTTGGCGAGGCCGGTAGCATTCACGATAGCGCTTGCGGTGACGGCCGCGTGGCTTGCCGGGTGTGGCGGCGGAGGGTCCACGGGAAGCGCGAGCTTGGCCTCGGACGAGACCACCGGTGCGGTGCCGGCCTATCGTGAGCTCAATATGTCGATCGCCAACGCGAAGCCCGTCGATGCGTACGTGCTGCTCGGCGGCCGGATCAAGACCTGCTGGTTCAATCCGAGCGATCCGCTGTTCCCGGACCACGTCTACCGCGCCGATGTCGCCCCTGACGGCAGCAAGGTGAAGATCACCATCCATGACCGGCGGAAACTCGGCCGGGCCGGCAAGCTGGCCTACGCCATCAATTTCCACCAGAAGGGCAATCATACGACCGTCACGACGCAGAACGTCTCGATGACGCCGGAGCAGGCCGCCAAGATGCAGTTCGACATCAACCGCTGGAAGAGCGGTCAGACGAATTGCAGCAAGGAGATGCCGAAGGTCGTCGCCCAGCAGCCGGCGAGCCAGTAGCGGACCGCAGAAACGCAAATGGCCGGGGGGACGCCCGGCCATGACGTTAATCCGGCTTTTCCGAGACGCCTAGCCGCCGCGATAATCCTGGATGCGGGTCGCCCGCAGGCCGGGGAGGCCGTGCTTGTCGATCGAGCGCTGCCAGCTCAGGAACTCGTCCACGGTCAGGGTGTAGCGCTCGCAAGCCTCTTCGAGGCTGATCAAGCCGCCACGCACTGCCGCCACGACTTCGGCCTTACGGCGGATCACCCACCGCTTGGTGTCCTTCGGGGGAAGGTCGGCGACGGTCAAGGGGCTGCCGTCGGGTCCGATTACGTATCTGACGCGCGGCCTGTAATGTTCGGTCATCGTACTCAATACTCACACTCGATGAGCTACAATCTACTGGGAAGCTAGCAGAGGCCCATTTAAGAATTGCCTAAGCTGTCAGGTAAAATAACCCGCAAGGAAATAGCCAAAACTTGCTGAATTCACTGGGCTATCCGCTGCTTTCAACAAGGCGTGGCTTGGCCTTGCAGGCCGTGCCTAACCTTGCTTCGGAAGGACCTGGTGCCTATGTTCAGGCCGGCCAGGGGGCCCTTAAGAGGGTGCCTAAGAAATTGGCGCGGGCCGGTCGCGGACCGTCTATACTTTGCGAGACCCGAGGCCATTGCGGCACCACCTTTCACCGAAATTCGAGACACTGACGTTTCGCATCATTGAAGCCTAGAATGCTTAACAGTCTGCACCTGCCGGGACGTCCGGCCGATACCAGGGTCGTCGTGGCCATGTCTGGCGGGGTCGACTCCTCCGTGGTCGCGGCCCTGCTCAAGGCTGAAGGCTACGACGTGGTCGGCATCACGCTGCAGCTCTACGACCACGGTCAGGCGGTGGGGAAGAAAGGTGCGTGCTGCGCGGGCCAGGACATCCAGGACGCGCGCCGCGTGGCGGAGGCGCTTGGGATTCCCCATTACGTGCTCGACTACGAGGCGCGGTTCAAGCAAGCGGTGATGGGCGCGTTCGCCGACAGCTATGTCGCCGGCGAGACGCCGGTGCCGTGCGTCGCCTGCAACCAGAAGATCAAGTTCCGCGATCTCCTCGAGACGGCGGAAGGGCTCGGCGCCCAGGCGCTCGCCACCGGCCACTACGTCAAGAGCCTGCCCGGAGAGAGCGGCTGGGAGCTGCACCGCGCCGAAGACAAAGAGCGCGACCAGAGCTATTTCCTGTTCGCCACCACGAAGAAGCAGCTCGCGTTCTTGCGCTTCCCGCTCGGCGACCGGCCGAAGGAGGAGACGCGGGAGCTCGCCCGCGCGTTCGGGCTCGCCGTCGCCGAGAAGTCCGACAGTCAGGACATCTGCTTCGTGCCCACGGGACGCTACACGCAAGTGATCGAGCGTTTGCGGCCAGGGGCGGCGGAGCCCGGCAATATCGTGCATGTGGACGGCCGCGTGCTCGGCCGGCACGGCGGCATCATCAATTACACGATCGGCCAGCGGAAGGGCATCGGCGTCGCGGCGCCGGAGCCGCTTTACGTGGTGAAGCTCGATGCCGCCCGCCGCGAGGTGGTGGTCGGCCCGCGGGAGGCCCTGCGCGCCCGCACGCTCACCTTGCGCGACGTGAATTGGCTCGGTGATGAGCCGTTCGAGGACGCGGGCGCAAATGGCGTCGAGGTGCTGGCCCGGATCCGGTCGACCGGGCCGCTTGCAGCCGGCCACCGTCAGTCTCGACAAAGACGGCGTGATCGTAGACCTTGCCGATGGCGAGGAGGGCGTGTCCCCGGGACAGGCTTGCGTGTTTTATGCCGCGACGGGCGGCGGGGAGCGGCTTCTCGGCGGCGGATGGATCAAGTCCGCCGAAGGAGGAGCCTGGTTGGCCGGAAACGGTTTTGCGGCGTCTGCCTCGCGCAGGCCTGCGGAAGCGTTGGCGGCCGGGTCGCGTTAGGAC
This sequence comes from uncultured Alphaproteobacteria bacterium, assembly GCA_963727165.1. Lineage (GTDB taxonomy): Bacteria > Pseudomonadota > Alphaproteobacteria > Rhizobiales > Methyloligellaceae > Methyloceanibacter. Next base: position 31,419 of record CAVSFJ010000022.1, read on the forward strand.
CGCAGCGAACAAGCGGTCTGATAAGCCGGGGAGGTAGCGTTGCCTGCAAAAGCACCCATGATGGACACGGCGTCTGTGCGCCATGCGTATCGCCGCTGGGCGCCGGTCTATGACTACACCTTCGGCCAGGTCGCCGAGGCGGGCCGCAGGCATGCGGTCGAGATCATCAACAAGCGCAAGGGCCGCGTGCTCGAGGTCGGCGTCGGCACCGGGCTGTCGCTGCCCTGCTATGGCGCGCACCTGACCGTCACCGGCATCGACCTGTCGCCGGAGATGCTGGACAAAGCGCGGGACAAGGTCGACGCGCAAGAAACTCGACAATGTCGAGGGCTTGCACGAGATGGACGCGAGCGCGCTCGCCTTTCCGGACGAGAGCTTCGACACGGTGGTCGCCATGTATGTGATGACCGTGGTGCCGGATCCGGACAAGGTGATGAAGGAGCTGGAGCGGGTGTGCGCCCCCGGCGGCGAGGTGATTTTGGTGAATCATTTCAGCCAGGAAGAGGGCATCCGCGGGTTTTTCGAGCGCAAGCTCGCGCCGTTCTGCGACCTGATCGGCTGGCATTCGGTGTTCGAGATCGACCGGGTTCTGATCTGCGACGATCTCCGCCTGGCGGACCGCCGGGCGCTTCGGCCCTTCGGCCTCTTCACCATGCTGCGCTTCGTCAAGGAGCCGGGCTTCGGCGTGGCGCCGCAGGCCGCCCGCGAGATGATCGCCAGGGGCGGAGCTGCCGGCGCGGGCGCGCTTCGCCGAGCCGGTGCGGGTCCGCGTCAAGTGGTCGGTCGGCCGCGGCCTCGTCCATGCCCGGCGTTTGCTTGACAGCAATTACTGGCGGTCTCTATATCGCCGGCTTCAGAGCCAATTGGCGGAATAGCGCCGCGGCCTGCCCGCGTTCCTATATATAAAGGGCAGGCAGCCTTCAGGCTTGGGGCGGAGTAGCTCAGCTGGTTAGAGCAGCGGAATCATAATCCGCGTGTCGGGGGTTCGAGTCCCTCCTCCGCTACCATCATCTTCCAACGAGAATAGATAGAGTGCTCCGCAAGACCCCGCACGTCGGGAGCCTTGTGGAACAGGCAAATCGTCCTGCCCTACCGGGTTCCCCGAGTGACAGCAGCTGTCGTGCACCTGCTCTCCGGCCTGGCTCGGCAGGGCGCGCCCGCTTTGACGCATGCCAAGCGCTTGTCAGACGGCGGTAAGGTCCACGTGTTTTTCAATGGGAGCAATCCGGCCTTCGTGGGCCGGATTTGGGTGATTGAGAATACCCGACTCAAAAGAGGAGTTCCCGGAATGAAGAAAGCTGCGTTCATCACCATGGCCTGTGCTGCGAGCTTCGCCTTTGCATCTGCTGCCCAAGCTGCGATCACCGCGTCCGACGGGCGCTATAACGGCAAGGAGTTGACGCTCGACGTCCACTCGCCGGAGAGCGGTTGGGCCGTCATCCACCTCGATGAGAACGGACAGCCCGGCGCGGATATCGGCCATGCGGCGATCCACCAAGGCGAGAACAAGAACGTTCAGGTCGAGCTGGAGCGTAAGGTCAAGCCGGGCGAGCATCTGATCGTCATGCTGCACGAGGACAAGGGTAAGAAGGGCAAGTTCGAATTCGGCCCGGCCTCGCAAGCCGATGTCCCGGCCATGGAGAACGGCCACATGGTCATCACGCCGATTACCGTCAAGTAATCGACGTTCTGTGCCGAGCACTATGGCCGGCCTCTGCGGAGGGGCCGGCCATAATACGGGCCTCTGTTCAAACTTTGGCCGTGTTTGTGTGCCACCTCTTTGGGCAACTTGAGGGGCCACTCATCCATGATTCGAATTCACTGCTCAGACTGCTTTCGTCTGTCTCATTGCGCTGTCGGCGGCCGGATGCGCCGTCGAGGTGCCCATGTCGGCCTTCCGCTTGGGGCCTCCCGACGCGGCTCAGAACACCGACGCGCATAGCCAGCGCCATCAGGACGTGAAGCACATCTCCGTCCCGTAAGGCGCGGGATTTGCCGCCCGGTTTGTGGGCAGACTGGCGGGCCGTGCCGCAGCCGGCTCCCATCTCATTTGTCATTGCCTGGTAGAGGAGAGAGCTTCGAAGCGCTCTTGGCGTTTCCGCCTGGGCGCTGCGTATCCGCTACCCGGAGAGAAGCTGCCGCCGCAACCACGTGGCAAGGACAGCCAAGGCCGCCACAGCGACAACGATGGACAGGATCTTTGTCGCAAGCCCCTCCGCGCCGAGCAACCGAACCAACTTGTCACCCAGGAGCACGAGCGTCGGCGCCCAGACCAGGGCGGACAGCACATTCGCGATATAGAAGCGCAATCGCGGCATGCGCATGATGCCGGCGACCAGGGGAACCACTGCCCGCAACGGCCCGAAGAATCGGCCGATGAATACGCTGCCACCGCCAAACCGCTCAAAAAAGCGAACACCGCGTTCGAGGCGCTCGGGATGGTCGCGGTACGGCCAAGTCTTTTGCAGAGCCGGTCCGAACGTCTCGCCAAGCCAGAACGAGACCGAGTCGCCCAGAACGGCGCCAACGACCCCCGCCATTATGATCGGGATGGGTTGGAGAACGTTCTCCGACACCAAGGCGCCGGACGCGATCAGGATGGCCGTGCCCGGAAAAAGCAGACTCAGGAACACAAAGGATTCGCCAAAGGCTGTGACGCCAATGACAAGGAGCGCCCATTCAGGATGGTCCTTGATGAGGGCGAGCGCTTGAGCCGCGATGTGATCCATTGCGTATCCAGATACTGCCGTTCGCATGCGAACAACGCTTTGGGGAGTCAGTTGTTGAGACTGAAGCAAAGCGGAACTGCGGTCGATCCCGTCGTCAAACCCCACTGTCCGTTCGGAAAGAAATAAACTGGGTCACAACAGCGCAGGGACAAAGCGATCAGCTGTTTCTGGACGCCTGAATACCCATGTGAGCCGTGGATGGGGAGCGCTCTATGTAATGGAGGTTCCCATGAAACGATTTGCAATCGCCACGCCTCGTGTTGGCGGGCCTGACGGTGCCGGCCTTTGCCGCCAGCATGGCTCAGCAAGACGCCAAAGATACGTCTTCGAACTTCAGCTACCAGTCTAAGGACCACTGGGCCGTCATCGATACGGTGGGAAACTGCGCCGTGGTCGACTACAAAGCCAAGCCCTCAACACATCAGCGGCATGAAGATTATCGGCAACGAGAACGGCTACTCGAGCCTCTCCGCCGCCAAGCAGCAGATCAAGTCGAATCATGAGTGTCTGCAAGGGCACCGTCGAGATTGTCAGCCTAGGTGAACACGTAGGATGCCGGCTCCTTGCCCCGGCATCCTACCGTAGTCGTCGTTGCCGAAGCGTTTCGCGCGGATCTCCTGAGCCCGGACCGCAGAACGAGGTCTGAGAGAACGCGCCATTGCTCAAGCCGAGCAGCAGGAAGACGGAAAAATTGTCGCAAGCAGCCGCACCTTACGAGGCTTTAATCGTTTGGACAGGCAAACTTAACGTGCTCTCGCCATGTCACCGCTGGTAAGTCATCGATGCACGGCAGCTCTCAATGCTCAGAGGTAACGACATGGACGAAGGTGCTCTCAATTCCTCCCCAAGACCCCGCCGCCGTTGGCGTGCGGCACTCATCGTCTCGCTTGCGGCTGTCGGTTTAGGTGCGGGCCTCATAGCGTCGTCTGCTTTCCAAGGCAACGCTGCAACCGCGCCGGGGAACAAGATCTCTGCTTCAATGGAGGGGCCGCAGCATCTCGGGTTTGCCGACGTGGCAGCCAAGGTGAAGCCTGCCGTGATCTCGGTCCGGGTGAAGATCAACGAGGGCCCGGTTCTGAGCTCGAATGAAGAGGGCGACCAGGGCACGCCTTTTCCGCCGGGCTCACCCATGGATCGCTTCTTCCGTCAGTTCATACTGCCCGGCATGCCGCAGGGCCAAGGCCAGCACCAGGGCGGCCACATGGTGGGTGAGGGGTCGGGCTTTTTCATCTCCGCGGATGGCTATGCCGTGACCAACAATCACGTCGTCGATCATGCCACGCAGGTCAAGGTGACGACCGAGGACGGCAAGACCTATCCAGCCAAGGTGGTCGGCACGGACAAGAAAACCGATTTGGCGCTCATCAAGGTCGATGGGCATAACGACTTTCCGTTCATCGCCTTCGCCGACAAGGAGCCGCGGATCGGCGATTGGGTGTTGGCCGTGGGCAATCCGTTTGGCTTAAGCGAAACCGTCACGGCCGGCATCGTCTCGGCGAAGGGCCGCTACATCGATACGGATCCCTATGACGACTTCTTGCAGATCGACGCGCCGGTCAATCAGGGCAATTCCGGCGGTCCGGCCATCAACCTCGACGGCCAAGTGGTCGGCGTGACCACGGCGATCTATTCGGTGTCCGGCGGATCGGTCGGCATCGGTTTTGCCATTCCTGCCGCGACGGCGAAGGCAATCGTGGCCGAACTCAAGAGCAACGGGCACATCAACCGTGGCTGGCTTGGCACCGAGATTCAACAGGTCACGCCGTCGATCGCCGAGAGCCTCGGCATGCAAAAGGCGCAAGGCGCGCTCGTGGCTCAAGTCACGGACGGCAGCCCGGCCATGAAGGCGCACATCAAGGCTGGCGACGTCATCCTCGCCATCAATGGTCAACCCATTACGGGCTCGGCCGACCTTGTCCATAAGATTGGCACGTTTGCCCCGGGCGCGGACCTCAATCTGAAGATCCTGCGTGACGGAACGCAACGGACCTTGAGGGTGACCCTCGGGACGGCACCCGGCAAACAAGAGGTCGCGGAGCTTGGATTGTCGCTGGCACCGGCCAGCAGCGTCGCGGGCGCCGGCGGAAGCGGCGTGGTGGTCACCGACGTCAATCCCGATAGCGCTGCCGCCGAGCAAGGATTCCAGACCGGCGACGTCATCCTTGAAGTGGACGGGAAAGCCGTCTCCACGCCGGCTGAGGTCAGCAAGGATATCAACGCCTATCGCGCGTCTGGCAAACGCAGCGTGCTCTTGCGCGTCCGGTCGGGAGACCGGACGGCGTTCGTCGCGCTCCCCGTCGGCAAGGCCTGAGCCTGGACTCAGCCAGGTCTTTGCGTCAGCTGAAGTCGGACAGTTTGCCGAAGTGATCGGCGAGCAGGTAGTAGACGGTGACGCGGTTCTTGGTGGCGTCGTCCTTCATCTTGTCGCCGACGGCCTTGATGGCGGCGTCGAGCTCGTCATCGGCCTGCGTCAGACCGAGCTTCTTCTTCAGGAAGCTGTCACGCACCCGGTCCAGTTCCGACTTGTCGCTGAAGGCAACGAGCGAGGCATCCCGGCTCTGAAGGGCGATGCCGCAATGGCGGATAATGCCCTCGATCGCCGCGGCGTCTGCGTCCGGCGCGTATTTCTTGACGTCTGAAGCCCAATCCGTGGTCATGCCGTCTTTCCCCTCGTGATCAGTGGCGGAAGTCGAAATCCGATGGATGCAGCCATGGCCGCTGCTCCACCTTCGTTAGGTAGGTAAGGGATGTGACACTATTATTGCGGGGTTACGCGGGTCGTTCGCCTTGTGGTTTGTGGGCGACGAGCACCGCATCCATGTGGTTGCGGTAGACGATCGTCTCGTCGACGAAGCCCGCGCGCGCGAGCCGCGCCACCGCGTCGGCCTCGGGCATGACCCGGCCCGGCATCTCGTCCTCCACGTAATGCAGCACCCAGTCGCGGAGCAGGTCGTATTTCTGGCGTGGCGCGAGCACGTCGAAGAATAGGCCGAGCTGCCAGCGGAGCGCGTCGCGATGCGCTTGCCCGCTTTGCGCATACTTGTCGGCATTGACGAAGAGTCCGCCGGGCTTGAGCACGCGGAAAATCGCGCCATAGACCTTGTCGCGATAGTCCTCGGTCAGGTTGTGCAGGACGTAGCCTGACGCGGCGATATCGACGGACGCCGCCGGGAGCCTCGCGAGGAAGCCATGCGCGTCCTCGAGCACGATCTTCAGCCTGCCGTCGTCCACGGCGCCGTGAAGCGCCTTCTCGGCTTGCGCGATCATCTTGGGCTCGTTGTCGACGCCGGTCACGGCGAGCTTCGGCTCGGCCAAGAGCAGCTTGGTGATGGCGCCGTCTCCCATGCCGATATCGACCGCTTGAAGCGGGGCAGGGCGATCGTGCGCGAACTTGGCGAGCTCCGCGCTGACGACCCCATGCACTTCGCCGAGAAACGGCCGGGCAAGGCGCCACAAGGGATAGTCGTCGCTGAGCGCGCCGGCGAAGCGCTTCTCGCCGGCTGTGTCAGGGGTTGCCGATGTTTGGCTCTCGCTCATTGTCCGGTCTCGGCTTCGGGGAGCGCGGCGAGCTTTTCCGCTACGCGCATGAGATCGGGCTCGACGATCTCCGGATCCGGCGCCAACGGATAGAGTTGCGCGCCTTGCCGCGCCACGAACGCGGCGCGGCAGCCGGCCCACAACGCGCCGGCGACATCCCAGCCATGGGCGGCGATGAGCATGCAGTCTTCCGCTTGGAGCCCCATCTGGTCGGCGCCCCAGCGATAGACCTCCGTCTTGGGCTTGAACTGGCGGACGCTCTCGACGCTCAGGAGAGTCTCGAAGAATTCAGACAGCCCCGCCTTGCCCATCTGCGACTTCACCATGCTTTTCGAGGAATTGGTCAATGTGGCCATGCGGAAGCCGGCATCGCGCAGGCTTGCGAGCGCAGCCACCACGTCTTCGTGCGGTGGCAAGGAGCGCATGGGCGCGATTGCCGCGCTCGCCTCTTTCTCGGAGAGCAAGATGCCGTAATTGCGGGCGACCATCCGTAGCGCCGCGGCACCGATCACATCGAAATTGTGATATTGGCCGGCCGTGGTCTCGACCAGCGAGTAGTGCAGGAGCGTCGTGAACCACAGCGCCAAGAGGTCGTCGCGGCCACCGAGGCTCAAGGCCACGCTTTCCTTCATCGCCGTGAGATCGAGCAGAGTCTCGTTGACGTCGAAGAACAGAACCTTGGGTCGTAGCCTCATCTCAACCTAAAGCGGGCTCAACGGTCGATCTTGCTGATCTTGGAGCCTTCGAGGGTGAGGTTATACATAAGTCCCTTCTGGTCGAGGATGAAGCCAATCACGGGCTCTGTGATTTTGTCGGTGTCGATGGAGCCGCCGACGCCCACGGTGATGATGGTCACCGAACCGTCGACGCCGACCTTCCAGCCGGCCCGGCGGTAGAAGGCGTCGAGCGCGCTCTGGGTCATGAACATGATGATCACCGAGCGCTCTTGCGCGCCGAGCTGGAAGCCGAACGAGGCCGAGATCAGATTGTAATAGCCGCGCCGCTCGCTTATCGACAATCAGCATGCCTTCGCCATACTCGCCGCCGACGCCAAAGCCGGCCTTGATGACGGATGGGAACACGAGAATCCCGACGGCCTTGTTGGCGAGTTCTTGAGCGCCGCCGATCTGGCGAACGAAGCTGTGCAGGGTCTCGTTGGCATCGTGTTGAATCTCGGCGGCCGATGCGGCGCGCGCGGCGGGCGGCTCGGCGATGGCCGCGCCGAGGGCCAGGGCGGCGACAAATAGGCTTGCGATCAAGGTTTTCATCGACGCAGGGCTTCCTCTTCCCATTCCCCGTGAATCACCCTAGGGCAGGCATTATGGCGGCGGCGGGGCTCGGGTGTTCGTGCGGGATAGGGCGCGGGTTGCGTGGATTCAGCGCGCGATGCCGGTCAGGAAGATGAAGCCGGAATAGCCGCTGCGAATCTCCCGTTCGACGATGCCGATCAGTTCGGCTTTGACCTCATGGGCGTGTGCGGCAAAGGCGGTCTCGATCGATTCCGGCGACAAGCTGAGTACCGGAAAGGGCCGGTCGGCCACGATATAGCCGGCCGAGCGCACGAGAAAGGCGGCGATCAGGGCGCCGCCGGGTCTTACGCAGCGGGCGAATGCGGCGCAGGCGCTCTCGAACTCGTCGTGGCGCTCGGTGATCGACTCGGCGCAGAAGAACATGGTGGCGGCATCCCACCTCTGCTGGGGAAGATCGAAGACGGAGCCCTGCTTGATCGTAGCCCTGGTGCGCAGCAGCGGGATCGGATCGGCAGGCAGATCAAACGCGGGGCCATAGGCCTCGCGTGTCACGCGCCAGAAATGTTGCCATTGCGGGCGCATCTCCTTCCCCTTCAGCTCGGCCTCGAGCCAGTCGACATTGCTCTTGGCGTATTCCCACGCCGTCAGTCGTGCTGCGCGGGGAAAGGCGCAGAAAAACGGAATAAGGTTGGGGCCGGTGCCGACGTCGACGATGTCGAGCGCGGCGCCCAGCGGCGGTGCGCGCTTGATAGCCTCCACGGCGCAACGGATGACGCGGTCATCGTCCGGGTGAGGCTCGCCATAATAGTGTTGGAAGTAGGCCTCGGAATCGAACGTCGCCCATTCATAGTCAGCATTGCCGGCAGGCGGGCGGCTTGGCGAGGCTTGTTCGGTCTTTTCTGAGGGCACGGATGCCACCTTGCGCGTTGGATCCCAAAGATGTCGCGGAGGCGGAGGTGAAAGGCAAGTGCCGATCACACCGGCGCCACGCCCAGCCGTCTAGCCCGCGGCCGGCAATGGCGTGGGCTCGACTTCTGAACCGGGTGGCTTCGGCACGTAGGTCTTGAGGAACTCTTCCATCTGCGCCACAGGCAACGGCCTCGAGAAATAGAATCCTTGCAGCTCGGTGCAGCCGAACCTGGTCATCATCGTGGCCTCGAACTCGGTCTCGATGCCCTCGGCCACGATGTCCATGCCGAGGGCACGGCCGAGCGTCACCACCGACTTGACGATGGTCTTCGTGGTATCGACCTTCGAGACATTGCTGATGAACGAACGGTCGATCTTGATCTTGTTGAACTGGAAATTGCAGAGATAGGACAGGCTCGAATAGCCCGTTCCGAAGTCGTCGAGCGCGGTCTTGAAACCCATGTCGTGGATGGCGGCGAGGACGCCGCTGACACGATCAGTCGATTCCAAGAGCACGCCTTCGGTGATCTCCAGCACGAAGAGACTTGGATCGATCGCGTGCTTCACAATGAGCTGGCGGAGCATCCCCTCGAGATCGACATGGCGAAACTGGACTGGCGAGAGATTTACAGCGACTTCCAGGTCGGGCCAGAGCTTCGAATCGATCATGGCCCGGTTCAGGACCCATTCGCCGATGGCGGGGAGCAGGCCTGCGTTTTCCGCGATGGGGATGAACTCCGCAGGGGACATGCTGCCATAGAGGGGATGGTGCCAGCGCAGCAGGGCCTCCACGCCCAGGATTGCCCCTGTGCTGGATGAGATGATCGGTTGATAGTTCAGGTCGAGCTCTTCGTTCTCGAGAGCGGAACGGAGATCGAGCTCAATAGACCGCCGATGCTCGACGTCCTCCGCCATTCTTGCGGTGAAGAATACAGCGCGGTCGCGGCCGAGGCTCTTGGCCTCATAGAGCGCAATATCGGCGTGACGCATGAGTTCATCGGCTGTGGCGCCGTTGTCCGGCGCGACGGCAAGCCCACTCGACACCGTCACGCGAATGGATTGGCCCTTGATGGCGAAGGGCGAGGCAAAGGCTTGGCTGATGCGCTCGACAAGGCCTGGACCGGCCTCAGGGCCTGCGGGCGCGCATAGAATCACGAACTCGTCGCCGCCAAAGCGCGCGAGGAAGTCGTGCGGCCTGAGTCGCGTGCCGAGCCGCTGGGCAACCAACTTTATCAGTTCGTCGCCTGCCTCGTGGCCCAGCGTATCGTTGATGTCCTTGAAGCGGTCGATGTCGATATAGGCCGCGAGCGCGCGCTGGCCATTGCGCCGCGCGATGTAGCTGTTGAGGAACTTGTCGATCTTCTCGACCATGTGGACGCGGTTGGGCAGGCCGGACAGCGGATCGTGCTTGGCTTCATACCGGGCATCGAACTCGCGCTGTGCGAGTGCTGTGGAGGCCCGCCTGAGCCGCCCGAACATGATCTTGGACAGAAGCCCCGTGGCGAGGACGCCGAACGCCACCAGCGGCAGGATGATCGTCAGGAGCACGTGACCTGGTTGACGTGTCGTCCAACTCAAGTAACCGGCCTGGACACCGTCGTCAGTGATGAAGGGCTCGGAAAACACGGCCCCACCCTCCACCGGCTGTTTCTTCAGGGCGAGGTCAGGAAGCAGTAACGTGCGCCCGATCTCGGAGATGAAGTCCTTATCGATATAGCGAATGCTGACGAGGAGGTTGGGGGTTCCCTTGAGCAGGTCCATTTGAACATTCGGCACGATAGTCAGCGCGGCGACCACTGCGGGGCGCCCGTTGACCGTCATAATGTGTCCCGCCCAACGGGCGACCCCAAGAACGCCGGCAAGTAGCCGATAGCTGCTTTGGGACTCGCTGAACGAATCCGGGCGGGTCTTCAACTGAGGCGATAGTTTCCCCTGCCGGGCCTCGTCGATCACGGACTCGATGGAGGGGCGCACGCGCTCGAATGAGGACGGTGCGGCGCGGGCCTCATTGGCCCAGGCGTAAAGCGGCTTGTCCTTGGCGTTGAGGATATAGACCGCATCCTGGGCATAGGTCTCGGTGAGAAAGATGCCGAAATTTGCGTCGACGAAATCGAGGTCGATGGCGTCATCGGTAATGTTCAGGACCGAATCATCCCACCAGGCGACGCTTTTCTGCTCATTGAGGACGCGCGCGATGCTTTGGTTGAGGGCGTTGTCGAGGAGGGTGCGCTCTCTCTCCACCGCGCTCTGGTTCGCCGACCAGCCGGCGTAGGCAATGATCGCGAGGAGAACCAAGCCAAAAAACGTAATCGCCACCGCAATCAGGGTGGTCAGGCGACGTAGGTCGCCGCGAAGGTAGTGTTCTCGTTCGGACAGGGGCACCAGATCACTTGCAAACGTAACGCGGGGTCGAACGCAATATTCCTAGCTGCGACGTGTTAAATCCCCGTTGCAGCGTCCGCGAACATCTTGCATCTCCTTCATTTTTCGCTCGGCTGGGGGCTACGGCCAATTCAAGGATGATCGTCAGGCTACGGAATAATTCAATACCGTAGACTGATTAACGAATTGCAGCACACCGGTTTACCGTTTATTAACTATCAGCCCCGGGGGCACTCCCTTGGGGCTGCCGCGCCATCCTGCGGGAGGGGGCGGCCGACTCGGTATTTGTCCAGGATTTTCGAGCCCTTCATGGCGGCAAGACTCGCCATACGGTCCCGGGCGGAGAGCCCCGAATTGAAGAAGGCGGCAAGCTCGATCGAGCAGGCGGCCTGGAACGAGCTCGGCTATCTCAACTACACTAGGGCTCATTATGAGCATTACCAGGACCTGCTAGACGCCTACCCCGACTACCAGTTGTGCCTGGTCGACGAGGAAACGGGCTATCCGGTAGCGGTGGCCAATTGCGTCCCCTTCGCGTGCTCAGGTCCCGACGATCTGCCACCTGAAGGGTGGGATTGGGTGGTCGAGACGGCCGCGCGGTCCAAGGGCGCACGGGTCAACATGCTGGGTGCGCTCGCGATTTCCGTGCCCGCGGTGCACCGCGCCAAGGGCTACGCCAAATTAATGATCCGGGCCCTGGTCGACCTGGCCGAGGACAGGGGCTTGCGTGGCCTCGTAGCCCCGGTGCGGCCCTCCGCCAAGGTGAAGCATCCTTGGGTCCCGATCTCCGAATACCTGACCTGGACCGACCCGAAGGGGCGGGTTTACGACCCTTGGCTCAGGAGCCATTTGTCATCGGGCGGCAAGCTGGTCGGGCCGTGCGAGCGGTCGATGGTTGTCCACGAGCCTCTCGGCTTCTGGGAGAACTGGTCCAAGCAGCGTTTTAAGGAGACCGGGCCTTACGCGCTCGATGGTGCCATTGCGCCAGTGAAGATCGATGTCGACCAGCAGACCGGCACGTACGAAGAGCCGAATATCTGGGTAGCCTATTCTTGACGCATTGGAGCGTGGCCGGGCCGCTCACTGCCATCTTCTAGGCCCGAAGGTTCTAGGCCCGAAGGCCGCCAGTGACGGCGCTGCGCTCCCCGTCTTACAGTCCTCACATGGAACCCCATGAGACGATCGTCGGGATCGTTCTAGCCGGCGGCCGGTCAAGCCGCATGGGCGGCGGCGACAAGTGCCTGCAGCCGCTTAGCGGCAAACCGATGCTGGCACATGTCCTCGCGCGCTTGCGTCCGCAAGTCTCCGACATCGTCATCAGCGCGAACAGCGATCAGTTTGCGGGATTCGGTTTGCCGGTGGTTGCTGACGCTTCGCCGGAATTCCAGGGCCCGCTCGCAGGCGTCGCCGCGGGTCTTGAGTGGGTGGCTGCAAATCGTCCCGATGTGGCCTGGGCCGTGACCGTTCCGGGCGACACGCCATTCATTCCCGCTGATCTGGTGCGCGGGCTCGCCGCGGCAGACCGCGCCGCCGGGACCATGGCGGTGGCGCGTTCGGAAACGGGCGTGCACCCGGTGGTCGCGGTTTGGCCGGTGGGGATGGCGTCTGATCTCAAGGCCGCGTTGGCCGGCGGCCTGCGCAAGGTGAGCCGGTGGGCCGAGATGCAAGGCGCGGCGCAAGTGTTCTTTCCGGCCAGCGAAATCGGCGGGCGAGAGGTCGACCCGTTCTTCAACATCAACCGGAAGGAAGATCTCGTTGAGGCCGAAGGCCTCCTCAGGCGAGAGCCGGAACCGTCCTAGGCAACGTGGCTTTCGAGCTTGCCTTTCACGCGGTGTGGATGGGTGAACACTTCGAAGCCGTCTTTGCGGGCGATGGCGACCAGCGTCATGCCGCAAGCTTCCGCCATGCGTACGGCGAGCGCTGTCGGTGCCGAGACCGCGGCGATAATCGGCGCGCCGATGGCGGCCGACTTCTGTACCATCTCCACCGAGACGCGGCTGGTCAGGACGACCAGCCCCTGGTCGGCGCTCGCGCCATCGCGGGCGAGCGCGCCAGCGAGCTTGTCGAGCGCGTTGTGGCGGCCGACATCCTCGCGCACCGCGACGAGCTTGCGCTCCGGGTCCCAGAAGCCTGCGGCATGCACGGCGCGGGTTTCCCGATTGATCTCCTGCCGGGGGAAGAGGGATTCGACTGCCGTCATGATCTGGTTCGGCGTCAGCACGCGACCTTTGCCAACATCAGGCGGTGGGCGCATCGCCTCGGTGAGGCTCTCCACACCGCACAGCCCGCAGCCGGTGGGACCAGCGAGCTTGCGCCGCCGTCCGAGAAACTCGGCAGCGTCCGGAGCCTTCAGCCAGAGGCGCAATTCGATGCCGACATCTTCCTCGACCACCTCGATGGTTTCGATGGCGTCGATCGACGAGACGACACCCTCGGTCAGGGCGAAGCCGACGGCGAAGTCTTCGAGATCTTGTGGCGTCGCCATCATCACCGCGTAGGAGGCGGTGTTGAAGGTGAAGGCGACTGCGGTCTCTTCAGGGATCGCGCGCTCCCCTTCGGCGGCGCCTGAGGCGCGCCAAATGGAACAAGGGACGCGAACGATGGGTCGCGGCATGGTCTTACTCCGCCTTCCGAGGCTGCTTCTCGGCCGGGACCGAGAATCACCTTGTAGATAGGCCAGTCAAACGGCCTTCGCCACCGGGGATTTCCCCGCAAAAACCCGCAAAAAGCAGGGGTACGGAGAGCCTGGCAGCATCACTGTAACAAGAAGAGTATACTTCAGGCCTTACCGTATGCGCGTTGCCGGCTGAGCCAGCTGCCCGCTTGCCGGCTCCTCAAACAGCGGCGGCAAAGGGAGGTCATCACCATGGCTGCAGCCACATCACATCAGTCTGAGGTTTGGTGGGTATTTCTGCTCGAAGGGATCGCGGCGATCATCTTCGGCATCCTGCTCCTGACGGCGCCGGCGGCGACGTTGGTCGCGTTTGTCATCTTCATCGGGTTCTATTGGCTGTTCGTCGGGGTGCTCGAATTGGTGCGCGTCTTCGTCGACAAATCCGTACCGTGGTATTGGTCGCTGATCATCGGCGTTGTCGGCATCATCGCCGGTCTCATCGTGTTGCACCATCCGTTGTTTGCGGCGATCGTTCTGCCGACCGCCGTCGTGGTCTGGCTCGGCATTCTCGGTCTTGTCATCGGTGTGTTCGCCATCATCGGCGGATTCACCGGCGGCGGCTTCGGCTCCTTCATCTTCGGCGTCATCAACTTCATCATCGGGCTCATCTTGCTTGGCTCGCCGATGGTGGCGGCGCTCGCGGTGCCGCTGGTCTTCGGCATCCTGTTGCTCATCGAGGGCGTGGTGCTCATCATCTGGGCCTTCCGGGTGAAGAGCTGAGGCAGGCAGACGCCAGGCGCGCCTAGTCGTCAGGGGCGCCCGCGACGACAATGCGCTCGGGGGGCAGGAGCTCAAGCTGCCCCCCGGCGCCAATGGCCAGCGTGTGGATGTAGAAGGCCGTCGGCTTCTCGTTGGTCACCTCCATGACGGGCGAGGGCGCCGAGACGATCGGCAGCCCGGCGCACGTGCCGATCCAATCGATGTGGCGGTGACCGTGCATCAGGATCGCGCGCCCCACGAGCGGCTTCAAGCTGCGCAGGAACCAGTTGCCGTTGATCAGCGCGGTGCCGATGCGCTCCGACAGCTTTTTCGCCGCCCACGGGTACTCGATGACATGGTGATGCAGGGCGATGATCCAGCAGGCCTTGGGATAGGCCTCGCGGGCGATGTTGATGCCGCGGGCTTGCCCCGCCGAGACCATGCCGAGCGCATTGGTGAAGGAGAAATGCGTGTCGGCATTCGAGTTGAGCAGAATGATGCCAAGCCCATCCGCGCGGTCGGGCGGCACGACCATGGGGAAGGCCTTGGTCCAGACTTGCGAGAGGGCGTTTGAGAATTGCGGCCGGGCTACGTCGGCGAAGCGTTTGATCTCCGCAATATGGGGGGCAAGCGCCTCTTCCAGGCTCGCGTCCAAGCGGCCGCTCTCGAGATCGACGACCTGAACGCGCCGCCCTTGGACGGTGTTCATGGCAGACAAGGTCCTGATCTGACGCAAGCGCCGGTCGGGGCTTGTCGGCAAATCCATGCGCGCAGGATTGGCGCGGTCGATGATGTTGAGGTCATGGTTGCCGGGCAGGATCAGCACGCGCTCGGCAAGGCCCGGGTGGGCTTCGAGGATCTCGAAAAACTGCACCCACTCGGTGGAGATGCCAGCATCGGTCATGTCGCCAGTGATCAGGATGGTGTCGAGCCTGTCTTTGGCGTCGATCGCTTCGAGCTGCGCGAACAGCCGCTTTACGCGCTCGTTGCCGCGCGGGCCGGACCTGCCGCTCTCGACGCGAAACCCGTAGCGCTCCGCGACGAGATGAATGTCCGACAAATGCACAACGCGCCATCTGCGCCCCTTGGTCTTCGCGGTGTGAAAGCCTTTCAGGCTGCGCGGCTGGGACATGGTGGCATCGGCGAAGCCCCAGATGAGCGCGGCCACCGCGAAATAGCCGGTGATCAAGACGATGCTGTTGGCGAGCGCCACCGGGACGAGGTCCCGCCAGCTGCTCACCTCCGAGATGTGACCGAAGAGATGGGCTGCCGGCCAGACGAGCCACAGCACGACGACCGCGATACCAGAGACAACGATGCCCGCTATCGCCGCCGAGGCCGCGCGCAACTTGGCGCGGGCCTCCTCGCTTGCGGTCTTGGCGAATAATTTCTCGGCGAAATGGCGCAAGATCTCGCGGGCGGCCGCGTAGCCGGGCTGCACCACGATGGAATTCAGCGCCCAGAAATTCTTCTCGATCATGCGGAACAAGGTGCGCCAGCCGAACCAGCCCAGCGCGAGGACCGCGAGGAGCAGGATCGCCGACCCGATGCCGACAAAGGCCGAGGCGATCTTGTTGGCCACGATGCCGAGCCACTCGGTGAGGATAAGGGGCGCGAGCCCGAGCAGAAGGCCCGGCACGACGAGGAGAAGAATCCAGGCGAGAATGAGTTTCGGTAGGCTGATCTCGACGAGAAGGCTGCCGAACAGCGACAGCATGGAGCGGCGCTTGGTGCTCGAGGCATCGTCCTCGATGTCGCCTTGGCGCGGATCGAGGATCGGCGTGAGCGTCGCTTGTTTCACCTGACGTTTGCGGGTCATTGGCGGCCGGGCTCGATTCGGAGGAACGCGAGGGCGGCTCAAGCTTCGCCGATGGGACTTGGCAGCGCCAGGGATTTCGGCCGGCGCTGGCCCTGAGGATCATTTCCCACGGCACGAAGGTTTAGGCTACAGTTTCGGGCATGGACCGCTTTTCATGGCTGGCGCAACCGGCTGCCATTGCTCTTATGGCGATACTGCTCGCCGCTCCGTGTGCCGCGCATGCGGCGGATCAGGCGCGCAACCCTTGCACTCAAGACGCCATGATCGTGTTTGATGCGTCCGGGTCCATGGCCGGCAACATGAACCAAGGCATCGCTACCGAGATCCCGCGCATCAGCGAGGTGCGCAAAGCGCTCGCCCAAGTGCTGCCGACGGTGGCCCGCAACCGGCGGTTGGGGCTCATCACGTATGGGCCGGGCCCGTACCAGCAATGCAATGTCGAGCTCAATCTGCGGCCCGTGCCGAATGCCGCCAAGCGCATCATGCATGACGTGAATGAGTTGAATCCGGCGGGCAAGACGCCCCTGTCGGAAGCCGTTGAGCAGGCGGCGGAAGTCCTCGACTTCAGGACCAAGCCTGGCGTCATCGTCGTCCTTACCGATGGCGAGGAGACCTGCGGCGGCGCGCCTTGCGCGCTCGGCAAGACTTTGCATGCAGAAGGGGCCCAGCTCACCATCCATGTGATCGGGTTCAATCTGAAGGACTTCTTCTGGACCGGTGAGCAGAGCGTGCTCGACGTGAAATGCCTCGCCGAGTCGAATGGCGGGCTCTACATCACGGCGCAGAATCGGGAAGAGCTCGTCAAAGCGTTTGAGAAGACGCTGGGGTGTCCGATGATGTCGGAGTGGTCAGGCGCAAGCCGTAACCAGTCTCGCCCCAATTAGCTTAGCCCCATCGGCTCAGCCCCAGGGCCCGCGGCGGCGTTCGATCTGGAAGGGCCGGTAGCGGGACGGCTGAAACAGCTTCACGCCGCTTTTCTTGAACAACGGCACGAGCGCCATGCCGGCGACGAACCCGCCGATATGAGCCCAGAAGGCCACGCCCGGCGCCCCCGAACTGGAGAGGGCCGCGTTGAAAAGCTGCAACAGAAACCAAAGTCCCAGCACGACGAGCGCAGGCAGATGCATCATCGTTACGAAGAAGCCGAGAAAGACGATGGTGCGCACGGTGGCGTGGGGATGGAGCAGGAGATAGGCGCCGAGCACGCCGGAGATGGCGCCGCTGGCGCCGATCATGGGAACCGTCGAATCGGAATTGACGAGCGCTTGGGTGAGCGCCGCGGCGATGCCGCATACGAGATAGAAGGCCAGATAGCGGCCGTGGCCCATGGAGTCCTCGACATTGTCGCCGAAGATCCACAGGAACAGCATGTTGAAGCCGATATGCAGCCAGCCGCCATGCATGAACATGGAAGTGAACACCGTCGCCCAGGCGGGGACGGCGACAAGCTCTGGCTGAAGCTGGGCGGCGCCGAATAGGCGCGCCGGGATCATGCCGTACTCATAGACGGCGATCTCGCCGCCAGTGGTGCCGAGCGACAACTGCCAGAAGAACACCAGCACGCACACGGCGATGATCGACCATGTTACGACGGGGGTCTCAAGGCGCGGGTTGTCGTCTGCGATGGGAAACATGCGCCCTCGTGTTGGCCTGGCGCGCCGCCAAGCCTAATAAAGCAGATACGGTCGACGCGCGTCCTCGAAGTCCTTCACGCCCTGGCGCCAGCTTGCGGCAATGTCCTCGATGGGCACAAGCTGCTCGATCTGTTCTCTGAGTGTGGCGGAGCCGGCGAGAATGTCGATCGGCATTTTGTCGTGCTCGTATTCGTAAGGGGGCGCGCGCCATTCAAACTGATCGGGGCCGAGGGCGTAGCACTCGCGCATCACCGCCACACCGGCCTTGACCGGCTCGAAATCCCAGCGCGACATCACGTGGATCTGGCAGCCGCTGCACGGCACTTGCGCGTGCTTCTGGAAGGTCGGCTCGAACACGACCTCGCGGAAGCGAACGCCGGTGAGCCCCGATTGGTTCAGCCGCGCCGTGAGCGCCGCGCCGTCAAGCCAGGGTGCGCCAATCAGCTCGAAGGGACGCGTGGTGCCGCGGCCTTCCGATACCATGGTGCCTTCGAACAGCACCGTGCCGGGATAGACGATCGCCGTGTCGAGCGTCGGCATGTTGGGGGACGGCATGATCCAGGGAATCTCGGTCGCGTCGAAATACAGTTCGCGGGACCAGCCTTCCATGGGCACGATCTCGAGCGGCGCGCCGATCCCATGATGCTCGTTGAACAGACGCGCGAGCTCGGCGACGGTCATGCCGTGGCGCATGGGAATGGGAAACTGTCCGACGAAAAATTCGTAGCCCGGTTCGAGCATCGGGCCTTCGACCTGCACGCCGCCGATCGGGTTGGGGCGGTCGCAGACGATGACCGGGAGCCCGGCGCGGGCCGCGGCGCGCAGACAATTGGCCATGGTGTAGATGAAGGTATAGATGCGCGCGCCCACATCCTGGAGATCGATGACGAGCACGTCGATGAGATCGAGCATCTCCGGCGTCGGCTCTCGCGTCTCGCTGTAGAGGGAGAAGATCGGCACGTTGTGGCGCGGGTCCGTCCCGTGCGGCGTCTCGATCATGTTGTCCTGGAGATCGGAGCGGAAGCCGTGCTGCGGGCCGAAAATCGCCGCAAGCTTGAAGTTCGTCGCTTCGCCGAGCAGGTCGACAATATGGCGGAAATCGTGGTCGACGGAGGCGGGGTTGGCCAGGATGCCGACCCGAAGCCCGTCGAGACGCGAGGACGCGATTAGCCGTTCAGAGCCAAGCAGCATGAGACAAGCGGGCGTGGTGGACGGGGAGGCGGGAGAGCCTCTCGGGCAACGGCACTTGCGGCATTAGGTCCCTCCCTTGGCCTGGAATGGCAAGGGCTTAGCCGGAGTCGCGGCTTGTTTCACGCATGAATTTCGCGATGCGACAGCCGTTCGCGGCCAGAGGGCTGGCGGAATGCGGAATTTTGCGACAAAAGACCGGCAAGAAGCTTGAAACGGAAAGGGCAATGGCAGAGCAAATTCGTACCGCTGTCGTGGGAACGGGCTATTTCGGGCGCTTCCATGCCAATCATTATGCCCGCAATCCCCGGGCCAAACTCGTCGCCGTCGTCGATGCGGACGAGGCCAGGGCGCGTGCCATCGCCGAGGAATTCGGCGCAGAGGCGGTCACCGACTATCGCGATCTTCCGGGCCGCGTCGATGCGGTGAGCATCGCCGTGCCGACGCCGCTTCACTTCGACATCGCCCGTGACCTCATCGACGCGGGCCTGCACGTGCTCATCGAGAAGCCGATCACAGACAGTGTGGAGAGCGCGCAGACCATTACCGCGCTCGCCGAGCAGAAGGGCACCGTGCTCCAGGTCGGCCATATCGAGCGCTATTCCGCGGCCTACCGCGTCATCTCCGAGATGATCGACCACCCGCTCTATTTGGAGAGCTACCGCATCGCGCCGTGGAAAACCCGCGGCATCGAGGTGGACGTGATCCTCGACCTGATGATCCATGACATCGACATGATCATCGGGCTGGTGGGCTCGCCGGTGACCAGCGTGGACGCCGTGGGGACGCCGTTGCTCGGGCCCAAGATCGACATCGCCAACGCCAGGATCCATTTCGAATCCGGATGCGTCGCCAACGTCACGGCGAGCCGGGTAAGCTACAAGACGGAGCGTCGGCTCAGGGTCTTTGCGCATAATAACTATCTCAATTGCGATCTCGGCGAGCGCAAGATCTTCGGCTACAGCATGCGCGGCGATCCGAAGACGCAAGGCTTGGCAGCGATCGCCACCGAGACGCATGAAATTCCGCAAGAGGATAGTCTCGGCAACGAGATCGATGCGTTCCTCACCTGCGTGGAGACCCGCAGCAAGCCATTCGTCGACGGCTATGCGGGTGCCGAGGCCCTGCGCGTCGCGGTGATGATCAACGAGAGCATCGACGCACAGCTAAAGAAGGTCCAGGGGGCGCTCGATCCTTCGGTTGCGGGGCCCAAGATCGCCAAGGGCTAGCGCCGCAAACGTCGGCCCTATCAGTCGGCGTGGGCGCGGACGATATCGAGCACGACCTTGGCGGCATGCTCGCTCGGCGGCGGCGTGGCCTTGCCCATCATCTTAATGACTTGGCGGAAGCCTTCGCGCTGCGCCTTCCGCGCTTCGTCCGAGACGAACAGCTCCTCCATCGCGGCTGCAAGCTTCTGCGGCGTGCAGTCCTCCTGAATCAGCTCCGGTACCAACCCGCGGCCGACCAGCAGGTTCACCAGCGCCGCGTACTCGACATTGACGCCCATGCGGCGAACCAGAAAAGCCGTGGCGGGGCTGACCCGGTAGGCGACGACCATGGGCACCTGGGCGAGCGCGAGCTCGAGCGTCACGGTGCCCGATTTGGTCATGGCCGCGTCGCAGGCGGCAAAGGCGTCGAAGCGCTCTTCGGGGTTGGTCACGCGCACCACGTGAAACGGCCAATCCTTGGTGAGCGCCTCGACCTCTTGCGCGACAGCGGCCGCCACGGGAATGACGATGTGAAGATTGGGGTGGCGCGCCTTCAACATGCCGAGCGCCTCGGCGAACACCGGCAACATGCGCCGCACTTCGCCGCCGCGGCTCCCCGGCACGACGCAAAGCACGGGCGCATCGGACGGCAGGCCGTGACGTTTGCGGAACGCCTCGCCGTCGCCATTGCCCGCGCCAGCTTCGATGGCCGGGTGACCGACATAGGTGCAAGGGATCCCATGATCGGCGAAGAACGGCACCTCGAACGGCAAGAGCGCCATGATGTGGTCCACGCGCTTGGCGAGGGACTTGGCCCGGCCCGGGCGCCAAGCCCAAAGCTGGGGGGCGACGTAATGGACGACGGGAATGCCCGTGCCGCGCAGCTTCTTCGCAACTCTGAGCCCAAAGCCGGGGGAATCGACGGTCACGACGACATCGGGCTCGAGTTCGCGTGCGGCAGCGGCGGTTTGGTTGATTCGCCTGACGAGGCGGGGCAGGTGGGGCAGCACCTCGGCGAGGCCCACGAGCGAGAGCTCGTGCATGGGGAACAGGCTCTCAAGGCCGTGCGCGGCGCTTTGCGGCCCGCCGACGCCGGCGAAGCGAACCTGCCCGCCGGTCTCGGACTTGAGCGCGCCCATGAGACGGCCTGCGAGGTTGTCGCCGGAGGGCTCGCCTGAGACGACAAAGATCAGCGGCTCTCGCCGGCTCATGTAACGCTCCCTGAAGCGCAGGTTTCCACGGTCCTTAGATCCTCGATTCCTGTCGGGCAGGACTTAGGCCAAGCAGAGCCTGTTGTGCGAGGAAATTTCGCCGCGGGGGCTCGCGCCGTGTTGAATCTCCGACAATCGGTGCAAACACCGCCCCGCATGGCGTTGAGAGGCTGGGCCCGCCGGCTACACAAGTGCTTGGAATCAATAATAGTCTCTGCCCCTACCAGCGCTTGGCGATGAGAGCTTCGGCAGCTTACTCGACGCGGAAGCGGAATTTCGCGCTGAAGGTGTCGCCGGGCTTGACGATACGCAAGCCCGTCCCGCTGATCAGCGCGTTGGCGGGCGCCGTCATCGGCTCGAAGGCGAGGTAGTTGTGGCCGAGCGGCGCGTAGACCTGCGTATAAGGATAGCCCTCGAGCAGGTCCACGGAGATACGCTTGTCCCCCGCCGCGACGGACAGCGTCGCCTGATCGCCGAGCAGCGCGAAGCCGTCATCGAAGGCGCGGTTCCCAAGCACCTCGTCGAGACCGCCAAAGGGCTCCGCCTGGCCCGTCGGGATCTTGCGCGCATCGAGCACCAGATGGCGCATGGGCGGCAGGTGCACCCGCCACTCTTCGCGCGGCACGTCTGGCAACCCGAGATAAGGATGGAAGCCGAAGCTCACCGGCACGCCGATATCGCTCGTCGGCGCGAGCGCCGTCTCGATGGTGAGGCTCGCGGGCGCGACGGACGCCGTCATGGTGAGCCGGCAAGGATAGGGAAAGACGACGAGGCCTTGCGGCTGTGACCAGTCGAAGCTGGCGGTAAGGCGGTCGGGGCCTGAGTCTTCAAGGCGCCAGGCGAGATGGGGCCACATCATGCCGTGCATCGGCAGCCCGTTGTCGTCGTAGCGAAGCAGAGCCGAATGGGCGCTCAAGGTCACGCCGCGGTCCTCGACCTCGTACTGGAAGCCGGCCAGGCGGTTGGCCCAGGGAAAGAGGAACGGGATGCCCGCCGTCTGGTTCTTCGCGGCGGAGGTCATGAGGTCGTCGATGCGCCGGAGAAACTCGACGCCCTGATGGCGCAGCGAGATGCCGAGCATGCCGTGTCCCGGCACGAAGGTCGCCTCGGTGTCGCCGGCGGTGATCCGCGTGGCCGTGGGATCGTCGAAAGGATTGGGGACGGGTGTGGTCACAGCAGATGCTTTCCGTAGAGGTCGGTGCGGCGGTCGCGAAAGAAGCCCCAATCGGCACGGTAGGCGGCAATCGCGTCGAGGTCGAAGCGCGCCGCGATCACGCCTTCGTCGGTCTCGCCGAGCTCGGCGATCATCTCGCCGGTGTGGTCGGCGATGAAGGAATGACCGTAATATTTCTGGCTCACGCCGTCATTCTCCTCCAGGCCGATGCGGTTCGCGGCGACGATGGGTACGGCGTTCGCCACCGCGTGGCCCTGCATGGCGCGCTGCCAGCGTCGGCGCGTGTCGAGGCTCTCATCATAGGGCTCAGAGCCGATGGCCGTGGGATAGAGCAGCACCTCGGCGCCTTCGAGCACCATGGCGCGGGCGGCCTCCGGGTACCACTGGTCCCAGCAAATGCCGACGCCGATCACGCCGTGCTCGGTCTTCCATGCCTTGAAGCCGGTGTCGCCGGGGCGGAAATAGTATTTCTCCTGGTAGCCGGGTCCGTCGGGGATGTGGCTCTTGCGGTAGACGCCCAGCACCTCGCCGTCGGCGTCGACGATGGCCACGCTGTTGTAGTAGCGCGGGCCGTCTTTCTCGAAGAAGGAGACGGGGATGACCACGCCGAGTCTCTTGGCAACGGTCTGGAGCGCGCGCACGCAAGGATGCTCGGCAGTCGGGTAAGCGGTCTCGAACCATTTCGGGTCCTGGACCGTCGGGAAATAGATGCCCTGGAACAGCTCGGGCGGCAGGATCACTTGCGCGTCCTGTTCGGCCGCGTCGCAGACGAGGCTCTCGATCTTGTCGAGGTTCGCCTTCATGTCGGAACCGAAGGACGCCTGGATGGCGGCCACGGCGAGGGTGCGCTGTGCCATTAGGCGGGTTCCTCGCAGGTGATGCAGTGGAACGAGCCGCCACCGGCGATGCCGGCACCGAGCAGGCCACGGGAGGGGAGGCCGATCACCTCGCGGTCCGGGAAGACGCCGCGCAAGGCATCGAGCGCGGCCGCTTCCGTTGCCGTGCCGTAGACCGGCACGATCACGACGCCGTTGGCGATGACGAAATTCACATGGGATGCCGGTGCGACCTCGCCATGCGCGTTCAAGACGCGGCCAGGGCTGGGCACGCGGGTAACGTCGAGCGCCCGGCCCTTCGCGTCGGTCGCGGTTTCGAGACTCGTGGCGATGGCATCGAGCACTTCAGCATTCGGGTCGTCGGCGCCTGCGGGCGATTGGCAGACGACGCGGGCGGGGCCAACGAAACGGGCGATGTTGTCCACGTGGCCGTCCGTGTGGTCTCCGGCGAGACCTTCGTCGATCCAGATGATCTTTCTGGCGCCGAGCGCGGTGCGCAGAGCCGCTTCCGCCTCTTCCTTGGTCCAGGCATTGCGGTTCGCGTTGAGCAGGGTCTGGCGCGTGGTGAGGATGGTGCCTTCGCCGTCATGGTCGATGGCGCCGCCCTCGAGCACGAAGTCGAAGCCCATGATCGGCGTGGCCGAAAGTTGCGCGATGTCGTCACCGACCGTGTCGTCGCCATCGAGATCGAACTTGCCGCCCCAGCCATTGGTCTTGAAGCGGAGCGCGACCGCGCCGCGGGGCCCGCGGGCGAAGATCGGGCCGGTATCGCGCAGCCAGATGTCCCCGTATTTGGCGGGCACGATCTCCGCGGCGTCGCCGACCGCGGCACTTGCCGAGCCTTCCGCTTCCGCGCCATTGACCAGGAGCCGGACCGTGTTGCTCTCAGCGAGCGCGCGGACCATCGCCGCCACGTCGCGGCGCGGCGCTGGCGAGGTCGTCGTTCCATTCCGCCGGGTCGGCCGGCCAAGCGGTCCAGATCGCCTTTTGCGGCGCCCATTCGGGGAGCACGGTGATGGTCTGCTCGGTCAGGGAAATCGTCATGAAAGCGCGGCGGAAGGCCGGAGGGCGGTTGGAGCGTGGCGGGCGTGCTTCAGGGCAAAGCAGGCCTTCAGATGCGTGTTATGGGGGAGGGTTGAGCGCCCGGCAAGGGACGCCGGCGAAGCAGATCGAGCTTAAGAAGGGTGCAGGGTGAGGCGCGGCGTCATTTTGCGGGCGCTCAGCGGGGTATGACGCGGGGAGCGCCCGTCAACAAATATCGGTTGGTCTTACGCTTCAGGCTGACGCAATCCACTCGCCGGCGATATAGCCGAAGGCAACCGCATCAGGGTTCCGCTTGGCGGCAAGCACGAGCTTTTCCTTCGCGTCGACAACGACGCCTTCGCGTTTCTCGCCCGTGCCCTTGCCGTCGTTCTTAAAGCCGCTCAGAAGGATGACCTTCTTGCCGCGCACGACAATCTTGGGGAGTGCCATAACCGCCTCCGTTTGCGGCCCCCTCAAGATGAGCTCTGGTCTTTGGACTTCAGAGTCCGAACTCGAGGCAGCCTGTTTATCGGCGACCCCCACGTCAGCCATGATCATCTTATAGCAGTCGATTGCGACGATCGTAAGACCGGAGGCTTGAAAGCGCTTAAAAATCGAGACGTTGCGCAGTGCAGCATCAAGTCGCTGCGTGTTGCGCGAGCGCCGCGAGTCCTTGCTGCGTTGCAACAGGCGGCGTCCAATCGAGACGTCGCAGCGCCGACGGATCGGCGACGAGCGACCCGAAGAGGGGTTCTGCGCCCGTGGCTTGTCCCGCCGCGCGCAACGCGGCTTTGAGCATGGGCCGAGGCACGTAGAAGAGGCCTGCGCGGCGCCCGAGCCCCTGCCGCATCGCGGCAACGATCTCGCCGATGGTGAGCGGCTTGGGGTCGGCGACGAGGAAAGGCCGCCGCAAGGGCGCAGGCGCGGCGAGGATCCGGTCGACCGCCTCGACCAGATTGTCGAGGGCGAGCAGCGAGTGACGCGCATTCAGCCCGGCAAGGGGCAGCGGATAGGGCGAGCGGGCGAGCTTGATGAGCCGCGCGACATTGCCTTGGGCGCCCGGACCGTAGACGAGCGCGAGCCGCAGCGCGGCCCAATCGAGTCCGGTTTCCGCCAGGCCCTTCTCGGCTTCGAGCTTCGACCGGCCATAGGCGTCGGTGGGCTCGGGGTCCCGTTCCTCGGTGAGCACGCCCTCCGCGGTCGGCCCGGCTTGCGCCCGCACCGACGACAAGAAGACGAAGCGCTTCACCCGCGCCCGCTCGGCGGCACGGGCAAAGCGAAGCGTGGCCTCGGTGTTGAACAGGCGATAGTCGTCTTCGGGGAGGCCCGACATGGCGTGGGCGATGCCGGCGGAGTGGATCACCGCGTCGACGTCCGCCAAGGCCTCGGACATGTTGTAGGGCTTGGCGAGATCGCCGATGAGCACGCTGGCGCAGCCCTCAGGCAGCATGGTCGGCCGGCGCATGAGCACACGCAAGCGATAGCCGCGGGCTGACAGCCCTTTGAGGAGATGCTGGCCGATGAAGCCCGTGGCGCCAGTGAGCGCCACGAGCGGTTTCCGGGCCGGCTCTTGTGGTCCTGCTCCCGTCATGCCGCTCCGCCGCGCCGGGCGCCTAGAGTCGGGCCCGGCGTTCTTTACGCCATGAGTTCACAACCACATTTTGGCCAGAGCAAGCCCCCCTCCTGGGGCGGCTTGCCGCTGGCGAAGCGCCCTAGTAGCAGGGCGGGTAGGGGTAATAACCGCAAGGCGGCGGGCCATAAGGATAGGCATAGGGCCGCGCGACCGCCGCACCGACGGCGCCCGCCGCCACGCCGGCGCCGAAGGCGACGCCCGGGCGGGCATACCAGGCGCCGTGCCAAGCGGGCCTGCCGCCATAGACGTTCACGTGGCCGCCGCGGGGACCGTTGATGTGGGCCGCGAAGCGGTCGATGAAGAGCGCCGCGGCACCGTCTGCGGTCTTCAAGCCGCCTTCGAGCACGGAGACATCGAAGGTCAGCTTGTCGCCGTCGAGCTTGGGCGATTTGAGCTCAACCACGGCGTCTTCAACCTTGTCGCCTTCCTTGCTGAGCACCGAGATGGTGGCGTTCGGCGGGTTCTTGGCGAAGCTGTCGGAACCCTCGTCCCACTCGCGGAGGAAATGCGCGGTCAGAACGTGACCCGCGGCATGCACGGGACGGTCGGCGAAGACGATGGTGTTGGGCGACACGCCGTTGAGTGTCAGGGTGTTGCCGTTGAGCGTTGCACCGTCGGCGTTGAGCACGGCGAGCGATGCGACCATGTCGTTCTGGGTCAGACCGGACGGGCCGATCGGCTTCGCGGCCGGCTGGCTAATAGCATCCGCGGCAGCTGAAACCCCCGGCACGAGCAGGGTTGCGCAAGCCGCCAGCATGCAAAGCGTGCGGTTAAGTGTCATGTAAGCCTCCTCCTAGGCGATTGCAGGAACGTTGAGCCGCTCCACAGGAAAGACGAACGGTAACGCAGATTCGTGACGCGCGATGGCGGCACGATCAGTCTTGGTGTGCCGTTCGTAACTTTATATGGAGGCGATCGCTAGAATTTGAAGCTCACTGCGGCGTCGACCACATTGCCTTTGAACGTGTTCTTGGCGTCGAACTCATGGTAGCCCTTGACGATCACCGTGAGAGCCTTGGTCGGGTCTGCGCTGGTGGTGAAAGTCAGGATCGGGCCCACGCTATACACGCGCGACTCGAACGAACCGAGACGCGCACCGGCGCCGCTGTCGCCGGTGGTCTGGATCATGGCGTAGCTCACGACGCCCACGCCGAGCGGACCGAAGTTCTTGGTGATCGAGCCCTCGAGATTCAGAATGTCACCCGTCTCGTAATCGGTGGCTGGGTTCTCCCAGTTCACCGAGTAGATGGCGGCGCCAGTGGCTTGCCATCCCGTCTTCGGATCGAAATAGGTTCCGGCGAGCCGCGTCATCACGGCCCAATGGTTGAGGCTCGTATTGGCGAGCTGCTTGGTGCTGTAGTCGCCGGTTGGCGCGAAACCGAACACGCCGACATTCCAGTGAAAGTTCCCTTCATCCCAGCCGAGGACGAAGGGCGAGAAGGCGGTGTCGCCGAGCGCGAGATTGGTATCGCCGCGGTTCAACTGAAACGGTCCGAAGCTTCTGCCGCGCGGACCGGTAAAGGCCGGGATCTCGACACCGACATCGACATCCATGGCGACCACACTTGGCACCACGGCCATGGCCAGCGTTCCGCCGAACAGCTTCCAGGGGGTGACGATGTTGAGTGCGGGGAGGGTGGCCGTGTAGTCCTGATCCACGGAGAGCCCGACGCGGCCGTCGAAGATCGTTGTGCTGGCGGAACCCTCATAGTGGTAGGCGTCGGTGCGGAAATAGACACCGGGAACCGAAGGAATGACGCCGCCGAAAATGTCGGTATAGCCTTTGACCCAAGGGCCCGTGCCGAACTCCGCGGCTTGCCCAGGGCAGGCGCCGAGCGTGGCGAGGACCATTGCAGCCGTGACGGCTGTCGCGCTCCTCCGTGGCATCGGCAATCCCTCCCCAAAGATGCGTGCCGTCTCGTCGCTTATTCTACGCAGGGCCCCGGCCGCCCGCCATCGGCCAGAGGGTGGCTCGTTGCAGAATCCGCACGGCGGGATGCCGATTTGCCACAGCTTCCCGCTTGCCCCTTATTCTGTTGGTAACTCACAGGAGCCGCTGCTTCGCTGAGCCAAGCTCGGATCATGTTAGGTGGTGCTATGGGCCGCGCTCCAATCCTGATTGTTTTGATCCTTGCCGCTGTTGGGCTCGCGCTCCTGGTCAATGCCATGCTGGTCGGGGCCAAGACCCGTCCCGCCGTGGCGCGCACCGGCGGCCACCTCATTGAGACAGGTGTCGTCACCGCCAATGTCAGGGTCGAGGGCGAGGGGGCGCCAATCGTCCTCATTCATGGGTTCGGCGCCGCGCTCGATTGGTGGGATGCGATCGCGCCGGGACTAGCCCGCGACCATAAGGTGATCCGTCTCGATCTTATCGGCCACGGCGGCACCGAAGCGCCCGCGTCTGGCTATTCGATCGAGCGGCAGGCGGCGCTGGTCAAGGCCGTGCTCGATAAGCTTGGCGTGGGGCGGCTCGCCGTGGTCGGCCATTCCATGGGCGGCGAGGTGGCGACGGCCTTCACCGCGCTCGACCCGGCGCGGGTGGAGCGCCTCGTGCTGATCAATTCGCCGCCCAAGCCCGAGACCACGTTCGATCTCATGACGCGCCTTGCGCTCACGCCTGTCATTGGCGAGGCCCTATGGCGCTTGCGGACCGGCACGATGCTGCGCCAGGCGCTGGCCCAAGGCTTCGCGCCCGGGCTTTCCGGTGCCTGAAAAGTTCGTCGCCGATCTCTGGCAGCTCACCTACACGGTCTTTCACAACGCCCATGACGACAGCCTCGCCTATGTCACCGCGCAGGGGACGCCCGAGCGGCTTGGCGGCGCTCAATCCCGTGCCGCCGCTCCTTGTCATCTTCGGGACGCGCGATCAGCTTATCTCGCCGGAAAGCGCCAAGCTCTTTGACAAAGTGCCGGGCGCGAACGTTGTCATGGTCGATGGGGCAGGGCACTCTCCCATGGTCGAGGCGCCGGAGAAGACCTTGGCGCTGATCAGGGACTTTCTCGATCGCCCTACTCCGTGACCCGGGAGAAACCTATGCGCGTAGATCTCTGTCGGACGATTCTCTTTGCTGCCCTGATTGGCTTGTGTGGCGCCGTGCTGCCGGCCCGGGCGCAGAGCCCGGATCCGTTGCCGTCCTGGAACGAGAGCCCGGTCAAGGCGAGCATCCTCGATTTCGTCGAGAGGGTGACGACGAAGGGCAGCCCCGACTACGTGGCGCCGCAAGACCGCATCGCCACCTTCGACAATGACGGCACGCTGTGGGTCGAGAAGCCGCTCTACACCCAGTTCGTCTTCGTCATTGATCGGGTCAAGGCCGTGTCGAACCAGCATCCCGACTGGAAGACCAAGGAGCCTTTCAAGTCGGCCTTGGACGGCAACACCGAAAAGCTCCTCACCTACGGAGAGAAGGGGGCCATGACGCTTGTCGCGGCCACCCATAGCGGCATGACGACGGTCGAGTTCAACGACATCGTGTCGAACTGGCTCAAGACCGCCAGGCATCCGCGCTTCAAGCGCCCCTACACCGAGCTCACCTACGAACCGATGATCGAGCTGCTCGATTACCTCCGCGCCAATGATTTCAAGACGTTCATCGTCTCCGGTGGCGGAGTGGCGTTCATGCGCGCCTATACGGAGCAGTGCTACGGCATTCCGCCGTGGCACGTGGTCGGCTCCTCAGGCAAGACCCAGTTCCGCATGTGGGACGCAAGCCCGACGCTGGTGAAGCTGCCCGACCTTCTGTTCTTCGATGACGGGCCGGGCAAGGCGGAAGGCATCAATCACTTCATCGGGCGCCAGCCGATCTTCGCCTTCGGCAACTCGATCGGCGACAAGGAGATGCTGGAGTGGACCGCCAACTGTCCCGGCCTTTGCTTCATGGGGCTTGTCCATCACACGGACGCTGTCCGTGAGTACGCCTACGGCCCCAACTCCGACGTCGGCAAATTCCCTGTCTCGCTGCTCGAGCAGGCGAACGCGCAAGGCTGGAGCGTGGTCAACATGAAGACCGATTGGAAAGTGATCTTCCCTTGGGAGAAGCCCAGTCCGTAAGGAGGCGAAATGCTGCGCGCGCTGATGCTCGTTTCGGGGTGTATTGAGATCGTCTTTGGAGTCGTCGCCGTCGTCGCGCCGGACCCCGTTATCGAGGCGGTCGGTGCGAAAGGCGACGTCCAAGCGCCGGTCCTCGCCCTCATCAGCCTGCTCGGTGCCGCGACCTTAGGTTTGGGTGTGGGCGCGCTTGTCGGCCGCAATCACCTCGAGACGGTCGGTGGGCGCGCGGCCGCCTACGGGCTTGGCCTCTACAATGTGGTCGGGGCCTTGGTCCTCCTCTTCGCCGCATCCGATGTGGGCAGCTCCGGTCTGTGGGGTGGAGCGGTGCTCCACGCCGTGATCGCCTTGCTGTTTGTCTACGCGTTCGCGACGCGGAAAAGCGCCTAACGCCGCTAGCACCTCTTCATCGACACGTTCTGGGTCGCGCGCATGCCGATGGCCCGTGCCGCGCCCGCCGAGAGGTCGAGGCTCACGCCCTTGGTGAAGGGGCCGCGGTCGTTTACGCGCACCTTGACCGACTTGCCGGTCCGGGGGTTGCTCACAAGCAGGCAGGTGCCGAAGGGAAGGGACCGATGGGCTGCCGTCAGGCCGTCGGGGTTGAACCTCTCGCCCGAGGCTGTGCGATGGCCCCGAAGCTCGTTGCCGTACCAGGTGGCGCCCACGGTCTGCATGGCCTGAGCCGGCCCTGCCACGGCGAGAAGAGAAAGACTGAGAAGACCCCAAAGTCGCATGATCTATTGCTCCTGACGTTGACGTGGCCGTCAGGTAGCGGGAGGGAAGGGGCCAAAGTTCGGAGACCCTTGGGCGCCGGTGTGAGGAGGTCTGGGCGATTATGGGGCCGCGGCGTTAAGACCTTGGTAACGCTGGCCTACGGGCCGGCAGGCAGTTTTCCACAGCGGCCACCCCAAGAGTGGGGCTGCAAAGCGCGGCAATCCTGGCCTATAAGAGCCGGCAATAGGGTTTAGCAGGATTGGGAGAGAGACGTATGGACCTCGCTGAGCTGAACAAAGTGGCCATGGCCATGACCACGCCCGGCAAGGGTATTCTCGCCGCCGACGAGTCGAGCGGCACGATCAAGAAGCGCTTCGATGCGATCGGGGTCGAGTCCACCGAGGAGAATCGCCGCGACTATCGCGAGTTCCTGTTCCGCACGGCCAAGGCCATGCACGATCGCATCTCCGGCGTGATCCTGTACGACGAGACGATCCGGCAGAAGGCGGCGGACGGGACTCCGCTGGTCAAGCTCATCGAGGAGGCGGGATCGATCCCCGGCATCAAGGTGGACGAGGGGGCGAAGCCGCTCGCCTTCGCGCCCGGCGAGACCGTGACCGAGGGGCTCGACGGTCTGCGCGACCGGCTCATCGAGTATCGCGGGCTCGGCGCCAAGTTCTGCAAATGGCGGGCGGTGATCCATATCGGCCCCGGCATTCCGAGCTATGACTGCATCAACTCCAATGCGCACGCGCTTGCGCGCTACGCGGCGCTTTGCCAGGAGCAGGATCTGGTGCCGATCGTCGAGCCCGAGGTGCTCATGAACGGCGACCACACCATCGAGCGTTGCGAAGGAGTCACCGAGTGGGTGCTGAAGACCGTGTTCCAGGAGCTGTACTACGCGCGCGTGAAGCTCGAAGGCATGGTGCTCAAGCCGAACATGATCGTGCCGGGCATGGAGTGCGCGACGCAAGCCTCGGACGATGAGATCGCCGAGAAGACGATCCGCGTTCTGAAAGAGTGCGTGCCGTCGGCGGTGCCGGGCATCGCCTTTCTGTCGGGTGGCCAGTCGGACGTCGAGGCCACCGCACGCCTCGACGCCATGCACAGGATCGGCGGTTTCCCGTGGCATCTCACCTTCTCTTATGGCCGGGCGTTGCAGCACGCGCCGCAAGTGGCTTGGTCGGGCAAGGTTGAGAACGTGCCGGCGGCGCAAGCGGCCTTCGCCCACCGGGCGGAGATGAACGGACTTGCCACGCTCGGCAAGTGGACGCCGGAGGTCGAGAAGCAGGCAGCCTAACAGGCGGCTTGCGATTTCTTGAGCCACGTCAAGGCGATGGGGGCTTCAAGCTTGGAGCTACTGGCTCAAAGGTAGCAGAGGTGGCCGGTTCGATGGCTGATAACGATAACGACCCAAACGGTCCTTCGGACGAGCTTACGATCTCGCCTGAGACGGTGTTCTTCATCATCGTGAAAGCGCGTGAGTTCGACGAGCAGGTCGCGCCGACAGATCCCGATTCCGGGTCCAACCCCACGGATGATCGCGAAATCGACGTGCTGGAGGAAGAGGCGGACAATCCTGTCGTGCAGGAGCTGCGGGCGGCGTTCGCGCGGCTCAATATCGATGAGCAGCTCGACCTCCTGGCGCTCACTTGGCAGGGGCGCGGCGAATTCGGCACCTTCGCGGAAGCGCGGAAGGAAGCCGAGGGCTTGGAGGAAGTGCATGCCGGGCGCTATCTACTCGGCACGCCGAAACTCGGCGACTACCTGGAAGAGGGCCTGTCCCAGCTCGGCATTTCGCTGGAGGACTTCGAGGTCAACCGGCTCTAGCCGACGCGGACTTCGCCTCAGGGGCTGACTTCAATCTCGTTGATCACGTCATCGACGCCGAACACGTACCAGGCGTCCCATTCGGCGGCGTCGCGGGCGTCGCGCGGCAGGACGCCGGTGAGGCGGACGGTGCGGTTACGGACGCCGACGCGCACCTGCTCGGCATCGACGAACGGGTCCTTGTCGAGCGCGACGCGCACGGCCTCCTCGATCAGGTCCGGGCTATCCTCCTCGGGCGGATCGACGGCGATGCCATTCACCACGTCGCGGCTCCCCGGCACCCACCAGGCAAGCACGCCGGCAAGACGCTTGGTGGTGAGGCCCGGCACGCGGCCGTTCAAGGTGACGACGCCGTCATGCACTTCGAAGACGATCTCGCCGCGTGCATCCTCGAAGGCGTCGCGCACGAGCTTGAGGTGACTGTTCTCGGCTTCTTTGATCGCTAGCGTGCGGAACGACGTCTCGTCGTAGAAAGCTTTACGTAAATCGTCGAGGATGCCGTCGTCGCTCTTGGGCACGGCGGGCGTCACGTGCATGCGATCGATGACGGCCGTGATGCCGGGCGTTCCGGCAAGCCGCTCGAGCGCCAGCCGCTTCAGCGCGATAGTCTCGACCTCGGCCTCGATCGTGGCGGTGCCGTCCTCGGCGATCTCGAGGCGCAACGGCTTGAAATGAGGGCCGATTCGGCTCTCGCTGCGGATCGCGGTGAGCGCCTTGTCGTGTAAGGCCGTGACTTCGGACATTGGGGCTCCTGTCGTGTTTATAGACTTAGCGCGCTGGCGCGGCATCAATTTGATAATGATCAAAGATCCGACGCAGGAAACGCTCGCTTCATAGGCCGCCAATTCACAAATAGGAGTAAACGAGACATCGAGCTCACGTTCCTTGGCACACGCGGCGAGATCAAGCTGAGATCTCGCCGCCACCGCCGCCACAGCGCGCTCCTCGTCACGCGCGGGCCGGCGCGCATCATGATCGATTGTGGCTTGGACTGGCTGAAAGCGTTCCGAAGGATCGCGCCGACAGCTATCGTCCTGACCCACGGCCACAGCGATCACGCCTTCGGACTTGCAGAGGGGGCGCCGTGTCCCGTTTACGCGACCGACGAGACCTGGGGTCTCATCGACCACTATCCGCTTGAGGATCGCCGCATCGTTCGCCCGCGCGCGCCATTTCGCATCGGCGGGGTGCGCTTCGAGGCCTTTCCGGTGGAGCATTCCTTGCGGGCGCCTGCCGTCGGGTACCGGGTGACGGCGGACCGCGCCACGTTCTTCTACGTCCCGGACCTTGCCGCCTTCCCCGACCCCCGCGCGGCGCTGCGCGGCATCGATCTCTACGTGGGCGACGGCGCGACTGTTGTCCGCTCCATGGTTCGCAAGAAGGACCATACGCTGACCGGGCATGCGCCCATCGCCGCGCAGCTCCAATGGTGCGGGGCGGAGGGCGTGACGCGCGCGATCTTCACCCATTGCGGCAGCGGCATCGTCGGCAGCGATGGACGCAAGATCGCCGCGCGCGTCAGAAAGCTCGGCGCCGCGCAAGGCGTCGAGGCGAGCGTCGCCCATGACGGCATGACGCTGACCTTGCCCGCCTGAGCGGCCTCCCTCAGAGGCTGATCACCGAGGTCATGACCACGAAATAGATGGCGATGGTCAGCACGTCTTGGATGATGGTCGCGACGGGGCCTGAGCCGAACGCTGGATCGAGGCCGGCGCGTGCGAGCAGCCAGGGCAAGAGCAGGCCAAGCACGGATGCGATGCTGCTCGCGGCAAAGAGCGCAATGCCGACTCCCGCCGCCAAGTTCACGTCGTGAAAGGCGATCCAAATGCCGAGAAAGGCGAGAAGCGCCAGTGGCAGGCCGATCAGAGCGCCGGTGGCGAATTCGCCGAGTATCAGCGGCCCGAGGGGCCGCATCTTGAGCGAGAGCCCGCGCACGACCACGGCCTCGGTCTGCGTGCCTACGGCATCGGCAAGATAGACGAGTGCGGGAATGAAGAACGAGATGACGATGTTGACGCGCAGCGCGTGCTCGAACCCGGCCATCAATCCTGTCGCTGCCGTGCTCAGCGCGAGACCCACCAGAAGCCAGGGGAGCCGGCGTCCAGCGCGCTTGATGGGCGGATCGTCGAGGGCATGGCGATCCTTGTCCCCCATTCTGAGAATGCCGGCGAGACGATGGAGGTCCTCCTGATGCTCCTGGCTCAACGTGTCGAGCAGGGCCAGTGCGGGGATGAGGCCGAGCGGCCGCGCCTCCTCGGTGACGACCGGCATCGCAGTCACGCGAAATTCACGGGCGAGGACTGCCGCATGCTCTTGGTCGACTTCGGGAAGCACCACAGGCCAGTCCTTCAACGCGAGTGAGGACAAGGGGGTGGCGTCGCCTGCTGCGAGCACATCCTTCAGATGGGCGGTGCCCTCGTAGCGGCCCGTGCCGTCAAGCACGAGAACCGCATCGACGGCGTCGTACGCGGTCTGCGCCAAGTGTCCCCGGGCTTCGGCGGCCGTGAGCGCGCCATCGAGCATGGGCACATTGCGGACCGCAAGATGCGCCGCCGTCTCGATACGAGGCTTGTCGGCGGACTCAGCCACGGGATCGACGCTCCAGGATCGCTCTTGCTGCACTGAACATCACTCCTAGGACGAGCGGCAATACGCTCGCGGCGGCCACGAGGAGCCAGCCGTCACGGTCCGGCGGCGCAATCTGGAGAGCGCTGGCGAGGGGCGGGAAATAGACGGCACCCAGCAAGAGGCCGCTGCAGAAGAGGACAGCCAACCAGACATAAGGATTGCGGGTGACAGCATTGCGAAGGATGGGGGCGTGCTGACTGCGCATGTTGAAGACGTGGACCAGCTGGCCGAAGGCGAGCGTCAGGAAGGACACGGTCACCAGCGCCTCGCCCTCCAGCCCAAACTCATAGTGGCCGATGACCAGCACGCCCAGGGTCGCGGCGGTCAGAAGCGCGCCATAGACCCCGATGAAGGTCCATTGCGACCCGGCGAGCAGCGGCTCGCGTGGGTCGCGCGGCGGGCGGCGCAGCACGTTCTTCTCGCCTTCGCCGGTGGCGAGCGCAAAGGCCGGGAACACATCGGTCACGAGATTGAGGAACAGAATCTGGAGCGGCAGGAGCGGCAGCGGCAGCCCGGTCACGACCGCGAGCGCCACGACCATGACCTCGCTGATATTGCAGGAGAGCAGATAGACCAGGAAGCGGCGGAGATTGCCGAAGATCACGCGCCCCTCGCGGATCGCCGCGACGATGCTGCCGAAGGCGTCGTCGCGCAGCACGATATCGGCTGCCTCGCGGGCCACTTCCGTGCCGCGCAGGCCCATGGCCACGCCGATATCCGCCTTTTGCAAGGCCGGCGCGTCGTTGACGCCGTCGCCGGTCATGGCCACCACGTCGCCCGCGGATTGGTAGAGCCGGACCAGGTCGAGCTTCTGGGCCGGCGTCACGCGGGCGAAGACCGGCGTTTCGAGGACGCGGCGGCGCTCATGCTCACCGAGCACGCCGAGCGCTTCCAGCTCGCGGCCCTCCACGATGCCGGCGTCCGGCTCGGCGATGCCGAGACCTTCGGCGATCTTCTGCGCCGTGATGGCGTGGTCGCCGGTGACCATGACCACGCGGATGCCGGCCTGCCGGCAATCGGCAATAGCCTCCTTCACCTCCAGGCGCGGCGGATCACGGAAGCCGACAAGGCCGAGAAAGGTGAGGTCCTCGTAAGCCGGTGTCGCGTCCAGCGGAATTGTGGCTTCGGCCAGCGCCAGGACGCGCAACCCGTCCGCGGCCAACGACACGGCATGGCGCAGCCAATCCTCGCGCAGCTCCGTGCCGAGCGGCGTCTTTGCCTCCGCGCCGATCGCCACCGAGGCATCGAGCACCGCTTCAGGGGCGCCCTTGACGGCGACGAACAGGTGCCCGTCACGTTCGTGCGCGGTTGCCATCATCTTGGTTTCGGTGTCGAAGGCGATCTCGTGCCGCTCGGGCCATGTCTCAAGCAGGTCCTCGCGGTCGAGCCCGGCGGCTGCGCCAAGCCGAAGGAGCGCAAGCTCCATGGGGTCGCCCGAGCCGCGCTCGTCCTCGGCTTTGAGGGTCGCCGTCGCGCACAAGACGCCAACCTCAAGTGTCCGTTGCAAGGGCCCTTCGCGCGCGGCCGGGTTTCCGGAGGCGTCGACGATCGCGTCGCGCTCATGGTCGAAGCGGTAGACCGCCGACGGCAGCCAGACCCGCTCCACCGTCATGCGGTTCTCAGTGAGCGTGCCGGTCTTATCGGTGCAGATGACGGTGGTGGCGCCGAGCGTCTCCACCGCCGCCAGGCGCTCGACCACGACATTGCGTTTGGCCATGCGCCACATGCCGCGAGCGAGCGCCATGGTGGCGACGATGGGCAGGCCTTCGGGGATGGCGGCGACGGCGAGGGCGATGCTCGCCTCGATCATGAGGATGAGGTCGCGGCCCATGGCCATGCCGGCGACGGCGATGAGCGCGGTGATGACGAGAGTGGCCTTGACGAGCTGAGCTGTGAGCTCGGCGAGCTTGCGCTCGAGTGGTGAGGTGTCCTCTTCCGCCTCGATGACGAGCTTGGTGGTGAGACCGAGCTCCGTCTCCATGCCGGTGGCGACGACGACGCCGGTGCCCGTGCCGCGGGTGATTGCCGTGCCCTTGTGCGCCATGGAGGTCTGATCGGCGATGATGGCATCGGCAGGCGCAGGGGCCGTGCCCTTTTGCACGGGCACGGACTCCCCGGTGAGGGTCGACTCGTCGGCGAACAGGTTCTTGACTTCCACCAGACGCATGTCGGCCGTGACCACGTCGCCGCTTTCCAGCACGACAATGTCGCCGGGCACGACCTCCTCGGCGGGAACGATCCTGATCTTGCCGTCGCGGCGCACGCGCGAGGCGCGGGAGCCAAGCTTGCGCAGGGCCTCCATCGAGCGCGTGGCGCGCAGCTCGGTGACGAAGCCGATGATGGTGTTGATGACGAGCACGGCGACGATGGCGATGGTCTCGCTCCATTCGCCGAACACGCCGGCGACGGCCGCCGCCGCGCCGAGCAGCCAGACCACGGGGCTTCTCAGCTGATCGATGAGGATGGCGAAGGCTGTTCGCTCGGGGTGGGTGATGAGCGTGTTCGGCCCGAAGCGTTCGAGGCGCGCGGCGGCCTCTTGGTCGCTCAACCCCTGTTCGACGCTGACCTCTTGCTGCGCGAGCACGTCGGCGGCCGGCCGCGCATAGGCAAGGGGCGCGTTGGACCGCGATATCGTCTCTTGTCTCACAAGGGCAATATGCGTCAGGAGGGCCGAGCGGTCACGCCTTTGGCGGCGTTTTGCCGAGCCAGTGGATCTCGGGAGCTTTGCGGGGCA
This sequence comes from uncultured Alphaproteobacteria bacterium, assembly GCA_963727165.1. Lineage (GTDB taxonomy): Bacteria > Pseudomonadota > Alphaproteobacteria > Rhizobiales > Methyloligellaceae > Methyloceanibacter. Next base: position 69,279 of record CAVSFJ010000022.1, read on the forward strand.
CGGGCGGCGGCTGACGGCGCGGATGACCGATGATAATGGGCGCGATGGGCGCATAGGTTGCAGGCACGCCGAGCGCCTCCTTGCCGTCGGGGGTGGCGAGCCAGTTCTGGGCGAAGCCGATCCAGCAGGTGCCGAGACCTTTGGCGTAGGCAGCGAGCATCAGATTCTCCGCGGCCAGGGCGCAATCCTCAACGGCCCAGTCGGTCGGCTCGGCGGCGGCGATCACCACCAGGACAGGTGCGTGATAGAAGATGTGAAACTTCGGATCGTTGAGCATCTCGCGGAAGGGATGCGCCGGCGCGGCGAGCGACGCTTTGAGAAGATGCGTCTTCGCTTGGTCCGAGATGCGGGTGAGCTGTGCCGGGTCGTTGACGACGATGAAGGCCCAAGGCTGCTGATTGATGGCGCTGGGCGCCTTGACCGCCGCGTCGATCAGCTCGCGCACCACCGCGTCGTCCACCGGCTGGTCGGTGTATTCGCGCACGGACCTGCGTCCGTCGATGGCCTCCAGCAACTCCATAGTCCCGCGTCCCGGACGGCTCTGCGCGTCGGCATGAACCTGTGTGTAGCTCATGCCCAAACGATCTCGCGGCCTCAGGGTTCAGTCGTTGAGCCAGATCAATGAGACGCTCTAGGGCGCGCGGACCCGCAGGTTCAACGTCATCCCGCCGTCCTCGTGCTCAAGAATGTGGCAGTGGAAGGGGAACTTGCACCGCCTGTTCCGCCTCCAACCTTAAGGTGTGGGGGGCGGGGGCATGCCGTCGGCGTCAGGCATCTCGCCGGCATCAGGCATGGCGCCGGGCGCGGGCGGCTCCACCGTGACCGGCGGAATGGGCGCGGCATTGAGCTTCGCGACGGTCCATTCGAGAAGTTCTTTCTCTATTTTGCTGAAAGCTGCGCTCAACGCGTCCACATAGGCGCGCGCATCGCTTCCCGAGGCTGGAGCCGACGTCTTGAACAGTTTGGAGTCGACGACCTCTCCGTCCGGGTCGAGGAGCTTGACCTGGAACGTGATCTCAGCCGTCGGTTCGCCTTCGGTCACGACGTGAAATTGCTGAATGTCGATGCGAAGCTGGAAGCTGCTTGGGAATTCACCGATCGTACGGCTCACGGACTGCGCGTATCCGGCCTTGTTGAAAGTCTGCAGCAGCGTCGCCTGAACGATGATGGGGACGCTATCGGTCCAGCGCGCATTGTCCAAGGGAAGGCTTTCGTCAGGCGCGGGCTGCGTCAAAATCTTGTCGGTGTTGAAGGCGAGCAGCGTGGTGGGCTCCGGGACGGTGAGCTTCCAGGTCAGGCGCACTTTCGGGCGGTGCGGGCAGATCGGTCGCGGGCTTCAGCGAAAAGAGCGGGTGCTCGCTCTTGCCGCCGCCGGTGAGCCGGTCGATGCCAGCGATGATGCTGTCGACCTTGCCAGAGTTTCGGGCGAGCGCGTCGGTGAAAACCTGGATATTCTTGATTGCTTCGTTCAAGGGCTTGGCGTTCTCCTCGAGAACGGAGTTCACCTCTTGAAACGCCTCGCGCGCGCTCTGCGTCCAATCTTGGCCGACTCCGGGGGGTGCGGTGAGGGTCGGGACGCCACCCTTCGACGCTAGGGGGGTCGTCGAGGTCCCGCCCACGAGTGTGACGGCCACGCCGCCGGTCAGGCCCTGCTGTTCGACGCCAACCGTGGTGTCCTCGCGGATGGGCGTGTTGTGCGCCACGGCGATGGTGGTGATCACTTCCTGCGGTGCGTTCGCATCGAGCGAAACGCCGGTGACCTCGCCGACGCGGATGCCGTTGAAGAGCACGGCCGAGCCGACCAGCAGCCCCGACACGGGGCTCTGGAAATGGATGGCGTAAGTATCGCGTTCGCCGAAGCCGCCTTTGTTCTCCAGCCAATAGACGAAGGCGAAGCTCGCCAGGACGACGGCGAACATGAACAGTCCGATCAAGGCGTAGCGGGCACGGGTTTCCATCGGTCTCGTCCCTTGGGGTTAGGTGCTCATCTGCCGTTCCGCCAGCATGCCGCCGCGCTTTCCCTGGAAGTAGGTCTTCACCCAGGGATGCTCGGACTCAAGCATAGCGGTAATCGGGCCCTCGGCCACGACCTTACCGTCGGCCAAGACCGCGATCCGGTCGCACGCGTTGTAGAGGCTCTCCAAATCGTGGGTCACCATGAACACGGTGATCTCCAAGGTTTGCTGGAGTGTGCGGATCAACTCGTCGAAATCGCCGGCGGAGATCGGATCGAGGCCGGAGGTCGGCTCGTCGAGGAATAGGATCTCGGGATCGAGCGCCAGCGCCCGGGCAAGCGCCACGCGCTTGGTCATGCCGCCCGAGAGCTCGGAGGGGAATTTCTCGCCGTCTTGCGGCGTGAGGCCGACCATCTCGAGCTTGGCGAGGGCCATCTCGTCCATCAGCCGCTGGGAGATTTCCAGGTTCTCGCGCATGGGAAATTGCACGTTCTGCTTGACCGTCAGGGACGAGAACAGTGCACCCTGCTGGAAGAGAATGCCCCAACGGCGCTCGAGCGCGCGCCGCTCCGCTTCGGTTGCCTTGGCCAGGTCGACGCCGAGTACTTCGATCGTGCCGTGGCGGCGCGGCAAAAGACCGATGATGGTGCGGAGCAGGACTGATTTTCCCGCACCGGAAGCGCCCACGACGCCCAGGATCTCGGCGTCCCGCACATCGAGATCGAGATGATCGAGCACGGTCACGTCGCCGAATCCGACCACGAGGTCGTGGACTTTGATGACGGCGTTCTTCTCGGTCATACGGGCGTTACATTCCGATCGAGGCGAAGAAGATGGCAAACAGGCCGTCCAGCACGATCACGAGGAAGATCGATTCCACCACCGAGTTCGTAGTCTGGATGCCGAGCGACTCAGCGCTGCCTTTGACCCGCAAGCCTTCGGCGCAAGCGACGATGCCGATGACGAGGCCCATGAACGGCGCCTTGATCATGCCGACCTTGAAATGGGTCAGCGAGATCGCCTCGGTGAGGCGTGAGATGTAGATGTCCGGGCTTATGCCGCCATAAAGCCAGGCCACGAGGCCGCCGCCATAAAGCGCCGACATGCTGCCGAGAAAGGTCAGCACGGGAAGAGCGATGACGAGGACGAGGATGCGCGGCAGGATGAGCACCTCGATGGGATCGAAGCCCATAGTGCGTAACGCGTCGATTTCCTCGCGCATCTTCATGGCGCCGAGCTCCGCGGTGTAGGAGCTGCCCGAGCGGCCGGCCACCATGATCGCCACGATGAGCACGCCGATCTCGCGCAAGACAAGGATGCCGACAAGATCGACGGAGTAGAGCTCGGCGCCGAACTTGCGGAAATGGAAGATGCCTTGTTGCGAGATGATGGCGCCGATCAGGAAGGTGATGAGCAGGATGATGGGCACCGCCTGCCAGGCAACGCGGTCGAATTGATGCACGGTCGAAGTGAGGCGGTACTCGCGGGGACGTACAATGACGCGCGCCAGCGCCATGCCGACGGCGCCGAGCATTTCGGAGAAGACGACGAGGTTGTGACCGAAATCCGCGCCGGCGCGCCCGACGGAGGCCAGGAAGCTGACGACGGGGTTCCCGAGCTGCGGTTTCGGGGGTGGCTCGCGGTTGACGCCATTCATCTCCTTGAGCAGACCGCGGTCATGCTCGGGGAGGCCGACGACGACCGCCTCCTTACCCGAGGCCGTCCATTGCCGGGTCAGGCGCTCCAACAGCCAGGCGCCGAACGTATCGAACTCATGCACGCCGGCCATGTCGATCGACACGTCCTTGGCCTTGGGTGCTTCGCCGGTGACGCGATCCACAAGGGCTTCAAGCTCGCCCGCGTGACTTGCGGTCCACGAGCCGCCGGCGGCAAGCTCGAGCCGCTCCCCCACCAATTTGTGTGTCAGCAAAGCTTCGCCCATAGCAGTCGCTCCTAGCGGCCTAAATCCGGCACAAGCCTCGAAGGTCCCCGAGGCCCGTAGTGATTCCAGCCTAAGAGTAGCGGCGAACTAGCTTCGGGTCAGGTTGATTGATACGGACTTCAGGGCAATCCCTTGGGTCGCGATCGACACACTTTGGCTTGTGCGGCTGTAGTTGACGATCATGCTGCCCGTGACGGAGCCCGTGACCCTGATCGCGAGCCTGCCGGGACGGGCGGTGCCCGTCGCGGTGCCCTGGGCATTAAAGGTGCGCTCCTCCCAGTTTCCGGTCAGGCGGCTGCCGCTCAGGCTCAGCTTGCTCCTGATCTCGACGCTGGAGCTATCGCTCTTGCAGCGAATAGCCATGCCGAGCTGGGACCCGCCACCGGTGTAGTAGGCGTTGCAGCTCAACCGCTCTGGCCCGCTGTCGAGCATAATTCTGCCGCTGCCCCGCCAGGAACCCAGCAACGTGTCGAACGGGCTTGGGTTTGCCTGGACAGGCTTCGTCGGGGTGATGAGGGCCAAGCCAACCAGGGCGGCGGTGGCTAGGAGAATCGGCGCAGCGCGGCGAATCAGTCGTGTCATAGGTTCTGTCTTCCCGCAGTTTTTGGTCTCGAACAAGTCAGGATGTTGTTACGAGGTTATGACTGCGAGGCCCGAATACAACCCCCTTGGGCGATGTCAGAGGGTCGTGCCGTTCCGAGCCTCGTGCGCGGTCTGGTCTAAGCCATTGGAAGCTTTGGACTTGCCCCGGGCGAATACGCTGCCCATGGGCACGATTTCGGAGATGCCAAGCGCGACGGTGGTGCCTGCGAGCCGCGCCATTTCCTCGGCATAATCTTTGCGGACATCGCCGAGCCAGCTCCACTGACATTCGGCAATGGCTTGCGGGTCCCCGCAATGGCCCAGCGCACGCAAGAATTCCAAGTCGGCCCGCATCCGCTTGGCGACGAAGGCCGCGCCCTCGACCTGGTAGGCCTGCCAGTACTTCAACTGCGCTTCCGCCATCGCCGTGACGAAGTCGAGAAGCGGATTGGCCAGGCGGCCGCGCGCAGCACCGGCTGCAGGATTAGAGTCTTGCATCGTCGCCTCCGTTTGACAGAGTACCAGGCAGACCGGGTTTAAGCGTCTTTGTCGTCCACTTCACCGGCAACCGCCTTGATTATGCTCAAGAGTTCAAGTGGCTGGAATATCTCGCATGGGGCGGTCTAAAGTCGCAAAATACGGGGCTAAAGTTCCCGAAACCTTGAGGACCGTACCATCGTACCGTCGCCGAACGTTTCCATCACCTATTGCCGGCTTTGTGGCTGGCTGCTCAGGGCTGCGTGGATGGGGCAGGAACTCTTGTCCACTTTCGCCGAGGAGCTCGGCTCGCTCACGCTCGTGCCCGACGATACGGGCGGGGTCTTCGAGGTGCGCGTGGACGGCCAGATGCTCTGGTCGCGGGCGGACGAGGGGCGCTTTCCCGAGATCAAGGAACTCAAGCAACTGGTGCGCGATCGGATCGCGCCGGAACGTGATCTCGGCCATGTCGAGGCCAAGGACGCGAATCATTAGGTCCATATCTTTGTGAGGCGGGCTCACAAAGGCGCCGCTGCCGGCCAGAACTTCACGAGATCTCGACAATGGTGGCTTCGCCCGCGCCGGCCTGCACGGTCTCGCCGACCGGCTTGCCCATGATCGCCTGTGCCACGGGCGAGACATAAGACAGCGTGCCGTGGGCCGGATCGGCCTCGTCCTCGCCGACGAGGCGATAGGTCTGGCGCCGCCCATCCTCGCGCTCAATGGTGACCTTGGAACCGAAATGCACCTCGGTCGCATCGCTCGGCGGCTCGATCACCTGAGCGGTGGCCCGGCGTGAGGTCCAATAGCGCAAGTCCCGGTTGATCTTGGCCAGGAGCGGCTTGTCGTCCGCGTCATGAGCAGCGGCATGCTCCTCGTGCAGACGCGCGAGCTCGGCCTCGATCAGCTCCAGCCCGTGCTTCGTCACGAGGTTATGTGAAGATATCGGCCGATCCGGGAGGTCATCATAGACGTCCCCGCCTTCGGCCTCCTTGGTAAAGGCCTTGCTCATAAGTCATTATAGCATCATTGGAAGCGGGAATGTGGCGTATATGGCCGAGGCTACAACCGGTCTGCTAAGGTCGCTGAAACGGAACAGGCGAGTCATGAAATACATCATCGCAGTGATTCAGCCGCATCGGCTCGACGCCGTGCGCGAGGCGCTGGCCGGCATCGGCGTGCAAGGCATGACGGTCACGGAGGTGCGTGGCTTCGGCCGGCAGAAAGGGCAGACCGAGATCTACCGCGGCGCCGAGTACGCAACACAATTCGTGCCCAAAGTGAGGATCGAGATCGCCGTCGGCGCCTCGATGGCGGATGCCGTGGTCGAGGCGATCGGCGAGGGGGCGAGAACCGGCCAGATCGGCGACGGCAAGGTCTTCGTGCTGCCGCTCGAAGGCGCCATGCGCGTGCGGACCGGCGAGATGGGCGTGGACGCGCTCTAGCCTGCCACGAGCAGCGCCACGGGGAATTGGCCGAGCACCTCGGCGACGCTGAGGCTGCCGTTCGTTGCCGACACTGTTTCGCCGGTCAGCGCGTTCCGCCATTGCCGTCCCTCACGCTCCGGCGGGAGTGTCACGGCCGTATCGCCCCAGGCCGCGGGCGGTACGAAAGGCATGTCATTGCTGTCGAGCAGGGCACGGGCCCGGACGGGCACGATGGTGATGGCTGCTGTCGCGCCCTCGCTCCGCAGGAAGGCGAGAACGTTTTCGGCCCGCGCGCCGGACGGTGCGAGCTCCGTGTAATTGCCGGTGGTGAAGAGGGACGGCTGCTCGCGGCGGACTTGAAGGGCCTTCAGCGTGATCGAGAGCTTGATGGCGCCGCTTCGCCAATCGGCGAGGAGGTCGGCCGCGTCGCGCGAAGCATCGGCATCGAGGAGCTGCCGGCGTATGTCGAAGTCCACGGCGTGCCGATTGTCCGGGTCGACCAGGCTCAAGTCCCAGAGCTCTGCCCCTTGGTAGATGTCGGGGACGCCCGGCGCGGTCAGTTTGAGAAGTGTCTGGGTGAGGCTGTTAAGCGCGCCGGCCACTTCGAGCGGCGCCTGCTCGCGGGCGAAGTCCTCGAGAAAGCCTCGGCTCTTTGCCGGGTCCAGAGCGGTGCGGACGAAGGCATCGACGGCCTCCTCATAGGCCTGATCGGGCCCCGTCCAACTGGTTCTGACCTTCGCCTCCTTGATGGCCTTCAACATGAAGCCGGCCATCCTGCCCGCGAGGTTCGCCAGCGCGTCCTTGTCTTCAATGTCGAGGCCGAAGGGCCAGGCACCAGCTAGCGCCTGGTAGAACATCCATTCGTCATTGGCAGACGGTGCGCGGTCGCCTTCGGTCTCGGCGAGCAGGGGCGCATTCAGATCGGACCATCGCGATACGTGTCGCGCCCAGTCCTCCGGCATCTCACTCAGAGCGTAGAGCCGCGCGCGGGCATCCTCGCCCCGCTTGGTGTCATGGGTGGAGGTGGCGAGGAGACCAGCAGGCTGACGGGTGCGCCGCGCCGCCATCTCCTCATGAAAGCGCTTGAGGGGGGCGCCGAAGTCCTCCGGTGCGCCGCCCACCTCGTTCAGCGCGATGAGGCGGTTATAGCGATAGAACAGCGTGTCCTCGACGGACTTGGCCATGAGCGGGCCGGTCGTCTGCTGCAAGCGTGTCACGAAGGTGAGCGCCTCGGCACGCGCTGCCGGATCCGGCAGGTCGAGGCGCCAGATGCGCGCGACAAAGTCGATGGCGCCTTCGTCCTCGACCTCGCGCGTGCTTTTCGCGGTGTCTTGCGCGAACGCGATCAGCGCCTCGTCCTCGGGGCGTGGGCCGTCGACGTCCACATAGGTGCGGTAGACGGGAAGCGCGGTGCCGAGCTCGAGGATGGCGCGGCGCAGCGTGTCACGCCCGTAATCGCGCGTGGCGAGGTCGGCCTGGGCGAGCTGAGAGGCGAGGCCCGTGAGCACGTCGAGCTCGCCGGCGAGATTGCGCACGAAGATATGCCGTTTGATACTGGCGCGTAGGGCCTCGTAGTCCGCAGCCTCGCCGGTGAAGTCGCGATAGGCTCCCGTCATCGCCTCTTCGCCATCAGGGCTCGTGAGCACGCCGCCAAGCGCGCGGATGAATTCGTAGCCGGTGGTTCCCTGGACAGGCCAGTCGGGGCGCAAGCCCTCGTCCTCCTCCAAGATCTTCTCCACCAAAAGAATGAAGGGGCGCGCGTCACCGGTCACTTCACGAAGCTTGCGGAAATAGGCGAGCGGGTCGGCGAGCCCGTCCACGTGATCGAGGCGCAAGCCTTCGATCACCCCTTGGTCGGCGAGCTCCACCATGAGCCGGTGGGTCTCCTCGAACACGCTCGGCTGTTCCATGCGGACGCCGACGAGATCGGCCACCTCGAAGAAACGCCGATAAGTGAGAGTTTCGCGGGCTGCGCGCCAATAAGCCAGCCGCCAGGCTTGTGCCTCGTGGAGGGCGTGGATGGCGTCGCGGTCGGCGGCGGTATCGATTAGCGCGGCGCGCAGGGTCTCGTGCTGGGCCTCGTCCTCCGCGCGCGCGGCGAGCTCTGCTTTGAGCTCTTCGGCCGTTTCCGGCGTCGTGCTGGCGAAGCGGTTGGTGAGGTCCTCGAACTCAGTCCCGGCGCGTGCCAGCACGTTGGCGTAAGTCGGCGGGCTCAGCGGCAGCTTCATGCCGCTGACGGTAAAATTGATGCCGCCCAACTCGGCGTCGAAGTTGAGACCGAAGCTGCCCTTATCGAGGGCAAGGCCATAAGGCTCGGGCAGCACGGGAATGAGAAGCTTCGGCGCCGACCAATCGATGTCGAAATAGCTCGCATGCGCGCTTGCAGCGCCCCATTCGAGAACGTCGCGCCACCACGGATTGAAGGGACTTGCGCCCATGTGATTGGGCACGAAGTCCAAGATGACGCCGATGCCTTCGGCACGGAACGCCTCGATCATGGCGCGAAAACCATCTTCGCCGCCGAGTAGGGGCTCGATCTGGTTATAGCGGGCGATGTCGTAGCCGTGAGTCGAGCCGGGGAGCGCGCGCATAATGGGCGACGCGTAAAGATGGCTTGTGCCGAGCTTGGCGAGATACGGCGCAAGCGTGCTTGCCCGGGCAAAATCCATGCTCTCGCGGAATTGCAGACGATACGTCGCGAGCGTCGTCATCGCCTAGGCCGCTCGGCGGCCACAGCCCCGGTCACGGCGCGAAAGAGGGGCTGTTCGCCGAGCGTCTCGATTGGCGCGGCGATCTTGCGCCGCCAGTTCGGATGCTCGTCAACAGTGCCTGGCAGGTTCGCCTGCTCGACGGTGCCTAAGGCATCGTCGATCTGGACGGAGAACAGACGGCATGGCGTCCGGGCCAGGAAGCGATGGATGGCGACAAGGTCGTCTTCGAGCACCTCGCTGGAGTCGGCTTGCGTTGCGTTGGGCGCGAGCGCCTGCGCCTCGACGAGGGCGTCGATGAGAAGCTGTCTGTCGCGCATCCGCTCTTGCCGTTGCATCACGCCCTCTCGCTCGGTGACGCGGCCCGTCTTCACGCGCCAATCGATGTCGTTGCCGATCCACCAGCCTTTCAGGGTCGGAAGATCGTGGGTCGAGGCGCAGACAAGGGCCTCGCGCCGGTACTCATGGGGCTGCATCCACACGCCGCCCTGCTCGGTGAAGTAGAAGACTTGGTAGCTCAGAAGGCCAGCCCGGACCATCGTATCGGTAAATCCGGGAGGAACCGTACCGAGATCCTCGCCAATGACGACGGTACGAGAGATCCAGGATTCCTCGACCACGCCCTCCAGAAGCTCACGGAACGGATAGGCCAGATAGGCGCCGTCGGTCGCCGGGTTGCCTTCCGGAATCCAATAGAGCCGCTGCAAGCCCATAGCGTGATCGATTCTGAGCGCGCCGGCGTGATGCATGTTCGACCGGATCACGGCGCGGAACGGCTCGAAACGCTCTTCGTCGAGCCCGACCGGCGAGAAGGGCACGAGGCCCCAATCCTGACCGGCAGCGCTGAAGGGGTCGGGCGGGCAGCCGATGCGGGCATGGCGGGCGATCGCCGGGCCGTTGAGCCAGCTCTTGGACCCATCGGGCGAGATGCCGACGGCGAGATCGAGATAGAGCCCGATGCGCATGCCGGCAGCAACGGCGCGCGCTTGCGCCTCGGCGAGCTGGGTGTCGGCGACCCATTGCAGCCAGGCGTAAAATGCGACGCGATGCTTGGCGGCGCGTGCGAAGTCGCGCACGGCGAGACTCTCCGGGTCCTGATACTCTTCCGGCCAGGTGCTCCAGGCCACGTTACCGCCTTCGGTCACGAAGTGCTCCGCGAGCGCCTCGTAAAGGGCATGGCCTTCGAGCGCGGCGCCGTGCTCGTGGCAGAATTGCTCGAAGGCTTCTTTCTCGCTGGCGTTTGCGTTCTTAACGAAATGCCCGAACAGCGCTTCGAGTGCGCGACGCTTCACGCGATGAACCGCCGGATAGTCGATGAGCTCTGTCTCGCGCAAGTCGGGGAGTTCGGCTTCGAGCTCGGCGCGCTCCGGCAGGTCGGCATATCCCGGCACCCGGTCCGGCGCGATCAGGAGCGGGTTGAGGAAATCACGGGTCGAGGGGCTGTAAGGGCTGATGCGCGAGGGATCGGAGAAGAACAGCGCATGCAAGGGGCTGAGTCCGACGAAGTCGGCGCCGAGCCCCGCGGCGAACTCGGCAAGGCGCGCCAAGTCCTCGAAATCGCCAATGCCCCAGTTGCGGGAGGAGCGCAAAGCATAAGCCTGGACCGAGAGACCCCAGGCGCGGTGCTCCACAAGAAAGGGGGGCCAGAAGGCGCTGGCTGACAGTGACGCGACATCGTCGAACGCCGGCGGCTCGGGAACGTGGCGGTGACCATCGGTGCCGTCCACGGGAACGCCCATGGCCTCGAGCACCTTGGTCTTGGTTTCCCTCGGCGTGGTGACCCACTCGCCCTTCTCGCTGACATAGCCGTCGGCAATGCCGAAACGCTCAGCCAATTCATCGAGCCGATCCGGCATGCGTTACTCCTGTACGGAAAGTGAGGCGACTACGGACCAAGGCGGCAGCTTGCCTTGAGCAAGGCTCTCGCCTGCGTCGTGGGGATGAGCGAAGAACGGCGCGCCGGACGACGCATGCGAAAGCGCGGCGGCGGTGTCGGAGAAATTGGCGGCGAGGGTCAGCTTGCCTTCGTCGCCGAGACGCCAGCGCACGGCGAACGCGTTGCCGTGAAGGGCCTGCACCTTGCCGGCATGGCCGCCGATGCGCGCAAGCTGCGGCACGACATGGGCGAAACGCGCCGCGATGAGGCGCTTCACGAACGCGGTTCGCTCCGATGTTTCAGGCTTGAGCATCGAGGCGGTGAAGGTCGAAAGCGCATTCGGGTCGGGGACGAGCGCTTTCGTGAACGCCTCGGCGAACGCCTTGTTGTTGCGGAACTCCTCGTTCCGGCCTTTGCGCACGGCCTCTGCGAGATCGCCCTCGAAGTCGGTGAAGAACTGAAAAGGGCGCTGCTCTCCATATTCTTCGCCCATGAAGAGGAGCGGGATGTGGGGCGAGAGCAAAAGCAAGGCAAGCGCCGCCTCCACGGCTTCAGGCGGGGCAAGGGTCGTGATGCGGTCGCCTTGCGCGCGGTTGCCGACCTGGTCGTGGTTCTGGACGAAGTCGATGAAGGCAGTTGGCGGCAGATGGGCCGAGGGCTGCCCGCGCTTGCGGCCGCCGCGAAAAGGCGAGGGCTCGCCTTGATAGCCGAACCCATGCGCCATGGTCTCGGCGACGCGGCGCGCGGGCGCGTCGGCGTAGTCCTGGTAGTAGCCGGTGTCCTCGTGCGTCAGGAGCGCATGCATGGCGTGGTGCCAGTCGTCGTTCCATTCGGCGGTGAAGAGACGCGGGGTGTTGTCGGCGTTGAACTGCAAGAGCCTCGTCGAATTGTCGTCATCCTCGATGGTGAGGTGAACGTGCCGGTCGGTAAAGCGCGCGCGCACCTCGCGCGCCATCTCCGCCAGAATCTCCTCTCCTGAGGGATCGTCGATCTGGTCGATGGCGTCAAACCGCAAACCATCGAAATGAAACTCGTTGAGCCAATAAAGCACGTTGTGGATGAAAAACTCCCGCACCGGTTGGCGGTCGAAGGCGATGGCGCTGCCCCATGGCGTGTGACGCTCCGGATTGAAGAAGTCCGGCGCGTAGAGATGGAGGTAGTTCCCCTCGGGCCCGAAATGGTTGTAGACCACGTCGAGCAGGATCATGAGGCCGCGCGCGTGCGCGGCGTCGACCAGGCGCTTCAGGCCTTCCGGCCCGCCATAAGCGATATGGGGGGCGTAGAGCAGCACACCGTCATAGCCCCAGCCGCGATTGCCGGCGAACTGGGCCACCGGCATCAGCTCGATGGCGGTGACGCCGACATCGACGAGGCGGTCGAGATCGCGGGCGATGCCATCGAAGGTACCTTCGGGCGAGAAGGTGCCGGTGTGCAGCTCATAGATGACGGCCTCTTCCCACGGGCGCCCGGTCCAGTCCGGCGTCTGCCACTCATAGCTACGCGGGTCGACGAGCCGGCTCATGCCATGCACGTCGTCCTTTTGCGCGCGCGACGCGGGATCGGGGACGCGCATGCCGTTGTCGAGGACGAACTGATAGCCTTGGCCAGGGGCGATTGCGTCGGTCGTGACGTCGAACCAGCCGGCGTCGGCCTTGTGCATGGGAATTATCGCGCCGCCTTCGGTCAGGAGAGAGACTTTGCCTTGCGCCGGCGCCCACAGCCGGAAGCGGGCGCCGCCGTCGACGATCTCTGCACCCCATGGCGATGAATGCGCGTGGCGCCGCGCCATCAATCGGTCCTTTCGAACAGCAGGAGCCCGTGCCCCGGAATGGTGGTCTTGCCCGTAGCGACGGGCGCAGGGTCTGGACGTACCAAAGCGTTCGCCGAATCGCAAAGCAGCCGCCAGCGCAAGTGCCGCTTGCCGAAATACGGGAAAATGAAGTCGATGGGCTCGGCATCGGCGTTGAACAGTAGCAGCAGGATCTGCCCGTCGCCGGCGAAGGAGGCACCGATGCACTTGGCGACCGGGTCTTCCCAGTTCTCAGCCTGCTTTTCCTCGCCGTCCGGCTTGAACCAAGCGATGTTCTTGATGCGCGGCGCCACCGGCTCGCCGTGGAGGAAGCGGCGGCTGCGCAAGAGGGGGTGCTGCGCCCGCAGGCTCACCACGCCGCGCACGAACTCGAGGAACGCCATATCGCGCTCGCCGATATTGGTCCAGTTGACCCAGGAGATTTCGTTATCCTGGCAAAAGGCGTTGTTGTTGCCGTGTTGCGTGCGGCCGATCTCGTCGCCCATTTGCAGCATGGGCGTGCCGTGGCTGAAGAGGAGACTGGCCACGAAGGCGCGGCGCACACGGTCGCGGAGGTCAAGGATGGCAGGTTTGTCGGTCGGCCCTTTGGCGCCCCAGTTGTAGCTCCGGTTGTCGTTGTTGCCGTCCTTGTTGTTCTCCTTGTTCGCCTCGTTGTGCTTCTTGTTGTAGGAGACGAGATCGGTGAGCGTGAAGCCGTCATGGGCGGTGATGAAGTTGATGCTGGCCCAGGGCTTGCGGCCGCGGCGGTCGAAGATCTCGGCGGAGCCGGAGATGCGGCGCGCGAGTGCCGGGAGCATGGCCATGTCGCCCTTCCAATAGGACCTGAGCCCGTCGCGCCAGAGATCGTTCCATTCCGCCCAGCCCGGCGGGTAGGCGCCAACCTGGTAGCCGCCCTCGCCAAGGTCCCACGGCTCAGCGATCAGCTTCACCTGGCTCAACACAGGGTCCTGGCCGACGGCATCGAGGAAAGACGCGCTCGGATCGAAGTCGTTGTTGTCCCGGCAGAGCGCCGAGGTCAGGTCGAAGCGGAAGCCGTCGACGCCGCCTTGCTCGACCCAATAGCGGAGCGAGTCCATGACCATCTGCAAGACACGCGGATGCCCGAGGTTGACCGTGTTGCCGCAGCCGGTCGTGTCGTAATAGTGCCGGCGGTCCTCGGCGAGCTTGTAGTAGGACGCGTTGTCGATGCCACGGAAGGAGAGCGTCGGGCCGAGGTGATTGCCTTCTGCCGTGTGGTTGTAGACCACGTCGAGAATGACCTCGATGCCGGCGGCGTGGAGCCGGTCCACCATGCCGCGGAACTGTTCGATGCCGGCGCCCGGAGATAGATAGCGGTCCGCCGGCGCGAAGAAACCGACGCTGTTGTATCCCCAATAGTTGGTGAGGCCATTCTCCATGAGGTGCCGGTCATTGGCGAAGGCATGGATGGGGAGGAGCTCGATGGCCGTGACGCCGAGCTTGACGAGATGGTCGATCACGGCGGGCTCGGACAGGCCGGCGAAGGTACCGCGCAAATGCTCCGGGATATCGGGATGGCGCGCGGTCATGCCTTTCACATGCGCCTCGTAGATCACAGTTTCATGCCAAGGACGGTTGGGGCGGTTTTGGGAGGCGCGATCGCCGTCGGCCACCACCACGCATTTCGGCATGAAGGGCGCGCTGTCGATCTTGCTCATGGCGAGATCGGTCCGTTTGGAGCCGATCTGATAGCCGAAGAGGGCATCATCCCAAATGAACTGTCCTGCGTAGCGGCGGGCGTAGGGGTCGAGCAGGAGTTTGTTGGGGTTGAAGCGATGGCCGTCGCGCGGCGCGTAAGGTCCGTGCACGCGGTAGCCGTAGAGCTGGCCGGGACCGATGTCCGGCACGTAGCCGTGCCACACCTCGTCCGTGTATTCCGGGAGGTTGATGCGCGCGGTCTCAGCCCCGCTCCCGTCGAACAGGCAAAGTTGCACACGCGTTGCATGGGCCGAGAACAAGGCGAAGTTCACGCCGCGGCCGTCATAGGTCGCGCCGAGTGGCCACGGGGTCCCGGACACGAGCTTTACCGTCACTCGTCATCCTCCTCGGCGGGACCGTCGATGGGCTCGACCAGCTCAAGGGCAGCGCGCAAGGGAATCGGCAGCAATACCGGCCGGTTCGCCCCTTCGTACACGATCTCGTAGAACAGCTTGTCGGCCAGGAACAAGGGCAGCAGCTCGCCACCGGCGAGGTGCGACCCGCTCAGAGAATCGTCGCGGGCCCTGCCGTAAGCCCGCAGGAATCGCCGCTCGGCGTGGGAGCGCCAGGTCATCGCGCGGGCCTCGATCTCGTCAAGCTGGCTCGCGCCGCGCTGCCTCTGCCGGTCGACGGCGGTGCGCGCGGCATAATCGAAAGAGCGCACCATGGTGGCGATGTCGCGCGACGGCGGGGCCTTCTGCCGCCGCTCGTCTACCGGCTGGTCGGGTTCCCCTTCGAAATCGACAATATAAATGTCGTTGGCGGAAACGAGGATCTTGGCGAGGTGATAGTCGTTGTGCAGGCGAATCTTGTTGCCGCGGGCGATGGGAGGAACCAGCGTGTCGATGCGTTTGAGCATCGCTTCGCGCAAGCCGAGCAGCTTGGCGGCGAGGTCTTGCGTTTCCTCGTCTGCCGTCGCGGGCAGGTGTTCCAGAGAGGTGAAAGCCTGCTCGGCACGGGCGAGTGCGCGTGCGCACCATTCATCGAGATCCGCCGACGTGACGGCTTCCGGGGCGAAATTCGGATCACTTCCGTCGGCACCGGCAAGAATACGGTGGAGCTCGCCGGTGCGCCGCCCGATGGTCTCGATCAAGGACAGCGAATAGGGAAGCCCTTCGCTTTCACCGCTGCCGAGGCCTGACAGGCTGGCCTCCTCCAATTCGCGGTCGAGCGCGTTGACGACGACGGTCCAGGCGTCGCCCTGGTTGCGGACATGCTCGAAAGCGACCGCGAGCGCCGTCGGCATCCCGGCGTCGTCGACATATTCGACGGCGCCGAGATAGCGCGGGCTGTTGGCGAACCCGGCCTTGGCCAGGAAGCGGCCCATCTCGATACCCGGGTCGATGCCGGGACGGAGGCGCCGGGAGATTTTGAGGCTCACCTCGTCGCCCAGGGTGCGCGTCGTGTGCGCGTGCTCGCCGGTTCCCAGGCGGCGAACGCTGCACTCGTCGGGGAGGTCCAGCGCCCGGAGCGCATCGCTCGCATCGAAGCGAAGCGTGCCGCCAACCGCCGGCAAGGTGTCGTGCTCCATCATCGCCTTGAGCAGTGCTCTGGGGAAGGTCTCGCCATGGGCGGCGTCGAAGACGAGGCCCGCCCGTGGCCCCCGCCTGATCTTGGCGAGGAGATAGGGCAGAAGCGGGCTGTCGTGCCGCAAATCCTCCTCGCCCCAAGACAGTGCAAGGGGCAGGAAGTAGCGCTGGGTCGGCCTGTCCTTGAGGGCGACGTTGGTGGCGAGAAGCAGGAAGCTCTCGCGGTCGGCCTGCGGCAGCTCGCCGATGCGCTCGGGCGTGGCCGACACGATGATGGCGTCCTTCGGCCCGAACCAACGCTGACGCGCGATATAGGTGGGCAGAAGGTCGTAGACGAAACGATCGATGCGTTCGCGGTCCCCGCGCTGGCTCTCAATGATGTTCCATCCCTCGCCAAGGATAAGCGTCTCCAGCTCGGGCAGCAACTCCGGCTCTTGCTCCGGCAAGGTGGGGAGGCGCGAGGCGTCGGCCAGGGTGAACCAGTAGAAACCGTAAGCCGGCAGCGTCAGCAGGTAAGGCAGCGTGCCGATGGGTGGGAACGGGGACGCGCCGGTCAACTCGACGGGGACCTTGCCCTTCTGGCCCGAAAGGTCCAGCTCGACGGCTTGGGCCGAGCGCGACAGGTTGAACACACAGAGCATGACGTCGCCCTCGTGTTCGCGCAAATAGGCGAGAACCTTTCGGTTTCGCGGGCGCAGGAAACTCATGGTGCCGTTGCCGAAGGCCTTGTGCGTCTGGCGCACGGCGATCATGCGCTTGGTCCAGTTGAACAGCGAGCTGGCGTGCTTGTGCTGCGCCTCGACGTTGACGGTCTCGTAGCCGTAGATCGGGTCCATGATCGGGGGCAGGTAAAGCTGCTGCGGGTCGGCGCGCGAGAAACCCCCGTTGCGGTCGGCGGACCACTGCATGGGCGTGCGCACGCCGTCGCGGTCACCGAGATAGAAATTGTCGCCCATGCCGAGCTCGTCGCCGTAGTACAGCACCGGCGTGCCGGGCATGGAGAGCAAGAGACCGGTGAGGAGCTCGATCTTGCGCCGGTCATTGTCGAGAAGCGGCGCGAGCCTGCGCCTGATGCCGAGATTGAGCCGTGCCCGTTGGTCCGTGGCATAGGTCTCCCACAGATAGTCGCGCTCGGTGTCGGTCACCATTTCGAGCGTCAGCTCGTCGTGATTGCGCAGGAAAATCGCCCATTGGCAGTCTTCAGGGATCGGCGGCGTCTGGCTGATGATGTCGGTGATCGGATAGCGATCTTCTCGCGCCAGACCCATGAAGATGCGCGGCATCAGCGGGAAATGGAACGCCATGTGGCATTCGTCGCCGTCGCCGAAATAGGGGCGCGTGTCCTCCGGCCATTGGTTGGCCTCGGCGAGCAGCATGCGGTCCGGATAGCGCTCATCGAGCTCGGCGCGGAAGCGCTTCAGGATCTCGTGGGTCTCCGGCAGGTTCTCGTTGTTTGTGCCGTCACGCTCGACGAGATAGGGAACCGCGTCGAGCCGCAAGCCGTCGACGCCCATGTCGAGCCAGAAACGCAAGACGCGCAAGATGTCGGCGAGGACACGGGGATTGTCGTAGTTGAGGTCTGGCTGGTGCGCATAGAAGCGGTGCCAGAAATAGGCTTTGGCGACAGGGTCCCAGGTCCAGTTCGAGGTCTCGGTGTCGAGGAAGATGATGCGCGTGCCGGGATATTTCTGGTCGGTGTCGCTCCACACATAATAATCGCGCCACACGGAGCCGGGTTTTGCCATGCGCGCCCGCTGGAACCAGGGGTGCTGATCGGAGGTGTGGTTCACCACGAGCTCGGTGATGACGCGGATGCCGCGCGCATGGGCCGCCGCCACGAATTGGCGGAAGTCGCGCATGGTGCCGTAGGTGGGATGGATCGCGGTGTAATCGGCGATGTCGTAGCCGTCGTCGCGAAACGGTGAAGGATAGAACGGCAAGAGCCAGATGGCGGTGACGCCAAGCTCATGGAGATAGTCGAGTTTCTGCACCAGTCCCGCGAAATCGCCGACGCCATCGTTGTTGGAGTCGAAGAACGCCTTGATGTGCAGTTCGTAGATGACGGCGTCTTTGTACCAGTGCCGGTCGGTGCGATCGATCATGGGCGCTCAATAGGACAGGGGGCGGGCAATTGGCGTCTCGAAGGGCGCCTTGATAGGCGGAAGCGAGGTAAAAAGTAAGAGGCTTGAAGGGGCTAGACCAGAGGTGATCAGCCTTAAGGCCCAAGACGAGGGCCTTTTCGCGCCGGAGAGGCGAGACCGCAGGCAGGGCTAGGCGGCGCCGAGCTTCTTGCGGAACAGGTTGACCGGGTCGGTGTCGGACTCGGCGAAGGTCTGGATGAAGCTGTCCCGCCAGTTGGCCAAGTCGTAGGTCTCGATCCGCTGCCAGAGCCGGTTGTGCCGCGCCCAGCGCTCCTGGCGGGGCATGGTCAAAGCCCGGTCCAAGGCACGGGCCATCTCGTTGATGTCATGCGGGTTGATGAGCAGCGCCTCGCGAAGCTGCTCGGCGGCGCCGGCGAAGCGCGACAGGACGAGAACGCCAGGGTTCTGCGGCGCTTGCGCCGCGACATATTCCTTGGCCACCAGGTTCATGCCGTCGCGCAAGGGCGTGACCAGGCCGACGGCGCTTTCGCGGTAGAGCCGGGTCAGGATGTCCTGCGGCACGCCGCGGTGGAGATAGGTGACGGGCGTCCAGCGCAAATCGCCGAACCGGCCGTTGATGCGGCCGACCAGACGTTCCACTTCTTCGCGGATCTCTTGATAGACGGGAAGCGTCTCGCGGGTGGCTGGGGCGATCTGCACGAGCCGCACGCGCCCGCGGTGCTCGGGAAACTCCTCCAGCAGCAACTCGAAAGCACGGAGCCGCTCCGGCAGCCCTTTCGTGTAATCGAGCCGGTCGACGCCAATGATCGTCTTCATGTCCTCGCCGAGATCGGGGAGGATCGGTCCTTTGGTGCTTTCGCTCTCGGCGAGCTTGCGGAACGCGCGCGCGTCGATGCCGATGGGGAACACGGACGCCAGCGTGGTCTCGCCTTGCGCCGCGATCCGGTCGCCGCGCAATTGCTCGCCGTCGAGGAAGGCAGCGACGTAGCGGCGGAAATTGTCCCGGTCGGAGCAGGTCTGGAAGCCAACGACGTCATAGACCATGAGCGCGTTACCGAGCCGCTTCTGGCCCGGGATGGCGGCGAAGATCTCAGGCGAGGGGAAGGGCGTGTGCAAGAAGAAGCCGATCCGCGAGGTGCAGCCCCGGCCCCTCAGTTCCTCGGCGAGCGGGATCAGATGGTAGTCATGGATCCAGATCAGGTCGTCCGGGCCGATCAGCGGCATCAGCGCGTCGGCGAACCGGGCGCTGACTTCGAAATAGATCTCGTTGTGCTCCTCGTTGCACTGGGCAAGGTCGAGGCGGTAGTGGAGCGCCGGCCACAGACAGCGGTTGGCGTAGCCGTAATAGTAGCCTTCGGCTTCCTCAGGGGTGAGGTCGATGGTGGCGACGGTGAGGCCCGAGTTGGTCTCGATCTTGGGCTCGGCGGTACTTGCGTCCTCCTCCACCTCGCCGCTCCAGCCGAACCACAGTCCGTGGGAAGCTTTCAAGGCGTCGCCAAGGGCGACGGCCAAGCCGCCGGTCTGAAACTTGGCGGTGAAATCCGCGACGCGATTTGAGACGACCACCAGCCTCCGGGCCTTAGATGTCATCTCACGCCTCCCGGTATTGGCAGGTGGCATTGGTTCGGCGGGCATGCCTATGTGCACGCTTGAGACCTTCGACACCATGTCTCATAGCCTCTTTTAGTGACGCTTCCATGTCCCAGCCTCCGCTCGAAGCGTCGGAGTTTAAACTGAAAACGTCACAATGGGTTCCTAACATGCGCTGAATCTGTTCCTGGTCAGGAAGTGCAACTTCCAGTCCACTGGCACGCAAGCGAGAGACATGTGACGTAAGGTCTTGGAATCTCGGTCTGAATGTCGCTGGCAATATGAGACTCGACGAGGATTAATGACTAGGTCTTTGCCCCCCCTTTCAGCGAATGCTGCCTTTTTCATCGATTTCGACGGAACGCTTGTCGCTATCGCGCCCAGGCCGGACTTGGTGCATGTCGAGCCGGAAGTGCTCCAGGTGCTCGAACGGCTCAGCGAGCGATTCGACCATGCGGTCGCCGTGATCACCGGGCGTCCGCTCGCCACGGTCGACGGCTTCCTCGCGCCACTCAAGCTGCCGGTCGCCGCCGAGCACGGCTCGATTCGGCGCGACGCCCAAGGCCACGTCCATGCCGACACGCACAGCATCGAGGCGGTGAAAGGAGTGGCGGCGCGGCTTGAACCGCTGGTCGAGGCTAATCCCGGTCTGCTGCTCGAGCGCAAGCAGACCTCGGTGGCGTTGCATTACCGCCAGCGGCCGGAGCTTGGTGCGGCGTGCAAGGATGCGGTGGAGAAGGCCGTGGTGGGTACCACAGGCCTCGCCGTGCTGCCCGGCAAGATGGTCTTCGAGGTGCGGCCGCAAGGGCTCGATAAGGGCACGGCGGTCAAGGCGTTCCTCGACGAGCCGCCGTTCAAGGGACGCACCCCCGTCTATATGGGCGACGACGTGACCGATGAAGACGCCTTCGCCGCGGTCAATGCGCTGGGCGGCATCACCATCAAGATCGACGACGGCGATACGCAAGCGCAATACCGGACAGACCGTGCCGGTCTGTTCGCTTGGCTGGAAAGTCTGGGCGGCGCGCGCTAGCCCGTCTACTGCGCGGCCTTGGCCGCGAGCCGCAAGTCCTTGACGAGATGGTCGAATTCGCGCCGCTTGTCGTGCTCTTCCTGGAGTCTCAGCAGATAAGACGGGTGGACGGTAATGAGCGCCTGGGCGTCGCCGGGCAGCGCCATGAGGCGTCCGCGGTTGGCGTTGATGGTCATCGTCTTGCCCATCACCGCGCGCGCCGCTGTGGCACCGAGCGCCACGACCACGCGCGGGCGAATGATCTCGAACTCGTTCTCCAGCCACCAGCGGCAGGCGTCGATCTCGCTGATGTCAGGCTTCTTGTGAATGCGGCGCTTGCCGCGCGGCTCGTTCTTGAAGTGCTTCACCGCGTTGGTGATGTAGACGCCGTCGCGGGCGATGTCGGCAGCTTCGAGCGCCGTGTCGAGAACCTTGCCGGCGGGGCCGACGAAGGGGCGCCCCCTCACATCCTCCTGCTCTCCGGGCTGCTCGCCTACCAGCATGAGGGCTGCATCGGCCGGGCCTTCGCCGAACACGGTCTGGGTGGCGTTCCTGTAGAGCTCGCAACGGGTGCAGCGCCTGGCCTCGGCCGCGAGCAGCCGGATGGCCTCGGCGGGATCGTTGACCCGCTTTTCCCGGAATAAAGGAAGATCAGCTTCCGGCCTTTGCGGCATGGGACAGGCTAACTCTGTTCCGCGATGCAAGGCAAAGGGTTGTGCGCAAAGCCTTACAAGAGCCGCCAAATGGCCTTATATGGGAGCAGGGTCGGGGGGCGCCGTTAACTTTAGCTCCGAGGTGTCAAAGACATGTTGGACGACATGCCACGGGAGAGCACCGCCCTGGTCGCATCATCGGCATCCGATGTGG
Source organism: uncultured Alphaproteobacteria bacterium (assembly GCA_963727165.1). Lineage (GTDB taxonomy): Bacteria > Pseudomonadota > Alphaproteobacteria > Rhizobiales > Methyloligellaceae > Methyloceanibacter. The sequence goes on from CAVSFJ010000022.1 coordinate 90,872, forward strand.
CGGCATACGCCGATGAGCCTTCCGGCAAGCCGGCCAAGGTGAGCCGCCGTTCGCGCGCGGTCCGGCAGAAGGTGGTGAAGCCCAGCGCGCTCGGCATGCTGCTCAGGCCCATCGGCATTGCGGTCGGGGTTGTGCTCATTGCCTACGCCCTGTTGTCGCTCGGCACGACCTTCTATCGCAGCTATTACCGTCATCTCGACCAAACGGCTGCGGTGCATCCCGACAAGAGCATGTTCGACGTCTTCTTTGGCGACAGCACGCTGCCGCCGGACGCGGTCGATCTCGTGGTCAAGGACGTGGACGGCACGCTGCACAAGGTGGTGGCGAGCAAGTCGGAGACCGACAAGTTCGTCAACGACACCATCCTCATGCTCGACGATGAGCGTCAGCGCATCAAGGAGGCGGCGCATCAGGATCTCGACCGCACCTTCGCGCTCGCCTTCCAGGACCGCGAGCAAGCCATCAATTCCTACGCCGACTGGTTCTTCGCCTGGAAGCGCTCCTACGTGGTGCTGAAGGAGACCATCTCGTCCGCCATCACCCGGTTCTTCGAGACCGGCAAGTACGAGTCGGTGACCGAGGCCGTCGAGGCCGACGTCAACGACTACTTCCGGAAGAATTATACGGAGCAGGTGCTGAAGCCGGAGCTGCGCGACGAGACCATCACCAAAGGCGTCGAGCAGGCCGCGCGCCACGCCCATGACAGCTATCGGCGGGTGATCGCCAATTCAGACATGCGGCTTCAGCTGTTCCTTGCCAAGCACACGAGCCATATGGAGGACATCCCGGCCACGGCCTCGATGACCAACGTCAAGCTCGACTGGGATGCGCAGAAATGGAAGGCGCCCACCTATCTGATGGACGATAGCGCTTTTGACGGCATCGTCGGCGTCGGCACGGCGGCGGCCGGCGGCACGGTCGGCGCGCTGGCGCTCGGCCCTGCGTTCGACAGCATTCTCGCCCGCAGCTTCGGGCAGCTGTCGCAGCGCCTCGCTACCTCGCTCGGCACGAGAGTCGCTTATGCCGAAGGTGGCGCGGTCGCCGGCACGGTCGTCCAGCCCATGGGCGGGCAGGTGATCGGCGCCGCCATCGGCATTGCCATCGGTACGGTCGCCGACTATCTGGCCAATGAGGCCAACGAGGCGATCAATCGCGACAGTTTCGTCGCCGCCAACAATGAGGCGCTCGACGCGACGATCGCTGCGTGGAAGTCGGGGCTTGAGGCCAGCGTCGACACAGCCATCGACAAATGGTTCGATGACGCGAGGGCCTCCGTTGTACTTGCCTCCCAATAAGCTCGCCGCAACGTCAGACGACTCGCAGAAGCGGCCTTGGGGCGAAGCGCCCAAGCTGAGCCACGTGCCGTGGCTCGCCGAAGCCGGCGTGGCACCTCCGAAGTTCGGTTTTTCCGGGAATTCCGGGGCGGAATTTCGGTCGCATTTCCGCCGCTTGGCGCGCTATCCTGAGCCTAAGAAAGAAAACGGTAGGGGCGTTACGGGGATGGAGGAAAACGTCAGAGCCATCGCGCGTCCGGCAGCGAGCCGGTCTCTGCGCGAGGCGATCCGCAAAGCCCGCGTCGAGGAGGCCGAGCGCCTCGACGTCACCGCCGATGCCCGCGATGGCGAGATCGCGCGGCTCGAGCTGCTCCAGGCCGAGCTCGAAACGGTGTTTGCCGACATTCCGGGCCAAGACGACCGCTTCAACTTGGCGCTGGTGCCGAGCCGGCCCGCGCGGCTGTGGGTCGATCTGTTCACCTATGTGGCGATTGACGACGGCTCAGGCGCATACCTGTTCATCCGCAACAGCGAGAATGGACGGCGCACCCTGTTCAGCGCCAGCAACGTCTCCGACATGGCGGACCGCATCACGACCTACATGGCGCACGAGATCGTGCGGCGGGAGCGTGTGGAAGCGGCTCTTCTGGAGCCGGGGCCGCGTCAGAACCTCGTCGGGGAGCCGGAGCGTTCGGGTCCCAGCATGAGCGTCGTACTCTCGGCGTTTGTCATCGGCGTCCTCACCGGCGCGGCAGGCCTGTTCGCAGCGGTGTGGCTCAGCATTCCCTGAGCACGCGTCGCTCGCATTCCCACACTTGATCGTTGCTTGCCGCTGCGCGCCCGACCATTTCCACGCGCCATCCGTTGCCGGCCTTCTCGATGTTGTATTCGTTGTAGCGCGCCGCGGGCCTGCGGGTCCCCACGGCCTCTGACGCTGACGGCACACCGACGATGATCGCGGGGCCGGTGGCCGTGTCGACCTCGCGCACCGTTTGCCTGTGGTCGTGACCGTGGAGCACCAGCTCGGCACCATGTTTGCGCAAAATCTCACGGAACTTCTTCGCGTCGCGCAGGCCCCGCGCCCAGCTGGCTTGGCCGGGGAGCGGCGGATGGTGAATCAGCACCACGCGGAACAGGCCTTCGCGCCCCAGACGATCGAGCGCGCTGGCGAGAAAGGACAGCTGGTCCTTACCGAGCTTGCCGGCGGCGACGAAGGGCATGGTGGGAATCGCCGAGGACAGCGCGATGATGCCGACGTCACCGAAGCGGCGCACGAAGGGGAAGCCGTCCTTCGGGGTCGCGAATAGCGCCTCGCCCGCCTCGTTCGATTCCATATAGGGCTGCCAATGCCCGGTGCCGCGCTCGGGATGGAGCCGCACATAGGCATCGTGATTGCCGGGGATCGCGGTGACGTCATCCGGGCTCCCTAGATGATGCAGCCAGTCCGCGGCGCGTAAGTATTCCTCCGGCAGCCCCAAATTGACCAGGTCACCGGTGACGGCGATGTGGTCGGGGTCGCGCTCGCCGAGATCGTGGGTGAGGAGATCGAGGATCTCGCGCCGGTGCACGAATTTGCGGCCGCGATGCCAGTTCACGTAGCCGAGGATGCGCTTGGACAAGAGCTGCCGGCGCCTGGCGCGCGGCAGCGGGCTCAAATGGATGTCGGAGAGATGGGTGAGGGTGAACACGGACGAGGGAGGAGACGCCTGAATTTCGACTGTTCGGACACTACCCGCCGCGGTAGAGGATGAAAATCCCGGATTTCAGGCAATTTGCCTGTGGCGCATATCTCACAGGGCAAAGGGATTCGTCCATCCCACGGCTGACTCCACGATACGCGCCTACTACCCTGACAGTTCGGCCTTTGGTAAGGGCAGCACGGCGAGCGGAACGTCGTCCGTGGCCATTGGCGACAGTGCAACGGCGTCCGCCGAGAATGCCATCGCCATGGGTCTGAATTCCAGCGCCACAGGCACGAACGCCATCGCCATCGGGCAGGGCGCGAGCGCCACCGGCTCCATCGCGATGGGCACGGCGTCCGCGGCCGCAAACGGCGGCGCAGCCTATGGCGACTTTCTCGACGGCCACAGGCACGAACAGCACGGCGGTCGGGCCCGAACACGACAGTTGTGCATAAGAACGCCGCCGCGTTCGGTAACGGCGCCACGGCGACGCGCGACAACCAGCAAGTGTTCGGCACGTCGTCGAACACCTACACCATGCCGGGTCTCACCTCCGCCGCGAGCAGAGCCGCGCAAGGCAGCCCAACCCACCTCGTCACCTCGAACAGCAAAGGCGATCTCGCCGCCTACACGCCGTCCGAGCTCGGCCTTGCCACGACCGGCGATCTAAACGCGATCAACACGCGCATCAGCCGAACGAGCGACAGGGCCTTCACCGGCGTGGCCATGGCCTTCGCCATGGCAGGATCGCCGACGCTGCTTAACGGCGAGCACTTCGCCATGACCGGGAACTGGGGCACGTTCGAAGGCCAGAATGGGCTGGCCATGAGTGCCGCGCATGCGGCTCGCAAACCACGTGCAGCTCAATGGCGGCGTGGCCTACGGGGTGGGCGAGGATCTCGCGGGCGGCCGGGTCGGCGTTCGCGTGGGCTGGTAGGAATCCCGCTTGCACAACCATCGGATTCGCCACCGTTAACCATTCGTTAACCAATATCCGTCAGCATTCTGATTAATAGGACGCCCCTATCGTCAGTGACAAGAACAGGGGGGTCTTTCGTCCCGGGTTCTACGTGCGTAGGCCGCAAACGCCTCGGCATTGTCACCGCGACGCCCTCGTTTCCCGTTCCTCGCTCTCGTCCCAAGAGACGTCTGCAGTCCAATCCTTCCCGCCGCGCGCGGACAATAGGGGGCTGTCATGGGCATGAAATCTTGGCTTCTCGCTTTCTTGGTTCTGATCTTCATGGTCGACGCTTGGGTCGCTCCGGATCGGGCCTTGGCGGTGGAATGCAGCAATGGTGGCGCCGGTAGTAATCCGGCGGGGAATGACGGTGGGGTCGCCGATAATACAGCTTGCGGCGAGAGCGCCGACGCCAGTGGCGCCGGCAGCCAAAACGTGGCGACGGGCGCCTTCTCCAATGCCAGCGGCGCCGGCAGCTCCAACACCGCGAGCGGCCACTCAGCGAATGCCAGCGGCGCCGGCAGCGGCAACGTCGCAACCGGTGTCAACGCCTTTGCCACCGGCGACGGCAGCAACAACATTGCGGCCGGCAACTTCTCCAATGCCACCGGCAACAACAGCAGCAATATTTCGGTAGGCAACTCTTCCATTGCCAGCGGCGCCGGCAGCGGCAACGTCGCAACCGGTTTCACCGCCCATGCCAGCGGCGACAACAGCAGAAACATCGCGACCGGCGACTCTGCGGACGCCACCGGCGACGGCAGCGACAACGTCGCAATTGGCCACACGGCCCACGCCATCGGCGCCGGCAGCCACAACGTGGCGACGGGGGCGAGCGCCAGCGCCAACGGCGACGGCAGCAACAACATTGCGGCCGGCAACTTGTCGAACGCCAGCGGCGACAACAGCGGCAACATCGCGACCGGCAGCAGCGCGAACGCCAACGGCGCCACCAGCAGAAACATTGCGTCAGGCCTGCAAAGCGACGCCAGCGGCGACAACAGCAGCAACGTGGCGACCGGCGACACTGCGAACGCCAGCGGCGCCGGCAGCAACAACGTTGCGGCCGGCAACACTGCGAACGCCAGCGGCGCCGGCAGCAGTAACATCGCGACCGGCACCACTGCGAACGCCAGCGGCGACGCCGGCAGTAACGTTGCGGTCGGCAACGCTACAAACGCCAGCGGCGCCAACAGCAACAACGTGGCGACGGGCAGGCGCCGACTCCAGCGGCGCCGGCAGCCGCAACATCGCGACCGGCGGCGATGCGGACGCCAGCGGCGCCAGCAGCGACAACATCGCGACTGGCGGCAACGCGCGCGCCTTCGGCGACGGCAGCCACAACATTGCGGCCGGCACTAACTCGAATGCCAGCGGCGCCGCCAGCAGAAACATTGCGTCAGGCCTGCTAAGCAACGCCAGCGGCGACGCCAGCAGCAACATCGCGACCGGCGAGCTGGCGAAGGCCTTCGGCGACAGCAGCACTAACATCGCGGCCGGCGAACAGGCGAACGCCAGCGGCAACAACAGCCAGAACATGGCGACAGGCGACGGGCGCCCACGCCAGCGGCGCCGGCAGCCACAACGTGGCGACGGGGGCGGACGTCAACGCCAGCGGCGACGGCGGCGACAACGTGGCGACAGGGACGGGCGCCGACTCCAGCGGCGCCAACAGCAACAACGTGGCGACGGGGGCAGGCGCCGACTCCAGCGGCGCCGCCAGCAATAACGTTGCGACCGGCAACACTGCGGACGCCGCCGGCGCCGGCAGCGGCAACATCGCGACCGGCAGCGGCGCGAAGGCCAGCGGCGACAACAGCAGAAACATTGCGTCAGGCCTGCTAAGCGATGCCAACGGCGCGGCAGCAGCAACATCGCGACCGGCGACACTGCGAACGCCAGCGGCGCCGGCTCGAGCAATATCGCGCTCGGCGACGGCGCGGCCGCGACCGGCGACGGCACGACCAACATGGCGCTCGGCATGGGTGCTTCCGCGACCGGCACACAATCCATCGCCATCGGAACGGGCGCCCAGGGCGCCAACAATGGCTCCGCCCTTGGGGGCAATGCGGTGGCCACGGGCACCAACAGCGCCGCGTTCGGCATCGACAGCACGGCGAGCGGCACTTCCAGCGCGGCTTATGGCAACAACGCCAGCGCGACGGCGGCGAATGCGGTTGCGCTCGGCGCGGCCGCCGACGCCTCGGCGGCGCGCGCCGTGGCCTTGGGATCGGATGCGGTGGCCTCGGGCACGTCGGCCCTCGCTATCGGCGACGGCGCGAGCGCGACGCAAACCGGCGCGCTTGCCTTCGGTCTCAACTCCCAATCCACGGGCTCTAATGCCATCGCCATCGGTTCGGGAGCGGTCGCCACGGGCTCGGTCGCGGTGGGCGATAGCGCGGCGGCCTCGAACGGCGGCGCGGCCTACGGCGATTTCTCGACCGCGACAGGCACCAACAGCACGGCGGTCGGGCCCGAACACGACGGTGGCCTACAAGAATGCCGCCGCCTTCGGCAACGGCGCCACGGCGACGCGCGCCAACCAGCAAGTGTTCGGCACGACGAGCAACACCTACACCATGCCGGGCCTCACCTCGTCGGCGAGCAAATCGGCGCAAGGCAGCCCGACGCACCTCGTGACATCGAACGCGGCCGGCGATCTCGCCGCCTACACCCCGTCCGAGCTCGGCCTTGCCACGACCGGCGATCTAAACGCGATCAACACGCGCATCAGCCGAACGAGCGACAGGGCCTTCACCGGCGTGGCCATGGCCTTCGCCATGGCAGGATCGCCGACGCTGCTCGATGGCGAGAAATTTGCCATGACGGGCAATTGGGGCACGTTCGAAGGGCAGAACGGGCTCGCCATGAATGCCGCGCTCAAACTCGCAAGCCATGTGCAGCTCAACGGCGGTGTCGCCTACGGGCTCAACGAGGACATCGCCGGCGGCCGCGTCGGCGTCCGCGTCGGCTGGTAGTCGCTCGGGCGCACAACCACGTGTGCCTCAACCGTTAACCATTCGTTAACCAATATCCGTCAGCATTCTGATTAATAGGACGCCCCTATCGTCAGTGACAAGAACAGGGGGGTCTTTCGTCCCGGGTTCTACGTGCGTAGGCCGCAAACGCCTCGGCATTGTCACCGCGACGCCCTCGTTTCCCGTTCCTCGCTCTCGTCCCAAGAGACGTCTGCAGCCCAATCGTTCCCGCCGCGCGCGGACAATAGGGGGCTGTCATGGGCATGAAATCTTGGCTTCTCGCTTTCTTGGTTCTGATCTTCATGGTCGACGCTTGGGTCGCTCCGGATCGGGCCTTGGCGGTGGAATGCAGCAATGGCGGCGCCGGTAGTAATCCGGCGGGGAATGACGGTGGGGTCGGCACCAATACAGCTTGCGGCGAGGGCGCCGACGCCAGCGGCGCCGGCAGTGCCAACGCCGCGTATGGCAGCTAGCGCCAACTCCAGCGGCGCCGGCAGCAACAACGTGGCGACGGGGTTCGGCGCCAACTCCAGTGGCGACAGCGGCAACAACGTGGCGACAGGGACGAGCGCCAATGCCAGCGGCGCCGGCAGCAACAACGTTGCGACAGGGACGAGCGCCAGCTCCAGCGGCGCCAGCAGCGCCAACGTGGCGACGGGGGCGGCCGCCAATGCCAGCGGCGCCGGCAGCGAGAACGTGGCGACGGGGGGGAGCGCTGACGCCTTCGGCGACGGCAGCCACAACGTGGCGACGGGGGCGGGCGCCGATTCCAGCGGCGCCGCCAGCAATAACGTTGCGACCGGCAACATTGCGAACGCCAGCGGCGGCAACAGCGGCAACATCGCGACCGGCAGCGGCGCGAAGGCCTTCGGCGACAACAGCAGAAACATTGCGTCAGGCCTGCTAAGCGACGCCAGCGGCGCCGGCAGCAGCAACGTGGCGACCGGCGACACTGCGAACGCCAGCGGCGCCGCCAGCAATAACGTGGCGACGGGGGCAGGCGCCGACTCCAGCGGCGACAACAGCAGCAACATCGCGGCCGGCAACGCTGCGAACGCCAGCGGCGACGGCAGCGGCAACATCGCGACCGGCGCCGATGCGGACGCCAGGGGCGCCGCCAGCACTAACATTGCGACCGGCAACGATGCGGACGCCAGCGGCGACGGCAGCGACAACATTGCGACCGGCGAGCTGGCGAACGCGAGCGGCGCCGGCAGCAAAAACATTGCGACCGGCACCACTGCAAACGCCAGCGGCGCCGGCAGCCAAAACATCGCGACCGGCAACACTGCGATCGCCACCGGCGACAACAGCCACAACGTGGCGACGGGGCTGAACGCCGCTCTCCGCCGGCGACGGCAGCGACAACATCGCGACCGGTAACAGTGCGAATGCCTTCGGCGACAACAGCAGAAACATTGCGTCAGGCCTGCTGAGCAACGCCAGCGGCGGCGCCAGCAGCAACATCGCGACCGGCGACACTGCGAACGCCAGCGGCGCCGGCAGCAGCAACGTGGCGACGGGGTGCAGACGCCAACTCCAGCGGCGACAACAGCGATAACGTGGCGACAGGGACGGGCGCCGACTCCAGCGGCGCACGCAGCGCAACGCAACAGCGGCGCCGCCAGCAATAACGTGGCGACCGGCAACACTGCGAACGCCAGCGGCGCCGGCAGCGGCAACAGCGCGACGGGGGCGGCCGCGAAGGCCAGCGGCGACAACAGCAAAAACATGGCGTCAGGCCGGGCTAAGCCAACGCCAGCGGCGCCGGTAGCACAACATGGCGACCGGCAACGAGGGCCGACTCCAGCGGCGCCGCCAGCAATAACGTTGCGACCGGCAACACTGCGGACGCCACCGGCGCCGGCAGCGACAATATCGCGACCGGCAGCGGCGCGAGCGCCTTCGGCGGCAACAGCAGAAACATTGCGTCAGGCCTGCAAAGCAACGCCCAGCGGCGACGGCAGCAGCAATATGGCGACCGGCGACAATGCGGACGCCAGCGGCGACAACAGCAGCAACATCGCGGCCGGCCAAACTGCGAACGCCAGCGGCGACGGCAGCAATAACATGGCGACAGGGACGGGCGCCAACTCCAGCGGCGCTCACCAGCAACAACATCGCGACCGGCAGCGGCGCAGCGCCTTCGGCGCCGACAGCAGAAACATCGCGACCGGCAACAATGCGGACGCCGGCGGCAACGGCAGCGGCAACATCGCGACCGGCGGCGGCGCGCGCGCCTTCGGCGCCAACAGCAGAAACATTGCGTCAGGCCTGCTAAGCAACGCCAGCGGCGACGGCTCGAGCAATATCGCGCTCGGCGACGGCGCGGCCGCGACCGGCGCCGGCACGACCAACATGGCGCTCGGCATGGGTGCTTCCGCGACCGGCACACAATCCATCGCCATCGGAACGGGCGCCCAGGGCGCCAACAATGGCTCCGCCCTTGGGGGCAATGCGGTGGCCACGGGCACCAACAGCGCCGCGTTCGGCATCGACAGCACGGCGAGCGGCACGTCGTCGGTCGCCATCGGCGACGGCGCGAGCGCGACGCAAACCGGCGCGCTTGCCTTCGGTCTCAACTCCCAATCCACGGGCTCTAATGCCATCGCCATCGGTTCGGGGGCGGTCGCCACGGGCTCGGTCGCGGTGGGCGATAGCGCGGCGGCCTCGAACGGCGGCGCAGCCTACGGCGATTTCTCGACCGCGACAGGCACCAACAGCACGGCGGTCGGGCCCAACACCACGGTGGCCTACAAGAATGCCGCCGCCTTCGGCAACGGCGCCACGGCGACGCGCGCCAATCAGCAGGTGTTCGGCACGACGAGCAACACCTACACGATGCCGGGCCTCACCTCGGCGCGAGCAAATCGGCGCAAGGCAGCCCGACGCACCTCGTGACATCGAACGCGGCCGGCGATCTCGCCGCCTACACGCCGTCCGAGCTCGGCCTTGCCACGACCGGCGACGTTGCGGGCCTGCAGTCGCAGATCGATAAGTTGGGTCAGCGCGACAAGAAGCTCACCGAAGGCCTCGCCGCCGTGGCCTCGCTGGCACAGCCCATCATGCTGCCGGGGCAGACCTTCGCCATGCGGGCCGGGTGGGGCGGCTATGACGATGCGGGCGCGGTCAGCTTCACCGCCGCCGGCGTTCTCGCCAAGAACCTGGTGCGTCAGGGCTATGGCACGCTGGTTGCGGATGCCGGCATCGGCGTCGGCACCAACCAGGGCGAGGTCGCCGGCCGCGCCGGGCTCACTTTCGGTTGGTAGGCTCTGATTTCAGGCTTGGCCGTTGCCGCGGAACTGCGTCGGAGAGGCGCCGAAGCGGCGGCGGAAACAGCGGTTGAAGTAGGACACGTCATTGAAGCCGCATGTATAGGCGATCTCGCTGACCTTGGCGCCATCATGGGCTGGATCGGCGAGCATGGCTCTCGCTTTTTGCAGCCGGAGCTCCAACACCCGCTCCGTGAAACTCGCGCCGGTTTCCTGAAGCAGGCCCTGCACGCGGCGCGGCGACAGCCCGAGCTTGGTTGCCACCACCTCGGCGGAAAAGCCGGGGTCAGCGTAGTGCTCCCGTATTTCGCCCAGCACGAGTTGAAGCCGCGCGGCGCGCATGCCCCGCATTTGCGCGATTTCCGCCGCCTCGCGCCCGGCGCCCAGACATAGCGCGGCGAGATCGAGCAGCGTCGTGGCGACATGTTCGGTGAGCAGCGGATCGTCCTCGATGCCGTCGGGATTGAGGATGATTTGGACGTATCGGCGGAAATAGCGGGCCGCCGGCAGGTTGGGATCGATCCGGCGCGCGACGAGATCGTCCACGTTGGCAACCAGGAGACGCAAAGAGTCTCCCGGCACCATCACGGTCCACAAGTCGGCCTCCGGGCCGCTGAGGAGTTCACCGACACGCGCGGCGGAGAGGAAGCCGAGCTCGCGCGGCGCGATTTCCAGTTCGCGCCCCATCTGGCGCTGGGTCATTGGATAGTTGCTCAAATTCACGCCCAGGAAGAAGTCGTCGCGCCCATCCGAGGCGATGTCGCGGGCCGCGTTGGCGGTGCGAACCATGGTCCCGCCGACGCGGAGCGCCCCGCCGGCGCCGTAGACGGCGAGCGCGCAGTAGGCCCTGAGCGGCCGGTCGTCGGCAAAGGTGTCGTCGAACTTTCCGAAGACTTCGTCCCTGAACTTCTGGAACAGGTGTCGCTTTTCCTCATCGCTCAGATGCGGCGGAAGCTCGTCTGTCGAGAATGACAGGTAAGGCGCAGGCGGCCTGCGCTTCGGGTATTCGCCAGTCATGCTGCGGCCCCCCAGCCATGCAGATGAACCTATGCGCCCCTTCAGAAGATGACTTGCATTTTCCAGAACGTCCCGTTGTCGAGCAAGGATTTCCTGTGTCGCGATTGTCCAAGATTATTTCGCAGGAAGACAAGATTTCCCGCAAACCGGTGAAAGGTCTGTGTCTAGTCAGCAACAGCGCCGGGCAATTCGCGCATTTACGTATGCAAGTCCAAGTCTGTTTCGCTCCCGGCCAAGACGAGCACGCGGCTTTAGGCCCCTATGACTGCAAGGGATTCGACGCATTGTCGATGCAAGACAAGACAGATCGATGGGTGCCGAAGGGGGGACTGAGAGACCATGCGCGCGACGACCATAACGAAAGCGCGGCGCGGGCGCGTCTTGGGCGGCGCTTGCACGCTGGCGCTGGCGGCGCTTTTGACACCAACGGCCTTCGTGCCCGAGGCGGAGGCGGTCGAGTGCGTCGATGATGTCAACTTCGGTGCCGGTACGTTCACGACCGCGGGCGATGATGGTGGTGTCAATACCAACACGTCCTGCGGCCAAGGCTCAGACGCCAGTGGCATTGGAACCCTCAATACCGCGATCGGCTCGGGCGCCAACTCGAGCGGCGATGACAGCGTCAACACGTCGACCGGCGCGGACGCCAAGTCACTCGGCGAAGGCAGCTTCAATACGGCAACCGGCGCCGACGCTAATGCCGTTGGCGACAGCAGCCAGAACACCGCGACAGGCTCTGGGTCCAATGCCAGCGGCTCGAACAGCCAGAACACCGCCACAGGCTACCAAGCCGACGCAAACGGCGCCGGCAGTTCCAATATTGCCTTCGGCTCTGGCGCGACTGCCAGCGGCGCCAGCTCGACCAATACGGCGATCGGAATGTCGTCCCTGGCCACCAGCAATGGCGTCGCCATTGGTGCGAACACGAAGAGCACCGGCGGCACCGCGGTCGGCAACGGCGCGCTCGCATCGGCCACCGGCGCCGTCGCCATCGGGCTCACCGCGAGCGCGACGGGTGCGAATGCCATTGCCATCGGCTCGGATGCTCTCGCAACGGGCTCCATAGCGGTGGGCAATGGCGCGTCGGCCGGAAACGGCGGCGCGGCGTTCGGCGATTTCTCGACCGCGACAGGCACCAACAGTACGGCGGTCGGCCCGAACACGACGGTGGCCTACAAGAATGCCGCCGCCTTCGGCAACGGCGCCACGGCGACGCGCGCCAATCAGCAGGTGTTCGGCACGTCAAGCAACACCTACACCATGCCGGGCCTCACCTCGTCCGCGAGCAAAGCGGCGCAAGGCTCGCCGACCCATATCGTGACCTCCAACGCGGCCGGCGATCTTGCCGCCTATACCCCGTCCGAGCTCGGCATTGCCACGAAGGGAGACCTTGCCAAGGTGAGCGACGAGAAAAATTCCGGCGTCGCGCTCGCCATCGCAATGCAGAACCCCGACCTGGCCGGCTCGGAGCGTTTTGGCATGGCGGCCAATTGGGGCGCGTTCGAGAACGCAAACGCGCTCGGCATGTCGCTGATGGGGGTTCTTGGCCACGACTTCGTCTCGCGTGGAGATCGTGTAGCGCTGTCGGGCGGGTTCGGCGTCGGCTTCGAGACCGGCAACGGCGACAGCGTCTATGGCGGCCGCGTCGGCCTGCAATGGACCCATTGACGGATTGTTGCGAAGGCGTCGGCACCAACCAGGGCGAGGTCGCCGGCCGCGCCGGGCTCACTTTCGGTTGGTAGGGGCGAATCTTATCCCCGACCTCCGGGACCGCTATATCATCACCCCACCTCGTCCGCTTGAGGGCGTTCTCGCGAGGCGTTGCGATGAGCGGGACGAGGTGCGGCGCCCGCGGGTCTTGTCGCAACAGGACGCTCGGGCGGCGCCGGAGCCACCCCCCGGGGCCACTATGAGCCCCCGCCAGAAGCTGGCTGAGACGTGTCCGTACGCGTTCACGCGGAACGGCCACTGAAAAGCGGGGCCCGGTGCCGATAGACGTCGCGATTGGCGCGCCGCGAGGCGCCTGCGTGCCGCAAGGCACGAGCCATTAGGATTTGCGCCTTCCGGCGCGCCATCCCCCTCGGGTCACCTCGCGGCCGACGGTCCGGCGAGCCAAATCAGCGTGCCGATTTTCAGAAGAGGAATACCCTGTCAGGATACGGATGATCGTGGCAAGATCGGGTGATGAAGCAGAGATTTGCCTTGGTGCTGGGGGCTGGGCTTCTCCTCACAATCGCAGGACAGGCCCTTGCGCAAAACGGGGTCGAGATCCCGGTCAGGAAGCAGGCGCAGACGCCGAGCGTGGCGATGCCCGACGCCAAGAAGATCGTGCTTCTCGTGCGCAACAGCCTCATCACTCTTAATGATGCGCTCCAGACCGGCAACTTCACGGTGTTGCGCGACATGGGGGCGCCAGGGTTTCGCGAGGCGAACTCGGCCGCGCGTCTCTCCCAGATTTTCGCCAACTTGAAGGCGCAGAAGGTCGATCTCTTCTCGGTGAGCGTGATTGCGCCGCGGCTCACCGAAGCGCCGACGCTCAATAAGGCGAAAGGCATGCTGCACCTTAAAGGCTATTTTCCGGGCCAGCCGGTGCAGATCAATTTCGAGCTTCTCTATCAGGCGGTGAACGGCCATTGGCGCTTGTTCGGCATCTCGGTGCAGCCGGGGGCGTCGCAGGCAGGTGCGCCGAGAGCGCACGCCTCGGGATCGACCGCGGTCAAGAAGAAATAGTCATAAGAGGGCGAGACGCGAGGAGGTCGGTCTGAGCCGCGCACCATCACGCAATCCGGTTGCCACGCGCGCCATCACGGCGATGTTGCGCCCCTTCTGGCGCCTGCGCCGGGGCATGACGCTCGGCGCGCAAGGCGTGGTGATCGACGATGCCGACCGCGTCCTGCTCGTGCGGCACAGCTACCGGCCCGGCTGGTTCTTTCCCGGCGGCGGGGTCGAGTGGGGCGAGACTCTGGAAGAGGCGCTCGCCCGCGAGTTGGCCGAAGAAGTCGGCGTGACGCTCAACGCGGCGCCGGCGCTGCATGGGGTGTTCTCCAACAACAGCAACTTTCCCGGCGACCATATCGCGGTCTATCTGGTCCGGGCGTGGACGCGGCGCGACGGATACCGGCAAAAGGGCGAGATCGCCGAGGCCGAGATGTTCGCGGTGCACGATGTGCCGGCGACGACCGATCCCGGGACGCGCAAACGTCTCGCCGAGATCTTCGGACACGCGCCGCTCAGCCCGAAATGGTGATGAAGCGTGCTAGTCGAGGGCGCCAGCGAGTTGCTTGGTGATCTTGGCGACGTGGTGGCCTTGGAAGCTCGCGAGGTTGAGCTCCTTCTGGGACGGCGCGCGTGAGCCGTCGGGGGCGGAGATGGTGCCCGCGCCGTAGGGCGAGCCGCCCTTTACCTCGGTGATGTCGGGCAGGTCCGGTGCGGAGTAGGGGAGTCCGACGATGATCATGCCGTGATGCAGCATGGTGAAATGGGTGGAGACAATCGTGGTCTCATTGCCGCCGCCGGTCGAGGTCGAGGTGAAGACGCTGCCGACCTTGCCGATCAGCGCGCCGGCTGCCCAGAGCGGTCCGGTTTGGTCGAAGAAGTAGCGCATCTGGGAACTCATATTGCCGAAGCGGGTCGGCGTGCCGACGATGATGCCGTCGTAACCGGCTAGCTCTTGCGGGTCGGCGATTGGGGCGGGCTGGTCGACCTTCATGCCGGCGGCGCGCATGACGTCTTCGGGCATCAGCTCCGGCACGCGCTTGACGGCCACCTGCACGCCGTCAACGGCCCGCACGCCGTGGGCCATGGCGTAGGCCAGGGTCTCGGTGTGCCCGTAGGACGAATGATAAAGAACGAGCAGTTGCGCCGTGTCAGCCATCAAGATGCCCCCGCTTGGACCGTCAGGGGCGTGCTGCCGCGCCCCTTCCTCGCTAACCTTTAGTGTAGCAGATTCAATAGTGTGACGAGAGGCGATAACACATAGTGAACTTGAAGGAATTCGTAAACGCGCCGGACCGTCGCTTCCAGCAAGACCGCTGGACCTCGGGCGCCCGTCCGTGATATGGCAGCGCCCGTCATGTGGACGAGGATCACAGTTTCGGCATTTCCGCGACGACGAGCGCGCGCCCGCTTCCTGCGGACCGCTTGAGCCTCGCCGCCGTCGCCCCTCGTCCTTTTTCCTCGGAAGATTTGCGTTTGGTGCCCGCCGGCGGGGGATGTTCCCTCGATCAGCCATGTTGGTACTGACGCCATGACCTACGATATCCGCCTTGAGACCCCCGCCGATGAAGCGGCTCTGTCAGAGCTTTCGGCCCAGGCTTTCGGCCCCGGCCGCTTCGCCCGAAGCGCCTACCGGGTGCGCGAAGGCGTGCCGCCGGTTCCCGGCTTGAGCCTGACCGGCTGGCTCGACGGCCGTCTCGTCGGTGGCATCCGCTTCACCGCGCTTCGAATCGGAGAGGCCGAGGGCGGCGCGCTGCTTGGGCCTCTGGTGGTCGATCCGGCGGTGAAGGGCAAAGGGTACGGCAAGGCCCTCGTGGGCGAGGGACTGACCCGCGCGAAGGGAGAAGGCTTCGCCCTCGTGCTCCTCGTCGGCGACATGCCCTATTACGGCCGGTTCGGCTTCGCGCCGGTGGCACCGGGCAAGATCACGCTGCCTGGGCCGGTCGACCCCGCGCGGCTCTTGGCGCTGGAGCTCGTTCCGGATGCGCTCCAGAACGCGGCCGGGCAAATCATGGCGCATGCCCGATGAGTCTAGTGGCCTTCGCGGAACCAGGTGGCGGCCAGAAGGCCGAGCAGGAGGGCGAGGGCGAGGAAGCCGCTGAACAGCGGGAACAGCCGCACGCCCTTCACGTGATAGGCCTCGCGCTTATGAAGCCCGAGCCAGTCGCTGCCATGCATTACATGGCCGCTCCGGATCATCGCGATGCGCGGCAGGCTGGCAGCGTCGGCCTTGTTGCGGCCGAGCCAGAACGCGCCGCCGCCAGTCTCCTCGAGAATGGGCGCAAGCGGTTTGTCGGTCGCGGTCACGGCAGCGAGCTCGCGCGTGTTTGCCCTGCCTACCGTGACGATGCTGGCGAGGTTGTCCGAGGAGACGCGGTAGACGCCTTGCTCATCGACCTTCATGGCCTTGTGCCATTCTCCGTGCTCGCCCTTGTCGAGCTTGACGGTCTCCGTCTTCCCGGAGGGCGTCGTCACGGTGACCGGATCGACCTTGTCTTGGATCGAGCGGCGCTCGATGTTGAGCGTCTGTCCCCGGCTCGTGGCCTTTAGCGTCTCCTCTTCGAGCTCGGGCTCCTTCATCAGCCAGTGAGCGAGCCGGCGCAGGAGAGCGGAATAGGGGCCGCCGCCGTCATAACCGCGCGCCCAAAGCCATTCTTGGTCTGACAGAAGAAGTGCCACGCGCCCCTTGCCGCGCTCGCCGATGACGAGGAGCGGCTTGCCTTCCGCGCCCTTCATCAGCACTTCGCCGTCTTTGGGAGTGGCGTCGACCACGCGGAACCAACGGCCCCAGCTCGGCTCACCGTTTGGACCGTTGTGCGCGCCGGGCAAGTCGGCCGTGACGGGGTGCTTGTTGCCGAGCTTGGTGAGCTCCGGCTTGAACGGCTCCTCGGTCACCCTGCCCGACGGCACCGCTGGCAGGATATCGCCGAGCGGCGTGCGGTAGAGGCTAAGTGCGGAGGCGTAGTCGTCACCGGCGGAGACGAGCACGGCGCCGCCGCGCTCAACGTAGCGGGCGACGTTCTCCAGATAGAGCAAAGGCAGCACGCCGCGGCGCTGATAACGGTCGAAGATGATCAGGTCGAACTGATCGAGCTTCTCCTGGAACAGCTCGCGGGTGGGGAAGGCGATCAGCGACAGCTGGTTGATGGGCGTGCCGTCCTGCTTCTCCGGCGGGCGCAGGATGGTGAAATGCACAAGGTCGACGGACGCGTCGGACTTCAGCATGTTCCGCCACGTGCGCTCGCCGGCATGAGGCTCGCCGGAGACCAGCAGCACGCGCAAGTTCTCGCGCACGCCTTCCACCGTGAGCACGGTGCGATTGTTGACCTTGGTGAGCTCGCCGGGCGCGGAGTTGACCGCGACGTCCACGATGTTGGGACCGGCGTGGGCGATCTCGACGGGAATGCTGATCTTCTCGCCGATGCGGACAGTCTTCTGGATCGGCGCTTGACCCTCATGCTTGATGGTAAGCGTCGCGGTGCCCGTCTCGCTGGGCTTCGTCTCGGTGACCTTGACCTCGATGGGCTGGGTGCTGCCGACGATGCCGAAGCGGGGCGCGTTCAAGACCTCAAGCCTGCGGTCGAACTCGCCCGGCTTTCCCGTGAGCAGGGCGTGCACCGGCGCATCGAAGCCGAGCGCCTTGGCGGAGGCGGGCACGTCGTGGACCTCGCCGTCGGTGATCATGACGACGCCGGCGAGGCGGTCGGGCGGCACGTCAGCCAGCGCTTTGCCGAGATCGGTGAACAGCATGGTGCCGTCACGCTCGTCGTCGGCCGAGCTCGAGGTGGAGCGCACGAAGCGCACGTCGAGATTAGGGATCGATTTGAGGCGCTCTTCCAGACCTTTCCGCACCTCCTCGGTGCGCGCCGTGCGGCCGGCGATGGCTTGGCTTTGGCTGTCGTCGACCACGACGGTGACGATGTCGTTGAGCGGCTCACGGTCCTCCTGCTTCAAATGCGGGTTGGCCATGGCCAGCAGGAGCGTGGCGAAGGCGACCAGGCGCAACAGCGCGCCACGGCGGGCGCGCCAGAAGAGCAGCGCGAGCAACAGCGCGCCGATACCGGCAATGATCCACAGGACCGGCCAGGGCACGAAGGGGAGGAACTCGATGGACCAGCTCATGGGCTACTGTCCCAGACGCTCGAGCAGGGCAGGGACGTGCACCTGATCGGCCTTGTAGTTGCCGGTGAGCGCGTACATCACGAGGTTGACGCCGGCGCGGAACGCCATCTCCCGCTGCACCTCGCCGCCCGGCACGACGGGAAAGAGCGGCCGGTTCGCGTCATCGAGGGCCCAGGCGGACGCCAGATCGTTCGAGGTGATGACGATCGAGCTCACGCCGTCGGTGCGGCGCGAGCGCGCGCTGCGCTCGGCCTCGTCCGTGGGCTCCGCCTCGACCCAGAGCGAGCCGCCGTCCCAACGGCCGGGGAAGGAATTCATCAGATAGAACGACTTGGTGAGCACGTGGTTCTGGGGCACCGGCTCGAGCGGCGGGATGTCGAGCTGGCCGATCAGGCGGTTCAGCGCCTGTCCTTGCGTGCCGCCATAGGCGACGCTCTCTTGATCGCGCGTATCGAAGATGATCATGCCGCCCTGCTTCATATAGGCGTCGATCTTGGCCAGCGTCTTGTCGGACAAGGGCTTCGCGTCCTCGAGCACGGGCCAGTAAAGAACGGGGAAGAAGGAGAGGTCGTCCTTGTTGATATCGACGCCCATGGGTTTGGCGGGTTCGAGCGCGGTGCGGGCGCGCAAGACCTTGCTCAAGCCCGATAGGCCCTCCTCGCTGGTGCGGTCGACGTCCGCATCGCCGGTCTTCACATAGGCGAGCCGTGTCTTGAGCGAGGCCTTCAGCGCGAAGTCGTCGGCCGCGCTGTCGGTCGCGGGGGGCGCTTGCTCCGCTTCGGCGGCAAAGCTTGGCGTGGGGAGCGCCAGCGGGATCAGCGCAAGGCTGAGGATGATGACGGCAGCGGTGGCGGCGCGGCGGCGGAAGCGCAAGCCGGTGCTCAGCGCCAGCACCGCGAGAATGTCGAGACCGAACAGCGCGAGCGCCGCGAGATAGAGCCAAGGCTCAAGCGCCATGGGCTTCTTCAGCGTGTAGCCGCTCACCGCAGTTGCATCCTCGACGGTGGCGAGCGGCCTGAGCACGGTCTTTTGGGTCACGATGTTGAGCGCGCGCGCGCCGCCGGATGGGCCGTAATAGCCGGGCGGGTGCTCCGGTCCGGGCACGGTCTCGTCGAGCTTGTCAGGCGCGATGGGAGCGGCGCGGTAGGGCGGCGGAACGAGCTGGCCGAAGCCGTCCAGGGTCTGGATAGGCGCCAGGGCCGTCGTGGACGGGGATGTGTTCGCCGCCGCCTCGACGGTTGCGCCCTCCTCCCCGGTATGCACGGCTATCTCGGCAGGCCCGAGGCTGATGACGCGGCGGAGCATCTCCACGAACAGTCCCGACAGGGGCAGGTTGGACCAATCCGAGTTGGCCGTGACGTGGAACAACACGATCCAGCCGTCGCCGTGCTTGGCGGCGGTGACGAGCGGCGTGCCGTCGGCAAGCGTCGCCCAGACCTCGTTGTCCATGGCGACGGTGGGATCGGCGAGGACCTGGCGGTTGATGCGCACGTCGTCCGGCACTTTGAGCCCCTCGAACGGGCTCTTCTCTTCAAACGGCGCCAGCGGTTGCGGCGTGCTCCAGGAGAGCGAGCCGCCGAGGCTGCGGCCGCCGCGGCGCAGCACCACGGGCAACAGCTCGTCGCCGCCTTGCTCGAGCCTGGGCCCGGCAAAACGGATCAACACGCCGCCTTTGTCGAGCCACTTGCCCAGTTCCTCCTGGGTACCCGGGACCAGCTTGCCGATATCGGCGAGCACGATGGTCGAGACCTTCTGCTTGTCGATCAGATCGTGCACCGCCGTGGCGACGTTGCGCTCGTTCGGCTTGATGACGTCGGCGTAAGGCGACAGCGCGCGGTCCACATAATAGAGCGGCGACAGGAGCGGCTGCGCTTCCTCGCGGGATTCGCCGGAGACGACGCCGACCCGATGCCATTGCGAGCGGGCATCGAGCAGATGAACGGCACCGGCGGAGCGCTCGCCTTTGACCTGGATGCGCGCCACCTGGTTGCGGATCTCAAGTGGCAGATCGAAGCTTGCGGTTGCTGCTCTTTCCCCCGGCTTGATGGTGAAATGCGCCTCGCCAAGCGGTTCGCCGCGGCCGGTCACCGCAGTCACCACGCCCGAGCGTGGGCCTCCGCTGCCGCTCAAGACGCGTGCGGCCAAGACACCGCCTTTGCCGGAGGTTTGGCCGAGGCCGAGCGCGGCTTCGCGGGGCTCGGGATTGAGAACGGTCAAGCTGCCGCCGTCACCCGCGAGCCGAGCAAGGCTCTTGGCAAAGTCTTGACCTTCGCCGTAGTCGAGTCCGTCGGACAGCCACACCACGCTATAGCCGCTCTTGCCTTTGAGCGTCTTGTCCAGCGCGGTCGCGAGGGCGGCGCGGTCCGGCGCGTAAGGCTCCGGGTTCATGCCGGCGATGCGCTCGCGGGCGTCGTCGGCGCTGAGCGGCTCGCTCAGGGGCTGCCCCGGCACGGTTGGCGCGAGCATGACGGTGCGGCCGTCGCGGCCGGCACGATCGATGGCGGCAGAGATGGCATCGCGGCGCACGCCCCAATGGGCGGCCGAGGCCCAGCCATCATCGACGACGAGGAGCAGGGGGCCTTTGCCGGCGAAGGTCTCGCGGTCGGGATTAAGCACGGGCCGCGCCAGCGCCAGGATCAGCAAAGACGCCAGCAACATACGAAGAAGCGTGAGCCACCACGGGCTTCGTGCCGGCGTCTCCTCTGTAGGCTTCAGGTCCTTAAGCAGCCGCGTCGGCGGGAACACCACGACCTGCGGGCTCGGTGGCGTGAAGCGCAACAGCCACCAGATGGCGGGCAGTGCCGCGAGCGCCACCAGGATCCAGGGCTGCAAAAAGCCTATGGGGCCGATCGTCATCATGGCTGTTCTGCCGTTGGGCCAGAGGGCGCGGCGGCCGGGCGCGGGGCGCGGTAGCGATAGTCGCGGTCGAGGCCGGCGAGGTGGCTATGAATGGCGAGCACCACTTCCTCGGCCGGCCGGTCGGTATGGTGCACGACGAACGACCAGCCGAGACGCCGTGCCGCCTCCTGGAGGTCGATGCGGTGGCGCTCCATGCGCTCCTGGTAGCTCTCGCGCAGGCTTTCGGCGCGGCCGGCGATCATCCGGTCGCCGCCTTCGCTGGCCGCGAACTCGGTGCGGCCGACGTAAGGCAGGGTCTCCTCGGCGGGGTCGAGAATCTGGACGAGATGGCCGCGCACGCCTTGGCTGGCGATGCTTTGGAAGCGCGCCACGGTCTCGTCTACCGGCTCGAGGAAGTCCGAGAACAGAAGGCACTCGGAGAAGCGGCTAAGCCGCGCGGGCGGCGGCAGGCTTGTCTCCGCCGTCTCGTTCAACAGGACCTCGGCGACTTTCCGTCCGGCGTTGCGGCCGGTGAAAGGCCTGCTGCCAAGCAGGCCGACGCGCTCGCCGGCACGGGAGAGGAGCTCGGTGAGCGCTAGCGCCAGCACGACGGCGCGGCTCTCCTTGGTGACCTTCGACAGCGATGAGCGGAAGCGCATGGACGGCGACAGGTCGGCCCAGAGCCAAACCGTGTGGGCCGCCTCCCATTCCCGCTCGCGCACGAACAGGTTGTCGGAGCTCGCCGACCGGCGCCAGTCGATGCCGGACAGCGAGTCGTTCACGTCGAAATGGCGGAACTGCCAAAACGTCTCGCCGGGGCCGGGCCGGCGGCGGCCATGGGTGCCATGCGTCACGGTATGAGCGACGCGCTGCGACTCGATGAGAAGCGCAGGCATGCGCGCCGCAAGCCCATGGGCTTCGGCTTCCTCGGCCAAAAACGGCTGAAGTGTTTTCGCCTGCGCGTTCGCCAAGCGTAGCCTACCTCAGAGGCTCGATAAGCCTTGCCATCATGTCGCTCATCTCAATCCCTTCCGCGCGGGCGGCAAAGGTGAGCGCCATGCGGTGCTTGAGCACAGGCTCGGCAAGGTCGACGACGTCATCCACGGAAGGCGCGAGGCGCCCTTCCATCATTGCCTTGGCGCGGACCGCGAGCATCAGCGCTTGGCTGGCGCGGGGGCCCGGGCCCCAAGCGATCATGTCGTCCAGCTCCTGATCGATGCCGGTGCCGGGCCGCGCGGAGCGGACGAGCTGCAGAATCGCGTCGACCACCTGATCGCCGACCGGCAGCTGACGCACCAGGCGCTGCGCCATCATCAGCTCCTCGGCGGAGAGAATGGTCTTGAGATTGCGATCCTCGACGCCAGTGGTCGCGTACAGCATGCGCCGCTCGGCGTCGGCGTCGGGATAAGAGACGTCGATCTGCAGGAGGAAGCGGTCGAGTTGCGCTTCGGGCAAGGGATAGGTGCCTTCCTGCTCGAGCGGGTTCTGGGTCGCGAGCACGTGGAAGGGGCGCGGCACGTCGTGGCGGACGCCGGCCACGGTGACATGGTTCTCCTGCATGGCTTGCAGCAGCGCCGACTGGGTCTTGGGGCTCGCGCGGTTGATCTCGTCCGCCATGAGGAGCTGGGTGAAGATCGGGCCTTTGACGAAGCGGAAGCTGCGGCGGCCGCCGGTCTCCTCCTCCAACACCTCGGAGCCCACGATGTCGGAGGGCATCAGATCTGGCGTGAACTGAATGCGCTTGTTCTCGAGCCCCAGCACGGCACCGAGCGTCTCGACGAGGCTCGTCTTGGCGAGGCCGGGCACGCCGATGAGGAGTGCATGGCCGCCGGACAGAAGCGTAATCAGCGCAAGGTCGATGACGCGGTCCTGCCCGAAGATGACGGTGGCGGTCGTGTCCCGCACGTCCTGGATCTTGGCGCCGATCTCGTCCAGGCGATCCACGAGTTGGGTCTCGGATGGGGCAACAGTGGTCATGGCTTCAGCTTCGCTCGATCTTGATGATGGGGAAATATAGGGCCAAAGGCCGGGGAAAGCGGAACACTTTGAACGGTAATTGGGTCACAATAGCGTTGGCACCGTCCCTTGTGCCGCGCTCCTTCAAAGTGGAGCAGAAAACGAAGTCAGACGCGGCTTAATATGGTGATGCGCGACCAAGACAAAAGAGAGCGACTCGTAGCATCTGACAAGGTCGGCGGCAAACCGGCTAAGCCATTATTGCCAAACCTTAATGTTTGCGGGGATATCGGCTTGAGGATCGCCCGCGACGGCACTTGGTTTTACCAAGGCGGCCCGATCAACCGGAAGCCGCTCGTCAAGCTGTTTGCTTCCGTGTTGCGGCGCGAAGAGGACGGCTTCTACCTGGTGACGCCGGTGGAGAAGGTGCCCATCGCCGTCGAAGGCGAGCCGTTCATCGCCGTGGCGATGACGCGCGAAGGGGACGGCCGCGACCAGCGCCTTACCTTCCATACCAATGTGGACGATGTGGTCACCGCAGGTGCCGAGCATCCGATCGGCTTTCGCGCCGCGCCGGGTGGCGGGCACACGCCCTTTGTCGTGGTACGCGATCGCCTGACGGCGCAACTCGCGCGGCCGGTCTATTACGAGCTCACGGAGCTTGCGGTCGAAACCGGCGAGGGGACCGGCGTGTGGAGCGGCGGGACTTTCTTTCCCTTCCCCATGGGAGAGGATTGAAGCAGCCTCGCTTTGTCGGGCGCGCGCCGCTAAGGTTCCCCAAAATGTTCCCAGGGGAGGACGCCTAAGCCGATGTTGCGCATCGCCCTCATCGACATCCTGCTGTTCGCGCTGCCGTTCCTGATCTACGCGGCCTACATGGTCGCGGTGAAAGGCACGGCGCCGGAAAGCGTTTGGCAGGCGGCGCCGATCTTCTGGCTGCTCGCCGCGGGCTTCGGCCTTCTGTTTGTCACCATGGCGACGCTGGTGCAGTTCTCCGGCGGCGAGCGCAGCGGGACCTATCATCCGTCGGTGATCGAGAACGGCAAGATCAAGCCTGGCGGTATCGACTGACGGCGGCGGCATGGCCGAGAACGACTCTTCACGCGCTGAGGCGCCCCCTTCGCTTAAAGACGCCGCATGGCTCAAGCGGCCAGAGACGGCACGCGTATTCGCAGCCTTGTCCGGGGACGGTATCGAGACGCGGGCGGTCGGCGGGGCGGTGCGCAACACGCTACTCGGGCGTCCTGTGACCGAGGTCGATCTCGCGACAACGGCTGTGCCGGACACGGTCATGGCGCGTGCGCGCAAGGCGGGCCTGAAGGCGATCCCCACGGGGATTGCGCACGGCACGGTGACGGTCGTTGCCGACGGCACGCCATTCGAGGTGACGACGTTGCGCCGCGACGTGGAGACCTATGGCCGCCACGCCAAGGTCGCCTTCACCGAGGATTGGGAAGAGGATGCCCGGCGGCGCGACTTCACCCTGAATGCGCTCTACGCGGACGCGGACGGTGCGCTCTACGACCCGCTCGGCGGCTATGCCGACCTCGTGGCCGGGCGCGTACGATTCATCGGCGATGCGACGGCGCGCATCACGGAAGACTATTTGCGCATCCTCCGTTTCTTCCGCTTCAACGCCTACTACGGCAAAGGCCCGCTTGACGCTCTCGGACTCTCCGCGTGTGTGAAGCAGCGGGGCGGCCTGGCCCAGCTCTCAGCCGAGCGGGTTGCCGCGGAGCTGAAACGCATCCTGATCGCACCGCAGGCCTTTGCCGCGGTCGAGGCGCTGTTCGATTACGGACTTCTCACCGACATTCTCGGCAGTGCGCCGCGGCTTGGCCGCTTTGCGCATCTGATTGCCATCGAGACGGCGCTGTCGCGCGCGCCGAACGCCGTGCTCAGACTTGCTGCGCTTGCTGTGTTCGTGGCGGAGGACGCACCGCGGCTTGCGGCGCGGTTCAAGCTGTCCAATGCCGAGCAGGCCGTGCTGGCGCTCGGCGCTGACGAGGCGCTCGACACGGCATTGCCGGAGGAGGGCTCTGCCAAGCGGTTGCTCTACCGGCTGGGCGCGGACAAGTTTCCGTGGCAAGTGCTGCTGACATGGGCGGCGCGCGGCGCGGCCGCCGACGATCCCGACTGGCAGCGTGCGCTCACCCTGCCGGAGCGCTGGCAGGCGCCATCCTTCCCGCTACGCGGGCCGGATCTCGCGCCCTTCGATCTCGAAGGCCCTGCACTTGGCGAGAGGCTGCGCGCGCTGGAGCAGCAGTGGATCGAGAGCGGCTTCGCGCTGTCGCGTGAAGAGCTGCTCGCGCGCGCAGCTGCGCCTAGCCAAAAATCACCCAAGCCAGACCGATAAGCGTCGCCGCGAAGGCGAGCGCCACCGGAATCAGGATCACCTCGACCAGCACGTCGCGGCCCTGCATCTTGCCCCTGTCGATGGCGATGTTGTCGTCATGCAGGAAGGCGGCGAAGCTCTCCTGGCGAAGCGCCCAGCGCTTGTCTTTGACGGCGTGGGACGCGGTCGTCAGGAACAGGGTGAAGAACATCACGAAGAACAAGCTTGCCACGGCGAGCGCGGCATCGACATGCCGTCCCCAGGCGAAACTGAGCCAGGCCATGGCCAGGAACCAGAGCGTGGCGGCGAGGCCGATCTCGATCGCCACCGGGTGAACACTGGCCGGCTTACGCGCGGCGACGGACTCCCGCCCGGCCTCGGGCGGTACAGAAACTTCGTTTGGGTGTGTTGCGTGAGCCATCACGCACCTCCGGTTTGGACCCCGTGCCCCCTCCGGAACTCTGTGAGGCTAATGCGCAACAACGGCGAAAGTTTCGTCGCCGCCTTGAGTCACTTCGCCGCACCGTCCAGGCGTTCGATGAATGCCATGGCGGCGGCGGGCGCCCGCAGCTTCCCTTCGTGAATAAAGTAAACGAACACATCGCGCGGCTTCGCCTCCGCTGTGTGCGCAGGGTCGATGACCGGGAGGTCGTCCGGCACGCCGCCCGCCGCCCAGACCTTGGCGCGCGCGGCCCATTGGTCCAGGGCTTCTGGGGCATAGCCGGTCTCGATCGAGTCGGCGCCGCGCTGGAGGCGGGCATAGACGACGTCGCCGGTGAGATCGGGAATCGCCGGGTAATCCACGCTGTCGACAAGGACGGGTGCCACGCCGTGATCCCGAAGCAAGCGGATGAAGGCGGGGTCTTGGAAGCTCTCGTGGCGCACCTCGACCACGTGGTTCAGCTTCCGCCCGTCCAGGCTTTCCGGCAAATGTTCCAAGAACTTGGCGAAGTCCGCCTGATCGAATTGCTTGAATGGCGGGAACTGCCACAGCACCGGCCCGAGCTTGTCGCCCAGCTCCGCCAGCCCTGAATCAAAGAAGCGTTTGATGAACCCGCCGGTCTCCGCCAGCGCCTTCTGCTGGGTGACGAGGCGCGGGCCTTTGACCGAGAACACGAAGCCGTCCGGCGCGGTGTCGGCCCACTTGTTGAAGCTCTTGGGGCTTTGCAGCCGGTAGTGGGTGGCGTTGATCTCGATCGAGGTGAGATGGCTCGCGGCATAAGCGAGCTCGTCGGCTTGGCGCAGACCCTTCGGGTAGAACACGCCGCGCCAGGGCGCGTAGATCCAGCCGCCGATGCCGGCGCGGATGCGGCCATGTTCTTTGGCTGTTGGCATGGACGGCATGGCCTATGCCTACCGCAAGTCCAGAGGCCGCACATACGAAAAGAGCCGCGCCCGAAGGCGCGGCTCGATTTTGAGATTCGTTACAGACGCTTACGCAACTGAACGCTACGCGGCTAGAAGCCCATACCGCCCATGCCACCCATGCCGCCCATATCGCCGCCAGGCATGGCGGGAGCAGCCTTCTTCGGCAGCTCGGCCACCATGGCCTCGGTGGTGATGAGGAGGCCGGCCACGGAAGCGGCGTCCTGGAGCGCGGTGCGCACGACCTTGGCCGGGTCGATCACGCCCTGCTTGACCAGGTTGCCGTACTCGCCGGTCGCAGCGTTGTAGCCGAAGTTGTACTCACTCTTGTCGAGGATCTTGCCCACGACCACGGCGCCGTCCTCGCCGGCATTCTCGGCGATCTGACGCAGCGGCGCTTGCAGAGCCCGGCGCACGATATTGATGCCGACCTTCTGGTCGTCATTGGCGCCCTTGACGGAGTCGAGGGCCTGCAACGCGCGCAGCAGCGCCACGCCGCCGCCAGGAACGATACCTTCCTCGACGGCCGCGCGGGTCGCGTTCAACGCATCGTCGACGCGATCCTTCTTCTCCCTTACCTCGACCTCGGTGGCACCGCCGACCTTGATCACGGCAACGCCGCCGGCGAGCTTGGCCAGCCGCTCTTGCAGCTTCTCGCGGTCGTAGTCGGAGGTGGTGTCCTCGATCTGCTGACGGATCTGGGCGACGCGCGCCTCGATATCCTTCTTCTTGCCGGCGCCGTCGACGATGGTGGTGTCATCCTTGGTGATGACGATCTTCTTCGCCTGGCCGAGCATGTCGAGGGTGACGCTCTCGAGCTTGATGCCGAGATCCTCGGAGATCACCTGGCCGCCGGTCAGGACGGCGATGTCCTGCAGCATGGCCTTGCGGCGATCGCCAAAGCCCGGCGCCTTGACCGCGGCGACCTTCAGACCGCCGCGCAGCTTGTTGACCACGAGCGTGGCCAGCGCCTCGCCTTCCACGTCCTCGGCGATGATGAGGAGCGGACGGCCGGACTGCACCACGGCCTCGAGCAGCGGCAGCATGGACTGGAGGTTGGAGAGCTTCTTCTCGTCGACGAGAATGTAGGGGTTCTCGAGCTCGACGCGCATCTTGTCGGCGTCGGTGATGAAGTAGGGCGAGATGTAGCCGCGGTCGAACTGCATGCCCTCGACCACTTCGAGCTCGGTCTCGAGGCTCTTGGCCTCCTCGACGGTGATGACGCCGTCATTGCCGACCTTCTGCATGGCCTCGGAGATAAAGCGGCCGATGTCGGGGTCGCCGTTGGCGGAGATGGTGCCGACCTGGGCGATCTCCTCGTTGGAGGTGACCTTCTTCGCCTTCGCCTTCAGCTCGTCGATGACAGCCTTGACGGCGAGGTCGACGCCGCGCTTCAGGTCCATGGGATTCGAGCCGGCGGCGACGGATTTAGCGCCTTCCTTGACGATGGATTGCGCCAGCACGGTCGCGGTGGTGGTGCCGTCACCCGCCTCGTCGGCGGTCTTGGAGGCGACCTCGCGTACCATCTGGGCGCCCATGTTCTCGAACTTGTCCTCGAGCTCGATCTCCTTGGCGACCGTCACACCGTCCTTGGTGATGCGCGGCGCGCCGAACGACTTCTCGAGCACGACGTTGCGGCCCTTCGGCCCCAACGTCACCTTGACCGCGTTGGCCAAGATGTCGACGCCGCGCAGCATGCGCTCGCGGGCGTCCTGGGAAAACTTCACTTCCTTAGCGGACATTCGTTTAGCTCCATTTGAACCTCACCCCGGCGCCAGCCAAGCCGGCGTCACGAGAGGCGAGAGAATTGCTTGGGTTACGCAGCCTTCTTCTTTGCGGCAGCGCCTTCGAGCACGCCGAGAATGTCGCTCTCCTTCATGATGAGGAACATCCTCGCCGTCGATCGTGACTTCGGTGCCGGACCACTTGCCGAACAGCACGCGGTCGCCGGGCTTCACCTCCAGCGGCTGGACCTGACCCTTCTCGTCGGTGGCGCCGGGGCCCACGGCGACGACCTCGCCCTCCTGCGGCTTCTCCTTGGCGGTGTCAGGGATGATGATGCCGCCTCTGGTCCGTTCGTCCTCCTCAATGCGGCGCACGACGACGCGATCATGCAATGGACGAAACTTCATCTTGCGATCTCCTCCAGGCAAATTTTGATGAGACGGATGGGCGCCCGAGAAAGGGCGCACCTCCACGCGCTATGTAGATTCGAGTCTTGGCACTTTCAAGACGAGAGTGCCAAAAAGTTAGCAGTGAATCCTGTGTGCTGCCAACACGCTGATTCAATTCGGTAAATTCCCTAGACGCAATCGAGTCCCGCCATTAGCATTGATAAAACCAAAAAGGCTGACCAAGAGGGGACTTCTCACCATGGATCAGGGGTTCGTTCGCCAGATCGCAGGGTATTCGCTCACCACCGCGGAAATTCTCTATCGCCTTCCCGACCATCCGAAGCTGCTCCAGAGCTATGTCTGGCAGGACTATGACCTGGCGCCGCGCTTTCCCAAGCTCACGGACTTTCTGGACTACTGGGACGCCAACCTTGAGGGGCCGCTCTACCGGGTGCGCGTCGCGCACCGGAAGCTGATCTCGCCGACGGAGTTCAGCTTCGTGGAAGGGGAGCTCCGCCTGCACTAGCGCGCGTCAGGCTCGCCATCACACCTCTGCCATGGCAAGCTCCTAAGCTCCTTCGGGCTTAGGGAGGCGCGACACGACATGTGGCGGTGGCTCAAGGGGTTCTTCATCGGCGGTCTCATCGGGCTCGCCTTCGGCTTTGCCCTCGGCATCTTCTTCTTCCCCTACATCTTTCCCCCGCCGCCGGGGATGGAGATGCTGCGCCGGGAGGAGACCGGCAAGCTCGTCGCCAAAGGCGCGTTCATCCAGCCCGATCCGAGCGATCCGGTCCATACGGGTAAGGGCGAGGTCAGCGTCTATCCCCAGACCGTGTTTCTCGGTGAGAATTTCGAGGTCGGGCCCGGTCCCGACTTCCACGTCTATCTGGTGCCGAAGGCGCACATCCGCTCATCGAGCGACGTCACCGACACGATGTATGTGGATCTCGGGCGCTTGCGTGCGTTCAAAGGCAGCCAGAACTACGCCATCCCCGCGGGCGTCGATCTCACGAAGTTCCCGAGCGTGGTGATTTGGTGCCAGCAATTCTCGGTGCTGATCTCGCCCGCCGATCTCACCTTCGAGCCGGCCAGATCACGCCGCATCCGACTAGGCGCCGCCGGCAGCTTAGGAGGACGACTGCGCCTGGGCTTCGCGGTGCGGCCCGAAATCGTACTCGTAGATATGCGCGTGCTCCCGATCGAGCACCGGCTTCAGATCGCGGAAGGCGTCGCCGTAAAGGTAGAACGGGATCCGCGGGAAGAGGTGATGGATCAGGTGGAAGTTCTGGAACAGGTAGAGCCAGTTCACGAGCGGCTCGATGATCTTGCCGCGCACCCAGAAGATGTTGGTGTCGCGATAGCGCTCGTGAATCTCGTGCGGCTTATGGGTGAGATAGGCGAAGAAATAGATGATCAGCGCCGAGGCGAGGATGTGGGGGAAGATCCACAGCATGAGCACCTCGCGCCAATAGCCCATCACCGCGAGCCCAAGCGCGATGCCGTAATAGATCGCGTGCATGACGACGATGTGGATGGTGAGCGGCCGCATGCCCGGGATGTGGGCGTGGAAGGCGATGTGCTTCCAGAAGAACTGGTGATACCAGAACACGATGGTGAGGCAGCGCCATGTCACCTGGAGCGGGCCTTTCACCGCCACCCAGTGATCCGGATCGAGCTCGGGATCGTTGGTGTCGCGGTGGTGGGCGAGATGCATGTAGCGGAACGCCTTGTACTCGTGCAGCAAGATCGTGCCCGAGACATAGCCGACGAGATGGTTCAGCCAGAGCCACTTGGAATCGCGGCCGGCGATGTTGCCGTGGCAGGCCTCGTGAAGCGGCGTTTGGTTGGCATAGAGGATCAGGGTGTTGAGGATCAGCCCGAGCCAGAGCGGGATGATGCGCATGGTCGCGAGGGTGCAGACGAGCACGAAGGCGACGACGATGCCGAGAGCAAGGATCACGGTCGGCCACGCCACCATGCCCTGATAGGGCCGGATCTTCATAAGCGCGTCCCGGTCAGCAGGGGCGTTCGGCTGGTCGCGGGAGGTTTCAGTGATGGCGGGTTCGGCGACGGTCGCGGTCATGTCCTTCAAGAGTCCTTGCTTCGTCTAAACAAAAAGATACAGCGGCCAGCGAATCGAGCGGCCGCTCGTCGAACTCATCCCGGAACACATTAATTTGCGCCGTCGCTCGGCCACGTTCAAGGCACAATGGGGCGGTTCCGAGGGCTGAGTTGCCGCAGGGGTAAATACCGCGTCAAAACCGTTGTTCAAAGGGATTTGAGACGATTGCTGCCGCGCGCTGGGGCAGGGTGGTCGATGTGCAACGGCCCGCCAGCCCGGCGAAACAGCCGGTCTGACAGGCCGAGACGGTCAGCGCGGGCTAACGGCAGAAGTGCTCGTAGCCGTCGTAGCCGAGAAGGTCCCCGTGCG
>CAVSFJ010000023.1:0-22861 GCA_963727165.1 uncultured Alphaproteobacteria bacterium
GGCACCTACCGGCTATCCGAGGACCAGGCGCGCGCCATCCTCGATCTCCGTCTGCAACGTCTGACCGCGCTCGGCCGTGACGAGATTGGCGATGAGCTCAAGGGCCTCGGCGACCAGATCGCCGACTATCTGGAGATCCTGCGCAGCCGCGCTCGCATCGTCGGCATCGTCAAGGACGAGCTCACCGCACTCAAGGCGGAGTTCGGTACGCCACGGCGCACCGAAATCCTGGAGATGGTGGGCGAGGTCGAGGACGAGGACCTGATCCAGCGCGAGGACATGGTCGTGACCGTGTCCCACAAGGGTTACATCAAGCGCGTGCCGCTCTCCGCCTATCGTGCCCAGCGCCGCGGCGGCAAGGGGCGCGCCGGCATGGCGACGCGCGACGAGGATTTCGTCACCCGCATCTTTATCGCCAACACGCACACGCCCGTGCTGTTCTTCTCCTCGCGCGGCATGGCGTACAAGATGAAGGTGTGGCGTCTACCGCAGGCTGCGCCGCAAGCGCGTGGCAAAGCGCTGGTGAACTTGTTGCCGCTCGGCAAGGACGAGATGATTACAACCATACTGCCGCTGCCCGAGGATGAGTCCTCGTGGGAGAAGCTCGATGTGATGTTCGCCACCGACGGCGGCACCGTCCGGCGGAATAAGCTGTCGGACTTCGTTGACGTGAGACGCGCCGGTATCATCGCCATGAAGCTCGGCGAAGGAGATGCAATTCTGGGGGTGGAGACCTGCACCGAGGCGGATGACGTACTTCTCACCTCCGCCGGCGGGCAATGCATCCGCTTTCCCGTGTCAGAGGTGCGCGTCTTCGCCGGACGCAGCTCCATCGGCGTGCGCGGCATCGCACTCGCGGATAGCGACCGCGTCATCTCGATGGCGATCCTACGCCATTTCGAGGCGGCCCCTTCTGATAGAGCCGCTTACCTCAAGATGAGCCGCGCGGTACGTGGCGAGGGGGACGTAGGGGAGGTCGACGAGGACGGCGACGAGGCCGACGTGGGCGCAGAGATCAGCCAAGAACGCTACGCCGAGATGAGTGCCGCAGAGCAGATGGTCCTCAGCGTCTCCGCCAACGGTTACGGCAAGCGAACGTCCTCCTTCGAGTACCGCATTACGCGGCGCGGCGGTAAGGGCATCATCGCCATGACCGTGAACCAGCGCAACGGCAAGCTGGTGGCATCCTTCCCGGTCGAGGACAGCGATCAGATCATGCTGGTCACGGACAAGGGACAGCTCATCCGCGTGCCGGTCCAGGACATCAGAATCGCCGGCCGCTCCACCCAGGGCGTGATCGTGTTCGACACCGCCGAGGATGAGCGTGTGGTCTCCGTCGAGCATATTCCCGACGAGAATGGCAACGGCGCCGAAGGCGAGCCCGAGGCCGACGAGGCGGATCCTGAAGAGGCCTGACGCCTCAATCCGTCATCAGGCGTTCGTGCCGTGCGTCTGCGGGCATCTTGCCATAAAGAGCCCGGATGGACTGGGCGGCAGGCGTGAGCGCCGCGAGCGCGTCGAGATCCCGGATCAGGGCACGATGCCGCTCAGGATGGCTCAAGAGGCCGCTCGCCCTTAAGCGCGACATGGTTCTCGACAGCGTATCGGCGTTGAGCCCGAGATAGTCCGCCATGTCGGTGCGATTGAGCGGCGTCTCGAAAGCAAGTCCGCCGCAAGGCGCGCGCACCCCGGTGCGCATGGCGAGCTCCATCAGATAGGTCGCGACCCGCTGCTGGCAGTCGAACCGGCCGACGGCGGCCATGTGGATGGCCTGGCGCGAGGTCTGCCTGGCCACGGCATTCTCGACAAAGCCGGCAATCTCGGGATCGCTTGCCACCAGCTGCGAAAGGCCGCTCCAGCGAAAGCGGAGCACGTCGCCCGCGCTGACCGCCGAGAGGTGGGCGGCGGCGGCAGGCGGTGCGAACGCGGCGCGGAACACATCGCCCGGATAGAAGAGGGCCACAACTTGGCGCAAGCCGCCAGGCAGCGTGACATGCAGCATGAGCGCGCCCGAGCGCACCACGAAAGCCGCCTCGCTGCCCTCGAAGCTGAGCGCGACGGACTGCCCCCGGCGCACCCGCACGGTGGCGGCATGAGCGCCGAGTCGCGCCAGTACCGTCCCGGGAGGGCTTGCCTTTGTTTCTGAGGGCGATGCGCTTGTCAGTGGGAGTGGTTCCCGTGTCTTCAAGGCAGATGTGGTGACCATGGGGTTCCCCCGCGGCGGAGGGCCGCCATGCAAATTCAAGCAGTCGGTCGAGCGCGCGAGTCGCGCTTTGATTTCGATCAACATGGCGGCGGGCGCGACACCGTGTCCGGCCGGTCACGTTGGGCACAACGAATTGACCCAGATCAATAAAAACCGTTGCCCTACCGCAACAGTCGGCGGGCGATATGGCGCGTTCTGACCTCTGTCAGTCCAGTTGATCGATCTGGGCTGGAGCCGGGGGCGCGTATTGCTCAAGACTACGGAAGAACAAAGGCGAGCGCCGATCACGGCCGCTCGCGGCACTGGGGGACGTCAGACATGAAGAGATTGGCAAAAGCTGCAGTGGCAGCACTGGCCTTAGTGGCTTGCAGTGCAGGTGCGTCTTTGCCGGCGATGGCCGGCGACGATCATGGGAATTTCATGGTCCGGGCGCTGGTTACCGGGGTTCTTCCTGACACCGACGCCACGGTACGCGCCGGGGGCGCTGTGATCCCGGGCGCCGATGCCGAGGTCAGCGACGAGGTCATCCCGGCGACGACCCTGACCTACTTTTTCAACGACAACATCGCGGTCGAGCTCTTCTGCTGCTTCGCCAAACACGACCTAGACGCCGCGGGCTCCATTAAGGGCCTCGGCAAGCTTGCCGATACTTGGATCTTCCCGCCGGCGCTGACCGCCCAGTATCACTTCAACAGCGGCGGCAAATTTCGGCCCTATGTGGGCGCGGGCGTGCAATACATTGCCTTCTTCGATGAGGGCACTGGCCAGAATGCGACTCGGCGCGACCAGCGTCAACATCGACAATGCATGGGGCTTCACCCTGCAAGCGGGCCTCGACCTGTCCATCGGCAATGGCTGGTTCCTCAACGCCGACGTGAAGAAGACCTGGCTCGATACGGACATCACCTGGGCTGGAACGGGCGTGACGGCCTCTGCCAACCTTGACCCGTTGATTATCTCCGCCGGTCTCGGCTACCGCTTCAATCTCAGCGACATCTTCGGTCATCGCACGCAGACCGCCTCAATACCGCTTAAATAATAAATTGAGTTGGGGTGGGGGGCCCGGCATTGCCGGGCCCTTTTTCGTTTGCCTGGATGTGCACTGAGCGATGCGGCCTTGCCGATCCCGCGTCCGCACGGCTAGAAGAGGCCCACGACGCGCTTTGAGGCTGCCATCCATGGGGGATGACGCCACCGGCGCGCTTGGAGTCTCGGCGGCATGCGCGTTGGCCTTTATCCCGGCAGCTTCGACCCTGTCACGCTCGGTCATGTCGACATCGTGCGCCGGGCAGCGCATTTCGTGGACCGACTGGTGATCGCCGTCGGCACGCATCATGATAAGCACCCACTCTTCTCCGCCGACGAGCGGGTGAAGCTCGCCGCCGAGGTGCTCAAGCCTGTCGCCAAGGAGGTCGGCCTCGACCTCGACGTGACCACCTATGACGACCTGACGGTCGACGCGGCCAAGGCGGCGCAGGCCACGGTCGTCATCCGGGGCCTCCGCGATGCCGGCGACTTCGACTACGAGATGCAGATGGCGGGCATGAACGCGGCCCTTGCCCCGGAGATCGAGACGGTGTTTCTGGCCTCGTCGCCCGGTACGCGTCACATCGCAGCAAGCCTTGTTCGTCAGATCGCCGCAATGGGAGGCGATGTATCGAGCTTCGTACCCGCCGTCGTTGCTTCAGCTCTCAAGCAGAAATTCACCGCCTAGCTAAGAAAACTTGCGAGGAAACCCCATGACCATCAGGGCCGTCGTCCTTTTCATTGCCGCGTTGCTGTTCGGCGCTTTCAGCGCCCAAGCCGCCAATCTCGGTAATCCGTCATCGCTCAACGAGAAGGCACCCGCCGTCTACAAGGCGAAATTCGACACCAGCAAGGGCACCTTCGTCATCGAGGTGCATCGGGACTGGGCGCCCAATGGCGCCGACCGCTTCTACAATCTGGTCAAGAACGGCTTCTACAACGACGCGCGTTTCTTCCGCGTGATCAACGGTTTCATGGTGCAGTTTGGCATCAGCGGCAACCCGGACCTCTCCGCCCTATGGCGCGAGGCCACCATCCCCGATGACCCGGTGAAGCAATCCAACACGCGCGGCATGGTGAGCTTCGCCACCGCGGGCCCGAACACCCGGACCACGCAGGTGTTCATCAATTTCGGCGACAACTCGGCTCTCGACGGCCAGGGCTTCGCGCCGTTCGGCCAGGTCGCGTCCGGGATGAACGTGGTCGACTCCATCTATGGCGGCTATGGCGAAGGCGCGCCACGCGGGCGCGGCCCGGACCAGGGCCGCATCCAGACGGAAGGCAACGCCTATCTGGTGGAGGCCTATCCCAAGCTCGACTACATCAAGAAGGCGACTATCGAGCCATAATCAACCCGACAACGAGAAGGAGCCCTACATCGTGGCAAATCCCGAAGACACCCTCATCCTCGAGACGAGCAAGGGCAATGTCGTGGTCGAAATGCGTCCCGACCTCGCGCCCAACCACGTGGCCCGCATCAAGGAGTTGGCCCGCCAGGGCTTCTATGACGGCGTGCCCTTCCACCGCGTGATCGAAGGCTTCATGGCGCAGACCGGCGATCCGACCGGTACCGGCACCGGGGGCTCGGGCCAAAAGCTCGCCGCCGAGTTCAACGCCGAGCCGCATAGCCGCGGTGCCGTGTCCATGGCCCGCGCCCAGTCGCCCGATTCCGCCGACAGCCAGTTCTTTATCGTGTTCGACGACGCGAGCTTCCTCGACCGCAAATACACGGTCTGGGGCCGCGTGATCGAAGGCATGGAGAATGTCGACAAAATCAATCGCGGCGAGCCGCCGGCGAGCCCGGACAAGATTCTGTCGGCCAAGATCGCCGCAGACGCACAAGCCTGACGATGCAACGAGGAGAGACGACCATGGCGTGGGCGGGTGTTCTGTTTACGCTGGTTGCGCTTGTCGGCGGCGGGATCATCGCCCTGCAGGCGCCCATCAACGCCGAAGTCGCCACCCGCCTTGGGCATCCCATTTCGGCTGCCACCATGTCGTTCTGCGTGGGCACGATTATCCTGATCGTGCTCACCCTTCTGTTCGCACGGAGTAGCACCAATCTCGGTGCTCTTCAGAGCATGCCGCTCTATATGCTTCTCGGGGGCGGCCTGCTCGGCGCGATCTATGTCACCGTGACCCTCATGCTCGCGCCGAAGATCGGTGTGGCGGCGCTGATGGCGCTCGGCATTGCCGGCCAACTGACCGCCGGGCTGCTGCTCGATCGGTTCGGCATGTTCGATTTGGTGGAGCGGGGCCTGACCGCGGGCCGGCTGAGCGGCGCCGTGCTGGTACTGGTCGGGGCGCTGATGGTGCGGCTGCTTTAGCCGCCTTTTCCGTTGCGCACCGACCTCTTCGATTTTCATCTGCCGGAAGAGCTGATCGCGCTCAGGCCCGTACATCCGCGCGACGCGGCGCGGCTGCTCGTGGTGGGCCCGGACGCGGCCGAACCGCTAGCCGACAAAGTGATGACCGACCTACCGGGTTTGCTAGCGCCAGGCGATGCGCTCGTGTTCAACGACACGCGTGTCATCCCAGCGGCGCTGAAAGGAACCCGTACGCGCGACGGGGCGTCCGCGCAGGTCTCGATCACGCTCATCGAGCACCTCGACGAACATCGCTGGCAGGCTTTGGCGCGGCCGGCCAAGAGGCTCGAGCCGGGCGACCGTATCCAGTTCGGGGAGGGCGGCAATGTTTGCGCGCTCGGAACTCTCGATGCGACGGTCGAGGCGAAGGGAGAGGATGGTGCGCTGACCTTAGCCTTCGATCTCAGCGGACCGGCACTGCATGACGCCATCGAGGCGCAAGGCGCCAT
Organism: uncultured Alphaproteobacteria bacterium; assembly: GCA_963727165.1. Classification (GTDB taxonomy): domain Bacteria; phylum Pseudomonadota; class Alphaproteobacteria; order Rhizobiales; family Methyloligellaceae; genus Methyloceanibacter. The sequence goes on from CAVSFJ010000023.1 coordinate 6,048, forward strand.
GCCGCTGCCGCCTTACATCGCCGCGCGGCGTCCTGCGGATGACCAGGACCGCAGCGACTATCAGACCACGTTCGCGCGCGACGAGGGCGCCGTGGCCGCGCCGACGGCGGGTCTGCACTTCACGGAAGACCTAATGCAAGCGCTCGACGCCCGCGGCATCTCCCGTCACTTCGTCACCCTCCATGTCGGTCCGGGCACGTTCCTGCCCGTGCGGAGCGGGGACACGGAAGGTCACAAGATGCATGCGGAGCACGGCGTGATCAGGGAAGGCGTTGCCCAAAGCCTGAATGCCGTGAAGGCGCGCGGCGGCAAGGTCGTCGCCGTCGGAACCACGTCGCTTCGTTTGCTCGAGAGCGCGGCGGATGAGGAGGGACTCGTGAAGCCCTTTGCCGGCGAGACCGACATCTTCATCACGCCCGGCTACCGCTTCCGCGTCGTCGATCGCTTGTTGACCAATTTCCATCTGCCGCGCTCTACCTTGTTCATGCTTGTCGCCGCCTTTTCCGGATTGGAGACCATGAAGCGCGCTTATGCCCACGCCATCCAAGAGCGCTACCGCTTCTATTCCTATGGTGACGCGTGCCTACTGAGCCCCACGGCGCAGCCATGAAAGCAAAACGCCAATGAGCGAGCCCTTCGCCTTTACCGTCAAGGCGCAAGACGGGCGCGCCCGCACAGGCGCCATCACCACGCCCCGAGGCGTGATCCGCACCCCGGCCTTCATGCCGGTCGGCACGGGCGCCACGGTCAAGGCCATGTTTCCCGAGGACGTTGCCGCCACCGGCGCCGACATCATACTCGGCAACACCTATCACCTGATGCTGCGCCCCGGCGCCGAGCGCATCGCCAAGCTCGGCGGCTTGCACAGATTCATGCATTGGGAGAAGCCCATCCTCACCGATAGCGGCGGCTATCAGGTGATGTCGCTGGCGAAGCTCCGACGCATCACGGAAGACGGCGTGACGTTCCAGTCGCATCTCGACGGCGCCACCGTCCACCTCACGCCGGAACGTGCCATCGAGGTGCAATGCCTGCTCGGTTCCGACATTCAGATGGTGCTCGACGAGTGCACGCCGTTTCCTGCAACCCGCGAGCAGGCCAAGGCATCGCTCGATCTGTCCATGCGCTGGGCCGAGCGGTCGAAGACAGCATTCCAGAAGATGAGCGTACCAGGCCAAGCGCTGTTCGGCATCGTGCAGGGCAGCGTCTATACCGACCTGCGTGAGGAGAGCGCCCGCGCGCTCATCGATATCGGCTTCCCCGGCTATGCGGTGGGCGGCCTTGCCGTGGGCGAGGGACAAGAGGCCATGTTCGATATGGTCGAGGTCGCCACCGCGGTGCTGCCGGTGGAGCGGCCCCGCTATCTCATGGGCGTCGGCACGCCGGAAGACATGCTCGGCGCCATCGCCCGCGGCATCGACATGTTCGACTGCGTGATGCCGACCCGCTCAGGGCGCCACGGCCAAGCCTTCACCTGGGCCGGTAAGCTGAACCTACGCAATGCGCGCTACGCCGAGGATCTCAAGCCCGCTCGACCCCGAGAGCGCATGTCCTGCCGCGCAATACGAGCGCGCCTATCTGCACCATCTGATGAAGTCGGGAGAGATGCTCGGCTCCATGTTGCTCACCTACGCCAACGTGCAGTTCTACCAGGAGCTCATGGCCCGCAGTCGAGAGGCCATCGCCGAAGGCTGCTTCGCCCAATTCGCCGACGACGTCCGCCGCCGTTACCGTGAGGGAAGTGAGACGCCAAACGGCGAGGATTGACGCGCTATTGCGATGCGACGTCGGAGGCCGGGCCGCCTTTCGCCGCACCCAACGTCTTCCGCTCCCGCGCGAGCAAATAGAGGCCGGCGAGGATCACGATGCCGCCGCCGCTGAGCGTCCACAGGGTCGGCACGTTGTCGAATACAAGAAAGCCGGCCACCGACATCCAGATCAGCCCGAGATAGATATAGGGCGCGAGCACGGGGGCCGGCGCGATCCTGTGGGCGAGGATCAGGAGCCAGTGCCCAAACCCGCCCCAGAAACCCAGCGAGGCGAACAGGAGCCATAGCCACCACTCTTGCGGCCACTGCCAGGCGGTGAGTGCGAACGGAGCCATGACCAGGACGCCGACGAGCGGCGTATAGGTCTGCGTGACCGAGGCTGGGTCGAACGCGGCGAGATAGCGCGTGGCGATGTTGTAAAGCGCGTAGCCAAGCGTGGCGCCGAGAACGAGGAGCATGGCCCAGTGCACGGTGCCGAACCCGGGATGCATGACCACCAATACGCCGATGAAGCCCGCGATGATTGCAAGTACGCGGTGCCAACCCACCCATTCGCCGAGCAGAGGCCCGGCGAGGGCCGCCACGAGCAGCGGCGTCAGGAAGAAGATGGTCACGGTCTGGTCGAGCTGGAGATATTGCAGCGCGACGAAGTTGAGTGCCGTGGTGAGGATCATAAAGCAGGAACGGATCACCTGGATCAGCGGCTTGGCAGAACGCAGCGACGGCCTAAGTGCAAACGGCCACAGCACCAGCGCGCTGAACACCACGTGCCCGGCAAAGCGCAACCACACGACTTGCGTCACGGGAATGCCCTTCGTGGCCACCAGATATTTCGCTGTGGCGTCGAGCGTGGCAAAGCAGAGCGTCGCCAGGCTCATGAGGCCGATGGCCTTCAGCCTAAGGCGCGGATCAGCGCTTGCCGTGGAGGAAGGGCGGGGGGTCATGGGTGAGCGCCTATGTGCACCAATCTTTGCCTAAGCGCCATCGGTCGATAAAAGGAGTGGCGGCATCTCACGGAGGATAGCGTGGCTGACATTCGCGCCATTTGCGCCATTGGCTTGAGAGGTCAACTCGGTCTCAACGGCCAGCTCCCCTGGGAGGGGAACAAGGGTCGGGAGTATGTCGCCGACGTCGCCCGGTTCTTCGAGGTGACACGCGGTCACGTCATCATCGCCGGGCCGGCCACCATCGCTTCGATCCCGCCTTTCGCCTACCAGGACCGCACCATTTGCGAGATCCGCTCAAGCCACCACCCCGAAGAGGTGCTGGCCTGGTTCCCGGACCGCGTGATCTATGTGGGCGGTGGCCCGCCGGTGTGGGACGTCTATGCGCCCTATATTCGCCACTGGGACATCAACCGGCTCCCTTACGACGGGGAGGCCGACCGCTGGTTTGATCCCGCCTGGCTCGTGGCCACACAGAACGGAGACTGAGGTGTCTTTGGTGTCTTTCACGAAATCCTCAGTCTTCCGCCGATAAACTTCCTGCGAACTAGCCCGAAATTGCCGTATTTCCAGTTTATCGCACCTGCGAAAAGGTGTTTCGCCTTGAAACAGTGAAGGCTAACATTCGCGTTAGAGCCGGGGTGGGGGCACCTTCCGGTTCACATGTCGGGACCTCAAATTCTACCAGCCTGATAGATCGCCCCACTTGGACGCCTCGTAAGGAGATGGCCATAGCTGCTGCCGAACCAGAATTCACCGCCGAGCAGGTCGGCTGGCGTTTCGCGCTCGGCGCCCTCATCCTTGTGGGTGCCTATCTCGCGTGGCCGCTGATCGCCGTGGTCATGGCCGCCGATCTCGAACCCGGCGTCAAAGCCGGCATCTCGGGGTTGCTCGGCGCCACACCCTTCCTCTCTAAGTTCATTGCCGTCGCTGTGATGGGCCGGCCGGCCTATTATTTCTTGAAGCGCACCGTTTATACGCGGCTGCGTCGCCGCTGGGCCGGGACCCCGGCCGAGTAATCCTGCCGCGCCGAAGAATCGGCCTTGAGCCTCTGTTCTCTTGGCTCAGCCCTTCACGGGATGGTTAGCGGGTTCTCACAAAATCTGTCGGAGAGTTGAGTTCCACGTTAGCGGTAGGAGTGCTCTCTTCGTTGCGTGAGGCAATCCTGCCTCGCGCAATGAGGAGTGCCCCCCATGAAGAAGATTCTGATTGCCGCCACCCTGATCGGCGTTTTTGCTGCCCCGGCTATGGCCATGGACAGCTACTACATCCTCTTCGACAAGGCGAAGAAGACCTGCGTCATGTCGCGGACGGCCCCGAGCGACACGGAAAAGTTCAGCATGATGGGCGTCTACGGCTCAGAGGCCAACGCCCACATGGCGATGAAAGGCATGACGGCCTGCCACAGGTAGCCGCCCTATCAACGGTCAGTCTCTAGACCAAAACTTCGGTCGCACAGCCGCTCTCAGTTCGGGGGCGGCTGTGCCGCTTTTGGCACCGTGATCAGCGAACGAAAAACCCCGGCCGGGAGAACCCGACCGGGGCTGGCATTTGCCGGAGAGATAGATCTTGAAGGGCTATCTCGTCGTCAAACTAGCCGAGCTTCAACGGCTCCACGACGACGGCCTTCTCGTGATGGCCGAAGCAGCCGCCGAGACCGATGGTTGCTGAGACGATGATCGCGCAAGCAATTAACAGACGCATGGTTGGTCCCCCGTTTCTTTCTATCGATTCTGTCGAAGACTATATCGGCCTTTGCCGAGAAAAGCTGTGACGTTTGGGCCACGCTCTGCCTCAAAAAAACACAAGGCGCCGGCCACGCCGACGCCTTGCTGAGGTGTTTTTCGGGCTTTTCCGCTCCAACGAGGCCGCTTCGCCGGTCACATGCGGCCTCAGAAAATGGACGTAACTGCCTGATTTTGAATGGTGAGCGCGCTGGGACTCGAACCCAGGACCCTCTGATTAAAAGTCAGATGCTCTACCGGCTGAGCTACGCGCTCCCTAGGGGCGACCATATGGGCCGGGTAAGCCCAAGAGGTCAACAAACAAGGGCGATTCCTCAAGGCTTTTCGTGGGTGGCCCATGCGCGGGGCGCCGTCCGGACCCAGAAATACGCCATCGCGATTCCCGCGGGCTTTCAGTATGGTCCGGCCCGTTCGGGAAGGGGGGCTGCCGTGGCCAGGAAAAACAAGAGACTGGGTATAGCGCGCTATTGGCCGCGCTTTTTCCTCGTCATTCCGTTCCTGCTGGTCGCCTGGGTGCCGTTCTACAACCGCCTCGAACCCGAGCTCGGCGGAGTCCCCTTCTTCTACTGGTACCAACTCGGCGCCATCATCGTGGGCGCCGGCGTCGCGCTTACCGTCTATTGGCTCGAGCGGCGGATCACGCGCACCACGGGACGTACAGCCGAAGAGCTCGATTCGTCCGGTACGCCGGGGGACATCCTTTGAGTCTCAATCTGCCCGCAACGGGCGTCTTCGTGGCGCTGTTTCTGTTCGTCACCTGGGTCGGCTTCATCGCGGCGCGCTGGCGCAAAGCCGACCTCAACGTGTTGCATGAATGGGGGCTCGGCGGCCGCCGCTTCGGCACCGTGGTCACCTGGTTTCTGCTGGGTGGCGATCTTTACACCGCCTACACGTTCATTGCGGTGCCGGCTTTGGTCTTCGGGGCAGGGGCCGTGGGCTTCTTCGCCGTGCCCTACACGATCATGATCTACCCGATCCTTTATCTGGTGTTCCCGCGGCTGTGGGCGATTGCGCGCGAGCGCGGCCATGTGACTGCCGCCGATTTCGTCCGCGAGCGGTTCGACAGTCGGCTTCTCGCGCTCGCCGTGGCGCTGACGGGCATCGTGGCGACGATGCCGTATATCGCGCTCCAGCTCGTCGGCATGGAAGTGGTGATCGGCGCGCTTGGCTTCCCGGCCGGCGGCTTCATCGGCCATCTGCCCCTGATCATCGCCTTCGTCATCCTCGCCGCCTTCACCTACACGAGCGGCTTGCGCGCGCCAGCGCTGATCGCCGTGGTCAAGGACATGCTGATCTTCGTGACGATCTTTGCCGCCCTCGTGATCATTCCGGCGAAGCTTGGCGGCTACGGCGCGATCTTCGCCAACGTCCCGCAGGCGAAGCTGACCCTGGCCCCGCCATCAGGTGAGAGCCTCGGCAACTACAGCGCCTACTTCACGCTGGCGCTCGGCTCGGCCTTGGCGCTGTTTCTCTACCCCCACTCGATGACCGGCATCTTGAGTGCCTCGAGCGGCAAGGTGATCCGGCGGAACGCGGCGGCGCTCTCGGCCTATTCCTTTGTGTTGGGACTCATCGCGCTGCTCGGCTACATGGCAATCGCCGCCGGCGTCGACAAAAGCCCGGCCCATGCGGCGGGCTTCGCTCAGTATGGCGCGAACTTCGCGGTGCCGGCGCTGTTCCTCGACATGTTCCCCTCGTGGTTCGTCGGCGTGGCGTTTGCCGCCATTGCTATCGGCGCGCTGGTACCGGCGGCGATCATGTCCATCGCCTGCGCCAATCTCTTCACCCGCAATCTCTACAAAGAGTTCTTGCGGCCGGACTGCACTGACGCCGAAGAGGCGCGCATGGCGAAGATCGTCTCCCTCGTGGTCAAGGTCGGCGCCGTGGTATTCATCGTGGCCATCCCCCACAGCTACGCCATCCACCTCCAGCTCCTGGGCGGTATTTGGATCATCCAACTCTTGCCGCCGATCCTGCTCGGCCTGTTCACGCGAGCGTTCAATGCGCATGCGTTGCTCTTGGGCTGGGCTGCAGGAACGGCCATGGGCACGTACATGGCCGCCACGCGCGGCTTCGTCTCCTCGATCTACCCGCTCGAGATCTTCGGCCTCACCATTCCAGGCTATGCGGCCCTTTACTCGGTTCTGGTGAACTTTCTCGTGGCTGTGGCGTTGACGCCCGTGCTCGATCGCTTGGTACGCCGCGGCGGCACGGCCTAGTCAAGCCCACCTTCGGAACGCAGGGCAGGGACGTTGACAGTCTCGACCGCATTCTGATTCGCCGATAAATTGTTCATATCGCGGATCTTCGTCTGCGAGAGGGAGGACTTCACAATGGCAAACCACAACCCTGGCGCCCGTGCGTTTCTGTTTATCGTCCTTGGCGGCATCGTGATCGGCTTCGTGATCGCCGCGTTCCTGCTGAGTGGGGGCGAGAGCGAGACCGCCCTCGAGAAGCCTGCCGCGGCCGAGCAGTCCGCAACGCCAGCCGCCGATGATGCCGCCATGTCGGGCGACGAAGGTATGTCCGATGACGAAGGCATGTCTGATGATATGTCACCGCCGGACGACGCCGCGCCCGACGATGCCATGCCGGATGACGGCTCGTCTGATGATATGTCACCGCCGGACGACGCTGCGCCCGACGATGCCATGCCGGATGATGAGACACCGGACGATGTCTCACCTCCGGACGCGATGCCCGACGACGCCATGCCGGATGACTCGATGCCCGACGAGGCGCCTGATGCGATGACGCCGGAGGAGAATTCCGAGGAGCCCGCGACCGAGAACCCGCCACCCGCGCCGAACCCGTAACCGGGGACGGCCTCTGCTGCGCCTGTCTTTGTGTCGTAAGAGGTTGGAGACCCGCGACGTTCCGCCAAAAAGAAGAGCCCCGGCGCGGGGAGTGCCGAGGCTCGTACGCATTACACAGAACGCACTACCTGCCCAGACCGAACACCACTGGGCAAAGAGAGAATGCCCTTTGCCTATGGCAGTTCTGTGACGATTCTTTGTCAGTATCTTTAATAGACACAAGGATTTGCAGGCTCGCTCTCACCCTCTTTGGCGCAAGGCCAAGGAGCGCCTAGGGAGAAGCCGGGCAGAGCTGCAAGGCGGTTTTACCGATGCCGCCAGGAGCCTTGTGCGCTTACGCGCCCCATGCACAATGCTCCCAGTCTCGGCATGAGCGCCTAAGGGCGGCGAGGACCTCAAGATGCGGTGGCGCGGCCAAAGAGAGAGCGAGAATATCGAGGACCGGCGCGGTGAACGCCGCGGCTTCGGCTTTCCGTTCCCAGGTGGCAGCGGTGGTGTCCGCTTTCCGAGCGGCGGCGGATCCGTGCGCCGTGGCGGCGGCATCGGCATTGTCGGTCTCCTCATCATCCTTGGATTGATGCTGTTCTTCGGCATCGACCCTTCGGTCCTTATGCAAGGCGGAGGGCCCAGTGGGAGTGGGGCAGGCTTCCCCGATATTCGGCTGCCGCAGGAGAGACCCGACGCCACGAATTTCCCCATCCCAGGCGATCAGGCGCAAATCGAGCACCCGAAAACGACGAGCGATGACGACCTCAAGCGTTTCGTGGCCGTCGTTCTCGGCACCACCGAGGATGTTTGGACCGAGACGTTCAAACAATTCGGCGCGCGTTATCGCGACCCGACCCTCGTTCTGTTCAAGGGCGCCACGCGTTCGGCCTGCGGCATGGGCATGGCCGCCATGGGGCCGTTCTATTGCCCGGGCGACCAGAAGGTCTATATCGACCTCGACTTCTACCGTGAACTGAAGAACCGCTTCCGCGCGCCTGGCGACTTCGCCCAAGCCTACGTGATCGCCCACGAAGTGGGACACCACGTGCAAAACCTTCTCGGTATCGCCGACAAGGTGGAGGCAGCGCGGAGCCGCCTGGGCCCGCGTGGCGCCAACGCGCTTCAGGTCCGCATGGAGTTGCAAGCCGATTGCTTCGCCGGCGTCTGGGCCAATCACGTGCAAACGGAGAAAGGTCTGATCGAGCCTGGCGACATCGATGAGGCACTGAACGCGGCAAGCGCCATCGGCGACGACCGCATCCAAAAGCAGACCCAAGGCTACGTGGTGCCCGATTCCTTCACCCATGGCTCCTCGGCCCAGCGCGTGCGCTGGTTCCGCCGGGGCTATGAGAACGGAACCTTACAAGCCTGCGATACGTTCAACGCCGGGAAGCTTTGACCCCAGGTCAGGGGGCAGCGAGCGTTTTTGAGGAGCAGCAACCCGCGAAGGGTGCGGCGGGCTCCAATTGGGCGTAAGCTATTGACCTAGAGGGGATTCGGAAAGCGGCGGGGGTCTTCACGTGTCGCCTGAAAAAGGGCTCTTGGCGGGCATCGCGTCGATCGTGCTCGTAAGCTTCACTGGCAGTGCACTGTGTGCTGACAACGTGATCACCCTCGGCGCCGCAATCTCCCTTACCGGCAAATACGCGCCGAACGGCGCCAACACCAAGAACGGCTACGATCTCGCCGTCCGCCAGATCAACCGCAAGGGCGGCGTCAGCATCGGCGGCAAGCCCCACAGCCTCGAGATCCGCTATTACGACGACAAGTCGACGCCCGCACACAGCACGGAGCTCGTCGAGCGGCTGATCCAGCAGGACGGCGTCGACTTCATCCTCGGGCCTTACAGTTCGGAGCTGACCAAGGCGGTCTTGCCCATCGTCGAGCGGCACAAAGTGCCGATGGTCGAAGCGAACGGATCGGCGCGTGAGCTCTTCACCAAGGGCTATCGCTATGTCTTCGGTGTGTTATCGACCTCGGATCAGTACCTGACACCGGCCATCGATCTTGCTGCGAAGAACGCCGAGAAGCTCGGCAAGAAATCCGAGGAGCTCACGCTCGCCATGGCAACCGAGGACGACCCGTTTGCCCAGGACGTGCGGGCGGGCGTGCTCGCCGATGCCGAACGGCTCGGTATCAATTGTGTCATCGATGATCAGCTGCCCCCTGAGCTCGACGACATGTCGGAGACGCTGGCCATGGTGAAGGCGCTGAAACCTGACATTCTCGTGGTCTCAGCCCACGAGAAAGGGGCATTGACCGCCGTCAAGCAGATCGAAGCCATGCGCGTCGACGTGCCGATCATCGCTCTGACCCATTGTGATGCGGCGCAGATCGCTAAGAAGATGCCGAAAGCGTCAGAGGATGTTTTCTGCGCTCAACAATGGCATCGTGCGTTGAAGTACAAGGGCGACCTGTTCGGCTCGGCGGCGGACTTCGCCGCGTTGTTCAAGAAGGTCTACGGCTATGAGGCGCCTTACCAGGCCGCCCAGTCGGCCGTCGCGGTCTATGTCTTTGCCGACGCCCTCAAACGGGCCCGGAGCCTTGAGCCCGAGAAGGTCCGCGACGCCATCTCCGCTACCGATCTCCCTAGCTTCTACGGGCCCATCAAGTTCGACGCATCAGGCAAGAACATCGCCAAACCCATGATCTTGACCCAGATCGTCGGTGGAAAATACGTCGTGGTCGCCCCTGAGAAATGGGTGAGCAAAAAACCGGTGATCAAGCGCCGGCACTATTAGCAGGCAGTGGCACCACTCTCAGGCCCTCGACGATCCGGAACTGGTCCGGCTTGGTCAACTAAAGCGCGTCTCCCGCGTAGACCGTCGCCGAGCAGGGCCGGTCGGCCTTCTTGAACAGGCTGCAGGCGCCCTCGGCGTCTTGCGCGTTGGAGAAGGGGCCGGCGACAAGCCGCCACTTTTTGTCAGGCGCCAGCACGCACCGCGGCTGCAAGCCCGCGACGAGAGCCGCGTGCTTGGTCAGGAACTCGCGCCACAAGGGCCGTAGCTCGTCGCGTTTCGCTACGGTCCCGATCTCGATGCCATAGCGCGTCGAGCCGTCATTGGCTGCCGGCGGCAACTCGACCGGGTCGTAGGCGGCAATATCGACTTCCTGGCTGGGGGCAGCCGGCGCTGCAGGCGTGGCTGCAGGCGTGTTCGGCGCCGCGTTGTTCTCTGGCTCGCCCTGATCGTCCTCCATCGGCGCCTCGGCGACGGCTGGAGGCTCGGCGGCCGCGGGCTCAGGCGTGGCTTCGGCGGCAGGGGGTGGGGGCGCCGGCTCGGCCCGGGGCGCTGGCGTCGGAGCCGGGGGCTCTGCCTCCACGACGTTCTCCTCGACGGTGACGTCCTCGACGGCCGCTTCGGGCTCCTGAGCTGGCTCCGATGCCGCAGCCGGCTCGGCCTGAGCTGGCGCTGGCGGCTTGGGCGGCGAGGTGGTGACCGAAGCGGCCGGCGGCAGCGCCGCTACGGGGCCGATGAACTTCTCGATGGGTTTCAGGCGCGCATTGAGCTGCGCCACCTGTTGGGAGAGCGCTTGGATCGTCCCTTTGAGCTTGGTCACTTCGGCCGAATCGCCGCTGCTCGCGGCAGGCATCGGCACGGGAGCTGCTGCTGCCCCTGTCGCCATCTCCTCGTCCTCGCCGGTGACGGCGCTCGCCTGGACGGCCTGGCCGCCAAGGGCCGCCGGATTCGTGAACAAGGTGAAGAGATAAAGACCCGAGGCTCCGGCCAGCACGATCCAGAAAAACGCGAAGATGCCTCGCGCCAAGCTCCGCGTGCCTGTGCGCCGCCGTTTGACCATAGGGATTCGAGCCTCCAAATGTGAGGTTTCGGCGCAAAAGCGACCTGAATAAGGCTTCCCCTCAGATTGCTTGCCGGTCCTTAGCGAGATTACTCACTCTGTCCGCACGGTCAATTTCCCCGTAGCGATTTGGCGCGGGCGCCTGAGGGTTGTGGCCCTAGAGGGCGCTTTGGACTAGACAGTCCGCGTTTAGGGAAACTTCGTACAGAAATGGGACCCTCGACCCCGCGGGAAGAGGGAAAAACCATATCGGCATGACCCAATCATCGGCTCTCGCCATCATCCTTGCCGCCGGCAAGGGCACGCGTATGAAATCGGCCTTGCCCAAGGTGCTGCACCACCTGGCCGGCGCTCCCATGCTCGCCCACGTGCTGCGCGCGGCGGAAGCTGCAGGCATTTCGCGCGGTGGCGTGGTGATCGGCCCCGGCATGGAGGATGTGGGCCAAGCCGCGCGCGCCGTCGATCCTAAGCTCGATATCTTCGTTCAGCCCGACCAGCTCGGCACGGCGGACGCGGTGAAGGCCGCGAGCCCAGCCTTCGCGGGCGCGGACGGCCCCGTCCTCGTGCTCTATGGCGACACGCCGCTGCTCCGCACCGAGACGCTGAAAGCGGTTCTCGGCGAGCTCGAGGCCGGCGCCGACGTGGTCGTGATCGGTTTCGAGGCGGCAGACCCGACAGGGTATGGGCGTCTGCTGTTCGACGAGCACGGACGGCTTGCCAGCATCCGCGAGGAGAAGGATGCAAGTGCCGCCGAACGGGCACTTACGCTGTGCAATTCCGGCATTATGGCATTCCGCTCGAGCAAGACGCTATCCGCGCTGCTGGCAAGGATCGGCAACGACAACGCCAAGGGCGAGTTCTATCTCACCGACGCCGTGGCGCTGGCGCGCAAAGACGATCTACAGACGCGTGTGGTCCTCTCTAACGGGGAAGAGGTTCTCGGCGTCAACTCCCGCGCCGAGTTGGCGACCGCCGAGGCCGTGATGCAGCGGCGCTTGCGCGCTTGCGTCATGGCGAACGGCGCCACGCTGGTGGCGCCCGAGACGGTGTTCTTCAGCTACGACACGTCGGTCGGCCGCGATGTCACCATCGAGCCGAACGTGGTGATCGGCCCCGGCGTGAGCATCGACGACGGCGTCACCATCAGAGCCTTCTGCCATATCGAGGCTGCGAAGATCGGCCCCGGAGCGACCGTCGGTCCGTTCGCGCGATTGCGGCCGGGCGCTGCGCTCGCCAAGGACGCTCATGTCGGCAATTTCGTCGAGATCAAGAATTCGGACGTCGCCGAGGGCGCTAAAGTTAACCACCTGACCTACATTGGCGATGCGAGCGTGGGCGCAAAGGCTAACATTGGTGCCGGCACCATAACCTGCAATTACGATGGCTTTGCCAAGCATCGCACCGAGATCGGTGCCGGTGCGTTCATCGGCTCCAACAGCTCGCTGGTCGCGCCGGTCAAGATCGGCGACGGCGCTTATATCGGCTCCGGCAGCGTCATCACCAAGGATGTGCCGGCAGATGCGCTTGCTGTCACCCGTCCTGCGCAGCAGGAGCGGGCGGGCTGGGCGGCCAAGGTGCGGGCGCGCCGCACGCGTGACAAGTCGAAGTAGCCGCTAGACGGCTCGACCGAACCAACCTCTATCGCAACAAAGGGACATAGCTCGTGAATTGCGACACACCGCCGGTCCATTTAGGCAGGAACCAGGGTACGAGGGAGTAGGGGACGATGTGTGGCATCGTTGGCGTCCTCGGTAAGGGGGCGGTTGCAGAGCTATTGGTCGACGCGCTGAAGCGCCTCGAATATCGCGGTTACGATTCCGCCGGCGTAGCGACGCTGGAGAATGGGCGCATCGAGCGCCGCCGCGCACAAGGCAAGCTGCGCAATCTCGAAGAGCTACTGAAGCGGGAGCCGCTCCACGGCAACACCGGGATCGGCCACACGCGCTGGGCGACCCACGGCAAGCCGAGCGAGGCAAACGCCCATCCCCACATGACCGACGACGTTGCGGTGGTCCATAACGGTATCATCGAGAACTTCCGCGAGCTGAAGGCCATGCTCATGGCGGAAGGGGCGCCATTCACCAGCGATACCGACACCGAGGTCATCGCCCATCTCATCACGCGCGAGCTGCGGGCCGGCAAGGACCCCGTGGCTGCGGTCTACCAGACGCTGAACCAGCTCCATGGCGCGTTTGCGCTCGCCATAATCTTCCGCGGTTACGACGACCTGATGATCGCGGCGCGCCAGGGAAGTCCGCTCGCCATCGGTTACGGCGACGGCGAGATGTTCGTTGGCTCCGACGCCATCGCGCTCGCGCCCTTCACCGACCAGATCGCCTACCTCGAGGACGGCGACTGGGCCGTGATCACCCGCGAGGGCGTCGCCATTCGCGACCGGTCGGGGACGGCTGTCGAACGCCCCGTGGCGCGCTCGCTCGCTGCCGGCCTCGTCGTCGACAAGGGCAATTACCGGCACTTCATGGCGAAGGAGATTCACGAGCAGCCGGAAGTCGTCGGACATACGCTCGCGCATTATCTCGACCTTGCCACTTATCGCGTGGACTTGCCGCCGTTGCCGTTTGACTTCGCGAATGTGAGTCGGCTGTCGCTGTCGGCCTGCGGCACGGCATTCTATGCCTGCTTCGTCGCCAAATACTGGTTCGAGCGCTGGGCTAAGCTGCCTGTCGACGTCGATATCGCCTCTGAGTTCCGCTACCGCGAGGTCACGATGGAGCCGGGCGGGGCGGCGCTGTTCGTGTCTCAGTCGGGCGAAACCGCCGACACGCTGGCTTCGCTCCGCTATTGCCGCACGCAGCGCCAGCACGTGTTGTCCATCGTCAACGTGCAAGAGTTGTCCATTGCACGCGAATCCGACGCGGTGCTGCCGACGCTAGGCGGCCCTGAGATCGGCGTCGCCTCCACTAAGGCCTTCACCTGCCAACTCACCGTGCTTGCTTGTCTCGCCATCGCCGCCGGCAAGGCCCGCGGGGTGATCGGCCCCTCGCTCGAAGCCGACCTGGTCAAGGCGCTGGTCGAGGTGCCCCGGCACATGGCGACGATCCTGCGTGATGAGACGTCTTACGAGACGCTCGCCCACAGCCTGTCCAAGGCGCGCGACGTGCTCTATCTCGGCCGTGGTTCGAGCTACCCGATCGCCCTCGAAGGGGCGCTCAAGCTGAAGGAGATCTCCTATATCCATGCCGAAGGCTACGCCGCGGGCGAGTTGAAGCACGGACCAATCGCGCTCATCGACGAGACCGTACCGGTCATCGTCATTGCGCCGCACGACGATCTCTTCGACAAGACCGTCTCGAACATGCAGGAGGTCGCCGCGCGCGACGGCAAAATCATCCTGGTAAGCGATGCTGACCCGGCGAGCACGGGCTGCGCCGTCCAGACGGACGTGGCGGTACCCACTGTCCACCCCTTCGTGGCACCAATCGTCTACGCTCTGCCGGTTCAGCTCATCGCCTATCACACGGCGGTCTTTATGGGCACTGACGTAGACCAGCCGCGAAACCTCGCAAAATCTGTGACTGTGGAATAGTCTACAGCCTCGGATTTGCCCGATTTCTTTGCTTGAGCAAGCACATGGCGGATCATCGGAAGTCGTTCCGGCCGCGCCGTCTTGCTTTTGACGGGCGCCTCCTTCCCCGCGGCCGCCGCATCGGCGCCGCGCTGGCGCTCCTTGGCGCGCTCTTGGCGGCAACGCCGGCCCTGGCCCAAGAGATTGGCCTCAAGAACGGCGCTGCGTCGCTCGCCGCCGGCAAGTACGCCGCCGCGATCCGCCAGCTCTCCGCCACGGTGAACGACAAGAAAGCGACGACAGGCCAAGCCGCCAAAGCCCTGATGCTGCGGGGTATCGCCTATCGCAGATCCGGCAATCCTGCCCGGGCCATTGCCGATCTCGGCGCGGCGGTCTGGCTTGGCTTGCCCACCTCGGACCGGGCGAGGGCCCTGGTCAATAAGGGCCTAGCCTACAAGGCTGCGGGGCTTTCCAGCCAGGGCGACGCTGAGCTTGCCCAAGCGCGCAAGATCTCAAGCTCGAGCCAGGTCCAAAAGCTGATTGATGAGGACGGCGGCGCCGTGGTGGCAAGCGACGCGTCTTCCACCGTGAGCGAACAGTCGTCCTCAGGCGAGAGCGTCTGGAGCCGGCTGGTTCCGAGCTTCGGCGGCTCAACCGCCACACCACCACCTGCGCCGACGCCGGCTGCTGAGCCTCCACCCACGCGGACGGCCGAGGCCGCGCCCAAGAGCGGCTGGAATGCCGCGGTCAGCGACGAGAAATCGGAGTCGAGCGGCAGTGCCGTAAGCCGTTGGTTCGGATCGCTCACCGGCGACAGTGCGCCAGCGCCTGCAGCGTCCGCACCGACCTTGGAACCGAGTCCCGCGCCGGCACCGCGGACCACTGCGGCGCCGAAGACCACCGCGAAGCCGCCATCGGCGGCGAGCTGGGGCGCCAACACCAAGACAGAGAAAGTGGTGTCGAACGATAGTGGAAGCAGCACCGCGATCGGGCGCTGGTTCTCACGCTCGACCGAGTTGGCGCCCGCAGCGGCTCCTGCCGCGCGCGGCAGCGGCTATAGCGTGCAGCTGGCCAATAGCCGATCGAAGGCGGAGGCCCAGGCCCTGTGGAAGAAAGTGCAGACCTCGAACGGGCAACTGGCGAGCGCCGCGCCGCAGATCGAGAAGGTGGATATTGGCAATTTCGGCACCTTCTACAGCCTCAAGATCGGTCCGTTCGCCAGCCAGGCTCAAAGCACCAAGCTGTGTAATGCATTGAAGCGAAACGGCACCGACTGCTCCGTGGTCTCCCCGGACGGGCCCTGAGGCTTAAAGCGGACTTGCAAGCGCGCCCGCATTCAGCCATGCCTCACACTTGTAAGCCGGGCGTGCTAGGAACAGCCCCCGCCCGAACGGTGTTACCTGAAATCCCCCGTTTTCCCGAGAGTTTCCAGAAGCCGCATGACCTCTAAAGACAAACAAACAAAAGACTCCGGTCAGAGCCCGGAGACGCAAGACGAGCTCGAAGACCAGTTCGGTCTGTTCGGCGCACTTGAGCCCACCTCGTCCCATTTCATGGCGCGGCTGCGCGGCTATTTCCTCACCGGGCTCATCATCGTCGGCCCCGTGGCCATCACGATCTATGTGGTGTGGTGGTTCATCAACCTCGTCGACGGCTGGGTGAAGCCGCTCATTCCGCAGCGCTACCTGCCGGACAACTTTCTTCCGGTCAACGTTCCAGGCGTCGGCCTGATCGTCGGCATCTTGGCCCTGATGCTGATCGGCGCGCTTGCCGCCAACCTGTTCGGCCGCACCATCGTCAGCTACGGCGAGATGATGCTCGACCGCATGCCCGTGGTGCGCGGCGTCTATCGGCTGCTCAAGCAGATCTTCACCACGGTATTCTCCAAGCAGGGCACTGGGTTCAAGCGCGTCGGGCTCATTGAGTTTCCGCGCCGCGGCCTTTACGCCGTCGTGTTCGTGTCGGGCGACCCGCCGCATGAGGTGAAGGATAAGCTCGGCAACGGCGAGCTGTTGACCGTGTTCATGCCGAACGCGCCGAACCCGACCACCGGCTTCGTCATGTTCATGCCGGCAAAGGACGTCATTCTGCTCGACATGGCCATCGACGATGCCGCCAAGCTCGTCATCTCAGCCGGCCTCGTGGCACCGCCCCAAGACAAGCTGAAAGAGCTTGCCGACGAAGCGAAGCACAAGAAGCCGGTGCCTGAGGAAGAGCCCGTCGTCTAG
>CAVSFJ010000024.1:0-33362 GCA_963727165.1 uncultured Alphaproteobacteria bacterium
CGGCCTCCGAAGAGCGCCGCCCCTTTAAGCACAGGTCCTCTGGCCTAGCTCCCGCTCGCGACCGCGCCCGAGCCGTGTTCGAGCGACACGGACCACAGCGCGAGGATCACCAGAAGCGCGCCGACGATCATCGAATTCCATAGGATGTTGGCGGTTGCTGCCGCGCCGAGCACCCAGGGCGAGACGAAGAGCCAGACGCCGATGGCGGCGCTCACCCACTCTTCCCACTGCTGGTAAACGAAGATGGCGAGCAGCGCGAGGACCCCCACGATGATGCCGAAGAGCCAGGCGTTCCGCGCGACCAGTTCCGTCCCGCTGAAGTTGAGAAGCCAGGGCGAGACGAAGAGCCAACCGCCGAGGGCCAAATTGGCGAGGTCCTGCCAACGGAGACTGTTTTCTAGGCTGGAGTTGGGCATTGTCCGTTCCTCCTTGCTGAAAACGGCGCAACTCACGGGCACGGGGCAAAAGTTTCGGCTTATCCCGCGGCAGCGTCGAAGGGACGCGGGCGAGCGGCGGCTCCTCGGCTGTGCGGCGAGGGGCTGGAAGATGGGGGTCATGACAAGGCCGGGATGGAGCCTTATACGGGGGCACCAGCCGACGATTCCTCGACCCCAAGGATTGGACGCCCGTGCTCGACGTTAAGTGGATCCGCGACAACCAAGACGCCTTCATCAAAGGCCTGACCCATCGTGGCTTTCCCAATCCGAAAGGCGCGTTGAATCAGATTCTGAAGCTGGACGAGGAACGCCGCGAGACGATTCAGGTTTTGCAGGAGGCCCAGACCCGCCGCAACGCCGCCTCCAAGGACATCGGCAAGGCCAAGCAGGCCAAGGACGAGGCCGAGGCCAAGCGCCTCCTGGACGAGGTGGCGGGTCTCAAAGAGACCATCCAGAAAGGCGAGGACAAGGAGCGCGCGCTCGATCAGGACTTGCGCGACCTGCTCGCCGGCATCCCCAACATGCCCGCCGCCGACGTGCCGGTCGGCGAGGACGAGCGGGACAATGTCGAGCTGCGCAAAGTGGGCACGCCGCCGGAGTTCGACTTCGAGCCGAAGCAGCATTTCGACATCGGCGAGGCGCTCGGGATGATGGATTTCGAGACCGCGGCGAAGCTCTCAGGGGCGCGCTTCGTGGTGCTCAAAGGACCGCTGGCGCGTCTCGAGCGGGCGCTTGCCCAGTTCATGCTCGACCTGCACACCACCGAGCACGGCTACACCGAGATCAACCCGCCGCTTCTCGTGCGCGACGACACCATGTTCGGCACCGCGCAGCTGCCGAAGTTTCGTGAGGAGCAGTTCTTGGGTGCAAGCGAAGGCTCACGTGGCTGAATTGCTCGATGAGGCCATGGAGCATGCCACATCGGCAGATCGGGAAGCGATTTGTTCTGAGGGTAAGTCTATTGAGGCTGTCGTTGACGATATTCTCGAACGTGCACCGTCAAAGGAATCCTATTGGCTCATCCCGACCGCCGAGGTGCCGCTCACCAATCTCGTGCGCGAGGACATCACCGACGAGGCCAAGCTGCCCATGCGCGTCACCGCGGGCACGCCGTGCTTCCGCGCCGAAGCCGGCGCGGCAGGCAAGGACACGCGCGGCATGATCCGCCAGCATCAGTTCTCCAAAGTGGAGCTGGTCTCGGTGACCACGCCCGAGCAATCGGCGGGCGAGCATGAGCGCATGACCAAATGCGCCGAGACCGTGCTGCAGAAGCTCGGCCTGCCGTACCGCGTCATCGTGCTGTGCACGGGCGACATGGGCTTCGCCGCGCAGAAGACCTACGACATCGAGGTGTGGCTGCCGGGGCAGGGCATGTATCGCGAGATCTCGTCCTGCTCGGTCTGCGGCGACTTCCAGGCCCGCCGCATGAACGCGCGCTACCGCCCGAAGGATTCCAAGGCGACGCAGTTCGTGCACACGCTGAACGGCTCCGGCGTCGCCGTGGGCCGCGCGCTGATCGCCGTGCTGGAGAACTACCAGGAGGCGGACGGCAGCGTGCGCGTGCCCGAGGCGCTCCAGCCCTATATGGGCGGCCTCACCACGATCGAAGCCGCGAAGTGATCCGCCGTACGAACGCGTCGTCCAAAGCGACTCGGAAGACTCGCAAAATGCGCATCCTCATCACCAACGACGACGGCATCGAAGCGCCCGGCCTCGACGTGCTCGAGAAGATCGCCACCGACTTGACCGACGACGTCTGGGTCGTGGCGCCCGAGACCGACAATTCAGGCGCCTCGCATTCGCTGACGCTCGCCGAGCCGTTGCGCATGCGCGAGCTCGCCGAGCGCCGCTACGCGGTCAAGGGCACGCCCACCGACTGCGTGATCATGGGCGTGCGGTTTCTCTTGAAGGACGAGCCGCCGGACCTCGTGCTCTCCGGGGTTAACAAGGGGCAGAACCTCGCCGACGACGTGAACTATTCCGGCACCGTGGCCGGCGCCATCGAAGGCACGCTGCTCGGCGTGCCCTCCATCGCGCTCAGCCTCGCCGTCGCCAACTACGAGTTCGGCATCCCCATCTGGGAGACGCCCATGCACCACGGTGCCGATCTCCTGCACCGTCTGCTGGACGCGGGCTGGCCGGAGGGCATCGTGCTCAACGTCAACTTCCCCGACTGCCAGCCCGACGAGGTCAAGGGCATGGCCGCGACCGTGCAGGGCTTGCGCGACACGGACCTGCTCGACATCGACGATCGCATGGATACCCGCGGCAAGGCCTATTACTGGATCGGCATTACCAAGCGTGGGCCAAATCCGCCCAAGGGCACCGATCTCTGGGCCGTGCGGGCCAACTTCATCTCCGTCACACCGCTCTGCCTCGACTTCACCGACCGGGCCACGCTGGAG
The DNA here is from genome assembly GCA_963727165.1 of uncultured Alphaproteobacteria bacterium. Classification (GTDB taxonomy): domain Bacteria; phylum Pseudomonadota; class Alphaproteobacteria; order Rhizobiales; family Methyloligellaceae; genus Methyloceanibacter. Next base: position 2,843 of record CAVSFJ010000024.1, read on the forward strand.
GAGCTCTCCGCCGTTCTCGGCGAAAAGCGCAAATAGTCCTTAGGAGAGTGGACTAGAATCGGCTGATACTCGCCGGAAAAGCCGCCTCGCGGGGAGGTGGAATGAATGGCGAGCGCGCAAGACCAAATCGGCCTCATCATGCAGCTCAGGCGTCGCGGCATCCGCGATACCAGGGTGCTGCGCGCTATTGAGCGCGTGCCGCGCGAGCTGTTCGTCGACGAGGCCTTCGCCGACCACGCCTACCAGGACATCGCGCTCCCCATCGAGTGCGGCCAGACCATCTCCCAGCCTTTCGTCGTCGCCTTCATGACCGAGCGGCTCGAGCTCGACCCGCGCCATAAGGTGCTCGAGATCGGCACGGGCTCCGGCTATCAGGCGGCGGTGCTGTCCTATCTGTGCCGGCGCGTCTACACGGTCGAGCGCTGGCGCGAGCTGCAGAAGGCTGCCGAGCAGCGGCTGGCGCAGCTCAAGATCGCCAATGTCACCACCATCATCGGCGACGGCTGGCTCGGCTGGCCGCCGCAAGCGCCCTTCGACCGCATCATCGTCACCGCGGCGGCGCTCGATGCGCCGGCGGCGCTCCTCGATCAGTTGAAAGAGGGCGGCCGCATGATCATCCCGCTCGGCGAGACGCGGGACGCGCAGTCTCTGGTGCAGATCGACAAGACGGAGGAAGGGCTGGTTGAGACGCCGTTGCTGCCTGTGCGTTTCGTGCCGCTGGTGCATGGACGGGTGAAGCGCGACTGACGTGAAGCGTGACTGACGTGACTGAGGTGAGGGGGACCTAAGTCGTTGTTGGTTGATTCCTTTTTAGGCAGGCCCGCGAACAGACTTAATGCCTTGTTTACCGCCCGCGCGCTTTACTCGCGGCAACGGGTTTTACGAGGGGACCAACGAGGGATGCGCGTGGCGTTCTGGTCGGAGTATGGCCGCGGCGCTTGTGGCGTGATGGCGGCAAGCGCTATCGCTTTGGCTATTGCCGGCTGTAGCTCCGGCGTCTCGCGCTTCAACTATCCGTCCTTCAACCTCGCCGACAACCGTTCGAGCGGCGAAGCCGACATGACGACGACCTCGTCGCTGCCGGTCCCGAAAGCGTCGGTCTATAGCCCCGAGCGCTATCATTATTACGGCGATCCCCAGAAATCCGGCGGCATCTCCCGCTCGACCCTGCCGCCGCCGCAATCGACCGCAGCCTACACGCCCGGAAAGCCGCGCTACTACGGCACGCCGCGCGCCGCCAAGCCGCCGGCGCCGCAGCCATCGATCGCGAAAGTCTCCGGTCCGCGCGTCAGAGTTCAAAGCGGCGACACCTTGTCGAGCCTGTCGCGTCGCTATGGCGTCCCCATCGAGCGCATCCAAAGCGCCAACAATCTCGCCGACGCCCGGCTTCGCGTAGGCCAGGAGCTGATCATCCCTGGCGCCAAGGTCGCCGCGGCGCGGAAGCCTGCGCCGCGCGTGGCGGTCGCCTCGGCGAAGCCTCGGCCCGGAGAGACGGTGTATACGGTGCAGGCGGGCGACACGCCCCACGGCATTGCCGAGAAGTTCGGCGCCAACGAGAAGGCCATCATGGTGCGGAACGACGTCCGCGCCGACGCGCTCCAGATCGGCCAGAAGCTCATCATCCCGGCCGGCGCCGCGGCGCCGGCTGTGGCCCAAGCTCAGTCCACGCCGTCCGGCGTGCGCAAGGTGAGGACGACGACAATCCGCGCGCCAGGCGCTGCGTCCGAGAGCACGCAGAGCACGGCGAAGGCCGCGCCGGACATCACCGGCGGCGGCGCACGTGAGCGGGTCGCCACCAACACCCAGCTTCCCAACCCGGATCCCATGACGGGCAACAGCTTCCGCTGGCCGGTCAAGGGCCGCATCATCTCCGGCTTCGGCACCAAAGCCGACGGCGGCCACAATGACGGCGTCAACATCTCGGTGCCGCAAGGCACCTTGGTGAAGGCGGCGGAGAACGGCGTCGTCGCCTATGCCGGCAGCGAGCTGAAAGGCTACGGCAACCTCGTTCTGGTTCGCCACGCCAACAATTGGGTGTCGGCCTATGCGAACAACGAGGAGCTGCTGGTCAAGCGGGGCGACAAGGTGCGCCGCGGCCAGATCATCGCCAAGGCCGGCGACACGGGGTCGGTGAGCCAGCCGCAAGTGCATTTCGAATTGCGCAAAGGCTCGCGCCCGGTCGATCCGACCAAGTACATGAGCAGCATGGCGGCGCAGGCCGATTAGAGCGCCGCGCCGAGACGTCCCGCCAAGTCCTGAATGAACTGCCACGCCACGCGGCCCGAGCGGCTGCCGCGTCCGCGCGCCCATTCGAGCGCCTCCCGTTCCAGGTCGTCTTTGCGCATGTCGAGCCCGTAATGGTCGGCGTAGCCCTGCACCATGGCGAGGTACTCGGCCTGGCTGCAATTGTGGAAGCCGATCCATAGGCCGAAGCGGTCTGAGAGCGACAGCTTCTCCTCGACCGCCTCGGAGGGGTTGATGGCGGTGGAGCGCTCGTTCTCCACCATCTCCCGCGGCATCAGATGCCGCCGGTTGGAGGTGGCGTAAAGCAGCACATTGGCGGGGCGCCCCTCGATGCCGCCTTCCAGGACGGCTTTGAGCGACTTGTAGGAGGTATCCACCGCCTCGAATGACAGATCGTCGCAGAACAGGATGAAGCGGTGCTCGGGCGTGGCCCGCAAATAGCCGAGAAGCCGGGGCAGGGCGGCGATGTCCTCCCTATGGATCTCCACCAGCTTGAGGCCCGGGAAGGTCCCATGGACGGCCTTGACCAGCGAGCTCTTGCCCATGCCCCGGGCCCCCCAAAGGAGCGCGTTATTGGCCGGCAGGCCCCTGGCGAAGCGCTCCGTATTGGCCAAAAGCGCGTCCCGATTGCGGTCGATGCCCTTCAGCAGCGGCAAGGGCACCCGGTTGACCGCAGGCACGGCCACGAAGCTCTCAGTCTCCGCTTGGAAGGCGAAGGCGTCCGCGGCCGCGAAATCGGGCATCTCGGGCCGCATCGGCCCAAGGCGCTCCAGCGCCCGGGCGATCCGCTCCATAAGTCCCGAGAGAGGTTCCTGAAAGTTCATCTTGGCCCCGTTGCAAAGGCGATCTAGCACAGTATAGTCGCGCCCAATCGCGCGATAAGAGCCTGCTCGCAGCGCCGCGAGATAGGGCCCAAAACTGGCCGAAAACGGCCACCCTTAAGCCAAGGTAGGGGACACGAGCAAATGAACGGTTTCGCTTACGCTCAAGCAGGCTCGGGCGGCTTCGAGATGCTGAACAGCCTGCTGGTCCCGACCATCCTCATTATCGGCATCATGTATTTCTTGATGATCCGGCCTCAGCAAAAGCGCATGAAGGAACACAAGGAGATGATCGCCGGCGTTCGCCGCGGCGACACCGTGGTGACTTCGGGCGGCATCATCGGCAAGGTGAACAAGGTCGAGGAGCACGAGCTTCAGGTCGAGATCGCCGACGGCGTGCGCATCAAGGTGTTGCGCTCGACGATATCGGAGGTGCGCGGCAAAGGGGAGGGCGGTGCGGCCCAATCCAAGAGCCCGGCGGCTTCTTCTTAAAGACTTTGGCCTGATCTGGAGTTTCAAACCCGGCAATGCTGCAGTTCCAAAAATGGAAGCTGATCTTGGTGTTCGGCGTCGTGCTTGCCGGCTTCATCTTCGCGCTTCCCAATGTGATTCCGGCCTCGACGCTGGCCAAGCTTCCCGACTGGGTCCCGCACGAGCAAGTCAATCTCGGCCTCGACCTTCAGGGTGGCGCGCATCTGCTCTACCAGATTGACGACAAGGAGCTGGTCAGCGACTGGCTCGACACGATTCGCGGCGACATGCGCGAGGCGCTGCGCAGCAACCGGATCGGCTACACCGACCTTAGGGCAAACGTGGCAACGCGCAGCGCGTCGGTGCACATTCGCAAGCCTGAGGATGTCGACAAGGCGTTCGCGGATCTGAAGAAGCTCGCTGTACCGATCAAGAACGACGTATTCGGCGGATTCTCGGGCTACGACCTCGATGCCAAGCGGACCGGCAGCGACGGTATTACGCTGAGCGTCACCGATGCCGGCCTAAACGGTCGCATCGGCTCCGCCATCCAGGCGTCGATCGAGACCATCAGGCGGCGCGTCGACGCCTTCGGCACCACGGAGCCGACCATTCAGCGTCAGGGGCGCAACCGCATCCTCGTCCAGGTGCCGGGCGTATCCGACGTCCAGCGGCTCAAGAACTTGATCGGCGAGACCGGCAAGCTCGAGTTCAAGCTCGTCGATCCTAATGTCAACGCCGCGGAAGTTGCTGCCAGCAAGAAGATACCGCCGGGCGACGAGCTGGTTTATTCCGACAAAGAGCCGCCGGTGCCTTATGTGCTCAAGGACCGGGTCTTGGTGAGCGGCGAGAGTTCTCGTCGACTCCCAGCCGGGCTTCGATCAGCGCACCGGCGAGCCCGTGGTGACGTTCCGCTTCGACGCCGCCGGCGCGAGGCGCTTCGGCCGGGTGACCCAAGACAATGTCGGGCTGCCCTTTGCCATCGTGCTCGACAACAAGGTGATCACCGCCCCTGTCATCCGCGAGCCGATTCTCGGCGGCACCGGGCAGATCAGCGGAAACTTCTCCGTGCAGGAGGCGAACGACCTTGCCATTCTGCTGCGCTCCGGCGCGCTACCCGCCAAGCTCACCGTCATCGAAGAGCGCACGGTGGGTGCGAGCCTCGGCGCCGACTCCATCGAGTCGGGCAAGAAGGCGGCGATTGTCGGTCTCCTGCTTGTGGTCGCCTTCATGTTCGTCGGCTATGGGCTGTTCGGCCTGTTCGCCAACCTTGCGCTTCTGATCAACGTGGTGCTGATCTTCGCCATCCTGTCGCTCATCGGCGCCACGCTGACGCTTCCGGGTATCGCCGGCATCGTGCTGGTTATCGGCATCGCCGTGGACGCCAACGTGCTCATTAACGAGCGTATTCGCGAGGAGATCAGGTCAGGCAAGTCGCCGCTGGCCTCTGCCAATTCGGGCTATTCGCGCGCACTCACCACGATCATCAACTCCAACGTCACCACCTTGATCGCTGTGCTGGTGCTGTTCTGGCTCGGCTCGGGCCCGGTGCGCGGCTTCGCCGTCACGCTCACCATCGGTATTCTCACCTCGATGTTCACTGCCGTCACCGTGACGCGGATGATGGTTGCCTACTGGCTGCGCTGGGCGCGGCCGAAACAGCTGCCACTTTAGGATCGGCCAATATGTTTCGCGGCATTACCTTTATCCCTCCGGATACCAAGATCGACTTCGTCGGCCAGCGCGCCATCACCTGGTTCGTGTCGGCGTTCCTCACCATCGTACCGCTCGTTCTCGTCGCCACGGTCGGCCTCAACATGGGCATCGATTTCCAGGGCGGCACCCTGATTGAGGTGAAAACCAATCAGAGCCCTGCTGATCTCGGCGGCCTGCGCAGCAAGCTCAATGGTCTCGGCCTCGGCGAGGTTCAAATCCAGCAGTTCGGGGCGCCGGACGAGGTCCTGATCCGCATCGCTTCGCAGCCGAAGGAATCCGAGCAACAGGCCGCCATCGCCAAGGTGAAAAAGACGCTCGGCGACTCGGTCGAGTATCGCCGCACCGAGATCGTGGGCCCGACCATCTCGTCAGAGCTGATCGCCGGCGGTACCGTCGCCGTGGTCGTGGCCATGATCGGCATCATGATCTATGTGTGGTTCCGCTTCGAATGGCAGTTCGCCGTCGCGGCCATCGCCTCGCTCGTCCATGATGTGACTGCGACCATCGGGCTGTATTCGCTGCTCCAGCTCGAATTCAACGTGTCGAGCATCGCCGCCATCCTCACCATCATCGGTTACTCGCTGAACGACAAGGTCGTGATCTTCGACCGCATCCGGGAGAACTTGCGCAAATATAGGCGCATGCCGATGGTCGAGCTGCTCGACCTCTCCATCAACGAGATGCTGTCGCGCGCCGTGCTGACCCACGTGACCACGTTCCTCGCCATGTTGCCCTTCCTGTTCTTCGGCGGTGAGGCGATCTACGGCTTCGCCGTGGCCATGTGCTTCGGCGTCGTCATCGGCGCCTATTCGTCGATCTTCGTGGCCTCGCCCATGCAGCTGATCCTCGGCGTCCGGCGCGACGCGTTCAGCCCGAGCACCGCCGGCGCCAAGGGACGTGCAGGGGCCACGGCCCGCGCCTGATCGTGATGGGGCGCGGCCTTGGATGACGCCGAGCGGCGCGACGCGGTGAGACGCATCGCCCGCGCTGCCGACCCGGATCGCGCCCTTGCCGCCATTTTTGCGCCGCCGGACGCGCGCGCCGACCTCTTTTCCCTGTTTGCCTTCAATGCCGAGCTGGCGCGCATCGCCGATCAGGTCACGGAGCCGGGCTTAGGCGCCATCCGCCTGCAATGGTGGCGCGAGGCCATCGAGCACGCGGCAAGCGGCGACACTGTGGGGCATCCGGTGGCCGACGCCTTTGGCGAGGTGCTCGCCCGAAGGGCGCTGTCGCGGGAGCGCATTGCCGGGCTCATCGATGCGCGCACCTTCGACGTGGGTGAGACGGTCATGCCCGATGCGCGCACCCTCGACGCCTACCTGTTCGATACCACGGGGGGCCTGTTCGCCCTGGCTGCGGAGATCGTCGGCGCCGAGGGCGAGAAGCGCGACCTGGTGGCGGAGGCGGGGGGCCGCGCCTACGGGTTGGTGCGCGTGATGCGGAGCGTGCCCGTGCTTGCCGCCAAGGGCCGCACCTATCTGGCGGCCGACGCGCTGGCGCGGCACGGCACCTCGCCGCAAGCGATTTTCGCCGGGGAGACCAGCGAAGGCCTTAAAACGCTGCTTGCCGAGATGCGGGAAGAGGCGCGCGCAAGCTTGCGCGAAGCGCGGTTCCACCTCTTCGGCGAAGGGATGCAGGGCACCGGGCTCGACGAAGCGGGCCGCACCGTCTTTCTGCCGCTCAGCCTGGTCGAGCCGTATCTCGCTGCACTGGCGAAGGTCAGGGATCCCTTACACGAGATTGTTCGGATCAATCCGCTCACCCGGCTGTGGCGTTTGCTGCGGGCGCGTTAGCTACTCTGCGGCGACGGATGTCGGCGTCGAAAGCCAGCGGTCGAGATCGGCAAGGGCGCGGTTCGCCATGGCGCGTTTGCGCTCGAAGGACTTGCCGCTGCGCGGGCCTTTGCCGCGCGGCTGGCGCGGAACGCTGATCGGCGGGAACAGGCCGAAATTCACGTTCATGGGCTGGAAGCTTCGCGCTGTCCCCTCGTCGGCGCTCACATGCCCGCCGGTGATATGCGCGAGGAGGGCACCGAGCGCCGTGGTCGGTGGCGGCGGCGAAGCACTCAGACCCAGCCGTTCGGCCGCGGCGAAGCGCCCGGCCAGCAGCCCGATCGCAGCCGACTCCACATAGCCCTCGACGCCAGTGATCTGCCCGGCGAAGCGCAAGCGCGGATCGGCCTTGAGGCGGAGGCTCTCGTCCAGGAGCTTCGGGCTGTTGAGGAAGGTGTTGCGGTGAAGCCCGCCGAGCCGTGCGAACTCGGCGTGTCCGAGTCCCGGGATCATGCGGAACACCCGCACCTGCTCGCCATGGCGGAGCTTGGTCTGGAAGCCGACCATGTTCCACAACGTGCCGAGCGCGTTGTCCTGGCGGAGCTGCACGACGGCGTAGGGCTTCACGTCCGGCCGGTGCGGGTCCGTCAAGCCGACGGGCTTCATCGGCCCATAGCGCAGCGTGTCGCGTCCCCGCTCGGCCATCACCTCGATCGGCAGGCAGCCCTCGAAATAGGGCGTCGACTCGAAATCCTTGAACGCCGTCTTCTCGGCGGCGAGCAGCGCGTCGATGAACGCGTCGTACTGATCCTTGTCGAGAGGGCAGTTGATGTAGTCGGCCCCGCTGCCGCCAGGCCCCACCTTGTCGTAGCGCGACTGGCGCCAGCAAATGTCCATGTCGATCGTCTCGAAATGGACGATCGGCGCAATGGCGTCGAAGAAGGCGAGCTCGGCCTCGCCGGTATGCGATTGGACGGCGCGGGCCAGCGCGGGCGAGGTGAGGGGGCCGGTCGCCACGATGACGCTGTCCCAGTCGGTCGGCGGCAGGCCGGCGATCTCGCCACGCTCGATCTCGATCGAGGCATGCGCCGCGAGCGCCGCCGTCACGTCACCGGCGAAGGCGTCGCGGTCGACCGCGAGCGCGCCGCCCGCCGGCAGCTTGTTCTGGTCGGCCGCCGTCATGATCAACGAGCCGGCCCGGCGCATCTCCTCGTGCAGCAGGCCGACCGCGTTGGTCTCCCAATCGTCGGAGCGGAACGAGTTGGAGCAGACCAGCTCGGCCAGCGCGTCGGTCTTATGGGCCTCGGTCGGCCGGACCGGCCGCATCTCGTGGAGCACGACCGGCACGCCCTTTTGCGCGAGTTGCCAGGCCGCCTCGCTCCCGGCGAGTCCGCCGCCGATGACGTGAACTTTGTCGGTCATGTCCGTACCTAGGCCCGCATGGCCCAAGGTTTCAAGCGCAACAAGCCACGAAAAACCTTGGCTAAAATGTCTATTTGTTGGGCAAAAGGCTAAACTTTATTCAAAGCCAAACCACTTTGGGCTATAGTTGCAACCGGAAGCCGAATCGACCTGGCTACTACAGGCTTCCGTGGAATGAGCCGGTGGATTGCCGGCAGACGGCGGATCCGCCCGCTCTCTTTTTCGCAAAAAGGGGGGTGAGATGTCCGCGAATACTGCACTTGCAATCAGCGTCGGTGTGTTTGCCGCCATCGCCACGTGGCTGTTCCTTGGGCCGCTTGGCGGAATGCTCGCGATCTGGGCTGCTTTCATTGCTTGGGGCTGCTTCTTCCACTGCGGGGGCAAGGAGCCCGGCCTGCAATCGGCCATCCTCGGCAATATCGCTGGGGCTATCGTCGGTGGTATTACCCTTTGGATTGCCCTGAAGACGGGTGTTGGTGACAAGATCGGCCTGGCAGTCTGGGCCGGCATCTGCGTCGGCGTCGGCGTCGCCGTCATGGTGCTGCTCGGCAATATCCCGATCTTCGCCTCGATCCCGGCGCAGGTTTACGGCTTCGCCGCCGTCGTCGCCCTGACCCTGCTGGGGAACGGGGCCGGCAACCTGACCGCCATTTCCATGGAGAACCCGGTGATCGTGATCATCATCTCGATGATCGTCGGCGCCATCTTTGGCTGGGTCTCCGAGAAGGTCGCCGGCATGCTGGCCGGGGCCGGGTCCGGCGCTCACGCGAAAGCTTAAGACCGCAAGGCGGCTATAAGGCTCCGGGGGCCCCTAGGCCCGGAGCTTGCATGGCCCCGAAACGGCGTGGCCTCACAACGAGGTCACGCCGTTTATTCTTTCCGGTGAAGCTCTGGGCAACCCTGTTTGCGGGACCGACTTGCGCCCGCCCGAAGACATCGGCAATGTGCCGCCTTCCTCGTGGTTCTGTGAGTTTGTGGGGGACGTTCGAACAGCCATGCCTTCCGTCGATGTCTTGTGGAAAGGCAACTGCCGGGATCCCCAGATCCGCTACCGGCTGCTGGGCTATCTGCATCGCCTTGCCCGCCTGAGCGATAGCTATCTGCTCAGGGGCGAGCGTCCCGTCTTGAGCCTTGTGGGCCAGCTGGGCGCGGCAACGCGTCGTGCCAATATCGAAACCATCGATGAGACGCTCTCCGGCCAGATTCTCATTTCGAGCCTCATCGGGCCCCTTCCTGAGACGCTCATTGTCCGGGCCCGCGAAGCGGGACTGACCGTGCACGAGCCGGAAGGCGAGGAGCCGCATCTCATCGCGCTGGACGAGGTCCGCCTGCGCGGCCTCGACTTCAAGCTGTTCGATCCGCGCAGGCTCTATCCCGGCGACGACCGCATGAGCTTCGTGTTCCTCGAATGCCCGGAATACCATTTCCTCGATGGCCGGCTCGTGGAGGTGACCGAGAAGGACGGCGCCATCTATTTGTCCAGCCCGAGCATCCACCTCCATGCCTATTTGGAGGACTGGACCGACTGCCTGTTCGCCTGGATCCGGTTCTTCCTGGTCGGTGATTTCTGGTGGCAGCGTCGCGAGGAGCTGCAGGGCTATACGGACTATCGCGGTGTGTTCGAGCAGCTGCAGACAGAGCGCGGCAGCGCCGAAGCCGAGGAGGCCACATTCGATGCGGTGCTCTCGACTTTCTCGCAACACGCCGAGCATACGCTCGATCAGGTCCAGAGCCTCGCCAAGGCCTAGAAGTCTGAAGGGCGTCTACGCGGCGGGCGGCCTGCCGAAGGCCTTACGCAGCTCGTCTTTGGCCGTCTCGAGGCGCGCCCGGTCGTCCTCGGACAAATTCCTGCCGGCGCGGTTGATGTAGAACACCAGCATGGACATGGCCGAGCGGAACGGGTCCGCCTTGCGGCGCTTGCTCGCTTCCGCCGAGCGCTTGAGGGAGGCAGCGATCTTCTTGGGATCCTTGAGCGTGAACACGCCTTGCTCCAGGTCGAGCGCGTTGGAGTGTTCCGTAACGTCCTGAGACCAGCGCTTGGCACCCATTCGAGATCCTCCTGACGCGTGCGCTAGAACCGGCCTTCGTCGGGAATGTTGAGCCGCGTACCGCAGGCCTTGCAGAACACTGCATCGACCTCGTGGCGTTGGAGTCCGCAGGACGGGCAGGGGAAGCGCACCTTGTGGGGACGAAGCAGGGTTTGCAGCAGCCGCAAGAACAACGTCACGCCGAAGATCATGATGACCACGGCGGTGAGCCGGCCAAGTTCGCCGTGAAGAGTGATATCGCCGAAGCCGGTCGTGGTGAGCGCCGTCACCGTGAAATAGAGCGCATCGACATAGTTGGCGATGTCCGGATTCCGCCAGTGCTGCGTCTCGTAGACGAAGCCCGTCATGATGAACAGGAACACGCCGAGATTGATGACGGCGGTGATGGTCTCCTCGTTGCGGCGGAAGAAGCTGCTGTCGGTGCGAAGCCGCGCCACCAGCTGATAGGTATGCAAGAGCCGCAGCGTGCGTAGGATGCGCAAGAAGCCGAGGCCTTCGCCGACGATCGGCGCGAGGAAGGAGAAGATCGCCACCATATCGGCCCAGGTCGCCGGGTGGATGAACTCGCGGAGGGGGCGCGGGCTCACCCAGATGCGGGCGCAGAAGTCGGCGAGAATGACGATGCCGAAGACCATGTCGAGCCATTCGACCCACGGCCCGCGCGGCGTGAACGAGGTGCCGACGATGAACAGAATCGTCGCAATGTCGAAGGCCAACAACCCGAAGCGGAAGCGGTGCGCCGCAAGGCTCCGGCCGTTGTAGAGGTCGCTCAGCCGCTCTCGAAAGGACCGCGCCTTGACCTCAGTCTTGTCCTGTTCGGCTGCTTTGGTCGTCTTTGTCGGCGTTGATTTTGTCTTCGCGGCTGTCATGCGTCTTCTTCGTCTGATGCCTTGGCAGTATTGTGGGCGCCGCCAAGGGAGGGAACAGAATGGCTGAACTTACGCTCTATCACGCTGCTCCGTCGCGCTCGTCCATCGTGCGCTGGATGTTGGAGGAGCTCGGCGAGCCCTACGATCTTCATCTGCTGAGCTTGACCAAAGGTGAGCAACTCGAACCCGACTACATGGCGATCAACCCCATGGGCAAAGTACCGGCCATCAAGCATGGTGACGTTATCGTCACCGAGGCGGCCGCCATCTGCACCTATCTTGCCGATGAGTTCCCGCAAGCCAGGCTCAACATTCCCATCGGCGAGGACCGCCGTGGACCTTACCTGAAATGGCTGTTCTTCGCACCGGGCTGCATCGAGCCCGCCATGATCGACCGCGCCTATCCACGCCAAGAGCAGCCCCGCCGCGGCACGCTGGGCTATGGCGATTTCGACACGGTCATGGACGTGACGGCGAAAGCGGTCGAGCCGGGGCCTTACCTCATGGGCGAGCAGTTCACCGCCGCCGATGTGGTGCTGGGCGCCACGCTGCGCTGGGGTTTGATGTTCAAGCTCTTACCCGAACGCCCCGAGTTCGTCGCCTATGTCGGACGCCTGGAGCAGCGACCGGCGCTGCAGCGCGCCACTGCCCTCGACCAGGAGCTCATGGCAGCCTCCTAGGTCGAGCGGCGAGCGCCGCCGAACGCCCACACCAGGAGCCCTGTGCCAAAGCCCCAGGCGCCGTTCAGCGCCAGCCCGACGAAGAAGCGCGGCCACAGGGCCGGGAAGGGGTGGCCCTTCAGCGGCGGCACCACGAAGACGGCGACCGCCGTCAGCGCGACGGCGCCGACCACGATCCAAGCGGCCCAGTAGCTCGCCCCGTCGAGGCGGCCGAGAATGGGCGTCAGCACCAAGCCCCACAACCCGCCCCAGAACGCCTTGGAGAGCACGGCTGGCACGCCGAGCGGCGGAATGGAATCGAGCGGCCAGGCGGGGCGGTCCAACGGAATGATGCCCGCATGGTTGAACACGGACCACAGCCCTTGATGGAAGATCAGCGTGGCGAGGAACCCGGCAACGAAGCCGAGGATCAGCATCTTCAGTGACGGCATGGCGGTCTCCCCGTAATCGCCGCATGATGCGGCTTTGCCGCCAACACGCAAGGCGAAGACGCCGGGATCACGCGAAAGACACGGCATGTTGAAGATCATCTCAGGCGGGCAGAGCGGGGTCGACCGCGCCGCGCTCGATGCCGCGATCGAAGCCGGCATGGACTATGGCGGCTGGTGCCCGAAGGGCGGCTGGGCGGAAGATCTGCCGGAACGACCCGGCGTTGTCGCACTCTATCCAAACTTGCGCGAAACGCCGGACGCCGCACCCGAGGAGCGCACCCTGTGGAACGTGTTCGACAGCGATGCGCTCATGGTGCTGACCGACCGCGCCGGCCTTGGCGTGTCAGGTGGAACCGAGCTTGCCTTTGGCTGGGCCGAAGACAACGGCAAGCCCCGTATTGCCATCGATGTCGATGCTCCGGATGCGCTCGTGCAAGCCCGCGTTTTTCTTCGAGGGGCGGGCAGGGGGCACGCTCTGCATCGCCGGACCCCGCGAGAGCGAGGCGCCGGGCATCTATGGCAAGGCGAAGGCCCTTCTCATCATGCTCTTCGCACGCTGAAGCCAGGCGACCAGCCTATCTCGCCTCCACTTCGCTCTGCCACGTCGTCCCGTCGATCGCCTCGAGCACGAGCGCATGCGGCGTGCCGCCATGCGTCTCGCTGGGCGGCGGCAGGGTGATGGTCGCCCGTGCGCCGGTTTGCCCGCTGAAACCGATCTTCTCGGTCTTGAAGTGTGAGGCCCAGACATACGGATAGACATTGCGGATGGCCGTGGCCGGGAGAGCGGCGAGCGTCGCCCCGCTCCATTCGGCAATGGTCGCGCCGGACTCATCGATCAGCCGCGCGGCGATGACATACGCCGCGCCCGTGTCGGGCCCCGCGTCCACATAGGCGTCGAAGGTGACGGCGCCGTCTGTCCCGACGGCCACCTTGGAGAGCGCGACGTCGTGCTTATGGAAACTGACCCGTGCATGCTGCGGCGAGATCACGGCGTGGAACAGGATGTGGTAGCTGCCGACGGTGAACACGATCGCGACCACCGCCAGCAGCAGACTGAGCGTTCTGGTGGTTGCCGGCGGCAGCGGCCCGCTGAACACCCAGTTCGTCCAGCCGTTGCGGCCAGCCCACCCGGTGCGTCCGATCAGGCTGTCGAGGGACCAGGTGCCCCCGCCGGCGAGGAACACCGCGCTGCTCATTGCCAGGCCGGACACGGCCATGGTCCATTCGTCGAGGCAGGTGGAGCCCATCCACCCGAAGATCAGCATCAGCGAGATATTGAGGCCGATGCTGATCAGGGCGAAGAGACGGGTGCCGAGACCGAAGATCAGACCGAGGCCGACGGCGAGCTCGGCGAGTGTCCAGATCCACACCGAGGCGATGATCAAATCTGGATATTGCAGCGTCCACTCGAGCGGGCTTTGGATCCACACCGTGCCGGGCAGGGCATGGGTGAGCTTGTTGGCGACGAATTTGGCCGACTCGAAGTCGAGCTTTACCGGGACGTCGACGCCGTTCAGCGTATGAAAATTGTAGAACAGGCGCCGGCTCGCTCCGCCCCAGAAGATGAAGCCCTGAACGAACCGCGTGCCGAGCAGGACAAGGGCGAGAAGCGAGAAGCAGGAGGCCGGCCAAGCCGCCGACCGTTGGACCGTTTGTGCCTCAGCCATGGGGACCTCCTTGCCGATTTCTGACTCGCCTTTTTGATCTTAGCGCAATCGCGCTCGCAGGGGTGTCGTGGCAGAATAGGCCTCGAGGCGGGGGCCATGAGAGGAGGAGGCCATGACACGCAATCAGACACCGATGATCCTCTGTGGCGCGACGGCGCTTGCAATCGCGAGCCTCGCGTCAGTTGAAGCCACGCCGGCAAGAGCCATGGGCTCGTGGGTCCAGGGCGAGGAGGCGGACAATTGCGCCAATGACGACGGTGCCTTCGACGAGGCGTCCTTCGTCGTCGCCACCAAGCCCGAGGCCGGCGCGCGCGTCGAGAGCGGCTTCGCGGTGAAAGGCTGCTCGCGCACCTTCGAGGGCGATGTCCAATGGAAGCTCCTTGGCCGCGACGGTTCGGTGCTTGCCAGCGGCAATACCCAAGGCGGCGGCGTCGACGGGCCGGGCGCGTTCTCCTTCGCCGTGCCCTATGATGTGGACGCACGGCAGATCGGCCATCTCGAAGTGTTCGAGGAGGACGTCTCCGGCGGCGAGGGCTTCCCGCCCGGCCACACGGTCCTGCCGCTCGTCTTGAGGCCTTAGAGCACGCTTACGGGAGGTCTCATGACGAAACCGGTTCTCATCATCCAGAACGACGCGAAAGAGGGCGCAGGCCAGCTCGCGACCCTGATCGCCGGGCGTGGCCTCGAGCAGAAGACGGTGTTCGGCTACGACACCGACTATGACCGTCTCCGCGCCGACGACTACAGCGCGCTCGTCGTGCTTGGCGGCGCGCAAAGCGCCTACGAGACAGACGCGTATCCTTATCTCTCGCGGGAGATCGCGCTGTGCCAGGACTTCATGCAAGCCGGCAAGCCGATCGCCGGGTTTTGCCTCGGCGCGCAAATCCTTGCCCGCGCGCTCGGCGGCGAGGTCGTGCCGGGCGCCGAGAAGGAGATCGGCTGGTACGACCTCACGCTGACAGACGCTGCCGCGGACGATCCGCTCATGCAAGCGCATCCGAAGACGCTGCTGTCCTATCACTTCCACGGCGATCGCATCGAAGACGTGCCGGGCGCCGTCAATCTGGCATCCTCGGCGATGACGGCGTGCCAACTCTTCCGCTACGGCACAGGCGTCTATGGGTTCCAATATCACGCCGAGGTCGACCAGCCTTTGGTGGAGGTGATGTGCCGCAACAATGCCGACTACATGGCCTCGAACGGGTTCGATGCCGAGGCCATCATCGCCGAAAGCCGCAAGGATTTGCCGGCCTTCGCCGAGGCCTGCAAAGGCGTGCTCAGCCGCTGGCTGGACCTTGTCTCCTAGGCCGGCCGTAGCGCAAAGGCTGGAGAGGCCTCGGCGCGACTCGTGCTAGATTGGCGCCCGGTCAACAAGGGGAGAGGAAATCATGCTCACAGCGCTCATCATTGCGCTCGTGGTCGGGGCGATCGCGGGCTGGCTGGCTGGTCTCGTCGTGCAGGGAACCGGCTTCGGCCTCATCGGCGACATCGTCGTCGGCATTCTCGGCGCGCTGATCGCGAGCTACCTGTTTCCGAAACTCGGCATCAGCTTAGCTATTGGCGGCGGCCTGCTCGGCGCGATCATTCTGGCCTTTATCGGCGCCGTGATCCTGCTCGTCATCGTCAAGGTGATCAAAGGAATCGCTTAGCTAATCGGCGAAGCCGCGCGGGCACCCAGGCGGACACGCGCTAATCTCCCGCACCGAACTAGAAATTGAACAGGGAGCGCGCAAAATCGTTGAAGGCGTCGCTTTGCCGGCCACGCCGGAAGGTGGGCCTCTGCGGCTGCTGTTCGGCGACCTCCTCGGAGCTTCCCGGCAGGTCGTAAGGCACGGCTCTGCCGTTCAAGGCCGCGATCATCCTTGCGTCATGTCCGTAGAGGTCCCGGTACGTGGACAGCGTGCCGTCGTCGTTCACCTTGGCCGTGAAATAGGTGATGTACACGGGGATGTGGTGCCGCAACGCCACATGGTTGTCGTCGACCCCGTTGAAGGCCGAGGCGACCTGAGGAGCTGTCCACCCCTGATCGTGACCGAGCAGGATTGTCGCCATCTGGTCCGGATACTGGACGCGCATACAGCCATGGCTCTCGGCGCGGACGGTCTTGGAGAACAGGTTCTTCTGCGTGGTGTCGTGCATGTACACGTCGTGCGTATTGGGGAATCGGAACTTCACCAAGCCCAGCACATTGCTGGGGCCGGGTGGTTGGTACAGCTCGTATTTGCGGATGTCGGTGTTGCCCCAATTGATCGTGTCGGGATCGATGTCACGTCCATTGACCCCGCGGATATGGAGATTGTGCCGCCGCAGGACCGACGTATCCCATCCGCCGCCGAAGAAGCCGCCGCCCTGATAGAGATAAGGCGCGATTTCTTCCGTCTTGATGGAGTTCGGCACGTACCAGTTCGGGCGGAAGACGATCTCCTCCATCTCGTCGGAGAACACAGGCGTCTGCTTGTTGGGTTTGCCCACGACCACGCGCGCCTCATGGATCGGCTTTCCGTCCTTAACGATCCGCAGCTTGAACTCCGGAATGTTGACGGTGACGTAGAAGGGTCCGAGGTCACGCGGCAGCCAGCGCCAGCGCTCCATGTTGACGACAAGGAGGTCGATCTTCCTGCGGTTGTCCATGTGTTGGGGCGCTGCCTGGCCGTTCAGCATGCGCCGCGTCCCGGACCCGACAATGCCGTCAGGCCTGCCGCCATGCGCGGTCTGGAACTGCCGCACGGCCTGGAACACCTCTCGATCGTATAGATTCGGGTTGGCGCCCGCCTTTGCCGGAATGTTGAGCCGCGTCCTGAGAAGAGCGACTTGTGGATCCTGGACGCCAGGCTTGAGGAGCGGTCCGTCGGGGATGATCACCACGTCGGGCTTAGGCGCTTCGGGTTCCTTGCCGCTGCGCGCCTCGATAAGCAGCTTCCGGAGCGCTTCGAATTGCGGGCTGTCGGGCTGGAAGCTGCGCAGATAGGCTGCCGGGTCCGAGCGGTAGGAGATTGAGCCGAGAACCTCAGAAGGGTTCGGCAGCGCAAGCGTCGGATCCAGGTTCTCGTTCAGCTTCTGCGGATTGAGACGACCTCCGCGGGCGTCACGCGCATAATCGAGGACCGCGCGACTAATTTCGATCTCGGCGTCGGCGAGCCAATCGGTGGCATTGGCGTCGGCCCTGTTGAAGCTGCTTGCATTCGGCAGGTTGTAATCGCTCGCCCGGAGGCCGTAATCGTCCGCCTTGGCGATCTCAGCCATTACGGCCTTGCCCCGCGCGCTCACCCCGTTCTCGTCGACCCAAAGGAGGGACTGATCGGGCACCGAGTAATACTCGGCGAGCGCGACCTGCTTCGGCGTGCCGGAGAGCGCTTTGCCCGCGAGGCGGCCCTGGATTTCTATCCTGACCGCTTCTTTCTGGGTGATCAGTTCCGCTGGCCCGTCCGGCTCGGCTGCAAGCGCCGGGAGGCTGAGGGCCACCGTCAGAGCGAGGCCCAATGCAATTGGCTTCATGATCTGCTTCCCCTGGGGGCCCGCTAAGGCTCTCGTGGTCTTCAGGAGTGCTTTCGACTACCCGGAAAAACCGATTTTAATTTGACGGTTCACTAAGGCGGATTATGGGCCGAGAGGGGCGATGAGACCACCCCATTTGGCCAGGTTTTGCCACGCGGACGGCCCTGTTTCTCAGGCGCGGCGTCCCCCCAGGCCTTGCGTCCGCCAGCCAACAACCGCGGGGCCGCTGCGCGTTATCCTTACAATGTAAGGTTGAAGCAATTTGCCGCAGCTTTTTGCCAGAAGCACCACGGTTTCGTCACAACCTGATCGCGCCCTAGCCAGATTTCCCCAGCATTAGCCCCGCCTCCAGTGGGTACACCCCGCTTAAGATTAACAACGGCGAGGAATATCGATGAGTTTTTGGGGGAGCGTGAGTCTGCGTTGCGTTCTGGTCTTGGGTTTTCTTGCAGTGTTGCAGCCGGCACGGGCGGAGGAGGCCGGCGATCAGCCTGAAAAGTCTCAGACTTTGGCAACCGCCTCGACCCTTAAGGGGATCGGGGCCGCGGCGTTGGAAGTCGCCGCGCAAAGCGCCCCCTCGGTAGGCGCTGCCGGGTGGTCTAAGTACGAGGCGCGGTGTCTTGCCGAAGGGATCTATTTCGAGGCCCGCGGCGAATCAGTTCGCGGTCAGCTCGCCGTCGGCCGGGTCATCATGAACCGGGTCGCCAGCGACGCCTATCCCAACACGATCTGCGGGGTCGTCTATCAGAACGACGACAAGCGGAACCGTTGCCAGTTCTCCTTCGCCTGTGACGGCAAGGCAGACACCATCACCGAGCCCGCCGTTTGGCAGCAAATCGAAGGCTACACCACGTGGCTCTTGGCCAACCACACCAAGCCGGGCATGGAGTCCCAACTCTTGGCCATGCTTGGGGATTCGACCCACTACCACGCCGACTATGTAAATCCGCGTTGGGCGAAGTACCTGACGCTCACGGTCCGGATCGGCCGCCATCTCTTCTATGCCGACCCGTCGGCATAAGCGTTGCGCGAGTCGGGGGCTGGCCGGAAAGCGCCGGCCCCCGAGGCACCCCTTGCAGAGGCACCCCTTGTAATCGGCGGCGCCCGCCATATCTTTAGAGTTGGTTGGCCAAGCCCACTCACGGGGAACGCAATGTCGAAGTGGCTTCTGATTCTGTTGATGCCTCTCGCGCTTGCCGGCTGCGTGACGGAGCGAGGCGCCGACGCTTCCCATGACCCTGGGTCCGAGCAATTCCGCGAAAGCGGCCTGCCTGACCTACGCCGACGCCCCCACCTTCGGCGACTGCAAGACGCAGGGCTCGGCCTCTATCTCCCAAGACAAAAACTAGATCGGTCGATTGGACGCGCGCAGTACCACGTCTTCCCACGAAGGGGAGAGGTGAAGCGCGGCTAAGCGTGGTAGGGTTTGCCATGTTTAGCGACAAGCTCGAGCGACGCCGGAAGATTCATCGGTGGGCCGTTGTGGTCGCCGCGACGCTGCTCGCCGCTGGCGTTGCCGTCATTGCCTTCATCGCCGTGCAGGGCTTCGACATGCTGTCGGCCGCGGAAGCGGACCGCGCGCCGGTCTTCCTCGGCGCTGGCATAGCCTTGGCCGGCCTTCTCGTGCTTTGCCTCGTCGCCTATACGGCGGTCCGCGTCTACGCCCGGGTCACCACCCGCTGACGGACCGCGACCGCTTCGGTTTGCTGGCGCTCGAACCGCATCCCGCCTAAGATGTGGGCACAAGGCAACCGAGGGGGGAAATTGAGATGGATCTCACAAGTCTTCTCGTGCAAGTCGTGTCCGGCGCGGTCGGCGGCGCAGGAACCGGCGCCGCAGCCAAGCAATATTCGCTCGGTACGCTGGGGAATGTGATCGCGGGCGCGATCGGCGGCGGCATTCTTGGCCAGCTGATCGGCACCTATGCCGGGCAGATGATCGAAGGCTGGGTTGGCAATATCGGCGGTGGCCTGGTCGGCGGCATCATCCTCACGCTCATCGTCGGCGTCATCAAGAACATGACGTCGAAGTAGGGCGGGCCATTTCGCATCTTGGAATTGCGGAAGTGCCTTGCGCGCCTGAGGGGGCTTTGTGCGCTTGCGCGCACGCGACGGGCGCCGAATTGCCTTGGCAAAAAACGTGGGAAGATGTGGCAGTGACGCTTCCACGGTCCGGGCAGGGGGCGTGCGGTATGCTGCGCCAAGCGATGATGCCGACTTGGAGACGGGGGGCTGTCCGTGGCAGAGCCGCCACCAGAATTTTCCGGGCGCGTTATGTTGATCGCCACAGCCATCGCCATCGCCGGGCTCGTGGCGGTTTGGCTGATTATGGTTGAGCTGCGCTAGGAGGACGGCCGCGCCCGTCGGTCTGGCCGTTCACTGCGCCGGCACGGGACAGCTCAGATCGCCTTCTTGACACGCCAGGTAGGTCTTGAAGTCGGCAACGCGCGCTTTCGTCAAGCGGTCGAGACACTCGGCATAGACCGTGGGGTAGATGCTGCCGCCGGACACACCCGACGTGGAGAACTTGCACTCGGCATCACGGAAGGCCACCCACGCCCGTTGCGCCGCGACGAACAATTTGGTCGCCGCACCGTCGCCCTTGAGGCGCTGCCTGATCTGCTTGTAGAGCGCGTTCAACTGAGCGTCGGATTTTTGGTACGCCGCGTTGGCGCATTCATTCATCGTTGCCTGGTCCATGGCATTGGCACAATCGTCCGCGCGCGCGATGGACGTCGGCGCCAGGGACGCCAGCGCCATGACGACCAGCGCGAGAAAGAACAGCAGACGCATGAGAGCCTCCATCGAATTCGGCGCAGACAGTCTGCACGCGCACTGCACCTTAATGGACTCGGGATGGAGGGCGCGCAAGGCGCCTCTGTCGCGCGACAGCGCGGTATGGCAGACTCCGCGGGCCGGACAGGCCAAGACAAATCTTACGAGACAAATCTTAGGGAGAGACGCGATGACCAAAGCACGCGACGAGGTGCTCGCGGCAAACGAGACTTACGCGAGCGCATTCGGCGACAAGGCGAACCTGCCGATGCCGCCGGGGCGCCGCTTCGCCATTCTCACCTGCATGGACGCGCGGCTCGACCCTGCGAAGTTCGCAGGTCTCTCGGAAGGCGATGCGCATGTCATCCGCAACGCTGGCGGCCGCGCCAGCGACGACGCCATCCGCTCGCTGGTCATCTCCCACAAGCTGCTCGGCACCAACGAATGGTTCGTCATCCACCACACCGATTGCGGCATGGAGACCTTCACCAGCGAGATCATGCGCGGCCTGCTCCGGCAGAGCCTCGACACCGCCGAGATCGGGCCGGACGGCTGGAAGGATGTCGGGCAGGGGCCCGGTTCAACGGCGGGCGACACGATCGACTGGCTCACCATCAAGGATCAGGCGGAGAGCGTCACCGAGGACGTGGCCCGCATCCGGGCCCACCCGCTCGTGCCTGCGGATGTACCGATCTACGGCTATATCTTCGACGTGAAGTCGGGGAGGCTGATTGAGGTGCCTGCGGCCACCGTGGCCGGCAAGGTCTGACAAGCGTCGCTAGGCCTTGCCGACGAGCGCTTCGCGCTCTTTCAGAAGCGCGTCGAGCTTTGCCTGCTGATCGGCGATGCGCTGCGAGGCGCGCTCCTCGTCCGCCGCGCCGGAAAAGGCCGCCGCCTGCTCCATCAGCTCGCGGAGATTGTCCTCGACGATCTGGATGTGCCTTTCGATTTCTTCGAGCGATGCTGAATTGGCCATGGACACCTCGCGGCTTGCCTGTCGTTGAGTCGTGCGTGCCGGACTTTTCGCAAATTCCGGACCCCGCCGGAAGACCGCGCGCGGGACTGAGTTTCGGCCAGCCGCTGCATTATTCCGTTAACAAAATTCATGCAGGCTGACGCGCTCAGGGCCGCGACCGGCCTTGCCACCCAGGGCAACCACATGAGGACTCCCATGATTGGCAATCGGATGTATGCCTCAGTATTGGCGGCGGCTTTGGCGGTGCTCTGCTTCTCTGCGCCCGCAAAGGCGGCCCGGTTCGACGGCAGTTGGAACATGGTCCTGGTGACGACCAACGGCCATTGCGGCGTGATCAAGATTGGCATGGCCGTCAACGGCGGCCACATTTCTGCGACGCGCGGACGTTTCGTGACGCACAGGATCTTCTTGGCCGGGCGCATCTCCGGCTCGGGCGCCACCAAGATCAATGGCGTGGCCGGCCCGCGCCAGGCCGTCGGCATCGGACGGTTCACCCGCGTGAAGGGCAGCGGCAAGTGGAACGGGACCGGGCCCTCCGGCGTCTGCTCGGGCTATTGGGTCGCCGACCGCTCCTGACGCACACCGCGATTTGCGCGACCGCCTTTTGGGCCCCTGCGCTTCGCGCGGCAGGAGCCCCGAGCGCACGCCCCGTGGCGCGAAATGGCAAGCCCGCCCGACAGAAATAAGATAAGAGAATCGCGGCCGAGGTCGGCCGAGCGGACAAAATCCAAGGGGAGACAAACGATGACGAAAGCGGTGTTCCTAGTCGCAGGCCTGGCGGGATTCACGGCCACGGCGGCCTTTGCCAGCGAGTATCCGGTCACGCCGGACGAGGAGAAGTACTGCGATGTCGACTATCGGCAGTACTGCAACCAGGACGGCCTCGGAAGCCAGCTCCTGAAGCTTTGCATGCAGCAACACGGCAAGTCGCTCTCGGACGACTGCATCAAGGCGTTGGAAGCCGCCGGCGAGGTCACGGCGGACGAGAAGGAGGAGCTCAAGAAGATCGGCGAGTGATCGCGGGCGGCGGGCAGGGCCCATCGTCCTGCCGGCGGAGATAGGTCCCTCAGCCTGCCACCGGCTCGGGGACCAGCTCCCGGTACGCCCGCCAGCTCGCGAGCCCCAGCCAGGGGAAGACGACGACGAGGGCGATGAAGCCCGTCGCCGCCGAGAAGAGAATGAGGATGGCGATGATCGCCGCCCACAGGGTCATCGGCCAGAAATTCTCGACCACGGCCGTGATGCTGGTGGCGATCGCGGAAAACACGTTGGTCCGCTGATCGAGCAGCATGGGCGTCGACACCACGACGAGGCAATAGGTGAAATAGGCGAACAGGGCGCCGACCACCGAGCCCGTCATCAGCATGGTATGCCCGTCCTCCGTGTGAAGCGCGAAGTCGACGAACGCCCCGACGGTCGGGTACAGGTGATAGGTCGACAGGCCGTAGACGATCTGCGCGACGCGTCCCCAGAACAGATAGATCAGCACCAGCGCCAGGCCGAGATAGAAGATGTCGTGGCGCACGGCCGCGCGCACGAACAGCATCTGGCGAAGGCTCGGCTTCTGCCCAAGCTCGAGCGAGCGCCCGGCCTCGTAAAGGCCCATGGCCAGCATGGGCGCGACGAAGACGAAGCCGATGGTGAGCGTCGAGCACCCAGAACGCCGCGTTGGCGGCGACCAGCGCGTAGCACAGCGCGAAGCTGACCAGCGCCAGGATGAGCCCGTAAGCCAAGCACGGCCCGGGCGCTTTCCACAGATCGCGCCAGCCGCCGCCCAGCCAGCGGAACGGCGCCCCCAGACCGATCTCCTCGACCTCGGGCAGCCCGCCTGACGACTGCGCGGCGTCGTCCTCCATGCGCTCCCCCATGCCTTCCCCCATGATGTGCTCCCCCTGTTTTTCCCAAGGATGACGCGGTTCCGCAGGTTTTGGAAGCCGGAGATAATGGTCTTGATCTCGCACCCGACATCTGTGTGTCTGACAGCCGCGTCAGGTGTTCAGGTTCCTGTCAGGTTGGCAGCGTACTTCAGAAGACGAGCACGCCACGGCTGCCGCCCCGATGACAAGATCGCCGGCGGATGGCAGACGAGGGCTGCATAGCGGGGAGGGCAGAGAGGCGAGATGGAAATTCGCTCTTATCGCGTCTGGGACCGGTCGACGCGGTGGTTCCACTGGATCAACGTTGTCTGCATCGTTCTGCTTGCCGGCATCGGGACGGCCATCCTTTACGACAAGGCGCTCGGCGTCACCGACAGCGGCAAGATCCTGCTGAAGACCACCCACGTCTTGGTCGGCTACGTGTTCGTCGTCAATTTGGCCTGGCGCATCGTCTGGGCCTTCGTCGGCAACCGCTACGCAACATGGTCCGCGATCCTTCCCTTCGGCAAAGGCTACGGCGCCGCGCTGAAAGACTATGTCCGCGATCCGCGCCCCTATGTGGGCCACAATCCGGTCGCCCGGCTGATGGTCTCGGTCCTTCTCGTCCTCCTGCTGGTCCAGGCCGGGACCGGCCTCGTTCTCGCCGGGACCGATATCTATTATCCGCCGTTCGGTCCGTGGATCGCCGGCTGGATTGCGGCGCCCGGGGTCGATCCGTCGACGATCGCGCCCTATGACAAGACGGGCATCGATCCCACGGCGTGGGACGCGATGCGCGCCTTCCGCTCGCCGTTCATCACGGTTCACTATTGGACCTTCTACGCGCTCCTCGTCCTGATCGCGGTCCACATCGCCGGCGTGATCGTCACCGAGCTGCGCGAAGGCGGCGGCATCGTCTCCGCCATGTTCACGGGGCGAAAGATGTTCGACCGCCAGCCGGCCGACGCCCCGGTCGAAGGCGGCGCCAAGGACGTCTAGGCCGCCCGCATGTTTTGAAGGGGCGGGCGAGACGGTCCGGCAAGCCGGCACCTGCAATGGGTCGTCGACTTCCCGTTTGTGCCGGAGGCGGGCAAGGTCTAGGGCGAGCACTCCATCCGCCCGATTTAGGGGCGCATCGAGCACCCCCTCGCCACCTAACCAGAGGTTGAATAATTCAATTGAGCTAGCCTTTTTCGGTTGTGCCAGGCAACACATGGTGGCTGCGATGAATTTGAAAGAGTTTTTCTCAACCGCTGTGGCTGGGAGCCCACGACGAGCGAACCTTTTTTCATTTTACTGATACCCGAAATCTCCCATCGATTTGTGAGCATGGCTTGCTTTCGACGCATCGCCTCAGAAAGGAAGAAATCGAGGTCCCAGCACTTGGAGGTAATCAATGGAGCTTGGACGCTGACCGGGCCAGTGGAATGGATCGCTTCGTACACCTCTGCTTCATGGTGGGTCACCCTATGGCTTTATCACGCTGTAGAAGGCGGCCGGATTCTCGAAGTCCGCGACCTTCGCATCAAGCCGGGAGGTAATTCTTCTTCCTGGGGTCATGATTAGCGACGATGTGGCAAATCAAAGTGGGGTCGTGCCCCGTCCTGCAGCAGAAGCGATAGATGGCCTACGACACTGAGGTAGTTTACACACGGACTAAATGGGCTGATCCAGCGATACAGGCGCGTCTTCAGGCCGCGCATAGGAAAGAAATTTTGATTTCTCGGACTGCGTACCCTTGAAGCTGATAAGAATCTTTGATGGCTGAGCGTCCCGTCTTCGTGCTCGCTGTTTCCGGGTCGTCGTTGGTGACAGAGGTTCCGTTGGTGTTCAAATGGCACCCGGGAATGGCGCCATCGCAAAAAAAGAAGAACGTGGTCGCCTTGCATGAGGCTGCAGAGGCTAGGGGACTAGGACCGCTATGAAGTTTCGAGCAAGTCGGAACATGAGCTGGGCGAAAGCTCAGTGTGTTCTCACTTATGATCGAAGTCTCTGGTCGACGAATGTCGATCGAGAACGCGTTCCAAGGCAGTAAGGTCTTTGAGGAAGCGTTAGCCCCTACACTGACCTGTATGAAGTCAGTAGCCGTGAGGCAAAACGTGATTCTCGATTGAAGAGTAGTAAGGTCAACTTGTCGCCTTTAGGTTTGAGGGACGAGACTTTCCGCTGTCGCCTGCTACGGCGTTTTACGATTGGCTCTACGTCCTCGCGCTTTATCCTCATCGAGAATGGTTAGCCCTTCTCAACGATTGCGGGGGCTTTTCAGATATTGAATTCAATCCTCAGCGTTCTTTCAACCGTCAGGCTCGATCATGCGCAACATTCATGTCGCTTAAGAAGCGAGGTCTGCTGGATCTTCCTCGGGTCGAGAGCTTCGACGCCTTTAGGCGTATAGTTCAAGGCGCATCTCTATAGGTTTTTCAACCGCTCCTTCTTCTCGTTGAAATTTGGCTCGCGGCAGTTGACGAAATCGCGGGCGAGTGTTTCTATATTGTTTCTCAGCTGAATTTGCAGGGTCTCACGGCGGGCGGCGTAGCCGTAGCCACCGGAGGCCACTGCCAAGTCGAGGCGACGACCAAGGTTCTGCAGACCTCGCTTGCGCGGAACGGGCCGAAAGGAACACTCTGCAGGGTACTGAATAAGCTCGTCCAACTTGAGTACAGCCGTAACCATTGCTCTATCGGGCACCTGTTGGACGGCTAGAAGCATTTATTTGTCGGCCGGGCCGGGATGGGGCGTCACATCGCGCTTGCCGAAGGACCGAAAAAGCATAGCTTGGACGGAGGGCGGCGATGAGAGGCGCAACATGCAAAAACGTGCCAAGCCGGCACGGCCCAATTACGGGTCTCGTAGCAAATGTTCAAGCTTCGTGATTGGACTGACCCTCTTGGGTCTCACGGCGGGCGGCGTAGCCGTAGCCACCGGAGGACCGGTCACCCTGACAAGTTGAGGCGACGACCAAGGTCGAGACCTCGCTTGCGCGGAACGGGCCGAAAGGAACCTCTGCGGGGTACAGCACCTGCGTCGGACGGGTTGGGTGAACCAACAGGGCCCTAGGACTTGGCATCCCAACTTCTACGAAAAGTTCGCAAGATCGATAACCTGGAGGCAGCTTGGCGCGTCGTCCAGAGTAACGCACGTCTATCCCATTCGGATGACGTTCAGAAACGAGATCAAAGCTTTCTACAATGCTGGCTATAAGCTGCGCTCCATCCAGCGTCAGCTAAGCCTGGGAACCTTCCGCTTTCAGCCAGCAAAAAGGAGTGCCAATTCCTAAGCGCGACGCGCAAGGACGAAAATCCGGCGCCTTCTTCGTCCCATTGTCAGCGCCAGTTAAATTGAGAATTGTCCAGCGAGCGTTGTTGAACATTCTGATCGGCATACCTGACTTAGCTTCCTATCTTCATAGCCCCTTCAGCTTTGTAGTCGTCGCAAGCATAAAGATGGGACGCTAGTAGGTGTACCTGCCGCGATTCAGTCCGTGCTCGCAGTGGTCGAAGATGGTGCGGAGTTTTTCGCCTGCGCCGATATTCGCTCGTTTTTTACGAGAGTTCCAAAGCCGCATGTTACTCAGATCATTGGGTCGGCTGTCGCTGACAGTGAGTTCACATCCTTCCTAGGGGCGCCATAGAGGTTGAACTCTACAACATGTCGGAGTTGAGAAGCAGAGCTTCGGAATTTCCCATAGAGGAAATCGGGGTCGCGCAGGGCAACTCGCTATCACCACTCATGGGCAACATAGCGCTCGCGTCATTTGATCAGGCGATGAACGAAGGCGAGTGTAGGTGCTTCAGATATGTGGATGACTTCATCATATTGGGGGCATCCGAGAGAGAAGTGAATCTGAGCCTTCGTCGTGCAAGATACCTTCTCGCGAAGCTTGGAATGGAACTGTCATCCGAAAAGTCGTCCCAGGATGCACGCCCGATAACAAGTGGCTTTGACTTCCTAGGCATCAACATTTCACCTGGCCTAATCCGCCCGGGGCGGAAGGCTCAGCGCAGGTTACTGGAGGCGGTTGAAAAGCGTTTTGAGGCTAGCATTCACGCCTATCACGACCTTCGTAGACGCTGAGTTTGATCGAGCACCATTTCTCACTCGTGGAAACGCTAAAGCAAGTAAGCGGAATGATCGACGGCTGGGAAGCATTACTGGTTCTGCAACGACGGCCGAACCCTGGGGCACCTTAACCAACGCATCGATCAGTTGGTCTCTCAATTCCTGGGCGCCTACGCCAACGCTAGAGGCCGCATCGGCGAACAGAGTAGTCGTCGGCAGTTGCTAGGCGTGCCGGAGCTTGGCGTGAACAGCGATAGAGCGTTCAAGTATCCCGCAACCTCTTCTAAGGCAGCTGCTTAAGGGGGATATTGGTCGGAAACTACTCCGCGGCCTCGGTCTGGGCCGGGCGCTTGGCCTTCGCGCGCCGCGCCGCCGCGCTTGTCGAGCAGCTGCTTGATGTATTGGCCGGTATAGCTCGCCGGCTGCTTCGCCACGTCCTCGGGCGTGCCGGTGGCGACGACGCGTGCCGCCTTCGTCGCCGCCTTCGGGGCCGAGATCGATGATCCAGTCCGCGGTCTTGATCACTTCGAGATTGTGCTCGATGACGATCACGGTGTTGCCCTGGTCCACCAGCTCGTGCAGCACCTCGAGCAGCTTGCGCCACGTCGGCGAAGTGCAGCCCCGTGGTCGGCTCGTCGAGGATATAGAGCGTGCGGCCCGTGGCGCGCTTCGACAGCTCCTTGGACAGCTTGATGCGCTGCGCCTCGCCGCCCGACAGCGTCGTCGCCTGCTGGCCCACATGGATGTAGCCGAGGCCCACGCGCTTCAGCGTCTCCAGCTTGTCGCGCACGGCGGGCACGGCCTTGAAGAACTCGGCCGCTTCCTCGACGGTCATGTCGAGCACGTCGGCGATCGACTTGCCCTTGAACTTGATCTCCAGCGTCTCGCGGTTGTAGCGCTTGCCCTTGCACACGTCGCAGGTGACGTAGACGTCGGGCAGGAAGTGCATCTCGATCTTGATGACGCCGTCGCCCTGGCAGGCCTCGCAGCGCCCGCCCTTGACGTTGAACGAGAAGCGCCCGGGCTTGTAGCCGCGCGTCTTGGCCTCGGGCAGCTCGGCGAACCATTCGCGGATCGGCGTGAAGGCGCCGGTATAGGTCGCGGGGTTGGAGCGCGGCGTGCGGCCGATCGGGCTCTGGTCGATGTCGATGACCTTGTCGAGATGCTCCAGGCCCTCGATCGCCTCGTGCGCGCCGGGAAGCTCGCGCGCATTGTTCAGCTTGCGCGCGACGGCGCGGTAGAGCGTCTCGATGAGGAAGGTGGACTTGCCGCCGCCCGACACGCCGGTGACGCAGGTGAACAGGCCGAGCGGAATGTCGACGGTGATGTCCTTGAGGTTGTTCTCCTGCGCGCCGACCACGCGGATGCTGCGGCCCTTCTTGGCCTTGCGGCGCTCTTTCGGGAGCGGGATCTGCTTGAAGCCGGTGAGGTACTGGCCGGTGAGGCTCTCCGGGTTCGCCATGATCTCGTGCGGCGTGCCTTCGGCGACGACGCGGCCGCCATGGACGCCGGCGCCGGGGCCCATGTCGACCACATGGTCGGCTGCGAGGATGGCTTCCTCGTCGTGCTCGACCACGATCACCGTGTTGCCGAGGTCGCGCAGCGCCTTCAGCGTCTCGAGCAGCCGCGCGTTGTCGCGCTGGTGCAGGCCGATGGACGGCTCGTCGAGCACGTAGAGCACGCCGGTCAGCCCCGAGCCGATCTGCGAGGCGAGGCGGATGCGCTGGCTCTCGCCGCCCGAGAGCGTGCCGGAGGCGCGCGACAGGGTCAGGTATTCGAGCCCGACATCGTTGAGGAAGCCCAGCCGCTCGCGGATCTCCTTGAGGATGCGCGCGGCGATCTCGTTCTGCTTGGCGGTGAGCTTCTCGGGCAGCGTGTCGAACCAGCTCTGCGCCTCGCGGATCGACATCTCGGTGACCTGGCCGATATGGAGGCCGGCGATCTTCACCGCCAGCGCCTGCGGGCTTCAGGCGATAGCCGGCGCAGGCCTCGCACGGCTGGTCGGACTGGTAGCGCTCCAGCTCCTCGCGCACCCAGTCGATTCCGTCTCGCGCCAGCGCCGCTCGATATTGGTGATGACGCCTTCGAACGGCTTCTCCGTCTGGTAGTGGCGCACGCCGTCGTCATAGGTGAAGGTGACGTCGTCCAAGGAGCCGTAGAGCACGATCTCGCGGAAGTCCTCCGGCAGGTCCTTCCACGGCTTGGTCATGGGCTGGCGGTAATGCTTGGCCAGCGCCTCCAGCGTCTGCTGGTAATAGGGCGAGGTCGCGGAGGTGCGCGTCCACGGCGCGATGGCCCCGCGCGCCAGCGACAAGTTCTCGTTCGGCACCACGAGCTCCGGCTCGAAGAACAGCTCGGTGCCGAGCCCGTCGCATTCGGGGCAGGCGCCGTACGGGTTGTTGAACGAGAACAGCCGCGGCTCGATCTCCTCGATGGTGAAGCCGGACACCGGGCAGGCGAACTTCGCCGAGAAGATCAGGCGCTCGGGCGCGCCCTTGTCGGCCTTGCGGGGAATCGGCGAACTCGGCGATGGCGATGCCGTCGGACAGGTGAAGCGCCGTTTCCAAACTGTCGGCGAGCCTTGCCGACATGTCGGGGCGCACCACGATACGGTCAACGACCACGTCGATATCGTGTTTCAGCTTCTTGTCGAGGGCAGGGGCCTCGGCGATCTCGTAGAAGGCGTTGTCGATCTTGACCCGCTGGAAGCCCTTTTTCTGCAGCTCCGCCAACTCCTTACGGTATTCGCCTTTGCGCCCGCGTGCGATCGGGGCGAGCAGATAGAGCCGCGTGCCTTCGGGCAGCGCCAGCGATGCGGTCCACCATCTGGCTAACCGTTTGACTTTCAATGGGAAGTCCGGTCGCGGGCGAGTAGGGGATGCCGACCCGCGCCCACAGGAGCCGCATGTAGTCGTAGATCTCGGTGACCGTGCCGACAGTCGAGCGCGGGTTCTTCGAAGTCGTTTTCTGCTCGATGGAAATAGCCGGCGAGAGTCCGTCGATATGATCGACGTCCGGCTTCTGCATCATGTCCAGGAACTGCCTGGCGTAAGCCGACAACGATCTCCACATAGCGCCGCTGGCCCTCGGCATAGATCGTGTCGAAGGCGAGCGAGGACTTGCCGGAGCCCGACAGCCCGGTGATCACCACGAGCTTTTCGCGCGGCAGCTCGATGCTGACGTTCTTGAGATTGTGCTCGCGGGCGCCGCGGATGGAAA